>NZ_CP019893.1:2620364-3275455 GCF_002156705.1 Natrarchaeobaculum aegyptiacum
ACCGCAGGGTTGAACGCCGGCTGGTAGTAGAAGCCAAAGCCGGTCTGGTCGACCATCTCGGCGCTCTCGGCTGGCTCGAGTTCGGTGCGAACGTCGAGGGCGTCGAGGACGTGTTTGTACGCCGTTGCCTTCTGGGTCGGAACCCGATCGCCGGAGTGGACGACGACAGGTGTGCCAGCGGCGGCAGCGACGACGCCGGCGGCGACGCCCAGCAACGCGGTGGTGTGTTTCCCGTCGTAGTTGGCCCCGCAGTCGACGGGGTCGACGCCGGGTTCGGCGGTTATCACCGACTGCTCGCGCATGACGTCGACGTAGGCACCCAGTTCCTCGGGCGTGTTTCGTTTCCAGCGGTTTGCCAGCCAGAACGCACCGAGGGTCGTCTCGTCGGGATCGCCCGCGAAGATGCGCTCGAGCGCCTCACGAGCCTGTTCGCGGGTCATGTCTTCGGCGGACTTGTGTCCCGAGCCGACGACCTCGGTCATGAGTCGTTTCACCGGCCACTCGTCTCCGGTCTGCGAGTCGTCTGTCATTGCTGGCGACTCGAGAGCCGCCCGCAAAAGGATCCCGTTCTGTCCAGTCGTTGCCGCCATCTCGGAGACGGCGCGCCGTCAGGTCCCCGGGGCCGGCCCACCGTCGTGCCAGGTCGCCCCCTCGAGATCGACGTCCCGCAAGCGCGCGCTCTGGAGTCTCGCCCCCTCGAGGTTCGCCTCGCGGAGCGTCGCGCCGGTCAGGTCGACCGTCCGGAGGTCGGCGTCGACGAGCGTCGCCCGCTCGAGGGTGGTCTCCGAGAGGTCTGCTCCCGACAGATCAGCGCCGGTGAGGTCGGTCCCGGAGAGATCGGTTCCGGAGAGGTCCTCCCCGGAGAGGTCGACGCTCCCGACGACGGCCCCGGTCAGGACCACACCGTCGAACGACGCCCCCTCGAGCGTCGCCCCCTGCAGGTCGGCGTCGGTGAGATCGGCGTCGTCGAACGCGGCGTCGGCGAGGTCGGCGTCGGTGAGGTCGGCCTCCGAGAGGTCGGTCCCGGAGAAGTCGACCTCGGCGAGGTCGGCCTCCCGAACCGTTACGCCGCGGAGATCCAGGCCGGAGAGGTCGACCCCGGGGAACGACGCCCCCTCGAGCGTCGCGCCGCGAACGGAGGATGCGGATCGAAGGGACCTCGAGAGCATCGCTGCGTCGGTGAGATCGGCGTTGCTGAGGTCTGCGTCCTCGAGGTCGGCGAGAAACAGGTCGGTGCCGGTGAGGTCGGCTCCAGACAGGGTTGCGCCAGAGAGATCGGCGTACGCGAGGTCACAGCCGGAGAGGTCCACACCAGAGAGGTCGGCGCCGGGTTCGATCGCGTGCCCGTTGCAGGACGTCGCTCTGCCGTCGCCACGGGCGAGACAGCCGGCGAGGCTACCGGTGGCCGTCGCGACGGCGGCGAGACTCGTCCGACGTAACAGGCGTCGTCTGGTCGGGCTCGAGTCCGGGTCGCTCGCGGGCATGGATGGTCTGCCGGAAGCAGGACGCTCGGGTGGCAAATCTCTTGTGATCGATCCGGTTCTCGACCGACGCGGTGACGGAGCCACTACCTGTGGGCAGCGATCCACCGAACGTGCGGCCCGCCCGCCTCCTGCGGGGGGACCGCCGCCGGTCGATTACCGCGGGGGAAGGGCCTCGGCGAGGACTTCGACGGGGGTCGGTGGCTCCCCGCTCGCACCGGGTCGATCCCCGAGTTGCGTTCGACAGGAGGAACCGGGGGCGACGACGCGGTCACCGGGACTGTCTGCGACCTGTTCGTAGAGGACCTCGCCGATGGCGCGGCTCATCGAGTAGTGTTCGGCCTCGTAGCCGAAGGAGCCGGCCATCCCACAGCACGTCGAGTCCAGCGGGTCGACGGCGTAGCCGGCCCGCCGGAGGACGCCGACGGCGTGGTGATCTCTCGCGTGGGCCTTCTGGTGGCAGTGGCCGTGGTAGGTGAGGTGCTCGTCGGACGCGTCGAAGTCGATCCCCTCGTCGAGGTCGAACCGGTCGAGGTACTCACAGACGCCGTAGGTGTTCGCGGCGACCGTCTCGACGGCCTCGCCGGCGTACAGGTCCAGGTAGTCGGCCTGGACCATCACCGCGTCGGAGGGCTCGAGCACGAGCAGGTCCCAGCCGTCGTCGACGCGGGGAACGAACGTCTCGATGGCGTCACGGGCCCGTTCGGCGGCGTCCTCGAGCAGTCCCTTCGAGAACGCCGGTCGCCCCAGGTCGCGAGGGGCTGCGACCTCGACGTGGACGCCCGCGGCCTCGAGTACCTCGAGTGCGGCCTCGCCGGCGCCGGGATACTCGTGGTTGGTGTAGATGTCGGGGACGAAGATGGCCTGTCGGGGTGCCTCGGCGGCGGGGACGGCCGGTTCTCGCTCGGCGACGCGCTTCGCGAACGTCCGTCGGTGGAACGTTGGGAGGTCCCGTTCGCTGGCGATTCCGAGGGTTTTCTCGCCGATCAGCCCGGAGCCGGGGAGACTCGAGAGCCAGTTCGAGACGGGGGCGGTCGCGGAGCCGAGGCGGGCGAGGTGTTCGAAGTCGGCAAAGAGGCGGTCCCGGAGCGAGGTGCCGTGGCGCCGGTGGTGGGCGTAGGAGACCTCGGCTTTGAGTTTCGCGAGGTCGACGCCGCTCGGGCAGTCGTGTTTGCAGCCCTTACAGCCGATACAGAGGTCCAGCACTTCCCGAACGAACTCGTCGTCGGTGGGGTCGTCGGGCAGGTCGCCGCTCATCGCCTGTCGGAGCATGTTCGCCCGGCCGCGCGTCGAGAGGATCTCCTCGTCTTCGGCGCGGAAGGTCGGACACATGACGCCGCCAGTGGTCGACTGCTCGCCGCGACAGCCGCCACAGCCGTGACAGAGTTCGGTCATCCCCTGGAACCCCTGTTCGGTCTCCCAGCGCAGCACGGGATCGAACCCGGCGTCGAAGTCGTAGTCGGGACCGAACCGGTGGTCCTCGGTCATGTCGGTCGGATCGTCTTCGCGATAGACGACCTGTCCGGGGTTCAGGAGCCAGTCCGGATCGAACGCCGACTTCAGGTCGCGGAAGGTCTCCCAGAGTTCCTCGCCGTAGCGCTTCCGACTCCACTGGGTGCGAGCGCGGCCGTCCCCGTGCTCGCCGGAGACCGAGCCGTCGTACTCGAGTGCGAGATCCGTCACGGCGTCGGCGATCGACTCCATCGTCTCGAGGCCGTCTCCGGTCTTGGTGTTCACGAGCGGGCGGACGTGGAGAACGCCGGGACCGGCGTGGGCGTAGAAACTCGCGTAGGTGTCGTGCGCCTCGAGAATTTCCTGAACGTCGGCGACGTACGCCCGCAGATTCTCGGGCGGAATCGCGACGTCTTCGACGAACGCGACGTGTTTCTCGTCGGTCGTCCGCGAGAGCAAGATCGGCAGGCCCGACTTGCGGAGCTTCCAGAACTGTTCGCGTCGGCGCTCGTCGTGGGCCTCGAGGGCGTCGAACGCGACGGGGTCGGCCCCGGTCACCGTCCGTTCCTCGGGCGGATCGGAGTCGACGGACGGCTCGACGGCCGGGCAGCGATCGGCGAGCAGGTTCGCGACCTGCCGCTGGCCGTCTTCGGGATCGTCGGCGTAGAACTCCACGAGCAAGGCGGCAGTCGTTCCCCCCGGTAAGAGCTCCGTCACCGGCCCAAACTCGGGCGTCTGGCGTGCGAGGTCGAGCAACACGTCGTCGATGGCCTCCACTGCCGCCGGGCCGTGCTCGACGATCCGGGGGACGTCAGCCATCGCCTCGAGCACCGTCTCGTAGGCCAGCAGTGCCATGCTCTTCTCTGCCGGGATGGGCTCGAGGACGACGGTGGCCTCGGTGACGACCGCGAGGGTTCCCTCGCTGCCACAGAGCAGTTTCGCGACGTTGACCGTGCCGGCCTCGGCGTCTGGTTCGCCGACTCCGCGTTTTGCCCCACGCACACCTTCGACGAGCCAGTCGAGATTGTACCCCGAGACGTTCCGTTTCAGGTCTGGATAGACCTCCTCGATGCGATCACCCTGCTCCTCGACAATCCGGGTGACTTCGGCGTAAATCTGAGACTCGAGGTCGTCACCCGTCGAAAGTTCGGGCAGTTCGTCGACGGCGACCTCGCCAAAGGTGGTGACGGTGCCGTCTGCGAGCACCACCGTCACCGCTTCGACGTAGGCGTCGGTCTTCCCGTACTGTAGCGAGTGCGCCCCCGTCGAGTTGTTCCCGATCGCCCCTCCCAGCGCGCTCTTGTCGCCCCAGGAGGGATCCGGCGCGAACTTCAGCCCGTGGGGAGCAACCGCTTCGTTCAGCGTCTCGAGGTAGATTCCCGCCTCGGCCGTGACACGGGCGTCGGCGGGGTCAACCGAGACGACGTCGTCCATGTGCCGGGTGAAATCGAGGACGACGGCCTCGTTGACTGCTTGCCCGGCGAGGCTCGTTCCGCCGCCTCGTGGGAGGACCGGAATGTCCCGGTCCGCACAGTAAGAGACGACCGCCGCGACGTCCTCTGTCGACGTCGGGAAGACGACGCCGATCGGGGTTACCTCGTAGATCGAGGCGTCGGTCGCGTACAGCTGTCTCGAGTAGGAGTCGAACCGGACCTCGCCCTCGACGAGGCGCTCGAGGTCGGCGACGAGCCCCGGTCGGTCGACGTCCTCGCTGTGGTAGTCGTAGCGCGCTCGCTCGTCGGCAGCCGGGTCGGTCTGGTCAGGTGGACTCGAGGTCATTGCTCGGCGACCGTGGTGGTCGATACTCGCCTACCACGTGGTGACGGGTCAATGTGTGGGCCGACTCTCGCTCGCTGCGGTCCGCGTGGAGATGCGCTGTCGCAGTCATAAATATCGATAGAATGTATATCTTCTAAAAATGGTACTACGGGACAAGCACGTACGTTGGAATATATATTGAGTCGATCGATGTTTCCACCCGACGACTTCCTGTTCCGGATTGCCGTGTCGATTTTTCGAGCAGTGCTGTGGATCTCTAAACGCACGATATTGGCAGAACGTGGCCCCGGTGTCTCGTCCACCGAGGAATATATTGTAATGTTGATTGGTCCATTCTGCGATGAACCCCGGACGGTCGGTCACGTCGTTCACTCCCGGACCCACTCTCGAGCCTCGCCGATAGGGGGTGAGAGGAGCGTCCTCGACGGGACCCTGCCCCGGCGTCTCACGTTGAACTGGGCTGGGGGCACTGGTGATCTGGTACGATCGATTACCATTCTGGACTAACCATCTATCTGTGTCTGTTCTTCTATACTTTCGCCCAAATATAGTGCTTATTCTATATCTGTGGACGTCGTCTCGCGCCGGCGGCCGACTGGCTTCGTGAGCTCACTCGAGCGGCCGTTTCGAGAACCGGATTCGATCGTCTACGGTGCTCCTTCCGGGAGGGCCGCACGAATCGGTTTCGGATCGGAGACTATACGGCCCGGGTGCGTGTACTGTTCTCTCACGATGAGCGATAGCCAACCCGTTATCGTCGACGCAGCCAGAACACCGCAGGGAAAACACGGCGGCGTCTACGCCGACCTCGGGAGTGAGGAACTCTCGGTGCCACTCGTCGACACGATGCTCGAGCGGACGGGTCTCTCGAGCGACGCGGTCGACGACGTTCGCTGGGGCTGTGCCAAGCAGGTGAACGAACAGAGCAACAACATCGCGCGCGTCATCGCCCTCCTGTCGGAGCTCGGCGAGGACGTGCCCGGGACCACGATCGATCGCCTCTGTGCGTCCTCGGCGGAGGCCATCGCGAGCGCGAGCGACGCAATCCGGGCTGGCCAGCGCGAGGTGATCGTCGCCGGTGGCGTCGAGAACATGACCCGGAACGAACGGCGGAAGGGGATCGACGCGTACGACGGGATCGCCGAGCAGTACGACGCTGCAGGGCTTCAGATGGGGCAGACGGCCGAGACGGTCGCCCGCGAGTACGACATCAGCCGCGAGGCACAGGACGCCTACGGCGCGCGCAGCCAGCAGCGCGCAGTCGAGGCGACCGACGACGGTCGGTTCGACGCCGAGATCGTCCCCATCGACACCGGTGACGAGGTCGTCGAGGAAGACGAGGGACTGCGTCCCGCCACGACGAAAGAGAAGATCGCAGACCTCCCACCGGCGTTCGTCGAAGACGGCACCGTCACCGCCGCGAACGCCTCCCAGATCTCAGACGGTGCCGCGGGCGTCATCGTCACCTCACGCGAGTTCGCCGAAGCACACGGCCTCGAGATTCGCGCGGAGATTCTCGATCACGCGGTCACCGGCGTCGATCCGCGCGTGATGGGAATCGGTCCCGTTCCCGCCGTTCGCAGCCTCTGGGAGCGAACCGGCCGCTCGGCCGCAGAGTACGACCTCGTCGAACTCAACGAGGCCTTCGCCAGCCAGACGCTCTACTGCCAGCGCGAACTCGGCTTCGACGACGACGTCTTCAACGTCAACGGCGGCGCGATCGCGATCGGCCACCCGCTCGGTGCCTCCGGCGCTCGCCTCCCCGTGACACTCATCCACGAACTCGAGCGCCGTGGCGGCGGCCTCGGGCTCGCGACGATGTGCGTGGGTTACGGGCAGGGGATGGCCACGGAGTTCCGCGTCCCCGAGCAGTAGCTCCTGACCCCGGTTCCGTTCCCGGGGCGGTCACACCGACGCCACGGGAGTCGAGTCCGATAGTGATCCGAGAAAGCGATGGGGAAGTGAACTCGAGAAGACCGCGAGCACGCTCCGGGCTCGAGCGGGTAGCGCGAAAAATCCGACGGGACCGATCCGTCGCGAGTGCGTTACAGTACGCGGTCGGCGATGATGCCCTTCTGGATCTCGCTCGTGCCCTCGTAGATCTTCGTGATGCGGGCGTCGCGGTAGTAGCGTTCGGCGGGGTAGTCCGTGACGTAGCCCGAGCCACCGTGGACCTGGATGCCCTCGTCGGCGACCTCGACGGAGATCTCGCTCGCGAACAGCTTCGCCATGCTCGAGTACTTGGCGGCGACGTCCTGATTCTCCTGTTCGACCTGACTCGCAGCGCGGTAAGTCAGCGAGCGGGCGGCTTCGACCTTCGTCGCCATCTCGGCGATCTTGTGCTCGATGGCCTGGAACTCGCCGATCTTCTGGCCGAACTGTTCGCGCTCGTTGGCGTAGTCGACGGCTGCGTCGAGTGCACCCTGGGCGGCACCGACGGCCTGGGCGGCGACGTTGGTACGCCCGGAGGCGAAGAACTCCATCAGCTGGTAGAAGCCCTTGTCGACTTCACCGATGACGTACTCCTCGGGAATGCGCACGTCGTCTAAGATGACTTCCGCAAGGTCCGAGGCGCGGATACCGAGTTTGTTGTCGATCTTCTCTCTCGAGATTCCGTCCCAGTCCATCTCGACCAGGAAGGCGGTGATGCCGCGGTGGCGCTCGCCGGGGCTGGTCTTTGCCATCAGGACGCCGACGTCGGCGACGGTCCCGTTGGTGATCCACATCTTGTTCCCGTTGACGACGAACTCGTCGCCGTCCTTCTCGGCTACCGTCTCCATCCCGGCGACGTTCGAGCCGTGGGCTGGCTCGGAGATCATCGAGACGGACGCGACCTCACCGTCGGCGATCTTGGGCAGCCACTCTTCTTTCATCCACTCGTCGCCGAACTCGATGATCATGTTCGAGCCGAAGCCGGCACTGCCGATCGCAGAGCCGATCCCCGGGTCTGCACGCCAGAGTTCCTCGGTGACGATGGTGCTCGAGACCTTGTCCATCCCGGCACCGCCGTACTCGAGCGGGATGCTCGGTGCGACGAAGTCGTACTCTGCGGCCTTCTTGCGCAGGTCTTCGGGGTAGATCTGTTCCTGATCGTACTCCTCGGCGACGGGTTTGATCTCGTTCTCACCGAACTCGCGAACGGCGTCGCGAATCGCCTTCTGCTCGTCGGACAGACTGAATGCCATATCTAACGATTGTGTGCGAAATACAAAACAGCTTCGGATGTAATCGAACGATGCAAACTAAAATCGCCTGTCAGTAAACGTTGTTAAGATACACTGTCCAGTCTCCTCGGGGATGAACGACGGCCTCGGATCGCCGAGACGGTACTTCAGCAGCTACTCCTCGTCGCTGATCTTGAACTTCTGAACCTTGCCCGTCGTGGTTCGCGGGAGTTCGTCGACGAATTCGACCTCGCGTGGGTGCTTGTACGCCGCGAGATGCTCGAGGCAGTACTCTTTGATATCTTCTGGTGTCGCCTCGGCGTCTGGAGTTGGAACGATCAGGGCCTTGACGGTCTCGCCCCGTCGGTCGTCTGGAACCCCCACTACTGCTGTGTCAGCAACGTCCTCGTGTTCGAACAACAATTCTTCGATTTCGCGCGGGTAGACGTTGTAGCCGCCGGTAACGATCATGTGTTTCTCCCGGTCGACGACGTAGAAGAAGTCGTCTTCGTCCCAGTACCCGACGTCGCCGGTGTGGAACCACGTTTTGCCGTCGGCCTCGGTGAATACTTCCTCGTTGGCCTCCGGAAGGCCGTAGTAGCCCTGCATGACGTTTGGTCCGGAAATGACGATCTCGCCGGTGATTTCGTTCAGATCGACCTCTCCTTCGTCGACTGGCCCTTCCTCGACGCGTGGGACCTCCTCGAAGTCCTCGTCGACGACCTTCGCGTCCATGCCGTCGAATGGCTGACCGATACTCCCCTTTCGGCGAGCGTCCGGTGCGTTCGCGTGAGTCGTCGGGCTGGTCTCGGTGAGCCCGTACCCCTCGTAGAGGGTGACACCGAACCGCTCCTCGAACTGTGCGAGAACCTCGAGCGGGAGGCTCGAGCCGCCGGAGTTGACAAAACGGAGCGAGGAGAGGTCGTACTCTCCGGCATCGGGCTGGTTGATCATGTCGTTGAACATCGCCGGGACGCCGAACATGATGGTGATGCGCTCGTCTTCGATCAGGTTCATGACGTTCTCGGCGTCCCACTCCGGGACGGGGTAGTAGCTCGCGCCGTTGAATAGTCCGCCGTTCATCACGACGGACATTCCGTAGATGTGGAACAGCGGCAGGGTCCCGATCATTTTGTCCTCGGGCTCGATGCCACCAATGAGGTCTGCGTTCGCCTTGGCCGTCCACGCGAGGTTGTCGTGGGAGAGCAAGACGCCCTTCGGCGTTCCAGTCGTCCCGCTCGTGTAGGGCTGGACGGCGATATCGTCGTCCTCCCGGTCGACGACGTCGAGGGATTCGTCGGCCAGGAAGTCTTCGAACGCGGTGGCCCCGTCAGCGTCGCCACCGACGGAAACGATCTGTTCGACGTCCGTCTCCTCGAGAACCTCGCGCACTTCAGGGACGTTGTCGGCGAGTGAGACGACCGCCTTTGCACCGCTGTCGCCAAGGAGGTGTCCGATCTCGCGTGCCTTGTACTGGGGATTCATCGGGACGACGATACCGCCAGCACGCAACGTCCCGTGGAACGCGGTCACGAACTGTGGGAGGTTCGGCAGGTATATCCCGACCCGGTCGTCTGCGCCGATACCGCAGTCTGTGAGTGCCTGGGCGAATCGACCGGCACGCTCCCAGAATCGTTCGTAGGTCGTCGTCTCGCCGTCGAAGACGATCGCCGGTGCGTCGGGTGTCGATTCGACCGAATCAGCTACGTTCGTCACGAGATTAGTCATTCGTTCTGTGCGTCGTGTTAACGTCACAAAAACGTTGTCTTCCCGGCGGCGTGCACGCGTTTCTGGTCACTCGGCTGATGTCTGCTCGACGGGTGTCGAGTCGCGATCGAACTCGTACCCAACCACCATGGTGGCGTAGACGAGGCCCGCGACGATGATGGCAGCACCGACGACCTGAACGCCGACATGGACGATCGAGCCGAACATAGCGACGAACGCGAGTGTACCGTAGGCCGCTCGCCACGGCACCGAGAGGGTTCTTGCACCGTCGAATCCCACGGTTGCGACGACGAGGCCTGCTGTTCCTGCAAGTACCACCGGGAACGCTATTAGTGTTTCGGGGAACGACCAGTAGATGAGGCTGTTATTCGTGACGAACGCGAACGGGATGACGAACCCCGGGGCGCCAATACGCATCGCCTGGACACAGGACCTGGTGAAACTCGCACCGGCAATACTCGAGCCGATCGCGACGGAGACGGCGACCGGTGGTGTAATCGCCGACAGCATGGCGAAGTAGAAGACGAACATGTGGGCCGTGATGTCGGCGACTCCCATCGCCGTCACGCTCGGCACGATCAACATCGCGACGAGGACGTACGCCGCAGGGGTGGGCATCCCGAGTCCAAAGAGGATGCTCGCGAGCATCGCCATGATCAACAGGAAGATCAGTACACCACCGGCGAGCGAGACCATCTGTTGACTGATTGCGCCGGCAAGGCCGGTCCCCTCGATCAACTGGAGGACGACCCCGAGCGAAGCGAGGATCCCGACGAGCGGAGCCATCTCGACGGCACCCTGCTTGAACCCCTCGATCGTCTGTAAGACCGTCCGGAACAGACTCGAGCCGAGTCGTCGAACCGGAAACTCCGTCAGTCCGCGTGCGACCGCGGCGAGTGCCTTTGGGACTGTCGCGAGCAGTGTGACGGCGACGGCGGATTTCGAACCGGCGTCGCTCAGGTCCTCTCTGGCTGTCTCGCCGACACCGAAGACTTCGACCAGTGGATTTCGAAGGAACATGACGACTACGATCGTGATCGTCGTGTAGAGCCCCGCTGCAAGCGGCGTGTATCGGAGGTAAACGAGCGTGTAGAGCAACACGGCGAGCGGAATCGCGAAGTGAAGTCCGCCGAGCAACGAGGTGAAATCAAATCGCTCGATCTCGTCGGTGGTCCACCCGAACTTCAAGACGATGAGATACACCGCGAAACCGACGCTCAGGTAGAACAGCGCGGCTGGAACGATGCCTGCCTGGACGATCGACAGGTACGGCACACCTAGTAGATCGGCCATCAGAAAGGCAGCGACACCCATCACGGGGGGAAGCATCTGTCCACCGGAGGAAGCTACCGCCTCGATCGAGGCGGCGAAGTCGTCGCGGACGCCCTGTTCTTTGATCATCGGGATCGTAAAGCTTCCCGTCGTCGCCGTGTTTGCGGCCGCGCTCCCGGTGATCGACCCCATGATCATACTCGAGACGACAGCCATCTGGACGACGCCAGTTCGGAGGCTCTTGCCGACCTCTCGGCCCACCTCGAGGACGTAGTCGAGCGCGCCGAACGCTTTGGCAATCCCGGCGAACATGATGAAGATCGCTACCCACGTCGATCCAATCTCGAGAATAAAGCCGTAGGTTCCCTGCAGGGAGATCGCGCCTTCGCGGGCGATCCGACTCGGGCTCATTCCGCTGTGGTTCAGGATGCCGGGTAACAGCGGCCCGACGTATGCATAGACGATCGCGAAGACGACGACCGACGTGAGCAGGTTCCCGAACGCTCGTCGCGTCGCGTCGGTCACCAGGAAGACGATCAAAAGCCCCACGAGAATGTCCATCGTCGTATAGCCGACGAGGTACGCTTCCTCGAGTCGCCCGAAGTGGACGTGGACGTATCCGGCGGCGGCGAGCGACAGCGCAGCCGACACGACCGCGACTGTCGGGACGGCGAGCGCTGCAATTCGGCGGAGGAGGGGGCTGACGCGCTCGAGGCGGCCGCCCGCGAACGGGTTTCCGGTGAGTCCCTCACGGGCCTGCAAGATGTAGAACAGCGCGAGCCCCATCCCGAGAAATACGTTGGCGTACTGGGTAGGATCGGAGAACGGCAACGCGTAGGCGTAATAGACCGTCAGACTGGTCAGTCCGACCCCAAATAGGTATACGAGTACCGTCAGGATTCCCGCGAGGGTCACGTCCCCCGGCGATGGCAGGTCCTCTCGGGTCAGCTCGTGTAGCCCGGGCCTGTCGCCTCCATCTCGAACGGATACGTCGTCACTCATGGTAGCTGATTACTCCCCGACGACGAAGTCGTCGTCCCAGACGCCGATCTCTTGGTAGAAGTCGGCTGCCGCGGGGTGGAAGGGGAAGTCATCGTACATACGCGACGTGAACCACTCGTCGTCCATGAAGTATCCCAGGTAGGCGTGGTCGTCTTCCATCTCTTCGCGGTGTTCGTACAGCGTCTCGAGGAACTCGTAGACGACGTCGTACTCGAGGTCGTCGCGAACGACGAAGTTATACGGAATATTGATCGCGACTGCCTCGTCGGGTACGTGGGCGTAGCCGTCGAGGTGGTCTCTGGTCATGTCGACCGTTTCGACTGGAACTCCGGGGTCGTTCTCGAGGTCCTCGACGACCTCCTCGGGCCACTCCAGAACGTACGTGTCGACCGTCTGTTTCATCTCCTGAATCCATGCTGCCTCGAAGTCGAAGTTCGAGATCGTCACGACGCCGACGTCCAGTTGCCCCTCTTGCATTGCACCCGCCTGTTCGCCGTAGGAGACGCTGATGGTTTCGTAATCGTCGAGGGCGTAATCGAGTGCGTCCGTCAGCGTATCTCTCGTCCCCGAGGACCCGGGCGTAGGAGAGATGGTAGCTCCGTCTTCGATCTCGTCGATCGATGTCCAGCCGTGGTTGTTCACGAGCAGCCACGGGAGGTCGTTGTAGTTGAGGATTTGCTGTGGTTCGTAGCCAAGGTCGTCGTATGGCGCTTCGCCCTCGAGAATGTCGAGCGCCGCGCGGTGTTGAATCATTCCGATGTCTGCCTCGCCGCGTCCGAGACGACCGATGTTGTCGGAGGTTCCCTGACTCGGCTGGGCGTCGACGCTGATCATGTCACTGTTGGTGTCGACGGTCGACGCAATCCCCTGGCTGGCGGCATAGGTCCCAGTTTCCGACTCCGAGGTGACGATCACGAGATCCGAATCGTCGCCGCTGCCACCAGTATCACCATTATCGTCTCCGAGTCCGCCATCGAGACAGCCTGCGAGTGCGAGTGTCGAACCGGCTCCTGCAGCGGCGAGGAACGTTCGTCGTGATGTACGAGGTACGCTGTTGAGTCTCCGATCTTCCATACGAACCTCTTATTAATTGACCGGATTTAACGATGTCGGTTACGCTTCGGGTAGCAGTTCCTCGTATACACTCCGGTAACTGGTCCTGCAAGAAAAGCGCGCGAGGGAATCGACGTCGTCCCGGCTCACTCGGGCGTCGACGAGGGTGATGCCACCCTGTTCGAGTCGTAGCCAACGACGAACTTCGCGTGTGCCAGCGTGGCGACGATGACCGTTGCGGCGACGAGCTGGACGCCGACGTGAAGGATCGACCCGTACATCGCTGCAAACGACAGGACGACGTATGCACCGACCCATGGCAGTGAGAGGGTTCGCGCACCGTCGAACCGGACCGTTGCGACGATGATCGCGACGGTTCCTGCGAAGACGACCGGGAACGCGACGAGCGTCTCCATCGACCAGTAGATCAGACTCTCGTTCGTGATCAGGGCAAAGGGGATCAGGAAGCCCGGCGCACCGATTCGCAACGCATTGACACACGCCGTCATGAAGTCGGTGTTCGCAATCCGCGACCCCACGGCGACCGAGATTGCCACTGGAGGCGTGATCGCCGAGAGCATGGCGAAGTAGAAGACGAACATGTGTGTCGTGATCTCCGGAACGCCCATCTCCATGACTCCCGGAGCAACCAGCACGACGACGAGAACGTACGCTGCTGGCGTCGGCATCCCGAGCCCGAACAGGATACTCGCGACCATCGCCAGAAGCAAGACGACGACCAGCAGCCCTCCGCCGAGCCCGACGATCATCGTGCTCGTCCGCTGGGCGAGCCCAGTCTGTGTCAACATCTGGATGATGATCCCCATCGCTGCCAGCACGCCAACCAGGGGAGCCATCTCGAGGCCGCCACGGCGCAACCCGAGAACGACGGTCTCGAGTTCTTCGAGCGGTGCGCGAGGGGAAAGCTCGCTCTGATAGGCCTTTCTCGCGAGAGATACCACGATTCCGATGGCGAACATCACCGCGATCGTGTAGAGACCAGCTGTCAACGGTGTAAACTGCCGCCAGATGAGGAAATACAGCAAGACGGCTAGTGGAACGGCAAAGTGGATACCCTTGGTGAGGACTCGATAGTCGAACGACCCTGTATTCGGCGTCGTCCAGCCGAACTTGAGTACCAGGAAGTGGACCGCGATGCCGACGCTCAGGTAGAACAGCGCGGCCGGGATGATCCCTGCCTGAATGATGGTGACGTACGGAACGTCGACGAAGTCAGCCATCAGGAACGCAGCGACGCCCATTACCGGCGGGAGCATCTGGCCGCCTGCAGACGCGACGGCTTCGATCGAGGCTGCATACTCAGACCGGATGCCCTGATCTTTCATCATCGGGATCGTGAAGCTTCCCGTCGTCGCCGTGTTTGCGGCCGCGCTCCCGGTGATCGACCCCATGATCATACTCGCGATGACGGCGATCTGGACGACACCTGTCCGAAGACTTTTCCCAAGCTCACGACCGACTTCGAGGACGAAATCCATCAACCCGTAGGCTTTGGCGATCCCGGCGAACATGATGAAGATCGCCACCCAGGTCGAACCGATCCCCATCAGCGTGTCGTGGTACACTCCGGTAAGTCCGACGGCACCCTCGGTTGCGACGTCGGTCCAGTCGAGGCCAGTGTGACGGAGCAGCCCTGGTAGATTCGGGCCAATCAGGGCGTGAGCATACCCAATCGATGCTACCGTGACCATCGCAATTACCCAGCCGAACGCTCGCCGCGTCGCCTCGAGTGCCAGCCCAATCAGGATGAGTCCGACGGCGAAGTCTGCGAGTTCGAACCCGAGAAGGTGGACCTCTTCGTGGAGGCGCTGGAAGTTTATCCAGACGTAGGCGCTGGCCGCCAGCGAGAGGGCTCCGAGGACCATCGCCACGTATGGATCTACTCGCGCCCACAGCTGTTGAACCTCGTCGACGAGCCCGCTCTTTCCACCGTCCCCCATCGCCTCGACGTCCTCGGTTGGCGTGTCGTCTGACGACGGCCTGAAGTGTTTTCGCGCCTCGTCGAAGAAAAACGTCGCGAGCCCGAGTCCGAGAAAGATCACCGAGTACTCGAGTCTGATCGTCCACAGCGTGATCGCGTAGTGAAGCGTATACGCCGTGAACAGCACCGCGAGAACAGACGTCACTCCGTTCAATGCGACGTAGGACCGCGGTTGTGATTTCACCCGTGAAAGAACGTTCATTGTCAGTGCCTGTCTATGGCTCGTCGGCGCGTTCGAACCCGTCAGCGAGCCCGTGCTCGTCCCAGAAGTCGTACGCTGCCGCGTGCATCGGCACGTCGTCGAACAGCAGCTCGGTCATGTTCTCTTCGGCTTCGAGCAACTCGAGGACGGCATGATAGTTCCCGAGCTCTTCGCGGTTCTCGTAGAGCACGTCGAGGAAGCCGTAGACGGTATCGTAATCGAGGTCGGTGCGACTGATGAAGTTGTACTCCATCACCGGTGTCGCGATTTCGTCCGGACCGTCCGCGATACTTTCGAGTTCGTCGGTGGGGAACGATTCAACGGCCATCCCGGGATCGGCCTCCCATTCCTCTCTGACGTCGTCCGGTACCGAGAGGATCTTGGTGTCGACCGTGCCGCCGATCTCCTGAAGCCAGCCGGGTTCGATCGAGAAATTCAGATACGTACCGGAGCCGACGTCGAGTCGGCCCTCTTCCATCGCTGGTCCCTGCTCGCTGTATCCGTAGCTGACGCGTTCGTAGTCGTCGGCAGCGAACGATAGAGCGTGTTCCAGTGCGGGAGCGGTACCCGACCCTTCTGGTGTGGGGTTGACCTGGGTCTCTGGACCGATATCCGAGAGTGTCTCGAGTTCGTCGTCGGCGGTCAGGAAGAACCACGGCAGTGAGTAAAAGTGGAGAATCTGTGCAGGCTCGAAATTGACCTCGTGGAACGGTTCGACTCCCTCGAGGATCTGGTTCATCGTCCAGTTCTGGACGTAGACCATCTCTACGTCCTCGCGCATGAGTGCACCGATGTTTGCTTCAGAGCCCGCACTGGGCCGAGCTTCGACAAAAAGGTCGTCGGTGTGCTCGTTGACGACCGCGGCGAGTCCCCCGTTTGCCGCGTACGCGGTTGTTCCCTCCGTTGCCGTTTGCATCCGGATCGTCTGTTCATCTGTCCCCTCGGTATCGCTTCCACCGAGGCATCCTGCGACCGAGAGCGTCGTCCCTGCTGCTGCGCTCGCTAGAACCTTTCGTCGGCTCACGTACCTATCTCTGGCCATCACAATGGAATCGAATTAATCGAGGTGGTTAAAGATGTCGATGCCCGCTTTCACGATCGCGTCAGACGCGGTCCCTTATGGCGATTATTACCTCGGCGCACAGTCCGTGATGACGCCGCTGAGGGCTAACTTGCCGGTCGCCTGTCACTCGAGTTTCTTATACGCGTGTATCGCCGTCCGAAGCGATGGATTCCACAATAGCTAATGCACAGCCGGTAGAGGTACCAGTATGCTCGACTACGTTCAGCTCGAGGAGGACCTCGACCAGGAAGAGAGACTGATCCGGGACACGGCTCGAGACTTCGTCGAAGAACACATCAAGCCAGATATCGGCGAGCACTTCGAAAACGGCACGTTCCCGACCGAACTCATCTCCGAGATGGGTGAACTTGGCTTCTACGCGCCCAACCTCGAGGGCTATGGCTCCCCGAACGTCTCCGAGACTGCCTACGGCCTGCTGATGCAGGAACTCGAGGCGGGCGATTCGGGGCTGCGTTCGATGGCCTCGGTGCAGGGTGCGCTCGTGATGTACCCCATCCACGCCTACGGGAGCGAGGAGCAGAAAGAGGAGTGGCTCCCCGAACTCGGTAAAGGCGAGGCCGTCGGCTGTTTCGGCCTCACCGAACCCGAACACGGCTCGAACCCGTCGGCGATGGAGACCTACGCCGAACGGGACGGTGATGGCTACGTCCTGAACGGCTCGAAAACCTGGATCACGAACTCGCCGATCGCCGACGTCGCCGTCGTCTGGGCGCGCGACCGCTCGGCCGACGAGAATCCCGTTCGCGGATTCCTCGTCGAGACCGACCGCGACGGCGTCAGCACGAACAAGATCACGGAGAAGCTCTCGCTGCGCGCTTCCATCACCGGCGAGATCGGCCTCAACGACGTTTACGTGCCCGAGGAGAACGTCCTGCCGGGCGTCTCCGGGATGAAAGGTCCACTCTCGTGTCTCACGCAGGCCCGCTACGGCATCGCGTGGGGAGCCGTCGGCGCCGCACGGGACTGCTTCGAGGAGGCCCGCCAGTACGCACTCGACCGCGAGCAGTTCGGTGGCCCGATCGGGCGCTTCCAGCTCCAGCAGCAGAAACTCGCCGAGATGGCCACCCAGATTACCCTGGGTCAGCTGCTCGTCTACCGCGTCGCCGAGATCAAAGAACGCGGCGACCTCGAGCCGGCACACATCTCGCTGGCCAAGCGAAACAACGTGCGCATGGCGCGCAACCAGGCCCGAATCGCCCGTGAGATGCTCGGGGGCAACGGGATCACGACCGATTACTCGCCGATGCGTCACATGGCGAACCTCGAGACCGTCTACACCTACGAGGGCACCCACGATATCCACACGCTCGTCCTCGGCCAGGACCTGACTGGCATCCCCGCGTACGAGTAACTGGCACACTCCCGAATTCCATTATGTGGAACAGGCCGTCACCGGCGGCCCGGTCGACCCCGCCTCGTCCCGACTGACGAAGTCGTTCCACTATTCGGAACATTGAACTGGCCGCCGACCGAGTGTCACGTATGGCCAGCAAGGACGGTCAGGGGGACGCCGATGGGGTCTCGACGACCCGAAAGACCTTCGAGATCCTCGAGACCATCCGGGACGAGGAGGGGCTCTCGATCACGGAGTTGACCCGTCGGACTGGACTGCCCAAGAGTACCGTCTTCCGGCACGTCAAGACGCTCGAGGACCTCGGCTACCTCGTCGAACGCGACAGCGGTTACTACGTGGGACTGCGTTTTCTCCAGATCAGCGAGACGGCCCGGACCCGGCGCGTCGGCTACACTGCCGCCAAGCGTAAGGTGTTCGAACTCGGCCGCGAGACCGAGGAACGTGCCGTCTTCATCGTCGAAGAGGAGTACGACGCCGTCTACGTCCACCGGTACGGAAGCCTGGCGGACACGATGATCGGTGCGCGCCGGCCACTTCACACCATGGCCTCCGGGAAGGTCATCCTCGCCGAGTGGGACGACGACGACGTCCGGACGTTCCTCGAGGAGTCGGACCTCGAACCCGTTACCCGCAATACGATCACGGACCCCGACGACCTGTTCGAGGAACTCGAGTGCGTTCGCGAGCGGGGGTACGCGGTCAACGATCAGGAACACATGGATGGACTTCGCGGCGTCGCCGTCCCCGTGTACACGCCCGGAGACGACCTTCTCGGGGCGCTCGGGGTCTTCGGGCCGACCAGCCGGCTCAAAGGAGAGTACCTCCACGACGAACTCACGACGCTCTTACAGGAGAAAGCCGGTGAGATTCGGGTGACGCTCGCCTACGGCTGACGAACTGACTCGGCCCCTCGCGTTCCGCTATGTGAAATTGGGTCTGGTGGAGCAGTTCGTCCCCCTCCTTTCGTCCCGTCGCTCGTCCGGCGGTTTCACCTCGTGAACTTGCTGCTCGTTTCCACCGATTAGTACAGGACGACTCGAGCGCTCGTAACGGGGCCGACCGACCGAAACGGTTTTCGACCGCACGCCGTAACTGTAACCGATGGCAGAGGAACGCGCCAGCCCGGGCCCCCGTCCGAAAGTCGCCCGGCTCATCGACCAGTACGGACTCGAGGGCGTCGGCGACGAACTCGAGGCGAAGTGGACCGATCCCGGTGCGGACGAGAGCCTCCGAAGCCTCGCCGACTGGTTCAACGAACGGCTCCTCCGGACCGCGCTGTCGGAGGCCGGGGTCGACACCCTCTCGGAGGACGTCTCACGCCTCTACGCGGTCCTCGCTGGCGAAACGGGGAGTCGGGGCGAACGAACACAACTCGAGCGCCGACTCGAGCGCGGGGGCGTCGACGTGGCGACCTTGACCGACGCGTTCGTCTCCTACGGCGCGATTCGCTCGTATCTTGTCGGTCACAGGAACGTCACGCCGCCGACGGCCTCACCCGGTCCCGATCGTGAGGATGCCGCGGACACGATCGAACGGCTCAGACAGCGGACCACGACCGTCACGACGGATAAACTCGAGCGACTTCGAGAGACGGACGAACTGGACGTCGGGACCCACCGCGTGCTCGTCGACGTACAGGTCCTCTGTGAACGCTGTGGGAAGCAATACGAGGTGACGCGCCTGCTCGAGACGGGCGCGTGTGACTGTTTTCAGGCGTAGGCCGTCTCGTAGCTCTCGGCTGACTCGAGAGCTGGTTCGACTAACGTATAACAGTGGTACTGCTGTTATGGTATGGGGCCACCGTGTACCTCACCCCGCTGTCACGAAGAGAAGTCGGTGGTCCGAACCGGTTAGATCTCGGTGATCCGGTCGTGTTCGTCGCCGATCGCGGCGGCGTCCTCGGGGAGCAACGCGACGACGAGGTAGTCGGTGTACTCCTCGAAGTAGTCGACGAGTTTGGCGATGCGACTGGAGTCGAGTGCCTCGAGTGAGTCGAGCAGCATGAACGGAACGACCTCGTAGACCTCGTGGACGAGGTAGCCAGCGAGCGCGAAGATCAGGCCCGTCACTTCGCGTTCGCTCTCCGAGAGGTGGTCGATCGTGTCCTCGAAGGTGCGGCCGCCCTCGGTCGAGCGCACGATGTGGAGGTCGAAGGCGGTGCGTTCGACGGTACGTCGTCCCTCGCGAACGGTCCGGGCGACGCGTTCGATCCAGATCCGCTCGATGTTCTCGTACTCGAGCACCTCGAGGACGGCGTCCATGTGCTCGTTGAACGCCTCGACGGCCTCGCGTTCGATCCGGTCGATCCGGGTCCGAAGCTCTTCGAGTTCGTCTCGAACCTCCTCGAGTCGGGCCTCGAGGTCGTCCTCTTCGTCGAGTGCGGACTCGATCTCGTCGATCTCGTCGGTCGTCGTCTCGAGGTCGCGCTCTAAGCGACCTAGCGAGAACTCGAGTTCGTTCGCCTGGCGGTTGAGTTCGAGCAGGCTCTCCTCCTCGTCGTCTTCGCTCTCGTCGGCGTCCTGTGCGGCCTCGAGTGCTTCGGCCTCGGCCTCGAGCTCCTCGATTTCGGCCTCGAGTTCGTCACGGCGCTCCTCGAGGTCTTCGAGGCGTTCTTCGCGGCGGTCGATCTCGGCGTCGACGTCCTCGAGACGGCTCTCGATTCGCTCACGCTGGGAGCGCGTCTGGTCGATCTCGCGGCGTTCAGATCGCAGCGATTTGATCTGGCTCTCGAGGTCGTCGCGTTCTGCGAGTTTCGACTCCTGGAGCGAGCGCAGCCGGTCGATCGTGTCTTCGATTTCGCCGCGCTCGACGGCGCTGCCACAGGTCCAGCACTGGACCGTTTCTTCGTCCGCCAGCAGTTGATCGGTGACGTCGCTGTCGTCGCCGTCGCTGTCGGCGAGCAGTTCCCGTATTTCGGGATGGGCCCCCTCGAGCATCTCCTCGTTGAACTGGACGATGCTCTGGAGCTGGCTGACGACGCTGTCGATCGACTGGGACCGGCGCTGGAGGCGGTCGATCTCGTCGTCGACCTCGGCGCGGTTGAGCGAGCCCGGATCGGGAAGCTCTTCGAGCTCCTCCTCGAGTTCCTCGCGTTCGGACCGAAGGGCAGCGAGACTCTCGCGTTCGGTCTCGCGGTCGAACCGGACGTCGTCGAACGCCGCCCGCCGCTCCCGGAGGGTCGTGAGCTTCTCTTCGAGTTCGCCATCGTCGTCGTCGGTCGTGTCGTCGGCGGACTCGGCGGCCTCGATCGCGTCGGTGATCTCTGCGAGTTCGGCGCGTTTGTCCTCGATCTTGCCCTCGAGGTCGGTGCGCTCCTGTTCGAGTTTCGGAAGTCGTCCCTTGAGCGACTCGAGGCGGTCGAGTTCGTCCGTCAGTTGGTCTTTTTCGGACTGGAGCCGCCGGATGTTGGCCTCGATCTCGTCGGTGTCGACCGGCCGGAGGATGATCTCCCGGAGGTCGTCCTCGGTGGTGACCGCCCGGCGGGCCGGGTTCGATTCGAGCAAGAACGCGAAGAGTTCGGCCAGTTCCGGCTCGTCGAGGAACGGTTCCCCGCCCATGACGACGGTATCGCCCCGCCGTTCGAGCGTTCGTCTGTACGTCTGATCGCCAATCTCGAGTTCGGCGGTTCCCTCTTCGGCATCGGCTTTCAGGGAGGCAGATTCGCCGCCGAGAGCCGCCATGAACGCCTGCAACAGTGACGTCCGATTGGTCGCGTTTCGCCCCGCCAGCACGGTGACGCCCGACTCGAGGCCGACGGTCGTTTCGTCGATACCCCCGACGTTGCGGGCGTGCAATCGTGCCTGCTGGGCGATCGGTTGCTGCGTAGCCATCGTGTACGAGTATTAGCCAGCCAGGTGATAAACCTTTGGAGGGAAAGAGGCGATTACAGCCGGAACCGACAGGGGACGCCGTGTCTGCGGACGCGTCCGTTACGTTCCGTACCGGTACTTGATCGTGATCGAATCGATCGTTTCACGGAGTTTCTGGAGGAGCGTCTGCTGGTACGATTCGTCCTGCAGCCGTCCGGTCGGACAGGCAACGCCGACTGCGCCCTCGAGTTCGTCGTCGACGATGATCGGTGCGCCGACGATCCCCATTCCCGTCACTTGCTGGTCCCAGTCGACGGCGTAGCCCGCTTCGCGGATCGTTTCGAGTTCGTCGTACAGCGTCGCCTCGTCGGTAATCGTCCGTTCCGTCACTTGCGTCAACCCGTCCGTTTCGACGATAGATTCGGTCCGATCCGGCGGTAAGAACGCTAACAGCACCTTACCCGTCGCGTTCGAGTGAAGTGGCGTTATCATTCCGGGGTACATACCAAGATCTAATGAATTATTGCCCCGGACGAGGTGGAGGACGACGGATTTGCCGTCTTCTTCGATTACGAGTGTGATCAGCTCGCCGGTCGATTCGGCAAGTTCGTCCAGAAGCGATTCGGCTGCCTGATAGAGACGGTTTCGGTGCTTGAGTCTCGATCCAGTACCAAGAAACTGATAGCTCAACGAATAGGTTCCTTCGTCGTTCACGACGTAACCGGTCTTCGAGAGGGTCTGGAGGTAGATGTGGGCCGTACTTTTCGGAATGTCCATCCGTCGAGCGATCTCCGACGGCCCGGCGCCGCCGGTTTCCCAGAGTACGTCGATCACCTCGAATGCCCGGAGAACCGACGTCATCGCCGACGTATTTTCGCTCATACCCTGTGTTCGGGTGCGTTCGGTATAAATCGTTCGATCATATTAGACGGCTCTCTCGAGCGACTGCCACTCCTCCAGCAGACGCCACCGCGTGGGAGATACATCTCGAAGCACATGTTTTCTGAACGGCATATTCCCAGGATAGATCTCGCTTCCGTCCGAATACCTGGAATATAGCTACTAACTCGCCGTCGTTTCTCACGATCGTTTGTCGTGGTTTTGAACAGTCATCTCTTTTGACCGAGAAGCACACCGGCGTTGGGTGTGCGTCATCGTTCAATCGAAGGGGGTGTTCTCGGCCTATCGTCGTCGACCTCTGCGTTCTATTACAGCGGTACCGGTGTAAGATACAGTCGACGAGGCTGGTTTCGCCCCACCGTCGAATTCCTCCGTCGCTGGTAGTTATTTGTCCACGATGTTTGGACGCGGTCGATCCGGTAAACCGGATGATTCTGACGGGTCGTCAGGTGCCCGAGGAGCGACGATTTCTGGCACGAGACGCTCGAGCAGGCGAACGCGTGACCGTCTATGCTGATTGAACGGGATGGTTACCGTACACGGCCCACGTGGGGTGAGTCGAGAATCCGGCGTCGACGAGGATTCGACACTCGTGGTCACCGTGGCCTCGACTCGGGCGGGTCGGCTCGTTTGGCAGGACTGCCAGACGGTCGTCCACCGCGGCTTCTGGCCGAACGTGACAGCTGGAAAACGACGTGATCGTTGGTGAGCGATGCGCGTGCCGTAATTTACGGTTATCCGCCCATGAACGATTCGACGAACTCGGTGGACTGGAGGCCTTCGGGCGTCCCGGTCTGTCGGACCGTACCGTTTTCGAGCAGGTAGAGTCGGTCAGCGTGCTCGAGGGCGAAGGTGATGTTCTGTTCGCAGATCATCACGGTGACGTCGAGTTCGGTGATCTGGTGGAGTGCCTCGCTGATGTCCTCTAAGATGACGGGCGCCAGACCGATCGACGGCTCGTCGAGGATGAGGAACTCGGGATCGCTCATCAGGCCGCGACCGAGCGAGAGCATCTGCGCCTCACCGCCGCTGAGCGTCCCGGCCTCCTGGTCGCGTCGTTCTTCGAGACGTGGGAAGAGGTCGAACACCTCGCGGAGCCGTTCGTCCTCGCCGTCTTCGTTGAGGTACGAGCCCAGCCGCAGGTTCTGTTCGACGGACATGTAGTCGAACAGGTCCCGGCGCTCGGTGCAGTAGAAGAGACCGTCCCGGATCAGGTCCTGGGTCGAGGTTTCTGCGACTTCGACGCCGTTTACCCTGATCGACCCCTCGTACTCGAGGAAGCCGCTGACCGTGTCGACGAAGGTCGACTTGCCTGCGCCGTTGGGACCGATGACGCCGACGGTCTCGCCCGCGTCGACCTCGACGTCGACGTCGTGGAGGGCGGTCACCTTGCCGTACGTGACGCCGAGGTCCTCGACGGCCAGCACTGGCGTATCGCTCATTCGACGTCACCTCCGAGGTAGGCCTTCTGGACGACCGGATCGTCCCTGATCTCCTGTGGAGCGCCTTCGGCGATCTTCTCGCCGAAGGAGATCACGACGACGCGGTCGACGAGGTCGAGCAGGCCGTGCATGTTGTGGTCGATGACGACCAGCGTGGTGCCCTCTTCACGGAGGGACCGGAACAGGGAGGCCGATTCCTCGATCTCCTCGCTGGTGAGGCCGGCGAACGGCTCGTCGACCAGCAACAGGTCGGGGTCCGTGCCCAGCGCCCGGCCGATCTCGAGGCGGAGCATCCCGGCGTGGGGGACCTCCTCGGGCGTGAGGTGGGCGTACTCTTCGAGGCCGACGCGCTCACAGAGTTCCCAGGCGCGTTCGGTGGTGTCCGCCCGGAGGTCCGAGACCGAGAAGAGTTTGTCCGGCACCTGCGAGAGTTCGATGTTCTCGAGGACGGTGCGGTCGTTGAGCGGGCGGAACGTCTGGTAGGTACGGGAGATGCCCTTCTTGACGAGTTCGTACTGGGGCATGCCGGTGACGTCTTCGTCGCGGTAGTAGATGGTTCCCTCCGTCGGTGGGAACGACCCGGAGACGCAGTTGAACGTGGTCGACTTGCCGGCACCGTTCGGGCCGATGAAGCCGAGAATCTCCTGTTCGTGGACCGCAAAGGAGAGGTCGTCGACGGCGGTGACGTTCCCGAAGCGTTTCGTGACGTTCTCCAGGCGGAGGACGTCGGTACTCTCGTCCGGTGTGGTTGCCGTTTTGGTAGTTTGGGGTGTCATTGTCTTTGATGATTAGCTCGGTGTTGGGCTCTCTCGGCTCTCCAGAACGTCTCGGCTCCACTCGGTGGCCCAGGGGACGACGCCCTTGGGGAGGAAGAAGAGCACGAGGAGTGCGAGCAGGAAGAACAGGACCATCGAGACGTGGCCGACTGTCGTCCCGAGGATGGGGATGCCGACGTCGCTGGTCTGGAGGGCGTCGCGGACGAAGTAGTAGCCGATGCCGGCGATGGCGGGGCCGGTGATGGTGCCCATCCCGCCGACGATACTGATGATGACGACCTCGATGCTCAGCGTGAGCGCGAGGATTTCGCTGGGCAGCGGGTCACCGACGGGCACGTGGACGAACGCGGCACCGGCGAAGCCACCGACGGCTCCGCTCATGGTGAACGCGAAGATCTTGAACTTCGCGGCGTTGATCCCCGCCGAGAGGACGGCGTCTTCGTCCTCGTGGATGGCGGTGAAGATCGTCCCGACGTACGAGCGCGTGAAGACGAAAAAGAGGGCGTAGATGCCCAGAAACAGCAGGAGGGTGAGGTAGTAGTAGACGAGTACCTCCTGTTCGAACGGCGACTCGAAGCCAAGTGGCGCGAGTGTGGTGCCGATGGTTTCGACGATGCCGTCCGAGAGCACGTCGTCGGGGCTCGGCAGACCGGCGTCACCACCGAGGACGCCCGGGAAGATGTTGACGATCTGCATCAACACGAGTGGCGCGATCAGCGTGATCAACGCCAGGTACGGGCCCCGCAGTCTGAGCGCGGGGAACCCGAGAGCGAAGCCCACGACGCCGGCGAAGATCGTCCCAACGAGGATGGCGATAACTGGACTGACGTCCAGCTGAAGGTTGAGGACGGCGGCGGTGTAGCCGCCGATCCCGAAGAACATACTGTGGCCGAAACTGAGCTGGCCGGTGTAGCCGGAGACGTAGTCCCAGCTCATCGCGAACATCCCCAGGAACATCGCGGCGGTGAGTTGTCTGAGGGTGAGAACATCGAGGACGAAGGGAGCTACCCCCAGTCCAACCAAACCGACGAGCCCGGCGATATACCGGGGTTCGAGGTCTAAACGTGTCATGGCATCACTTACCCGTACACGATACAGGAAAAGCATCCTCATTATATCTTTCTATCCGGGGTACGATACCACCGGCGAGGTACGTAATGTTCCGTCGTACCGGGGGACCAGTACCAGTACATTTATGTGGTATGGACAATCTCTGTTATTCTATGCGTGGGAATGCAACGCAAAGAATAGGACGTCGAACCTTCGTTGGGATGGCTGGTGCGGGAATTACCGCGTCGCTTGCGGGCTGTGCCGGCGGTTCGAACGGTGACGGCCCCGGTGACGACGGCCTCAGTATTGGCCTCCTCGCGTACGAACCAGGTGCCGCGCCGATGGGTACCGCCCAGGAGAACGCAGCCGAACTCGCCGTGCAGGAACTCAACGACGAGGGCGGCGTCCTCGGCGAGGACGTCCAGCTCGACGTCGCGAACTATCAGGGTTCGGCGTCGACGGCGAGCGATCGCTACCTCGAGTTCGTCGTCGAGGACGACGTCGACATCACCGCCGGCGTCTTCCAGACGGAGGTCATGGTCGACCTCATGTCCGAAATCGCCAGCCACCAGACGATCCACATGAGCGGTGGACACACCTCTCCGGTCATCTCGGAGATGGTGGCCGACAACTACGACGACTACCGCTACCAGTTCCGGCCGTACGGGAACGCGGTCCACTGGATGCACTCGATCGCCGACATGTGTGGGTACATGCAAGACCAGGAGGGCTGGGAGCGAATCGCCCTGCTGAACGAGGAATTCGAGTGGACCCAGACGTTCACCGACGACCTGCCGGACGAACTCGAGGACCTCGGTCTCGAGGTCGTGTTCAACGACCGATACCCGGCTGACACGGAGGACTTCTCGCCGCTGTTCGACTCGATCGAGGCAGAAGATGCCGACGCGACGCTGATGGGGATGGCCCACACGGCAGGCCCGGCACTGCTCCAGTGGCAAGAACAGGAACGAGAGTTCGTCATCGGTGGCCAGATCGCCCAGATCGTTAACCCGGCGGCCTACGGTGACTTCGACGGCACCATCGAGTTCGCCATGAGTAACGCGCCGGCAGTCCACACGGCCGAACTCACCGACGAGACGATCCCCTTCGCCGAACGATACTACGACGAGTTCGGCATCTACCCAAACGACGACTTCGCGTACGCGACCTACGACGGCATCAAGATGTGGGCGGAAGTCGTCGAGGAACTGGGTACGGCCGATACCGAGGACGTCATCGAGGGTCTGCTCGATGCCTCCTACGAGGGAACCCGCGGCGTCGTCGAGTTCCAAGGTGAGAACGACGAGTTCCCACACGACGCTCGCTTCGGTGAGGGTTACCTCGAGCGCATCAACTTCCAGTGGCAAGAAGACGACGGCGAGGGCATCCAGAACGTCGTCCACCCGGACCACCACGCGACGGCGGACTACCAAGAACCAGACTGGTACTAGACAACAATGGTCGATTTCGTTGGAATTGCGTCAAACACGTTGATACTGGGATCGCTCTACGCGCTGATCGCGATCGGCTTTACGCTGATCTTCGGTGTCGCCGGGCAGGCGAACCTCGCTCACGGTGCGACGATTACTATCGGCGCGTTTACCGCATGGTTCGTCGCCTCGCTCGGCCTGGGCGTCTGGGTCGGCCTGGCGGCGGCACTGGTCACGGGTGCGCTGTTCCACCTCGTGCTCTACCAGGTGTTCATCAGGCACATCGACGACCCGATCAACGTCCTCATTCTGACGTTGCTCGCGTGGTTCGTCGTGGAGTACGGCTTCCGGGCAGCCGTGGGGACAGAACCTCGGAGCGTTCCGTCCCTGTTCGCCGGCTACACCCCAGAGATTGCCGGCTTCTCGATCCTCTACAACAACCTGCTGATCGTCGTGCTCTCGTGGGTGTTCATCGTCGCCCTCTTCCTGTTCATCAACCGGACGAAGACGGGCCAGGCGATCATCGCCACCAGCATGAACGAGAAAGGGGCCGCGCTCGTCGGCGTCAAGACCGACCGAATCACACTGTTCACCTGGGTACTCGCCGGGCTCCTCGCCGGCTGTGCTGGCGTCCTCTACGCCACCTCGCGAAGTGCGACCTACAGCATGGGCGAGACGCCGCTCATCCTCGCGTTCGCCATCGTCATCCTCGGCGGCATCGGCTCGATCCAGGGCAGCGTCATCGCCGCCTACGTCGTCGGCTTCCTCGAGGTGTTTACCGTCTCTGCAGTCTCGCCACGACTCAGCGGCATGACGGCACTCCTGTTGATCGTGCTCGTCCTGCTATTCAAGCCGACCGGCCTCTACGGTCGCGAACTGCCGGCCTGAATCCGGCCGATCCCACCGGTTCTGATTTCTCGCCAATCCAGTCGTGGGAGCGACGGTGCCATCGACTCGAGTTCACGGGTTCATCGTCGGAATCGCTGCCAACAGGTGCGTTCACCCCGGCTGTGACACCGGTGGACTGGGTCCCGGAGACGATCCTGACGAACACCAGCCGTATCCAGAACTCGGAGCTATAGTAGCCACTGAACGTCGGTGCACACCCGATCGCACGACAGCTTGCGATCGGTGTGGCAACCGTTTCGGTTGTTACTATACCGCTGATGGGTCAGATCGTCCGGATCGACCCGACCAGCGCTGTTCGGGTCTGGAACTCGAGCGTGAACGCGACGTCGTCGATCAGAACTGGCTGTAAATGAACACTGCAAAAACTGGTCGGACGCCGGTCTACTGGTCGTCGACCGGCAGACTTCCGTACTCCTCGTCGAAGGAGTCACGGAGCGACTTCTTGTCGAACTTGCCGGTGGTGGTCTTCGGGATCGACTCACAGAACTCGATCACGTCCGGGAGCCACCACTTCGGGAACCGCTCGAGCAGGTGTTCCTCGAGTTCGTCTTCGTTGACGTCGTCTCCCGTGACGACGTAGGCGACGGGGCGTTCTTCCCACTTCGGGTGGTCGACGCTGATGACGGTCGCCTCCTCGACGGCGTCGTGAGCCATCAACTCGTTCTCGAGGTCGATCGAGGAGATCCACTCGCCGCCGCTTTTGATCACGTCGTCGAGTCGGTCGACGATTTCGAGATAGCCGTACTCGTCGATGACGCCGACGTCGCCGGTCTTGAACCAGCCGTCGTCGGTGAACGACGACTCGGTCTCTTCGGGGCGGGCGTAGTACTCGTCGATGAGCCACGGTGCCCGGGCCTGAATCTCACCGCTCGTCTCGCCATCGTGGGGCACCGGCTCGCCGTTGACGGTCCGGAGCCGGATCTGGACGCCCGGTGCCGGGAGTCCCGGTTTCATCTGTTGCTGGTAGCGTTCGCTTTCGGGCAGGTCGGCCACCTCGGTGGTCGTCATGGTGTTGACGAGGTGGGGTGCCGCCTCGGTCATGCCGTAGCCCTGGTGGATCGGTGCGTCGATCTCCTTGTCGAACTTCTCCATGAGCCACTCTGGTGGCGACGTACCGCCGATGAGAACGCGATTGAGACTCTCGAGTTCGACGTCGTCGCGCTCGTCGTAGAACTCCGCCATCTGGAGCCAGACCGTCGTCACCGCGGCGGTGACGGTCACGTCCTCGCGGTCGATCAGTTCGGCGATCGCCTCGGCGTCGGTCTTCGGGCCCGGCAGGACCAGCTTCGCGCCGGACAGCGTCGACGAGTAGGGGAGTCCCCAGCCGTTGACGTGGTACATCGGGACCACGGGCATCACGGCGTCGTTCTCGCTGATCTCGAAGACGTCGACGTGGCCGTGGGTAACCGCGTGGAGGTAGAGGTCCCGGTGGGAGTAGGCGGCTCCTTTCGGCAGTCCCGTCGTCCCGGAGGTGTAACAGATCCCTGCCTCGTCGTCCTCGTCGAGCGTGGGCCAGTCGTAGTCGGTGTCCTGTGCAGCTAGCAGGTCCTCGTAGGCGACGACGGGTTCGAGGTCGGTCTCGGGCACCTCGTCGTCCAGCACGACGTACTGTTCGACGGTCTCGAAGTCGTCGGCGACGGCCTCGACGACGTCGACGAACTGGGGATCGACGAAGACGACCTCGTCTTCGGCCTCGTTGACGATCTCGACCAGATGCTCCTCGGGGAGCATGTGGTTGGTCATGTGGATACTCCGGCCGCTGCAGGCGGGACCGAAGTACAGCTCGTAGTGGCGGTAGTGGTTGATCGCCATCACCGACACGCGCGAGCCGGCACCGACGCCGAGGTCGTCCAGCGCGTTGGCGAGCTGGCTGATGCGGTCGTAGGCGTCGTCGTACGTGTAGCGGTGGGTCGTCCCGTCCGGCAGTTCCGAGACGATCTCCTTGTGACCGAACAGGTCGGTCGCCCGCTCGAGCAGCACCTGCAGGGTGAGTTCGTAGTCTTTCATACTTACTCGCTAACTGGTTTGAACCGATAAAATACCCGGTCCTCGTCGGTCGGGCCGTCGATCTCGACGATCACCAGTTCGACCTCGTCGCCGATCTCGAGGTCGGCGTAGGCGACGTCGTCGATTCGCGCCGAGAGCCTCACTGGGCCGAGGTCGACCACGCCGAGCACGTACGGCGTCTCGTGGTCGGCGAGGCCGAGCGGGAGGCCGCCCCGGACTTCCGAGAAGGCGAGCACCTCGCCCGTGTGCGGCAGGTCGACGTACTCGAGGTCGTCGCTCATGCACTCGGGGCAGACGATCCGGGGTGGGAAGTGGATCTCGTCACAGTCCTGGCACTGGGTGGTCGTCAGTTGGCCGTCCCGGAGGTTGTCGTAAAACTCGGCGATCTGGGTGTGGTCGTCGGTCTGGAGTTCGTAGAAGTCGAGCATTCGTGGGAGCTCGATCTCCTCGGGCACCGAGACGCGCTTTCTGGTAGGTGTGTCGTCGCTCATTGTGGATCACGGTCGAGGACCATCACGCTGTGGACGGAGGCGCTGCCACTGAGGTTGTGGATCAGGCCCGTCGTGGGGTCGTCAACTTGCCTGTCGCTCGATACCTTCCCCTGGAACTGGTGGGTAATTTCCAGCGCCTGAGAGACGCCGGTCGCGCCGAGTGGGTGGCCACAGCCCAGCAGGCCACCGCGGGGGTTGACGGCGACGTCGCCGTCGATGTGGCTCCGGCCGTCCTCGATGAACTGGCCGCCTTCGCCGCGGTCGGCGAAGCCCAGTTCTTCGTACTCGATGATCTCACTGATCGAGAAGCAGTCGTGGACCTCCGCGACGTCGATGTCCTCGACGGGATCCTCGATGCCAGCCTGCTCGTAGGCGTTCTGGGAGGCCTTGCGGGCCTGAGGCCAGGTCGACAGCGACGGCAGGTTGTTGATCGAGTTGCCCGCCATCGACGACTGGCCGCTGCCGGTGATGTAGGCGGGTGTGTCGGTGACTTCGCGGGCTTTCTCCTCGCTCATGAGGATCGCGCCGGCGGCACCGTCGGTGATCCCGCTGCAATCGTAGAGGTACAGCGGGGCGGAAATCTCCGGCGAGTCGGTGACTTCCTCGATGGAACAGGTCGACTGGAACTGCGCGAAGTCGGTCTTCGAGGCGTTGGTCTTGTTCTTGGCGGCCACCATCGAGAGCTGTTCGCGGGTGGTGCCGTACTCGTGCATGTGGCGCTGGGCGTACCAGGCGAAGAAGGGTGGCGCGGCGAGGCCGTTGGCACCGTCGAACTCCCGGTCGAGGACGTTCGCCATCGACGCCTGCATCTCGGGCATGTACTCCCGGCCGAGGTTCATCTTCTCGACCCCGAGCACGAGCGCGACGTCTAACTGGCCGGCGGCGATGGCGAGCCACGCGTACCGGAGCGCAGCCTGCCCGCTGGCACAGGCCAGTTCCGTCCGGGCGGTCATCTCCGTGACTTCGATGCCGAGTAACTCGGCGACGAGCGGTGCGACGTGGGTCTGGTTGGCGAACCGTTCGGGCTGGACCGCGCCGACGAACAGCCCCTCGATGTCCTCGGGGCCGACCTCGGGGACGGCGTCGAACGCCGCCTTCCCGCCCTCCTGCGCGAGGTCCTTCCAGGTTGCGGCGCGCTCACCCCACTCGGAGTGGCCACCGCCGACGATTGCCACATTGCGCGTCATCGCTCACTCACCCTGAAAGTCCGGCTCGCGGTTCTGTCTGAACGCCGTGACACCTTCGTACATGTCGTCGGTGGTCGCCAGCAGGCCGAAGGACTTCTTCTCCATCGCCAGGGCCGCCTCGAGGCCGGCCTCCTGGCCGTCGTGAATGACGTCCTTGGCGAGCTTGAGCGCGAGCGGCGCGTTGGCCGTGAGGTCAGAGACGACCTCGTCGACGAGCGCTTCGAACTCCTCGGCAGGAACAGCGTGGTTGACGATGCCCCACTCTTCTGCCTGTGCGGCGTCGAACTGCATGCCGCGGAAGACCATCTCCTTGGTGCGAGCCTCGCCGACCAGTCGGACGAGGCGCTGGGTCGCACCGCCGCCGGGGATGACGCCGAGGGTGGTCTCGGGCGTGCCGATGAGGGAGTCCTCGGTGGCGATGCGGATGTCACAGGCCAGCGCGAGTTCGATGCCAGCGCCGAGACAGAAGCCGTCGATCTTGGCGACCGTCGGTCGCTCGAACTCGTAGACGGTCTGGAACATCTCGTCGACCTCCATGATCTCGGTCGGCTCACCCGACGTGAAACCGGTGATGTCCGCGCCCGAACTGAAGGCGCGGTCGCCGGCGCCCTCGAAGACGACACAGGAGACCTCGTCCGTGTCGACGCTCGTGAGCAGGCGATCGATCTCCATGAACATGTCCTCGGACATGGAGTTCATCCGCTCTTCGCGCGAGAGCACGACGTTCAGGACGCCCTCGTCGTCGATCTCCCACTCGAGGTAGTGGTACGGTGGGTCGGTGCGGTAGTCGTAGAAGCCCTTGCCGGCGTCCTCGCCGGTCCAGCCGTCCTCGACGAGTTCGATCAGGTACTCACAGGGCTCGAAGCGCTCGGCCCCGTACTCCTCGTGGAGGTCCTCGAGTTTTTCGAGGACGCGGTCGAGGCCGAGGCGGTCGCCGCGGCGACACATACCCTCGGGGAAGCTGCCGCCGAGCCGGCAGCCGGTGTCGATCGCTTCGGGGGTGGCGACGTCGTTGCCGATGAGCCAGGCGGCTTTGTTGATCATCACCGCCTCGGTGCGCAGCCAGTCGAAGTCGCCGGAGTCCTCGGGGAGGTAGTCGACGCCGTCGCCGTCGTCGTAATCGTAGAAGCCCTTCCCGCTCTTTTTGCCGAGGTTCTCGTTGTCGACTTTCTCCTCGACGACAGGCGGAACGGGCTGGTCCGATTCGGCGCGGAAGTGGTAGCCGATGTCGATGCCGCCGAAGTCGTTGAGTTCGAACGGCCCCATCGGGAAGCCACGCTCGTAGACCATCGTGGCGTCGGCTTCCTGGATCGTCGTCTCGTCCTCGGAACGCATCCAGGCGGCCTCCTCCATGAACGGGACGAGGACGGTGTTGACGACAAAGCCGTGGACGTCCTTGCGGACGTAGATCGGCGTCTTGTCGATCGATTCGGCCCACGCGTAGGCGGTCTCGGCGGTCTCGTCGGAAGTGGCCTCACCGTAGGTGACCTCGACGAGGTCCATCTTCACCGGTGGGTTGAAAAAGTGCAGGCCGACGACCTGCTCCGGGCGGTCGGTCGCCGAGGCGATGTCCGAGATCGAGAGACTCGACGTATTCGACGCGAGGATCGCGTGATCGGGGGCGTGCTCGTCGACCGAGGAGAAGGTGTCTTCCTTGATGTCCATGACCTCCGGCACGGCCTCGATCACGAGGTCGGCGTCGGAAACGGCGGCCTCGAGGTCGGTCGTGGTGTCGACGCGAGCGAGGATGTCTTCGGCGGACTCGTCCAGTCGACCTTTTTCCTCGAGCTTCTCGAGGCTCCACTCGATCTGGTCGTAGCCGTCGTCGACGAACTCCTGTTCGATGTCGCGGATGGTCACGTCGTAGCCACCCATCGCGGCTACCTCAGCGATACCATGTCCCATGCTACCTGCTCCGAGCACTGCTACTCGCTGCACTGTCTCTATCGTCATCGGGAACATGTCCGTCATTGTATCTCATATATCTTTGGAACCGCGCGCGCGAAGCGGGGGTCGTCGCTCGATGCGGTCCCCGTGGCGTCGGCCACTTCCATCCGTACTCGCGTGCTCCTCGACGTTCGACAGGAGTGAACACGAATCAGGATACCAGTCGACAGGCTATCTTCCTCGTCTCCGGCACGGAACGGATCGAAATCGACCGCCTTACCGGAATCGTTCCGTCACACGCGTCGCCGTTCCGCGAGCGAGAACGGGATATCACAGGAATCGACGTTCAACAGTGGTGGATAATGTCGTCCAGAATCGTGCCGACGGTGGGGTAGACGCCAATTCCGTCCAATAGAATTGGCACATTAGCTCGTCGCTTCCAGTCGCACCAGGGTGTCGGCAGTACCATCTGGCACCGGCAACACGTATCGCTCGAGGGCGATCAGGAGAGCTGGGACTCGAGTTCGCGAACGTCTTCTTTGACCGTCTGGACCCGGTCGGCCTGTTCGGCGTTGGTCGCCGCGAGGGTCTGGACCTCCTCGGCGATGTCCTGGCTCGCTTCGACGGCCGATCCGAGCATGGAGGCGACCTCCTCTGCGGTCGCGGCCTGTTCGTCGGTCGCGCTCGCGATCTGGTCGATTCCGGCCGAGGCCTCGTCCACTGCGTTCTTGATCTCCGTCTGGTTCTCGTCGACGGCCTCGGCGTGGTCGATCGCCTCCTCGACGTACTCGAGGGTCGTCTCGACGCTTCGGGTCGTTTCGGCGGTAGTCTCGCGAACCTCGTCGACGATGTCCTCGATCGTCTCGACCTCCGCTTTCGACTGGTCGGCCAGTTCCTTGACCTCGTTGGCGACGACGCTGAACCCATCGGCACCACTGCCCACCTGTGCGGCCTGGATGTTCGCGTTGAGCGCGAGCAGGTTCGTCTCGTCGGCGATCCCGTCGATGACGTCGACGATCGTGTCGATCTCCTCGATGCGTTCTTCGAGTTCACGGCTGTTCGTCGCCAGCGCGTCCGCCGCTTCGCGGACGTCGTCGACGCTCGAGACGATCGCGTCGGTGGCCTCCTTCGACTCCTCGGCAAGGTCGGCGGCCGCCTCACTCTGACCGCTGACCTCCTCTGCGCTCGCGGCTACTTCCTCGACCGTCGCAGAGAGCGATTCCATCTGGTTCTGGACGGACTCGAGGGTCTCGACCTGGTCGTCGACCAGCGCCTCGAGTTCGGCGTTGGTGTCGGCGTTAGTCTCGGTGACCGCCTGCAGGTCCGCGACCGTCTCCGTGACCGTCTCGCTGATCGCCTCCTGGACCCGCCTCACCTCCTCGCGCTGTTCGACGAGTTCCGTGACGACGCTGACGTACTCGAAGGCGCCGACGACCTCTCCGTCGGGGGTCCGAAGCGGTGCGCCTGCAGCACGGAGGTGCCAGCCGTCGTCTCCCCCGCCGGAGCGAATCCGACTCTCCCGGATCGATTCACCTGTGCGCGCGATCTCTTCTGCGAGGGTCTCCTCGACGCCGTCGGTCCCGAGGACGTCGATCGCCTGTTCGCCGAGTGCCATCTCGGCGGTGACGCCGGTCAACGGCTCGTGCTTGTCGTTCCAGTGTGTGATGGTTCCGTCGTCGTCGACGACCAGCGCCGGCTCCGGAAACGCGTCGACGAGGTCTTCGAAGAGGTGTCGCCAGAGGTCACGCTCGCGTTCTGCCCGCGTCAGGTCGTCGAGCTCCTCGAGGGATTCACCCGCCTCGGTCAGATAGTCCGCGAAGAGATCCCGATCCTCGATGAGGGTGCTGGGAGACATTCACTCGGCGTATCTGGAGACGAATGGCAAGAAGCTACTGGCCCAAGCGTTCGCTAATGGCGAACGAATTTCCCGAGATTGCGGCCCCGTCGGTCGATCATCGTCGATCGTGAACTTCTGAATCTGCGTTATTCGACGGGAATACCCGGCAAATAACGGGATTGGATGCGAACGTGGACCACAACAATTATGCCGGTTATTCAGCAATGTGAGAGCACACCATGAGCAGTGATACGACCGAGAAGCCGGCCCTCGTCGCTGGCGCGGGCCCAGTCGGGATGACGGCAGCGCTCGCGTTGCACGCACGCGGGGTCGATACGGCGATCCTCGAGGCAGAACCAGAGGATCGTGACCGCGACGGCAGTCGCGCGATCTACATTCACGGTGCGACCTGCCGAATCCTCGAACGCATCCACCCGGGGCTGGGGAAAGCCCTCGTGGACGACGGGCTGGTCTGGCCGACCCGACGGACCATGTTCCGGGGCAAAGAAGTCTTCAACCGAACCTACGACTCGCCAGGTGGCTCCGGTGACATTCCCCACTTCACTAGCCTCCCGCAGGTCGTCACCGAACAGCACATGCTGGACGCACTCGACGAAGCCGGGATCGAGATCCACTGGGAAGCGGCTGTCGAGACCGTCGACTCCTCACCCGACGGCGTCACCGTCGAGACGAGTGACGGCCGGACCTGGGAGACCGAGTACCTGATCGGTGCCGACGGCGGTGGCTCCACTGTCCGCAAGGAGATCGGCGCGGAGTTCTCCGGCGAACAGTCCGAGAACGCGTTCATCATCGCAGACATCCGTGACGATCAGGTCGACGAGGACTTCGAGGGGTTAGAGCGTCTGTTCCACTACGACGCACCCGAAGCCGACGGCCGGAACGTCCTGCTGGTTCCCTTCACCGGCGGCTGGCGGCTGGACATCCAGTGTTACGACGACGACGATCCCGAGGAGATGGCCAGCGAGGAGACCATGCGTGAGTTCGTCCGTGACATCATGGGCGAGGAATACACCGACAAACTCGAGTGGATCTCGAGTTACTTCTTCCTGCAGGTCCAGGCCGACACGTTCGTCGACGAGCACCGTCGCGTCCTGCTGGCCGGCGAGGCCGCCCACCTGCTCGCACCCTTCGGTGCCCGTGGCATGAACTCCGGCGTCCCGGACGCCGACGAGGCCGCCTCGGCCATCGCCGTCGCGCTCGACGCCCGCACCGAGGCCGTCGCTCACGACGAAGTCGAACTGTTCGCCGCACGTCGCGAGAAAGCCGCCGAGTTCAACATCGGTGCCGCCGGCCAGGCCCTCGAGTACCTGCAGGGTGAGGACCCGGTCACCGTCCTGCGCAAGGAAGTCGCCGCCGAACTCGCCGACAGCTTCGAGGCCGCCGGCGAGTGGCTCGACGACGCTCCGTACGGCCCCCACGAGGCCCCACCGATCGTCTCGAGCGGCAACTACTGACCCCCGAATCGCATCGCGCGCTCGCGTTCACTTTCGGTTTCTCTACGCCGTCCCATCGGCAAGCGCCACCACCGTTCGACCGCGCCACAGGATTCACTCGAGCCGTCGGACTCGAGATCGGGTGTCCCAACCCCGGTAGCCGTCGAGGTGGTCGTCCGCCCACTTCCTGTCTTTCCACGTGCTCGGACGATCGATACTTACGACTGTCCGGTCCGTCGATCGGCAACCCGGGTCGCACGTGGTGGAAGAAGGGAGAATCGGTTCGGTCTTGTCGGCCGAATCCGACCCGGTCAGTGCAGGTCGAGTCGCTTGCCGACCCAGTGGTCGCGCGCGGCGAGCACGAGTTCCGATTCGTTCTCGAAGTCCGTATTCTCGGCGACGAACTCGTCCCACTCGCCCTGGCCGACGTACTCGAGGTCCGCGCCGCTGGCGGCGTCGGAGGGGCTGGCGGCGACCAGTTCGTCGAACGACTCGAAGTCGGTCGTCTCGGCGACGAACTCGTCGTCGAATACCTCCGTGACGGGGACGTCCTCGTCGACGTCGAAGACGTCCTCGGCGTCCGGTAGCGAGTCGGCGTCTGCTGCAGCAGCCTCTAGATCGGTCCCGTGTACCATACTGGTAGACTGTGACGCGACCCTGTTAAATCATTCTGTTGGTCCCTCCGCGCTGGAATTTCGCCTTCCCATCGCCCGTCTCCTCGGCGGCTCTCTGTCCCGTCGAGACACTGCCGTCCCAAATCGTGATTATCCTCGCCGCCGATGGACCGCTCGAAGACATGACCAATCGATACGAGTCCGACCGACCCGACCGATCCCGGTGCAAGCTTCACGTCCGACGACAGTCGTACCACGGTCCGAGAAGACGTCGCCTGATGCAGGACGGGTGCGGTCGGTCCAGAGGTGAATCGCGGTGACCAACGCCGCCTACCTCGTAGTCGGCGGTGCCAGCGGACTCGGCAAGGCGACGGCGGAGGCGCTCGCCAGTCGAGGCGCGAACGTCGTCGTCTCCGACCTCGGGACGTCCGTCTCGGGGGAGGGCGCGGACTCGAGCGTCGCTCGCGAGGCCGCCGCCGACATCGACGCTGCAGTCGACGGTACCTCCGTCGTCGCACATGCCGGTGACGCCGCCGACGCCGCCGACGCCGAGGAGGCAGTCGAGACGACACTCGAGTCGTTCGGTCGACTCGACGGGGTCGCCAACTTCGCCGGCATCCTCCGGGACGGCATGTGCTGGAATCTCACCGAGGACGACTGGGATGCCGTGATTGATAGCCACCTGCGGAGCAACTTCACGCTCCTCCGTGCGGCCGTCCGCCACTGGCGAGCGGTCGACGACGGCTCTGCCGGAGGGGATGAGGACGACGGTGCCAGCGATGCCCACGGCCGCGACCGGTCGTACCTCGCGGTCAGTTCTCGCGGCGCGCTCGGGAACGTCGGCCAGCTGGCATACGCGAGCGCCAACGCCGGCATCCTGGGGTTCGTCCGATCGGCCTCGACGGAACTCCACCGGCAGGGCGTTCGCGTCAACGCACTGGTCCCGAACGGCTTCACCCGGATGACCGCCTCGATTCCCGAGGAACACCGCCCGTACACTCGCGAGGAGAAACCGCCCGAAGCCGTCGCTCCTGCTGCCGTCTCCCTGCTCACAGCGGCCGACGACGTCACCGGCGTCACGCTGACCGCAGCGGGCGACGAGATCGGCGTTCTCTCGGACCCGCGGCAGGTCCGGACCGGCGTCCGCGAGGACGGCTGGACTGTCGACGCCATCGACGAGACGCTCGAGTCGGTCGCCGACGGCTACGCCCTCACCCGAACCGAACGGTTCCTCTAACGAGTATCGGAACGTCCCACGTGAGTGCCGTCTCCAGTACACTTATTGTGGTATTCGACGACTAGGCACGTATGAGCCAGGAGGTCGAAGAGCGGCTAGAACTGAGTTCGGACACCGAGCAGTTACTCGAGGAGACGGACCTGCGGCCGCTGTGGGAGGTCGAAAAGAGCATGGGCAACGTCTACGACGACGTCCAGCCCCAGCTCTGGCAGTGGGAGGAGATCCAGCGGGCGATCGACAGCATCGAGCAGGACGTTCCGATCGAGGATCTGCCGCCGGGCTTCCAGCGTCGGGTGGCGGTGCCGATCAACGTCGGGATGGAAAACGCCATCTCGAACACGATCTACCTCGGCGTGCAGACGGTCTCGCCCGGCGAGACCGCGCCGTCGCATCGCCACGGGGCCAACGCCTTGCGGTTCACGATCGACGGTCACGAGGAGATGAAGACGGTCGTGGCCGGCGAGGAGTTCCCGATGCGCAACAACGACCTGATCACCACCCCGCAGTGGGAGTGGCACGACCACGTCAACGACTCCGACGAGACCGCCGCCTGGTTAGACGTGCTGGACCTGCCGCTGGTGCTCGACTCGCTCAACGCCACCAACGTCTTCGAGAACCACGAACTCGAGCGCCAGCCGGTGACCAAAACGCAGGGCTACTGGGACTCCCAGTACGGGCAGGCCCGCCCGGCCGGTGAGAGCGACGATGGCTCCATTCCGGGTCCGTTCGAGGGCAACTGCGCGCCCACCCCACCGTACCGTTTCGGCTGGCAGGAGACCCTCGAGACGCTCCACCAGCGGGCTGACAACGACGATCCGGATCCGTACGACGGCTACAGCATGGCCTACGTCAACCCGAACACTGGGGAGCCGCCGCTGTTCCCGACGATGTCGTTCCGCGCGCAACTCCTGCAGGAGCCCACCGACGCCCACTTCCACAACGCCACGGAGGTCTTCTTCGTCATCGAAGGCGAGGGCGCGACCCACGTCGACGGCGAGGCACTCGAGTGGGGGCAGTGGGACATCTTCGTGGTGCCGCCGGACACGCCACACCACCACGAGCCAGACGACGAGGCAATCTTGCTGGGGATAACCGACCGGCCGGTGTTCGAGGCGTTCAACTTCTACGCCGAGGCCGACGCCAGCGAGTAACCAGACGGGCTGGAAGGCCTCTACGTTCTCGACGCGGTACGCTACCTGTGGGTTCGAGCACCGGCAGCGTCGGTGTGTCAACAGTACGCTTATCACGTCGAACCAGCTAGTAGCCTGCATGGCCGAGTTCGAGAACCCGTACGCCGAGTACGACCCGTTCGTTCGTGCGCACTTCGACTGCCTCGAGTGCGGCGGTAAACTCTGGGAGTACGCCATTCAGGAACAGATGTTCTGTGAGGACTGTCGCGCGACGTTCCCCACGGGACAGATCCACGAAACGTTCGTCGAGTCGGAAGCGGCCTGACGCTGGCCTCCGAGACGCGGCCGGTTATCGGGAGCCGGCGTAGCGGTAGCTCCAGTCTGCTGGATCCTCGCGACCGAGAGAGGATGATTTATGTGTCGTCGCGGGAGTGTGGTGGGTATGCGACTCGCCAGATTCAACGACGACCGACTGGGACTCGTAACCGAAGACGGCGTCGTCGACGTCACCGACGACCTCGGACTCGAGACGAACGACCCGCTGAAGGAGTACGCCCGCAAGGACCTCGACGCCAGCGAGTACGCGGACGACGACCCGGACTACGATCTCGAGGAGGTCACCCTTGAGTCGCCCGTCCGCCGTCCGGGCAAGGTCATCGCCGCGCCGCTGAACTACGAGAACCACGTCGAGGAGGCCATCGCCGACAAGGACATCGTTACCGAAGACTGGTTCACCATCGAGGACAAGGGTTACTTCCTCAAGGCCCCCTCGAGCGTCGCCGGCCCCGAAGACGGGATCACGCTCCCGTTCAACGACCGCCGCGTCGACCACGAGATCGAACTCGCCTTCGTCATGGGCGAGGACGTCAAGGACATCGAGGCCGAGGACGTCTGGGACGCCATCCTGGGCTATACGATCCTGCTCGACGTCTCCGTTCGGGGCAACCAGGACCGCTCGAACCGCAAGTCCTACGACACCTTCACCATCGTCGGCCCGTGGGTCACCACCAGCGACGAGATCGACGACCCCCACGACCTCGAGATGGAACTGCAGCTCAACGGCGAGACCAAACAGCAACAGAACACCGGCGGCATGATCTACAGCTGTGCCGACGTCGTCGAGTACGCCTCGATCGGTGCGACGATCGAAGCCGGCGACGTCATCACGACCGGGACCCCCGAGGGCGTCAGCCCGCTGACCGACGGCGACACGATCGAAGCCGAGATCGAGCAGGTCGGCGAGATGACCGTCGAAGTCACCGAGCGCGACGTCGCCTTCGCAGACGTCGACGTCGAGAAGAGCCAGCAGGGCGAGTAACGCGGATCGCTCTCGACGGTACGAAACTGCGTTTTTTGGCGCTCGATCGCTTCCGAGGAGCTACGGCCCTCAGCGACGACGATCGTCGAGTACGGCGTGAAAAGCGGTGAGTGGTTCCCTACTCGTCGGCGGACTCGAGGGTCACCAGCGCATCGAGTGCCACCGCGCCGTCGGACTGGGCGAGAAGCGGGTTGACCTCGAGTTCGGCGATTTCGTCACGCTCTGCGAGCAGGTCGCCGACGGTGACGATGGCCTCGGCGACTGCCTCGCGGTCCACGGCGGGGGAGCCGCGGTAGCCGTCGAACAGCGGCGACGACTCGAGGTCGTCGATCATCGCCAGCGCCTCGGCGGTCGAGATGGGTGCGAGGCGGTGGCTGGTGTCCTGGAGGACCTCGACGGCGACGCCGCCCAGGCCGACCAGTACGGTCGGGCCGAACGAGGGGTCACGGGTCCCGCCGACGATCACCTCGAGTCCCGCGTCGATGTCGACGCCGGCCTCGACGAGGACGGACGTCTCGATGTTCTGGTCGGCTGCGGTCTCGAGAATGGTTTCGGCCGCATCGCGAACTGCGTCGGCGTCAGTGAGACCCACGGCGACGCCAGCGCCGTCGCCCCACTCGCTCTTGTGCTGGACGGCAGGCGAGGCAACTTTGACGACGACGGGGGAGCCGATCGATTCGGCTGCTTCGACGGCCGCCTCGGCCGAATCGACCAGTTCGTTCTCCGGGGAGGCGAGGCCGTGCTCGGCGAGCAGCGCCTTCGCGTCGGCTTCCGTCAGTGCGCCGCGACCCGCTTCACGTGCGGCCTCGATCGGGTCGCCGCTCATCGGCTCACCTCCGTCTCCTCGGCGGCCGTTCTCGGTTTCCGATTTCGCCTGGCGTACTGGACGAGTCCGCCGACGGCGTCGGCTGCCCGCTCCGGCGTCCGGAACGTCGGGACGCCGAGGGCCTCGAGTTCGGCGACTTCCTCCTCGAGGACCTCGTTGGGGCCGGCGGTGCCGAAGACGATCGGCACCTCGAGGTCCTCGACGACGGTCTCGACGGCGTCGGTCGGGTAGCCGAGTGCGGCCTCGTACAGTTCGTAGACGAGGACGACGTCGACGTTCTCGTCCTCGGCGACGGCCGTGACGACGTCGCCGAATTCGGGCATCGGGCGGCCGGTGTCGACCGGGTTGTCCGAGAACGTAATTCCGGGGAGGATCTCCTCGACGACCTCCTGGGTTTCCGGGGTCAGGTCGGGGAGGGTCGCCCCGAGGGCCTGCAGCCGGTCGGCGATGGCGATTCCCGGCCCGGCCTGAGCGGTGACGACGCCGACGTTCGGCCCATCGGGTTCGGGACAGTCGGCGAGGGCGTTCCCGGCGTCGAGCAGTTCCTGACTCGAGCCGACCGTGGGGACGCCGTACTGGGCGAAGCCGGCCTCGTAGAGTTCGTACGAGCCAGTCAGTGCGCCCGTGTGGGACTCGGCGAACTCGCCGACGTCGTGTTCGCCGACGTTGTAGGCGACGATCGGCGTGTCGACGGCCTCGCAGGTCTCGAGCAGGCTACGGGCGTCGTCGCTCCCTTCGACGTGGAGGACGATCGCGTCGGTCGCCTCGTCGCCGTCGAAGTACTCGATGGCCTCCTCGAAGCCGACGGTGGCCCGGTTGCCGAGTCCGACCATCGCGGAGACGCCCCGGTCTTCGTTCTCCGAGCGGAACGCGAGCGCGTAGGCGAGCCCGCCGCTCTGGGCGACGATAGCGACGTTGCCGGCCGGGACGTGCTCGACGTCGGTGGCGAACGTCGCGTGAAGGTCCGAGCCGGGGACGAGGAAGCCGCTCGTGTTCGGCCCGAGCACTGAGACGTCGCCTTCGAGTGCGGTTTCGACGATCCGGTCTTGCAGCTGCTGTCCCTCAGGGCCGGCCTCGGCGAAACCACCGGCGAAGATGACCGCACCGCCGATACCGGCCTCGGCACACTCGTCGATCACGTCCGGAACGATCGGCGCCGGAACGCAACACAGCGCGAGATCGACTGGGCCGTCGATTTCGGTGACCGAGGAGACGAACTCCCGGTCCATCACGGTTCCCTCCGCCGAGGGATTGACCGGATAGACGGGGCCGTCGAACCTGATCGCGTTCTGCATGGCCTCGTACCCGATCTTCCCCGGCGTCTTCGACGCCCCAACGACGGCTATGCCGCTGGGATCGAACAGACTCTTCGCTGGCATTGCATCGGTGTTTACGGAACAGCGTGATAGGGTTTTCCAAACGTCCGTGTTGGCTGTCCCATCGACGACGCACTCGAGGCCGACCTCGAGTCGCGGATCGACCGCCGATCAGGGCTTGCCGACGAACTCGACGAACGACTCGAGCTTGTCGCTCGCACCCGAGGTCACCGACGAGCCGTGGAAGACCAGTCCCGTCTCGAATTCGTACTCGAGTACCGATGCGAGTGATTCGTCGGCCGCGGCGAGGTCTTCGGAGTAGAACGCCGTCGGGAGGACGAAGTACCCTTCCGGCAGGCCGCGTGCGTCGGAGCCGAAGACGGCGTCTCCCAGCACGGCGACGTCGGCGTCTTCGTCGATCAGGACGTGATGTTCGGGCGTGTGACCCGGTGTCGCGACCGCGGTGAACGGCTCGAGGGCGTCGCCGTCACCGAAGGACTCGTCGACGAGGTCGTCGTCGACGTCGCAGCCTTCCGGGGCGTACACCGCGACGTCGTAGCGGTCGACGACGGCCTCGAGTCCGCCGACGTGATCGACGTCGCCGTGGGTGAGGATGACGCGTTCGGGGTCGACGCCGACGTCGCCTATCTCGTCGAACAGCGTCTCGGTCGTGTCCGGCAGGCCGGTGTCGACGAGCGTCTCCGGGCCGGTTCCGGTGAACAGAAACGCCCGGTAACGTGCCTCGTCGTCCGTCAGCGTCAGGTCGTACACGTCTGGCAGGATCTCCGTGGCCATACGCGTGGATACTCGCGTGCACCGCCTTATAGCGTGGGGAGGTGTGGCAGGGTTGCCGGCAGCGGGGAGCGGACGAAACGGACGAGAGGGTGGTGGGCCGATCCGGGACCGGTCAGCCGTAGACGAGCCGGAGTTCGACGTCGTCGACGGCCTCGAGCAGCGGTTCGTGGAGTTCGTCCTCGATACGCTCTCTGGTCACGCGATTTGCGGCACCGGCGATCGTGAGTGCGGCGACCGGTCGACCGTCCCTGATGACGGGAGTCGCGATGGCGTGGAGTCCACGCAGATCCTCCTGGAAGTTCATCGCGTATCCACGCTCTCTGGTGGCCTCGAGGTCGTCGAACAGCTCGTCGCGGTCGGTGATCGTGTGTTCGGTCCGCGCGGGCAAGCCGTGGCGGTCGATGATCTCTTCGACCTCGTCTTCGGGGAGGTGGGCGAGGATGGCCTTTCCCGCGGAGTTTGCGTGCAGCGGGACCCACGTCCCGATCGTTCCGTCGAACGAGAACGATTCGTTCCGCGGGACACCGTAGATGAACATCCCGAGGCCGTTCTCGTGGACGATGAGCCACGTCGCCTCGTCGATTTCCTCGGCGAGTCGGTCGACCCGTTCTTTCGCTGCGTGGTAGACGTCGTACTGGTTACGGACGTCGACGCCGGTGCTGAAAAACTGCAATCCGAGACGGTAGGTCCCACACTCGTTGACCACGTAGCGGTTACGCTCGAGGCTGACGAGGTGCTTGTGAACCGTACTCTTTGCCAACCCCAGTTCGTCGGCTAACTCGGTCACGCCAGCTCCGCCCGTCTCACGAAGGGCTTCGACGATAGCGAACAGCGTTCCGTTCGATTTGATCGTTCGTCCATCGGCCTGGCGTCCAACCATGGTCAATACGAACGGCTGTAACTTACATAATCGTTACTACCCAGTTGCGTGGTTCACTCGCGTTCGACCACCGGGTAATTCGCTCCTGTGAAACAATGGTCCGACGTCGACCGTCCGAAACTGCACTCGTCCGTCGACGACGGCCCTCGAACTGGACCCTCCTCTCTGCCGTATTCGTATCCCGCATCCGCCTCACGCGCTCGTGAATTTACACGTGTATGTCCGTAATTTTGATGAAGAATTCGGGGCGGGACGCGTCCGTTCCGTTTCCTGTGGGCGAACCCTCTGCAGGGGCACAGGAACTCACTCGCTGGCGGTCTCGAGTGCCGCGCGTAGCTCGTCGGGGATCGGCGTGCTCGAGTCGCCGTCGACGGGGACGCACACCCGAAACTCGGTGCCGGTGAACACGACCTCGCCGTCGTGGGTGCCGGTGTACTCGAGTCGGACGCTCGAGTTGCCGACGTCGGTGGTGAGTTCGATCTCGACGTCGTCTCCCCCGTGGACCTGACTCTCGAAGTCGAAGTCCATCGAGACGAGCGGCAGACCGATCCCTTCCTCGTCGACGAGTTTCCAGAACGGCCAGTCGATCGACTGCATGAACATATCGGAGGTCTCGTGAATCGCGTCGATCATCCGGGGATAGTGAGCGATGCCAAAAGGATCGGTGTCCGAGAACCGCACAGTCCACGTTCGGGTAAAGCTCATACGGCCCACAGTCGCCGGGCAAGTGATATAAGCGTACTCCAACCTCCTGTGGCACGGGAGAGACGGTCGAACTCGGCCAAGTGGCCCCACTGCAATCAACGCTCGCGTGAGGGTATTTCTCTGTTCGATCGACCGATCTGAGGCCGATTCGAACGAATCTCTATACCTCGTCGAACACATTGCATAACAGTATATTATATTGATGGTTCGTGGAAATGGTCCCTCAGAGTGAGTCGTACCTGTACCGAATGATTCCGTACCTTGCCCCATATTCGGGGTATTTTGCGGGATTTGCCCTGTCTGACCGCACGCCTGCACGATTGGACTGCCGCCGGTCGAGAGCTGGCCTCAAATGACCGATAGCGCCCGACGTTCGCCCGAAGGACCACGAACTGCCATCGAGGTTGCTGAAACGCGCCTACTACTATAGTTCTGATATTTTTATCGAATGATATTCTTTCCGACAAGATGTCCTCGTCGTCGTTCGATCCCGCCTCACCGCGGTCACAGAGGATAGACTCGAGAATTTATATACGAACGTGCGGCCAACGGGGCTATGTCGCAACGACGACCACCAAGTCGCAGATCGTTCCTCGTCGGCGCCCTCGCGTCGAGCGTCATCGTCCCCACGGCTGTACGTGCACGGTCACCACCCCGAACGATCGACTTCTCGGCCGAACCCTCGAGAGACGATTCGGAGTCCGACGATCCCGACGACGCTGACGGGGACGAAGACTGTCGAGACGACGACCGCCAGCGAGTCGAACTGTTCGTCGCCGTCGTCGACCGAATCGTCGACGGTGAACACGTCGTCTTGCTCCTCGAGGACGGTGGCGAGCTCGTCGACCAGCACGTCGAGCCCGTCGGGTCGTTCGAGGCGGTCGCCGAGAGCGATATCCTCTTCGTCGCACTCGAGGACGACGCCCTCCTCGCGTACCAACACCTCGAGGAACGACCGGCGATACGGTGACGGACTCGAGGGTCTTTGCCGAACACTGTTCGGGCCATGCCCAGTTCGAAGAAACGATGGTTCGATTCGAACGGACAATCATGAACGAATTTATGTATCAGTCGGCCGTTGCCGTGCGTATGCGACTGGAAGACAAGACGGTGGTCATCACGGGTGCGGCATCGGGGATCGGACGCGAAACGGCACGCCGATGCGCCGAGGAGGACGCCCACGTCGTCGTGACGGACGTCGACACTGCCGGCGGCGAGGACGCCGTCGCCGAACTCGAGGAGATCGGGGCCGAAGCGACGTTTTACGAACTCGACGTCACCGACAGCGACCGTGTCCACGAGGTCGTCGACGAGGTCGCCGACACGATCGGTCTCGACGTGATGGTCAACAACGCCGGCACCGGACATCCCGGGGACAGTCTCGAGGACATCGACGACGGCGTTCGGGACTTCGTGATCGACATCAACGTCAACGGCGTCTGGAACGGCTGCCACGCTGCCTTGCCCCACATGAAAGAACAGGGTCACGGCTCGATCGTCAACGTCGGCTCGCTGGCAAGCATCCTCGGGCTTCCCAAGCAAGCCGCCTACTCGACGACGAAGGCAGCCGTCCTCAACCTCACCCGGACGATCGCCGCCGAAGCCGGCCCCTACGGTGTCCGTGCCAACGCCGTCTGTCCCGGCTTTACGGAAACCCAGATGCTAGAGCAGTACCTCGAGACCCAGGGTGACCCGGAGGCGGCTCGAGAGGCGATGGCCGAGCAGTACCCGCTCAAGCGGCTGGGTGAACCCGAGGAGATCGCCAACTCGATCCTGTTTCTCGCGAGCGACGAATCGTCGTTCGTCAGCGGGCACGGCCTCGTCGTCGACGGCGGGTTCTCGACCTGCTGACACCGACGACTCTCTGGGCGAGCAGTGGTCTCACAGGTCGGATCGAAACCGGTTTTTTGCCTCGGATCGTTTCACCAGAGTAACCAGTCCACAACTCCCCGTGACCTATGACCCTCACTCCAGCACTCGTCGACGTCGGTTCCACCCTCGAGGGGACGTCCGGCGTCGTCCAGTACCTCCTCGTCTTCGTCTTCGCGATGATCCCGTTGATCGAGCCGTTCATCGTGATCCCCGTGGCCATCGGCCTCGGTCTCGACCCCGTTGCGACCGGCCTCGCCGCCTTCGGAGGCAGCGTCACTGCGGTCACGCTCATCGTCCTCGCCCACGAGCGCGTAGTAACCTGGTGGATGCGTCGACGTGCCAGCCCGGACGACGGCGCCGACTCGAGCGCACGGTACGATCGCGCCCGTCGGCTCTGGGACCGGTACGGCAACGCCGGTCTCGCGTTCGCCGGCCCACTTCTCGCCGGCTTGCACCTCACGGCGCTCGTCGGCGCAGTCGTCGGTCGTGACACCCGCATACTGCTCGGCTGGCTCACGATCGGTCTCGGCGCCTGGACGGGCGCCATCGTCGCCGCTTCGGTGTTCGGACTCTCGTTGCTCGGGCTCGCGTGACCGACCCGTGGACCGGTCGCCGATCACTCCTCCTGACGGATTGCGACGCTCGCGAGCTGGTCACCCGCCGTCACCGTCGCCTCCCGTGTCAGCGCGTAGAGGACGCCACTGCGGTCGGCGACGGCCTCCTGTACCGGCTCGTACGTCTGTGGATCGTAGATCGTGCCGAGATCGGTCCCTTCGTCGAGTTCCTCGCCCACCTCGAGAGCCGGATTCGGACGGAACAACCCCGATCCGGTCGCCGTAACCTGACCCAGGTGATTCCGGGCGGCCGTCGGCGACCGATCCGGAACGTCGCCGGGCAGCATCTCGAGGTAGCGACAGACCGCGAGCAGGCCGTCGACACCGAGTTCGACGGCATCCTCGAGAATCTGTTTGTTGTGGGCGAGTTCGGGCGTGATCGCGGGAACGCCGTTCTCGGCGGCGGCGACCCGAAGTTTGCCCGCGAAGCCGCGGCGGTGCCACTTCTCGGAGGCGTCGTCGTCTGCGGGTTCGGCGACCAGCAGGCCGGTACCGAACCCTCGCGCGAGCCGTCGCGATCGCTCGTCGCCCTCGCGGTAGACGACGTGCGGGAGCATGTTCGGACTACCAGTGTGGAGGTCGACGACCGCGTCGGCGTCGGCGACGTACTCCCAGAGTCGCGCAGCCATCCGCTGGTGGAGCGTCCCCTCCTCGTCCCCGGGCCACACGCGGTTCATGTTCGGGTGGACGCTGTCGATCACCTCGGGCGTCGTGTAGGAGACGCGATCGAACGTCAGTGGATTCGCGACGGGAACGGCGACGATCGTTCCGGCGAGGTCCTCGAGCGGCAGTCGGTCGTGGAACCGTCGAAGCGTCTCCGTGCCGTTGATCTCGCGGCCGTGCTGGGCGGCCTGCACGTAGAGCGTCGGTCCATCTTCGGACCCGCGGTAGGTGTGGACCGTCGTCGAGATGGTCAGCCCGGAGGGCAACGTCTCGAGGGTCACGGTCTCGGCCGTGTGCGTTCCGGCGGTCATAGTGGGCCGTACTTCCGCTGGCGGTATGTAGCTGCGGGACGGTTGCAGGACACTCGAGACGGCATCCGAGCCGTGATCACGCCCGTTCGTGGAGACACCGTGACCAGACCACCATCGTTTTCACCTGGCGCGCCGTCGGCGGGGATATGGGAGACGTTACTGCGACACTCCACACGAATAGAGGAGACATCGAGGTCGAACTGTACGACGAGCGCGCACCGCGCACGGTCGACAACTTCGTCGGCCTCGCCACCGGCGGCAAGACCTGGACGGACCCCGAGACGGGCGAAGAAATCGAGGGCGAGCCGCTGTACGACGACGTGGCGTTCCACCGCGTCATCGAGGACTTCATGATCCAGGGTGGCGACCCGACCGAGACCGGCCGTGGCGGCCCCGGCTACCAGTTCGACGACGAGTTCCACGACGACCTGCGCCACGACGACGAGGGTATCCTGAGCATGGCCAACTCCGGGCCGGACACCAACGGCTCGCAGTTCTTCATCACGCTCGGCCCCCAGCCCCACCTCGACGGCCGCCACTCCGTCTTCGGAAAAGTCACCGACGGGATGGACGTCGTCCACGAAATCGGCAGCGTCGACACCGACCCCAACGACCGCCCGCGCGAGGACGTCGTCCTCGAGTCGGTGTCGGTGAACTACGACTGATCACCGGTTCGAACTGGAACGATACCGTATCGATTCGGCCGGGCTGGATCGACTGTACCGATCGACCGGACTCGAACCGATATCGTTTTTGTCTACTCGAGCGCACTGACCGCCACGTTGTCCACCCCACGATCCCACCGACGGACCTATCTCTCACTCCCAGCCTCGAGTCTCGGTATCGCCGTCGCCGGCTGTCTCGACCGCTCGGCGGACGAGGTACCTGAACGGACTTCCACCGACGCCGACGACGATCGACAATCGGACGCAACCTTGCACACGAGTCTGGGCGACGTCGCGGTCGAGCTATATGCCGACCGTGCCCCGCGTACGGTCGACAATTTCGTCGGCCTCGCTACCGGTGACCGGACGTGGACCCACCCCGAGACTGGCGAAGAGATGGCGGGGAAACCGCTGTACGCCGACGTCCTCGTTCACCGCGTCGTCGAGGGGTTCGTGATCCAGACCGGCGATCCAACCGGCACCGGTCGTGGCGGCCCCGGCTACCAGTTCCACGACGAGTTCCACGACGACCTGCGCCACGACGACGAGGGTATCCTGAGCATGGCCAACTCCGGGCCGGACACCAACGGCTCGCAGTTTTTCATCACGCTCGCCCCGACGCCTAACCTCGACGGTCGCTACTCCGTCTTCGGAAAAGTCACCGACGGGATGGACGTCGTCCACGAAATCGGTGCCGTCGACACCGACGAGACGGATCGACCGCTCGAGGACGTCTTCCTCGAATCGGTGTCCGTCCACGGCGACTGAGTGTCCAGTCGCCGCGACGGGGCCGGTGGGAGGGTTGTGCCTCGAGCCGATCGCCCACGCCAGAATCGGGGACGGGTCTTTAGGCCGCTCGACGGTGTACCCGACCCATGACCTTCACGGCAGCCGACGTCCCCGACCAGACCGGTCGAACGATCGTCGTCACGGGCGCAAACAGCGGCATCGGCCTCGAGGCGACGCGCGAACTCACACGTAACGGCGCGACGGTCGTCATGGCCTGCCGGAGCCCCGAGCGGGGTGACGACGCTGCAGCCGACGTTCGCCGAGACGTCCCCGACGCCGACCTCCGGATCGAGCACTGTGACCTTGGGGACCTCGAGTCGGTTCGTGCGTTTGCCGACCGTATCGACGAGCCGATCGACGTGCTGGTCAACAACGCCGGGACGATGGCGATCCCGCGCTCGGAGACCGTCGACGGGTTCGAGACCCAGTTCGGGGTCAACCACCTCGGTCACTTCGCGCTCACGGGACTCCTCCTCGAGACCCTGCTCACAGGAACCGACGACGGCCCGGCGGCGCGAGTCGTGACGGTCTCGAGCGGCGTCCACGAACGCGGCGAGATCGACTTCGACGATCTGTACGGTGAGCAGTCGTACGATCCATGGAGCGCCTACGCCCAGTCGAAACTCGCGAACGTACTGTTCGCCTACGAACTCGAGCGGCGGTTCCGGACGGCCGACGCGAACGCGAAGAGTCTCGCCGTCCACCCGGGATACGCCGACACGGAACTCCAGTTTCGCGGTCCCAGGGAGGCGGGGTCCCATCTCGGATTACTCGTTCGCCGGGTCATGAACGCGGTGCTCGCCCAGTCACCCGAGCAGGGTGCGCTGGCGACCCTGTACGCCGCCACCGCACCGGAGGCAGAAGGCGGCGGATACTACGGCCCCGGCGGACTCGCCTCGATGCGTGGCTCGCCCGACCGGCAGGCGTCGTCGGACCTGTCCTACGACCGCGACCTCGCACGGCGGCTCTGGCGGGTGTCACGCGAGGAAACCGGCGTGTCCTACGACCTCCCGCGCCCTGCCCCGACCGTCGAGTCGTCGTAACAGCTGGCGGCCGTATCTGTCGGGACCGCAACTCGAAAGACCGCCGGCCCGAACCGTCGCCCAATGAGCGACGACGGCATCCAGCGAGCCAGCGACGTCGGCTCGAGCGACGCACCCCCGGTCGAGGAGAAGCCCTACAAGATCGTCTTCGAGGCCAACCGCTGTTTCGGTGCGGGCAAGTGCGCCGAGGTCAGCGACAACTGGATCATGTCCCTCGAGTCCGGCATCGCCAGACCCCGCTCGTTCTTCGTCGGTGAAGACGACCTCGAGCACAACGTCCGTGCCGCAGCGGTCTGTCCGGCGAAGAAAGACGATGGCTGCATCCACGTGATCGACCGACGAACCGACGAGGAGGTCGCGCCCGACCCGCACGGTGATGGTACGCTGAGCGTCGACTGGTAAGGACGCTCGTGGACTTTTCTCCCGCCTGATTGGATCGAACAACTGGCCGCGGGAACGGACGCGAACATCGAAACGCACATTCCCTATGGGAGATACCCGTCGACTGCTTCTGTGCGAGGGTAGCCAAGCCAGGCCAACGGCGGTGGGCTTACCACGCCGGGACCTTTTGCTGCGTTCTGCTCACTGACTCGCGGGTTTCACCCGCTCGTCTACGCGCGGCGAAGCCGCGCTATCGTTCGCGTCACTGGCAAAATCTCCACCAAAAGCCATCGTCACCCCCTCCGGGGGTTCCTCGGCCCGCGATCTCACGCCGTTCGATCGCGGTACTCGACCGCGGGAACGGACGCGAACATCGAAACGCACATTCCCTATGGGAGATAACCGTCGACTGCTTCTGTGCGAGGGTAGCCAAGCCAGGCCAACGGCGGTGGGCTTAAGACCCGCTCCCGTAGGGGTCCTTGGGTTCGAATCCCAACCCTCGCATTGCTGCTGCGAGCAATCCACCAGCGGCTGCTGCCCATTCCAGAACCGCATCACGGTTGGCGTAGAACTCGAAGTCGGAATCGTCGAACTGTCGCTCCGTCTTCGAAGTTTTAGTTCGATTCAGTACTTATATTGGTCACTCGAGCGGACGGCACCCGAGACTCGAGTCACTCCGATACCGATGGCGGCCCTGCCTCAACTGGTTAGTTTCCTAACGTTCTTAACTGATGATTACGAATAGAACAAACGCGCACGAAAGTGCGCAGAGCCGGAGTGGCCAGTTTCAATGAACTACTCCGGCTCAACGACCTGCCCCCGCGAAGCGGGAGCAATCCATCATTGACACTGGCGAAATAAAGACCTGCCGACGTTTCGCCGACCCGGCCACACCTGTGGCTGGCACGCTCGCTGGATTGGCTGCTGCTGCGTCGGGGCCTGAACACGACACGCATGGTCTCGAGACTCACCATCCACTCTGACTGTGGCACCGACATACGAATCGTACCGACCGACGACCCGCCGGTCTGTCCGGACTGCACGACTGCGTTCAGGCTGTCGCTCGTCGACCGTTCCACCACTGACTCCAGCACACATGCACCCGGCACTCGCAACGGCAGTGTCTCGTATCGCGGCCCGTGAAAACCGCGTCCCGACGGCCCTGCCACCGCTGTACGAGGCCGTCGACCCCGAGGCGCTGTCCACGCTGCTCGAGTCGCCCGCGCCGGTCACCGTCTGTCTCGAGTACGAGGGCTACCGGATCGTCATCGGCCCCGATCCCCACGAGGTGGCGGTGATCGACGAGGATCGCTGACGGGTCGCCGATCACCGACCCGTCACCACCGGTGGCGGTCCACGCCTGAACTGGTGCGTGAAACCGAGCGCGGGTGGCCGATTTTCACTCCTCAGTCGACGCCTGGAACGGTCTTACGATCCGGTTTCGACAATCGAACCGTCGACCTCGGCATCGACCGAGACGTCCACGGACCGACCGGTGACGTCGCCGTCGACCACTGGCCCGTCCTCGAGGATCACGTCACCCGCCGCGACGAGGTCGCCGTCGACCTCGGCACCCCCTCGAAGGAGCACGTTCCGGCCGGCCTCGAGGTCGCCGTCGACTGCCGTGCCGGAGAAGAGGACGACGTGTCCACCCGCGATGACGTCGCCGTCGAGTTCGGCGTCGTCTTCGAGGAGGACGTGACCCTCGACGTTGACCAGTCCGTCGACCTCGACACGCTGCTCGAGTCGGGCGTGTCCCAGCGCGTCGACGTTCCCGTCGACCGCGGAACCGCGTTCGAGGACGACCGATCCCTCGGCCGTGATTCCACCGTCCATGTCGACGCCCGCGGGAACCACGACGTCGTCGGCCGTCTCGAGGTCCCCGTCGCCATCCCTGGTGACGGTCGCGTTTTCGCGGTCGTCGATCGGCCACGTCTCCTCGAGGTCGTCGGCCGTCTGTGCACTCCCGGCGGACCCAAAAATGGCGAGTGTCGCAGCCGCACTTGTCACCTGCAGAACTCGCCGACGCGAGGGGGCTCGTCCCATCGGGTACAGCGCCATCGGGAGACCGGATAACACATTCTCAATTTCACGGAGAAGATAGTCGAATCTGACAGGTGTATGGTCGGCATACTGGTGCCGTACGGATCGTGAACTGCCGTCGGGCGAGCACCGACCGTCGTGTGAGTCGACGAGGCGAGCAGGTTCGGCGGCAGCGGGGGCGGCGTCACCACTCGAGCGGTGCTGTGGCTGACTCGTCACGGTCTGCGATGACCGGGAGAAACTCGAGGCTGTGCCGAGAGGGGTCACTCGTCGGTATCGGCGGTCGAACTGGCGGTCGAGTTCGAACCGGGATCGACTGCGATCGCCCGCGCAGCCGTCGCCTTGAACGAGGCGGTGATCGGTCGTCCGGCCTCGAGTGCCAGTCGGTCCGCACTCGTCTTCGTCACGAGTGCCTGAATCGTCCGTTCCTCGGTAAGGTCGACCGTCACCCTCGTGATTGCAGTGCCGGAGTCGAGCCTCGAGACGGTGCCGGAAAACTGGTTCCGGAGGCTCGTGCCGTCTGCACGAGGTGTGTCTTCGGGATCGGTCAGGACGACTGCGTCGGAGCGGACGGCCACCTGGACGGTGGTCGCGCCCTCGGGTGCGAGTGCACGGATCGGGCCGACGTCGGTGTCGACGGTCACGAGTTCGCCGGTTCGCTCGGTGACGGTTCCCGGGAAGACGGATTTCGTGGCCCGTGCGACGCCGTCGAGTTCGGCCTCGTGGCGGTCGAACTGGCGGCGCAACTCGTCTGCGGTCGCAGTCAGCGTGGTGCCGCCGCCACCGCTGCCGCCGCGCTGGCGCTCGGTGATCGATCCGACCGCGGATTCGATCTCGACGACACGGTTCTGGAGGCGGGCGTACGAGCGGCCGAGTGCCTCGGCTGCCCCGTGCATCGACCCGTGCTCGTCGATGGCCTCGAGCATCTCGATGTCGCGCCGATCGATCGTGATCCCGTCGACCGCGAGTTTCGTGCTGTAATCCCGTTCGATCGTCATTTCGTGACCCTCGAGAACGTCGCCGGCTGCGTTTCCCGTTCGATGGTCAGTATATCAGTTCGCCTGCGATAAATTTCCGGGTACGTTCGTCCGCGGGATTCTCGAAGACGGTGTCGGTCGCCCCAATCTCGATGATCTCGTTCCCGAGGAGCACCGCGACCCGATCTGCGATCCGTTCGGCCTGGTGCATGTCGTGAGTCGCGATCGCCACACCGATGCCACGGCGTTTGGCCTCGAGCACGGCGTCTTCGATGACCGCCGTGTTCCGCGGATCGAGGTCCGACGTCGGTTCGTCGAGCAGCAGGACCTCCGGGTCGTACGCCAGCGCACGGGCGAACGCGACGCGCTGGGCCTCACCGCCGGAGAGCGACGAGGCACTCTGGTCGGCCTTCTCGCTCAACCCGACCGTCGCGAGGGCGTCGATCGCGTCGCCGGTCCCGTTCCGTCTGGCGACCAGACTCGAGAGTTCGTAGCGGAGTCGGTCGGCCCACGATTTGCGAATTCGGAGTCCGTACTCGACGTTCCGGCGGACGCTCGCGTCGAACAGGCTCGCCTCCTGGAACACCATGCCAATCTGTCGGCGGTACGCGAGGCGCTGGCGCTCGGAGACCTGCCAGACGTCTTCGCCCTCGTACCGAACGGTTCCCTCGTCGGGCGCGTCGAAGAGGGCGAGCAACCGGAGAAGCGTGGACTTCCCCACCCCGGAGGGACCGATAATTCCGAGCACCTCGCCCGGTTCGACCGACAGCGAGACGCCGTCGAAGACCGGGTCGGAACCGTAGGCGTGCTGGACGTCGGTCGCCTCGAGGGTCATCCGTATCGACCTCCGCCGCCGTTGCCGAGTCGGACGACGATCGCGTTGACGATCAGGACGAGGACGACGAGGATCGTCCCGAGGATCATCGCCGTCTCGAACCGGCCCTGACGGGCCTCGAGCTGGATCGCGGTGGTGAGGGTTCGCGTCACGGAGGTGCCGTCCGCGCTCGCGATGTTGCCGCCGACGATGAGGACGGAGCCGACCTCGCTGATCGCCCGTCCGAAGCCAGCGAGGACGGCCGTCGCGATGCCGTAGCGGGCCTCCTTGATCGTCACGAGCGCGACGTCGGTTCTCGTGCCGCCCATCGCGAAGGCCGCGTCGCGGACGTTCTGTTCGACGCTACTCACCGCGGCGAGGCTCACGCCCGTGATGACCGGTGCAGCGAGGACGAACTGGGACATGATCATCGCCTCCGTGGTAAAGACGAGGTCCCACGAGCCGAGTGGCCCCTCGTTCGAGACCGTAAAGAGGACGAGCAGTCCGACGACGACGCTCGGGAATCCCATCCCCGTGTTGATGATCGAGGTCACGAGCGTCTTCCCGTGGAAGTCGGTGAAGCCGACGAGGAGGGCGACCGGGATGCTAACCAGCGTACTCAACACGACGGCCGTGATGCTCACGTACAGCGAGACGACGATGATACTCCGGATGTAGTTCCACTCGAAGGGGAACTCTGCGAGCAGTACCGGGAGCGTCGGTGACTCGAGTGGCATTGGAGTGGTCGTTCTGGCGGAGCGAGATGCGTGTCAGGTCGTGATGCTGGCGTGGCAGTCGGTCAATCGTCGCTTTCGCCACCGGTCCAGTCCTCGGGGACGTACTGGGCGAAGTTCGGGTCCTCCGAGAGGGCTTCGGGGAAGAACAGTTGCTCTCCCTCGACGGTGTACTCTTCGATTATCCGCTGACCCTCGAGACTCGTGAGGAAGCCGATGTAGGCCATCGCGAGGTCGTAGTTGACGTGCTCGTGGACGTCGGGGTTGATCGCGAAGATTCCGTACGGATTCGAGAGGATCTCTGGACCGTCCTCGACCGGTCCCTCGACGTGGATCTCGAGGTCGGTCTCGGTGATCATCGAGAGGTAGGTTCCACGGTCTGAGAGCGTGTATCCGCCGGACTGACCGGTCTGGGTGATGACTTCGCCCATCCCCTGCCCGGCTTCCTGGTACCACTCGCCGAAGTCGTCGGCACCGAGGCCGGCTTCGTCCCAGATCTCGCGTTCCTGGGTGTGGGTCCCCGAGTTGTCCCCGCGCGAAACGAACGTGGATTCGGATTCGGCGATCGCCTGGAACGCCTCGATAGCGTCGTCTCCACCGCCGATTCCGGCGGGGTCGTCGGCATCGCCGATGATGACGAAGTCGTTGAACATGAGGTCGCGACGGTTGATCGCGTACCCCTCCTCCATGAACTCGTCTTCCTGAGAACGGGCGTGTACCATCACGACGTCCGAATCGCCACTCCGTCCGGTTTCGATCGCTGCGCCGGTCCCCTGCGAGACGGTGTCGACGGTAACGCCGAATCGATCCTGGAACGGCGCGTTGAGTTCGTCGAGCAGGCCTGTATCGTACGTACTCGTCGTCGTCGTGAGCGTCAGCGTCTCACCGCTGATCTCCGGTGCGTCATCGTCTCCTTCGGCAGCCGTACAGCCTGCCAGTCCGGCGGCAGCCACACCGCCGACCGCGGCGACGAACTGCCTTCGTTGTATCGTCATGGATACTACGTTAGAACCGACGGTAAAATAGCTTGCGACACCAACGTAACCAGATAATGTTTCGATTCCGGGGTAAACAGCCGAAATCGACCGCTGCGTAATGTGGCCGGGTTACGCCTGTCACTCGAGTTCGACAACCAACGTCGCCGACTCCCTGCTGGTCGTGCCTCCCCCACAGTCTTCGACGTGGTGTCCTCGTTGTCGCCGTGCGATTCGAACTCCCCCACTGGCCCGGCAGTTGGAAAGCGGCGGTGGGGACAGAGGCTACCTCACCGTTGTTCGTTCACCAGTGTGATGACGGAAACAATCGTCCGGGTCGGGTGGTGGCTGCTAATTTCGTAACAGATGTCGTATGTGTACGGTTTCAGCATAGAACTGGCCGTTCCGTTGCGAAAAGCCTAACAAAGAAAACTCCGTTTAGCGCTATCATGGAATTGGATGACACGGATAAAGGGATTCTCTACCTTCTCCAGCGGGATGCGAGGCGGCTCACGACACAGGAGATGGCGACGAACGTCGGCGTCTCAGCGAGCACGGTTCGCAATCGAATCGACCGACTCGAGAAGGAAGGGATCATCCGGGGGTATCACCCCGACATCGACTACGACAACGCGGGATTGCAGCTGTACGTCGAGATCATCTGCAGCGCCCCGAATCCGAAGCGCGAGGCGATGGTCAAGGAAGCACGCGACGTCGCGGGGGTCGTCGCCCTTCGAGAAGTCTTAAACGGCAAGGAGAACGTCCAGATCGACGCCGTCGGAACCGAGTCTGACGACGTCGCCCGCATCACCGACGAACTCTGTGACATCGGACTCGAGGTCGTCAACACGAAGATCATCAAGGAGACCTACACCCAGCCGTTCAATCACTTCGGCCAGCACCTCGTGGAGGATGCGACCGTTGAACAGTGACTCGAACGCCTCGTCGGACATCTTCGAGCACGACCCGGCGTCGAACACCTACTACACGACACTCGAGTGGACGACCCACGATCCGAGCGTGGCCGTCGTCGAACTCATCGCACGTCTGCTCGACGCCGATCCCACCGACCTCGAGCCGCTGGCTTGGTCGATCGATCCGTCGGCGCTCGACGCGATCCTCCAGGGCCAGCAGGAGGGACCGTCAACCACGCCGTGTACGGTCGATTTCTCCTACCTCGGCCATCGGATTACGGTCTCGAGCGACGGCCGTGTCGAGGTCGAACCGCCGGACGATGTCGAGGTCGGTAATCGACCCACGAATTCCAGCGAGACCAACAGCGCGGACCTCGATCGGGAGGAGCCTGCTGCCAGCGAGGAGTCTACTGTAACGGATGAGAACGGCGACGAGGACCTCCCTCGTCCCGACTGAACGGGGAACGACGGCGTTCAGTACCGGATCAGAGCGCCGATCGACTCGAGTGACTCGTCGCCAACACCGTGGGTGAGGCGGGGTCGAGCCGGCCGATTCCGGAGTCGCCGAAAGCTCCAGGCAGGTGTGAGAGTCGAAGACGAGAGCCCGTCTTTTCGTCTGTCAGGGCGCGCCACGCTAGAGCGTGACTCGCTCCCCGTCGTCCGGCACGCGAACGTCGTCTACTGCAGCCCGCAGTGTCTGGCGGGACAGCAGACAGTGGTTGATCGCTTCCATGTGCACGACGACGACCGTGGCGTCGGTGGCGTCACGGACGGCGGCGACGTCGTCGACGCCCATCGTGATGGGCTCTCCGGCGGTGAATCGGGCTTCACCGCCGTTCAGAACGACCAGGTCGGGCTCGAAGTCCTCGAGGGTTCGTTCGACGCCGTCGTACCAGACAGTATCGCCAGCGAGGTATACCGTCCGGTCTGCCTCGAAGACGAACCCGGACACGGGGCTCATTTTCTCGGCCCAGTCGTCGTGACCGTGGCGACCCGGGGTCCGGTGGATCGTGACGTCGTCGAACGAGGCGGAGTCGTCGACGGGTCGTACGTCGCTGAACCCGTCCTCGGTAAACACGTCTGCGTCGGCGGGTTGACAGAACAGCGGAACGTCGGCCTCGAGGTCACGCATCGCGGCGTCGTCGAAGTGGTCGACGTGCCGGTGGGTGACCACCACGGCGTCGTGAGACAGGTCCACGTCGGGCATCGGAACGAGTGGGTTTGGTCGGTCGTTCGGCGTCTGCTCGATCGGTGGGAGGTCGCCAGGAGATGCGAACAACGGATCGACGAGGAACGTCGTTTCGCCGATCGCTACGAGGACGGTGGCGTTCCGGACGAGACGGACGCTGACGGCTGACTGAGTCGACATGCGAATATCGTTGTGGCGACGGCGAGATGAGCGTTTACATCAGTCACCCGGGTCGTTCGCGCTACCGTCCGGACGAAGAGTGCCCTCCTCGCGGCCGTCACTCACGGCCGGCAACCGAACGTGAACGTCGGCCGGTTACCGGAGTCGGGCTCGCGAGTCCGTCACCCGCTCACGGCCGGTAACCGGATCGTAAACGCCGATCCCTCGCCGGGTTCTGAGTCGACCCGGATCTCGCCGCCGTGACGCTCGAGGATGCGCTGGCTGAGCGCCAGTCCGATCCCCGTGCCGGCGTACTGCTCACGGCTGTGAAGGCGTTCGAACACCTCGAAGATGCGTTCCTGGTCGGCCTCGTCGATCCCGATTCCGTTGTCGCAGACGGTGATCTCCCACATCGCCGTGCACTCGTCGTACGCCGACTCGAGGTGGACCCGCGGGGGGTCCGGGTCGGCGCGGTTGTAGGTGATCGCGTTGGTAACGAGGTTCTGGAAGACCCGTCGAAGCTGGGCCGGATCGCCCATGACCTCGGGCAGGTCGTCCCGGGTAACCGTCGCGTCGTGGTCGTCGATCCTGACCTGCAGGTCCGCGAGGACGTCGTCGACGATGTCGTCGAGGTCCACCGGTTCGAGCGGCTGGCCCTGGGTGTCGACCCGGGAGTACGCGAGCAGCCCGTCGATCATCGCACGCATGCGGTCGGCACCGTCAACGGCGAACGCGAGGAACTCCGCGGCGTCATCGTCCAGCTGGTCTCCGTACCGTGACTCGAGCAACGTGAGGTAACTCGAGACCATCCTGAGTGGCTCCTGCAGGTCGTGAGAGGCGGCGTACGCGAACTGCTCGAGGCGGCGGTTGGACTCGGCGAGCCGGCGTTCGCGCTCGACCTGTTCGGTGACGTCCTGAGCGATGGTCATCCCGCCGAAGACGTCGGGGTGCGTGTCGACGTCGTCACTCGGCTCGCCGCCGATGTCGTCTCCGTGGCCGTCACGCTGGCCACCAGCCGGCTGTGCGACGCCGTCCGGCACGCTCTCTGGCACGTCGTCGTCGTTGGGGGTGTCCTGGGCCGTCAACGGGACGATGCGGATCACCCACTCGCGACCGGCGTACTCGCCCTCGACGACCTGCGTCTCGCCACGGAGCGTATCGGCGAAGGCGGACTCGAGCGTCGGTCCCATCTCGCCGTCCCAGACGTCGCCGACGTACTCACCTTCGACCTCCGCGGCGGAGATCGGGAGGTCCTCGAACCCACGGCCCGCGGCGAGCGTGTACCGTCGGTCGGCGTCGAACATGGTCACGATGCCGTTGGGAAAGTTCTCCGCGAGCGTCCGGTACCGCTGCTCTGACTTGCGGAGTTCGCGCTCGCGCTCGCGCCGGTCGCTGACGTCCCGGTCCGATACGATGATCGAGACGACGTCGCCGTCGTCGTCGGTCACTGGCCGAAACACGCCCTCGAGCGTGTAGCCCGTCCCGTCGGGCCGGATCAGGTCGGCCTGAAAGTCGACGTATTCGCCGGCGGCCGCGCGTTCGGTCCACTCTCTGACGTCCTCCCGAACGTCTCGGCCGCGGCCCCACCAGGGCGTCTCCCAGAACGGTTCCCCGACGACGTCCACCAGATCGGCGTCGACGTACTCCATCGCGGTCTGGTTGATGTCGACGACGGTGCCGTCGGGCTCGAGCAGGCCCACGAGGATGTTCGGGTCCTCGAAGATGGCTTCGAATCGCCGCTGGGTCTGGGTGGTCTCGATGGCCGACGCCAGCAGGTTGGCGACGTTCTGGACGAAGGTGGCGTCGTGCTCGGAGAAGGCCCCCGGCTCGGTCGCGTGAACACCGAGGACGCCCCACGGATCCTCGACGGAACCGATGACGGCGCTGACGCCGCTCGCGACGCCGTGGTCGGTCAGCAGGTCCGGCCCCGAAAAGCGCGACTCCTGCTCGAGGTCGTCGACGACGACCGGCGCTTCCCGCAGGAGGGTGAAGCCAGCCTGTGAGTCCCGGTCGGTGGGGACGGTCGCCGAACCCACGAGCCCGTCACGCCAGCCGACGCCGCTTCGCAGTCGAAGCGTCTCGCCGTCGGGCTGGTGCTCGAGCACTTTGGCGTACTGACACTCGAGTATCTCGGCGACGCGGGCGACGGTGTCGGCGAACAGCGCGTCGAGGTCGTCGGACTCGAGGGCCTGCTGGCCCAGCGCAGCGACGGCGTTTTGCTGGCGACGGCTGACGCTCGCCGCGGCGGCCTTCCCTTCCTGTTCACCAGGGGACATTCAGCAACCCTATCGCCGGCACGGCCAAAAGGGATTCCATAAACTGTCAATCATTTTGACCCAGCGGTGTCCCCGGTCACTCGAGGTCGGCCGCGTCCTCGAGTGTGTCCTCCTCGAAGGCGCCTTCGTACTGGGCGAGCGTGTCGGTGTAGCCCTCGACGGCGCGCTCGTAGGTCGCACGCAGGTCCTCGATCGGGGTCTCGCTGGCGTCGATCCGGAGGTCGGCGTAGAGCGGATCGAGAACGTGCGATTCGGTACTCGCGACGACGACGGCGGCGCTCTGGATCGGCAGTTCCTCGCGTTTGTCGCCGCCGACGCGATGGCCGGCGGCGAGAGCATCGAGCAATCGTTTCGCGAGCGGTTCGGTCTCGGGCTCGAGGTCGGGGTCGACGCTCCGGGGACCCGTCCACGGATCTGTCGTCTCGTGAACTGCCGAGCCGGCGTAGGCGTCGGCGGTCGCCTCGAGGACGTCCGGCCCGGTGAGCATGTTGCCCGCGACAGTGAGGTGGTCGTACTCCTCGTGGCCGAACCACTCGACGCACTCGGACCCGGAGAAGGCGAAGGTTCCCTCGGCGTCGACGCCGTGGAGCTGGCGCTGGGGTGCGCCCTCGTCGGCGTTGAGCAGAGCCTCGAGCGCGTCGGAAACGGCGACCCCGTCCGCGAGGTACTGGAGGCCCTTGCGGCCGAGTTCGACGTTGACGAGGCTCTGTGTCGCGACCGCGCCGTGGTCGTCGACGAACGGACAGAGCGTGCCGACGGCGGGCAGTCGGGTGGTTACGGCCACGCCGTATCGGTGGTGGTCCTCACCGTCGTCGTTCTCGTAGGCCTCGTGAACGCAGATGCTGAACGTCATCGTTCGACGACACGACGTGGGGAAAGAAAAGGTTCGGGTCGCGGGCTGTTGTCCGTTCTCGACGCTCGAGTCCCCTGTCGTGACCAGGTGTCCTGACGCACCCGTAGTTCCACGCAGTGGCGCTCTCGAGGGTATCTCGGTCGCGTTTTGACGACTGTCGAGGGCACACCTCGAGGCCTCGTCAAAACGAGGTGAACAGTGTCTGACGTAAGAACTATACTGGCAGCGACAGTGGGTACGGGCGATGGGACTCATGAGCAGAATCATCGGCGGGACCCAGTCCCGGTCTGCCGATGATTACGTCGAACTGGATCTCAACGACGTCTCGGCGGGGGCGACGGAGGCGACGATGCAGGTACACATCGCCGAAGTCAACGGCCAGGCCGACGCGATCGACATCAAGGAAGCCGTCTACGACGGCGACATCGTCGTCGCGGATATCACCCGCCTCCGTACCGAAGACAGCACCGTCGAATACATCGTCGACGAACTCCGACAGGTCGCCCAGGAAGTCGACGGCGACATCGTCCGGAAAGGCGACGACCAGATGATTATCACGCCGACTGGCGTCCGCGTCAGCCGCGAGAAGCTGGGCCAGCACTGAGCCGACCGTCCTCTCGACCCGTTCGTCTCACTTCGTTTCCGACGCCGATTTCTCACGATGGCTCTCTCGTCGGACGCGTCTCCTCTTCATCCTCGAGACGCTGCCAGAGCGACCGACTCACCAGTGGCCTGCCGACGGCAGAGCCGCCTGCGAATTTTCATCCCGCGGGAATTCCAGTCCGGGTTATGGCGAATCGGTGCGTAGGGTGGGATATGACAGGCTTTCGTGCAACCGTCGTCGTGGACGAACCCACCGGCTGCCCGGTCGCGAGCGTCTCGGAAACGACCGACGAACCGATCGATGGCGTCAACCGAACGCGTTCCCGAACCGACGGGGGGATGGTCGTCGAGGAGTTCAGCGCCGACGCAAGCGCCGACGTCGACCGATGTGACATAGAGCGCCCGGACGACCTCGAATTCACGCCGATGCAGTCGTTCGACTCCGAGACGGTGTACCGGTTCGAACGCGATGCGGACGACAACTGCGCCTGCGAGGTCGTCGAAGATCTCGGGACGCCGATCACGTCCGTGCGCGCCCAGGGCGGCTCGTTGCTCCTCTCCTTTCACACCGCCGATCTCGAGGCGATCTCGGAGATCGTCGCTGCCCTGCGCGACCGGTTCGACGGCGTCGTCGTCGAGGAACTCGGCCAGTCCGCTGACGACTCGAGCGATCCCGTCGTCGTCGACCGAGACGTGCTCACCGACCGCCAGCGCGAAATCGTCGAGACGGCCCACGAACTGGGATACTTCAGCTACCCGAAGGGTGCCAATGCAACCGACGTCGCCGAGGAACTCGGGATCGCACGCTCGACGTTCACCGAACACCTCGCGGCCGCACAGACGAAGCTGATGGACGCCGTCCTCGAGAGCTGAGGTTCCCCGCCGGGTAGCGGTGACCGATCTGTCGGCATCTGTTGCTGTTCCTTCCCGAAACGCCCGAGACGGGCGTGCTCGGCCGCCACGTCGTACATCGTCGTTCGTGACAGTTCTGAAACGGAAGCGATCTCGCCGGTGACGTCACGGACTGTAGTGGGATGGGCGACCAAACGGCAATACTTTTCCATAGGCCGGGAAAATCCACACAGTATGGCAGACGACCTCAATAAAGGGCTGGAGGGTGTCTTAGTTGCAGAGTCAGCACTCAGCTCGATCGACGGCGACGCCGGTCGACTGATCTACCGCGGCTACTCGATCGAGGACCTCGCCGAAGGCGCGAGCTACGAGGAAGTCGTCTACCTCCTCTGGCACGGCCGCCTCCCAACCGCCGACGAACTCGAGGAGTTCACGGCGGCGATCAACGAGGAACGGGAGGTCAGCGAGGACGTCCTCGCGACGATGGAGCGACTCGCCGCAGCCGACGAGGAACCGATGGCTGCCCTCCGAACCGCCGTCTCGATGTTCTCGGCGAGCGAACCCGAGACCGACGCCGACCCCGAGGACCTCGAGGCCGCTCTTCGGAAGGGTCGACGCATCACCGCAAAGATCCCGACCGCGCTCGCGGCGTACGAGCGCTACCGCCTCGACGAAGACCCCGTCGACCCGCACCCGGACCTCGGACTCGCGGCGAACTTCCTCTACATGCTCTCCGGTGAGGAGCCAGACGACGTCGCCGCCGAGACGTTCGACCAGGCGCTCATCCTGCACGCCGACCATGGCCTGAACGCCTCGACCTTTACGTCGATGGTCATCGGCTCGACGATGGCCGACATCTACGGCGCGGTCACCGGCGGCGTCGCCGCCCTCTCCGGGCCGCTTCACGGCGGTGCGAACCAGGACGTCATGGAGGTTCTCTTCGAAATCGACGAGAGCGGCAAAGACCCCCTCGAGTGGGTCGAACAGGCAACTGACGAGGGTCGACGCATCCCCGGATTCGGCCACCGCGTCTACAACGTCAAGGACCCCCGTGCGAAGATCCTGCAGGCCCGCAGCGAGGAACTCGCCGAGACCGGCGACGACAAGTGGTACGACATCACCACCACGATCGAAGCGTACCTCACCGAGGAGAAAGGCCTCGTCGAGAAGGGAATCGCCCCGAACGTCGACTTCTACTCCGGGTCGGTCTACTACCAGCTCGGCATTCCGATCGACATGTACACGCCCATCTTCGCGATGAGCCGCGTCGGTGGCTGGGTCGGACACGTCCTCGAGTACCAGGAGGACAACCGCCTCATCCGCCCGCGCGCTCGCTACACCGGCTCGGACGACGAGGAACTCGTCCCGATCGACGAACGGTAAGCAGGCGCGTCAGCGTCCCCACTTTTAGGCCCGCTCACTCACTCAGTTCGCGCAGTAGCGCCGAGATCCCGATCAGCGACAGCAAGACGACCACGAGGTTGAACGCCGCCTGAGCGATCGGCTGGTGTCTCGAGTCGATCCAGAGGTCGATCGCGTCGGTCACGCTCCCGTAGAACTGGATCACGGCGACGACCACGAGCAACGAACAGATCGCGAGCGCGCCCCAGGCGAGGAGGCGACGGACGTCGTCGACGTTCGGCCCGAGTCGCGAGTCGGTGCTGGCCGGCGACCCGGGGGCAGTACCGTCAGTCGGTGGCTGAGCACCCGCGTCGGCTGGCTGGTGACGGTCGGCGTCCGGTTCGATCGGTGAGTCGGCGCTGTGTGGGTCGGTCATGGATCTGGGGCGGTTGGTTTGTTGGTGCACTCGAGTGGCGTCTCAGGGCGTTCGGCGATTGGGCTCCGGTCGTTTTCGTCGCCGGCTGGCCGCGCCGACGAGTGCGAGGCCCACTGCGACGGCCACGGCAGCGCCGAGTGGGCCGAAGCCGGGTGTGCCGTCGCCTGCTTCTTCGGCGACGTCGTCGCGAACCGGTCCGCTGTCGTCTGCGGGGACCGTCTCCACGCCGTCGGTTTCCTCGAAGTCGGTGGCGTCGAGACCACGCTCGTCGGCGTCGCTCGCGTTCTCGACGACTGACTCGGGCCGGAGGTCGGCACCCGCTCGCTCGGTGGCGACGATCGAGCCGTCGCGCCAGAGGATGGCGTCGAGGTGGTACCGGTACTCGTCGGGGACCTCGAGGTCGGTCGTCGGCGCGACCGTCTCACCGGGGTCGACGTCCTCGACGGGGACGGTCTCGCGGTCGGCGACGATGTTCGAGTCGGCCTGCCGGGCTTTCACCTCGAGTTCGAGGTCGCCTGCGGCGTCCTCGCCGCCGTTGGTCAGGTAACTGGCGACCTCGAGGTGGGCGGTCTGGCCGTCGGCCGACTGGATCGTGTACTCGAGTGCGGGGACGTCAGCGAGCGCGTAGCCCTCGTCACCGAAGCGGTGGAAGTCGAGACTCGAGTCGGCGTACGTCGGGGGTAGCGAGTCCATTCCGGAGACCCGGTAGCTCGTCGCGTCGGTCCGCGTGCCGTCGACGTAGACGAGCGTCTCGATCTCGTGGCTCCCGTCTCGTGGCACGTCGATCGTGCTGGTGACGACTTCCTCGGCACCGTCGTCGATCGGGTCGACGCCGATGGTGGTGGTGTCTTCGACCAGTCCGGTGTCGCCGTTGGTCGCACGGTGGACGAGCGTCGCGTTCTCAGTGTGACCAGCGCGGGCCTCGAGGTGCGTGTCGACGACCAGCGTGGCCGTCTCGCCGGAGACCTCGTCGGCCGCGAGGGTGGTCTCGAGGACGGATGGCGCGACCTCCCGCGGGGCATCCGGTTCGTCGGGGTTGGTGATGGCCCCGCCGAGGAGGAGGGTCGACAGGGTCGCGACCACGACCACGAGGGCGGCGATCGCGAGGAGGGACTCCCGATTCATGAACTGTCGTCTCGAGTGATACGATAAGTGTCTTGTGCTGTCAACGAACGAATATTTCGGCCCGGTTTCGACCGCCACTCGAGGCGGATGACGACCGGCGGACACCCGTCTGACGCGACAGTTACCCCGCTTCCGTCTGGCGATTTCACTTTCACCCCGGAGGGATTGGTTTTATGGTCTCGGCGTTCCCTCCTCCAACTGCACGTCACACGCCGTGCATCCTGTATTCCCTGTCGTGCTGACCCGTGCCCGGTGATCGTCACGGCAGCACGTTCCCTGTCCGGATCGTCACGAGAGCGATCGGTGGCACTCGTCGTACGATCACCGATAGTAGAGACCGGCCGGCCCGGTGATACTTAAAAAAGCAACTCTTCCGGTGATTGGACTCTCCGTGGCCGATCGGGTGACAGCGAGTACTCCCTCGGGGCGGCGCTGCATTCTCCTGATTTTCCTGTTGTTGCGACCGCTCCCCTCCGTCGCCACTGATACCGGATAGCGTTACACTTATGTAGAAGGACAAACAACGAATCGGCTGACTATGAGCCAGCGAATGCAGCAGGGACAGCCGATGATCGTCATGAGCGAGGACGCCCAGCGCGTCAAAGACAAAGACGCCCAGGACTACAACATTAGCGCCGCTCGAGCGGTCGCCGAAGCCGTCCGTTCGACGCTCGGCCCGAAAGGAATGGACAAGATGCTCGTCGACTCGCTGGGATCGGTAACGGTCACCAACGACGGCGTGACCATCCTCAAAGAGATGGACATCGACAATCCGACGGCCGAGATGATCATCGAGGTCGCCGAAACGCAGGAGGACGAAGCCGGTGACGGGACCACGACGGCCGTCGCGGTCACGGGTGAACTCCTCAAGAACGCAGAGGACCTCCTGGAGCAGGACATCCATCCGACGGCGATCATCAAGGGCTTCCACCTCGCCGCCGAACAGGCCCGCGAGGAGATCGACGACATCGCCACGGAGATCGACACCGAGGACGAGGACCTCCTGCGCAAGACCGCCGAAACCTCGATGACCGGCAAGGGAGCCGAGGTCAACAAAGAACACCTCTCTCAGTTGATCGTCGACGCCGTCGGTGCCGTCACCGTCGAAGACGAAGACGGCGGTAACGTCGTCGACCTCGAGTTCCTGAACATCGAGACCCAGACCGGTTCGGGCGTCGGCGAGTCCGACCTGCTCGAGGGTGGCATCGTCGACAAGGACCCCGTCCACGACGACATGCCCACCGAGGCCGAAGACGCCGACATCCTGCTGTTGAACTCCCCGATCGAGGTCGAAGAGACCGACATCGACACCGAGGTCTCCGTCACCGACCCCGATCAGCTCCAGCAGTTCTTAGACCGCGAAGAACAGCAGCTTCGCGAGAAGGTCGACCAGATCGTCGACCTCGATGCCGACGTCGTCTTCTGCCAGAAGGGCATCGACGACCTCGCCCAGCACTACCTCGCAAAGGAGGGCATCCTCGCCGTCCGGCGCGCCAAGAAGTCCGACCTCGAGTTCCTGCAGGAGGTCGTCGGCGCGTCCATCGTCTCCGATCTCAAGAGTGCGACCGAAGACGACCTCGGCCACGGTGACGTCACCCGCGACGACGAGGACGAACTGTTCTACGTCGAGGGCGAGGAAGCCCACGGCGTCACGCTCTTGCTCTGTGGCTCGACCGACCACGTCGTCGACGAACTCGAGCGCGGCGTTCAGGACGCCCTCGACGTCGTCGCCCAGACTGTCGCCGACGGCCGCGTCCTCGCCGGTGGCGGTGCGATCGAGGTCGAACTCGCCTCGCGCCTCCGTGACTACGCCGACTCCGTCTCCGGTCGCGAACAGCTCGCCGTCGAGGCCTTCGCCGACTCGCTCGAGCTCGTCCCGCGCGTGCTCGCCGAGAACGCCGGTCTCGACTCCATCGACACGCTCGTCGACCTGCGCGCTGCCCACGACGACGGCGACGTCCGCGCTGGCCTGAACGTCTTTACCGGCGACGTCGAGGACACCTTCGACGCCGGCGTCGTCGAGCCCGCTCACGCCAAAGAACAGGCCGTTTCCTCCGCTGCCGAGGCCGCGAACCTCGTCCTCAAGATCGACGACATCATCTCCGCTGGCGACCTCTCCACCGACAAAGGCGATGACGAAGAGATGCCCGATGCCGGCGGCATGGGCGGCGGCATGGGAGGCATGGGCGGCGGCATGGGCGGCATGGGCGGCGGCATGGGCGGCATGATGTGAAACTGAATTTTGCTCTGTAGGCGCGGCTCCGCCGCACCCTCGGCAAAATTCAGTACAAGAGCACTCCTCCTTCCGCTCCGGTCCCTTCGGGATCTCCCCATCAGTCGTCGGCCCGAGCGCGGGGCGCTCGGTGAACGGCGTCGGTCACGGACCACTTCGTTCCCCGTTCACCATTCGCGGGTCTCACTCGCACCGCTCGTTCCGAACTGCGCTCCACTCGGGCTCTTCGAACCGCTCACTCGCCGAGATTTGACCCGAGGTTCGTCTCGATTGTGAGAATCGTCGTTTGATTGCCCTGGTTGCTACAGCACGTTCTCGTACTCGAGAGTCCCCTCGAAGGCTCGCTCGAGAATCGTCTCGAGATCGCCGACGTCGGTGTCGCGCGGATTGCCGATCAGCGAGCCGTCGCGCATGGCCTGGGCTGCGAGGCCCTCGATCGCGTCGGGGTCGGCGTCGACGTCCTCGAGCGTCCGGGGGATATCGACGTCGTCGCACAGTCGTCGGACGGCGCGGACGGCCCTGTACCCCTCTCGGCGGGCAGGCTCGGTCGAATCGACGGCTTCGCCGAGTGCCTCGGCGACGTCGACCAGTTCCTCGGGGACCACTGGGAGGTTGTACTCCATCACGTACGGCAGCAAGACGGCGTTGGCGAGGCCGTGAGGGACGTGGAACTGTGCACCGACCTGGTGGGACAGTGCGTGGACGGCACCGAGTCCTGCGCCGTTGAACGCCATGCCCGCCTGGTTGCTGGCTTTTGCCATCGCGGTTAGCGCCTCGCGGTCCGTCCCGCGGCGACCGACGGCACGGGGGAGGAAGGCACCGATCTTCTCGATCGAGTCGAGCGCGAGCGCAGAGGTCTGGCTCTGCCGGTGGACGGAGACGTACGCCTCGATCGCGTGGGTGAGCGCGTCCATTCCGGTCGCCGCCGCGATGGGGACGGGGACGCTCTCGGTCAGTTCGGGGTCGACGATTGCCGCATCCGGGAGGAGGGCCTGATCGCCGATCGACCGCTTGACCCCCTCTGCTTCGTCGCGGATGACGCTCCACGTCGTCGCTTCGCTTCCGGTCCCCGACGTCGTCGGAAGGATCACGAGCGGTGGCGTATCGTTCGGAAGCTGGCCGAGACCCGCGTACTCGAGGATCGATCCGTCGGTTGTCGTCATCGCCGCCGCGGCTTTGGCCGTGTCGATCGACGACCCGCCACCGACAGCGACGATCCCGTCGGCGTCGACGGCGCCGTATCGATCGGCCGCGGTTGCGACGACGCTCGCGGTCGGATCCGGAACCGTCCCGTCGAACAGTTCGTAAGCCACGCCAGCCGCCTCGAGCGAGTCCGTTATCGGATCGAGGACGCCCGCATCTTTGACGCCGTCGTCCGTGACGACGAGCACCGTCGAGCACTCGAGGTCGTCGACGACGCTCCCTGCCGTTCGTGCCGTTCCCCAGCCGAAGACGTTCCGTGGTGGGACGAACCACCGTTCTAGTGTCGATGTCATCGCTATCTCTCGGGCGCGTCAGTGTACCCGTTACTGTCAATTCTCCGTACATCGGTAATAATATTCGGATTTTGAACACCAGTATTAGTATATAGGCTAGAATTGATTTCCAACGTTTACTATTCCATGTCGCGCATTTCGATCGGTCGTCGACGCCACGGGTGCCAACGTCTTCTACGCCACTCGCCCGTAGCTGCTCGAGTGTCATCGTCGAACGCGCGATTAGACGCCGCGAGACGGTTCTCGAGTGGTTGCACCGTCGTCCGGTGCCGAGTCGTCGGAAATGTGACAGGGGGGCAACCTTTGTGTCCCGCCGTCGTACGCCGGCTATGGCCTACCAGACGACACTCGGCTGGTCGCTGTTCTCATCGGGCATCGTCACGTTGATTCTGAAGGTCCTCCCCGGCGACTCGCTGTGGTGGGGGCTGTTGTTACTCGCACTCGGATTGCTCGTCCTTTACGTGCGGTGACCGACGCGTCGACCGGCCCCGTCGCAGTTCGCACTCCCCTGTGGGCGTGATCGCAGTCCTTCGGACGACGATCCTCGGGAGAGCGTTCAGCTCCTGCAGAATCAGGCGTCTTCGCCAACTTCGAGTTCGAACTGTTCGTTCTCCGTGACGGCGTTGAGGACGACGCTGGTGTTCGAGGCTTTGATGTCGGGATCGGTGAGCAACTGTTTGATCTGGTCGTTCATACCGTCCGTATCTTTGAACTTGCCGATGGCGATGACGTCGTAGTCGCCGGTCACCTCGTAGACGGAGGTCATCTGACGGTGGTCGCGAAGGCTGTCGGTGATGTCGGGAAGGGCGTTCCCTTCGACCTGGAGCTGGATCACGGCGGTGACGTCGTAGCCGACGGCGTCGTAATCGATTTTTGGCGTGTAGCCCTCGATAACGCCCTCTTCTTCGAGGTCAGAGAGGTGGTTCGAGACGGTGGTCACGGAGACGTCGAGCTCTTCGGCGAGGCTGCGCAAACTCGCGCGGCCATCGCCCAGAAGTGCATTTACTAGTTTCGCATCGAGATTTTCGTACGTCATCAGCTTGATCCTCTCACTCAGGGCATTAGAAATTTACGAATATACAATTTCGATCGGGCAGGAGAAGATTTGCTTGGAGCAGTAGTGTTTTAGTAGGGGGGATGCTTGGATACGACGACGAGAAAGATGACAAGCGGAAAGCTTACTGCAGCCGAACGGGCTGTACTCGAGGAGATCGAAGCTAACGACGTCGACTTCCTTCGACTTCAGTTTACGGACATTCTTGGAACGGTGAAGAACGTCTCCGTCCCGGCCCGGCAGGCCGAGAAGGCCTTCACCGAGGGGATCTACTTCGACGGCTCCTCGATCGAGGGCTTCGTCCGCATTCAGGAATCTGACATGCGTCTGGTTCCGGACCCAGATACCTTCGCGATTCTCCCCTGGCGGCAGAAAGAAGACAGCGCCGCCGCTCGTCTCATCTGCGACGTCTACGACACGTCCTCCGGCGAGCCGTTCGAGGGCGACCCACGCCGCGTTCTCCGGAACGCGATCGACCGTGCCGAGGAGATGGGCTATCAGGTCAACGCCGCACCAGAGCCAGAGTTCTTCCTCTTCGAAGAGGACGAGGAGGGCCGCGCAACGACGAAGACCAACGACGCCGGCGGTTACTTCGACCTCGCGCCAAAGGACCTCGCACAGGACGTCCGACGTGACATCATCTACGGTCTCGAGGACATGGGCTTCGAGATCGAAGCCAGCCACCACGAGGTCGCCGAGGGACAACACGAGATCAATTTCGAGTACGACGACGCGCTCGCGACGGCCGACAACGTCGCGACGTTCCGGACGGTCGTTCGCGCCATCGCCGCCCAGCACGACCTCCACGCGACGTTCATGCCCAAACCCATCGCAAAGGTCGCTGGCTCGGGGATGCACACGCACATCTCGCTGTTCACCGAGCACGGCGAGAACGCGTTCCACGACGAGGACGACGAGTTCAACCTGAGCGAGGAGGCCCACGCGTTCACAGCCGGCATTCTCGAGCACGCCCCCGCGATCACGGCGGTCGCGAACCCCACCGTGAACAGCTACAAGCGCCTCGTCCCCGGCTACGAAGCACCGGTCTACATCGCCTGGTCCGACCGCAACCGGTCCGTGCTCGTCCGCAAGCCGGCCGCGCGCGTTCCGGCTGCCTCGCGTATCGAACTGCGCTCGCCGGATCCCTCGTGTAACCCTTACCTCACCCTCGCCGTCATGATCCACGCCGGTCTCGACGGCATCGAACAGGACCTCGAGTGTCCCGACCCGGTCCGAGAGAACATCTACGAGTTCGACGAGGAAACTCGCGACGAGTACGGTATCGAGACGCTACCCAGCAACCTCGGTGAGGCCATCGAGGCACTCGAAGCGGACGAGGCCGTCTACGACGCCCTCGGCGAGCACGTCGCACCCAAGTTCGTCGAAGCGAAGAAACAGGAGTTCGAGGAGTACCTGATCGACGTCTCCGAGTGGGAACTCGACCGGTATCTGGAAACCTTCTAGGACTGCATCGTCGGCGATTTTCGAGCTGTGTTCCGTCGGACCTGTGTCTCGAGGAGTCGGTCTGACCGCGCGATCGGGTTGTAACTGGTCGGAAAACGACTGGAAAGGGAACGAGAGGAGAATCGACGGAACTGCTGGCACACGGGACCCAGCCGGGTACGGCGGGGTCCGACGAGGGTCGGTTTCCGTGTCGCTGTGGGAGTGAGTGTGACGGAACTGCAGGTGCGTATCCGGCGAGGACCGATCAGGAGCGCCGTTCGCCGATCGCGTCCAGCAGGCGCCGCGGTGCCTGCATCGCAGACAGTCCCGCGCCGAACAGCACCATCAGGACGTAGACGCCCAGCGTGGAGGTCCAGACGACGAACATCGCGAGGATCGCCCAGATGCCGTCGAGATAGTAGAACGCCCCCAGCGCGAGCACCGTCCCGTACAGCAAGACGACGTACGGCCCCCAGCCGCGGGCGTGGCCACGCCGGATCTTGCGGCGAACGTAGCGTTTCAGGTCCCCCTCGAGGGAGTCACGCTGGACAGTCCGGCTCTCGACGGAATCTTCGAACTCGTCGACGCGGTCGCGCAGTCGCTCGATCTCCTCGCGGAGCGCTTCGGGGTCGTCGGCGCGATCCCGGGTCCGAGCGCTCGAGCGCGTGGCGCCACCTGCGGCGTCGGTCCCGGCCGCGTGGACGTCCCCGACGTCGACGTCGTGTCCGTCGTCGCCACCGCCTGCGCCGCCGGTTTCGCCGTCGCTACCGTCGACGCCGTCGTCGCCGCTCGAGCGGTCCTCCGGCGCTCCCTCGTCGGCACCCGTTTCGTCGTCGGTCATCGCTTCTGTTCAGACCTGTCGAGCGCCGGGACTTTGTAGCTGCCGATCCCGTTCACGGTCGGCGAGGACGACGTTGCAGACGGCCCCAAGCAGGAGGACGATGGCACCGACGTAGAGCCAGATCATGACGAGGAAGACGCCGCCGAGGGCACCGTAGACGGCGTTCTCGGTTGCGATCGCGGCGTAGATGGAGAACGTCCGACTCAGGGCGAACCAGCCGACGGCAGCGATGATCGTCCCCGGCAATGCCTCCACGATCCCGACGTCTGCATCGGGAAAGATCACGTACAGCGGGAGGAAGGTTACGAGCAGCCCCACGACGAGGAACGCCGGGCCAAACCAGCCGAGGTCGATCACCGGGAGAAATCGAATGACGACCTCGACCGTGCCGACGATCGCCAGTCCCAGCGCGATTGCGAGGAAGACGACCGTCGCGTCCCAGAACGTCTTCAGGAACGACTTCGATCCGGCCGTTCCGTACAGCTGGGAGAACGCCCGGTCGAGCCCTCGCAGGACGCGACTCGAGCCCCACAGCAGGCCGAGTGCGCCGGCGACGGTCGCGCTCTGTCGGCCGGACTCGTCGAGGACGGTCTCGGTGAGCAACTCCCGTGCGGGTTCGGTGAGCACGTCCGTCGCGGCCGCGGTGAGCCGATTCGCCAGCGGTTCGCCGCCGATGGAGGCGGCGATACCGAGTGCGAGCAACATGAGCGGAACGAGCGAGATGAAGCCGTAGAAGGCGACGCCAGCGGCCAGCAGCGTGAGCTGTTGCTCACGGGCGATCGTCGCCACCCGGATGGCGAACCTGAGAACGCGTCTGAACTGGGACACGGCTACGGGAGACTACCACGCGACGCCACAAAACAACAATTCACCGCGAGTGAACGGTTCTCGCCCTGCTCGTTCGTCCGTCGGTGACGTCCACAGCTCACTCGAGATTCGCCTCGGTTGCCGCGTAAATCTCGCCGACGGTGGCGTCGGTCTTGAACGTCGTCCCGCCGTAGTGGGCTCGAGCGGCCTCGAACCCGGCCGCACGGAGGTCCGCGAGGAAGTCGTCCATCGCGTTGGCAGGGAGCCCCCAGTTCTTGCAGAGCTTGTGCTGGTCGTAGTGGGTGGGGCGGTCGAGTTCGGTCACGAGTTCGTCACAGAGTTCGCGCGCAGCGTCGGCGGTACCGAACTCGTCTGGGATTTCCGCACGCACGTCCGCGACGAACTCCCGATCACGGATCGGCCCGAGCCAGATCGGCCCCGCGGTGAGCACGCGCTCGCCGTCACAGTGAGGACAGCGCTCGAGCGGGTCGGCGACCAGCCCGGGATCGGCCTCGCGGTAGAGGCAGTCCTCGCAGTGATACAGGTGGCCGAGTTCGTCGATCGCCGCGTCTGCGGCCGTCGCCTTCCGGTCTAACTCGAGGTAGGTCCGGACGTAGTGACTGGTCGCGTGGGTCAGTAGTGGGGTGGCGCCGACGTCGAACCGGGCGGCGCTGCGGGCGAGCGCCGACAGCAGGATCCGGACGCCCATCTCGGTGTGGTAGTCAGTGTTTCGCGGCACTGCGGAGTACGATCGGACGCCGCTCTGGAAGTGCGCCCCACACAGTGGCGCGGTGTCCGTCGCGGTGACACAGACCAGGTCCCGGCACTTCGCGAACGCGGCGTCTGCGAAGGGCATCGGCGTGCCGTACGGATCGAGGTCGATCACGTCGAACGGGCGCTCGTGCATCACCGCGTTGGCGTTTCGGCGCTCGACCGTCGCCTCGAGCCCGTTGCGCTCGAGATTCGCCCGGGCGAGGGCGACGGCGTCGTCGCTGACGTCGGTGCAGGTGACGTCCCAGCCGTCTGCGGCGGCCCGGACCCCGCGGATTCCGCTCGCGGTCATCGCGTCGAGGTACGACCCGGCGCGTGGCTCGCGCTCGCGGAAGGCTCGCAACGTGGCGATCGTCAGGTCCCGATTCAGCTCCTGTCGGGGGTTGTAGAAGACCGACTCCTCGACGCCCTCGGTCTGCTCCCCGGGGACCTCGAGCTCGAGTCCGCCCTCGGTGACGCGCATACCACCTCTGGGCGGGGCCGGGCGAAAAACGGTGTGGTCTCGGGCGATGGGGCCGTTCGAGGTTGGCGCTCGGGTGTGTCGAACGACACCCAAATCGATTTTACAGTCCGGGCGAGAGACTCGAGCGTGACCGACGAGAACCCCGTCGAGCGCTGGCAGGCTCGCCTCGAGGAGGAAGGTGAGCTGACGCCGACGATCGTCGAGCAGATCGCTCGCGTCCACGGCGACCGCGGGGTTCGCGCTATCGAAGCCGTCGGCGAGGGTCGGGTCAAGGCCTATCGCGATTTCACGATCGTCGTCGGCTACGAGGACGAGTACATCGTCGAGGGCGAGGGCTGTACCTGCAAGGACAGCGAGTACAACATCGACCCTGACGATCCGACCGATCGCTGCTGGCACGTGCTCGCGGTGGCGATCGCGCGCCGCGTGGGCCACGTCGATTACCACGACATGTGGTATTCAGAGGTCCGGGAACTGCTGTAGCGCGCCGGCTGTTCGTTACTCGAGAGTCCGCTCCCGTATCGAAACGCCGCGGTTGTCCGGATCCGGGACAGGAACCGATTAGTTGCTGACTCGAGCGGCATCTGCAGCCGCCGTCGATCCAGCGTCCGAATTCCCACCCTGCTCGTCGGATTCGAGGGCGTCCCGAACCCGATCGATCGTCTCCGTGATCACGTCGACGTCGTCGGGGTGAGTCCCGTAGACGATCCGGTCGACGTGCGGGGCGACCTGTCGGGAGAGCCCGGTCAGTCGCTCGACGTCTGCCTCGGGGGCCGACACCTGGACCGACAGCGACGGCTCGAGGCCCTCGAGTTCGGTGGCGAACCCGCGGGCGAGCGACTCGACCCAGTAGGTGGTCTCGTAGCCGATCGAACACAGCGGGACGAGGAACTCGTCGACGTGTTGGGCCAGCGCCTGTGGGTCGAGGCCAGCGCGCTCGCGGAGGTGGTTCGGATACGGGTCCGGGTACAGCGTCGCGGTCAGTCGCCCGTCGACGCGGGCGGCGGCGTCCGCGACGAACGAGGTGACGACGTCGGTGCGCCAGTCGGTCCAGTCGTCGTGGTCGCTCGCGCCGAACTGCTGGCGACAGCGTCCACAGCGGCAGAACCCGTCACCGGGGAACCCCAGCGTGGTGAGTCGCACGTCGCCGACGCGGCCAACCTGCTCGAGGCGCTCGAGCACCCCGTCCCGGTAGTCGGAATCGGTCGGGCAGACGGTCGCCCAGTGGTGGCCCTCGGTCGCGGGAACGGCTCGAACGCCGTCGGCCGTCACGGCTGCTCGATCGGGACGGTCGCGAACGGCGGCCGTATCGCCCCAGCAGGCCACCGAGTTGATCGCATCGGGCAACGGCTCCCGTCGGGTGCCGTCGACGCCCTCGGCGAGGTAGTACGTCGCGTCGGCGAGGTCCGCTCGAGCGAGGGCCGCGTCGTCGGTCAGTATTCCGAACATACCGGGAGGTGGGCCCTCGTCAGTCATAAATGATCGTGATCAACGAAAACTCTGGCAGCCACCCAGTTCGCCGTGATGTGGTTTTGGATGTGGGCACGTCAGGCCGACCAGAGCATGAGGACGCTCAGGCCGACGAGGACGGCCATCGTTCCGACGAGGATCGTCGCCACCTGCCGCGTGGAGGGCTCTCGGTCTTCGGGACGGCCGTGGCGGATGTGCTGGATGCCGACGGCAGCGAAGGCGACGCCGGCTCCGACGGTCAGGAGCGCGTACATCGACAGGTCGGCGCTCTGGACGAGTCCCGAAATCGCCATGTAGGCCCCGAGGAAGACGAACCCGAGCGAGAACAGGTCCCACCAGCCGACCGTTCGACCGGCCACGCTCACCCGTTCTCGAAGACCAGCGATCACGAACGCGAGTCCGCCGAGCAGCAGCGTCAGTCCGGCAACGGCGGACGCAACGGTCGTGGGGGTAACCGCGACCTGCTCGAGCGACCATCCCTCGAGGCCCACCCACAGCACCCCGGCAAAGACGACGAGGAGGACGATCCCGACCCCGAGACTCGCCCGCTGTTCGAACTCGGACATAGACGTACTGTCACTCCCGGACCAGATAAACGTGGGCGACTCGGCGCACGTTCGCGCTCGAGTCTGCGTCAGGGCGTCCGCACGACGGCGACGTCAGGTCCCGGTTCGACGCGAACCACCTGATCGGCCGCGCCGGCGTAGAACTCTCCGAGTGTGGCCGGTACTGCCTCGCCGACGACGTTCACGACCGTATCCGCGGCCTCGAGGACGCCACCGTCGTTGTCGTAGGTCGTCTCCCGGGCGGCCTGTTCGCCGAACGCGTGGATCTCGCCTGCGATGTTTCCGATCACCAGAAGTCGGCGGTCACGTCGGCGATCGATCCGCTCGTTGACGTCGCCCAGCGACCGGCTTCGGACGTCGAAGACGTTCTCGTCGTCTCGCCACGTGTCGAAGAGGTCGATGACGAACAGGTCGTCCCGGTCGAACGCCCGGCGGAGGTCAACGTCTCGGTCGCGGCAGGTACGCTCGAGCGTCCGCCGGTCGAGACTCTCGGTCAGCGAGAGGGAGACGGCGTACTCGTTTGCGAGCGCGCTGGCGACGAGCGAGGCGACCACGTCGTCGACGTCCGGGCCGGGCGTTCCGGAGGCGACCTCGACCACGCCACGACAGCCCTCCGGGATTCCGCCAGCCGCGTCGATCCCCCGAACGCCTGCCGGCACTTTCGGCCCGTTCCCGAACCGGTTTCGACGGGCGTCGGTCGCCACCTCGAGGGCGTGATCGACTTCGCCGATCATGTCCGTCTGGCGGGAGCGCATCGCCTCGATCTCGTCGATCGCGTCGTCGATTTGCTCGGCGGAGTCTGCGGTCTCGTCACACCGATGGGCCACGCGTTCGCTCGCCTTCGCCCCCTCGCTCGTGGCCCCGGAGACCTCCTCGAGTCCCGTCGCGACGTCGTCGACGGCCCCGGAGACGGTCTCGAGTTCGGCTTCGGCGTCCCCGGCGCGCTCGGCACCGGTTTCGGCGACTTCGACGGCTGACTCGAGGCGTTCGGTGAGCGTTTCGGTGGCTGCGGTGATCTCGGAGACGACGCCTTCGACCTCGCTGGCGCGCTCCTGGGACTGGTTGGCCAGCGATTTGACTTCGTTGGCGACGACACCGAATCCCGCGCCGTCCTCGCCGGCCTGTGCGGCCTGTATCGAGGCGTTGAGCGCGAGCAGGTTCGTCTCGTCGGCGATCCCCGAGATGACGTCGACGATCTCGTCGATGCGCTCGACGCTCTCGGCCAGTCGATCGACGTCCGTCGCGACCGTCTCGACGATCTCCACGACGTCGTCCATCGCCGCCGCAGCGTCGGTCGACGCCTGGGTACCCGCCTCGACGGCGTCGGCTGCCCGCTCGCTTCGGTTGGCCATCTCCGAGGCACTCGAGGCGACCTCCTCGATCGTCGCGCTCAGGTCTGAGACGTCCTCGGCGACGGCGATCATACTCTCGACCTGTACGGTCGCGAGGTCGTTGATCGCCTCGAGTTCGTCGTCGACCGTCTCGGAGGTCTGGTGGACCACGCCGATGGCCCCCTGTGCGGTCGCGAGCACGTCGTCGTCGGGTTCGAATCCGCCCTCGTCGCGTGCGGCCGTCGACTCGACTCCGCCCGCCGATTCGAAGTGGGACATGACCGAGTGATCCCCCGCTCGCGTCAAAAGGTTTGATTTGAATATAATTAAGGAACAGATACATACCAGTGTCCTAGTATTCGATTAGCGCTACTAGGATACTGGACAGCCGTCGGGTACGTTCCAGCCCCGGTCGTGGGTCGCGTCACCGAACCAGCAGATGGCTGTCACCCTCGCTCTCTCCGGGAATCGGTCGCGTTGGCACTCGAGCGTCGTGTCGCCTGTCCCGCGAAAACCGAATCGTGGTCGTAGCTGGCAGTCAGTCCGAGACGCAGATGTCGACGAAGTTCCGGAGGATCTGCAACCCGGTCTCGCCGCTTTTTTCGGGGTGAAACTGGGTGCCGAAGACGGTGCCGTCCTCGTTGGCGACGATGGCGGGGAACTCCCGTTCGTAGTCCGTACTCGCCACCGTCGCGTCTTCGTCGTCAGGGACCGCGTAGTAGGAGTGGACGAAGTAGGCGTATTCACCCTCGACGCCGTCGACGAGCGGGTGGTCGTGCTCAACTTCGAGTTCGTTCCAGCCCATGTGGGGGACCTTCTGCCCCTCCGAGAACCGCACGTTGGTGCCTGGAATCAGGTCGAGGCCCTCGACGGCCGCGTCGCCGTCGGTCGCGCCTTCCTCGCTCGTCGTCAACAGCATCTGCATGCCGAGACAGATGCCAAAGAGCGGCTGGTCGCGCTCGGCGACGGCGAGCAGGTCCTCGCGGATCGGATCGGCGTTTTCGACGCCCTCGCGGAACGCGCCCACGCCCGGGAGGACGACGCCGTCTGCCGCCTCGAACGCGTCGGGATCGTCCGTAATCTCGACGGCCGCGCCCGCGCGCTCGAGACCCCGGGTAACGCTCCGGAGGTTCCCGAGGCCGTAGTCGACGACGACGACCGAGGCCCGCGCCTCCCCGGCTGACTGCTCGAGATCGGCGGTCTGGGTGCTCATACCGGATCTGGGGTGGGCGCGCTAAAGTGCGTTGCTGTTCGCGCAAGCCGTCGTCGGCCCACTGTTGGTCACTCTACGGGAGTTGCGTCCGCTCTCGAGACCCCGAACCGTTGAAGGGTGAGCCCACGAACACCACCGTATGGAACTGACTGGGACGATTCTACGGGGTCGAGAGTTCGAACCGGTCGAGGGGCGGGTGATCGTCGGCGAGGACGGCCGCATCGAGGCCGTCGAGGAGGCGGCGGTACACAGTGCCGACCTGATCTGTCCAGCGTTCGTCAACGCTCACACGCACGTCGGCGACTCGATCGCCAAGGAAGCCGGCCGGGGGCTCACGCTCGAGGAGCTCGTCGCCCCGCCGGACGGACTGAAACACCGGTTGCTCCGCGCGGCCGACCGCGAGGAACTCGTCGCCGCCGTTCGCCGATCGCTGTCGTTCATGCAACGCGGTGGGACCGCAGCCTGTCTGGACTTCCGCGAGGGTGACGTGGAGGGCGTCGAGATGCTCCGGGACGCGGGTGACGGACTCGAGATCGACGCCCTCGCGTTCGCCCGCGGCTCGGTCGACGCCATGCACGCGGGCGACGGATTCGGTGCCAGCGGAGCCAACGACGCGGACTTCGACCGCGAGCGGCGAGCAACTCGCGAGGCAGGCAAGCCTTTCGGCATCCACGCGGGCGAAGTCGATTCGAGCGACATCAACCCCGCGCTGGACCTCGACCCGGACTTTCTCGTCCACGTCGTCCACCCGGAATCGGTCCACCTCGATCGGATCGCCGACAGCGAGGTACCGATCGTGGTCTGTCCGCGCTCGAATCTCGTCACCGGCGTCGGCCTCTCGCCGTACGAGGACCTGTCCGAGCGGACGACGCTGGCGCTCGGCACGGACAACGTGATGCTCAACTCGCCGTCGATGTTCCGCGAGATGGCGTTTCTCTCGAAACTCTCCGACCTGTCGGACGACGAAATCCTCAGGATGGCGACCGTCAACGGGGCCGACCTCGCCAACCTCGAGTACGGGCTAATCGAGCCGGGTCGGGAGGCACGGTTGCTCGTCCTCGACGGCGACTCGGACAATCTCAGCGGCGTGCGAGACCCGGTGCGTGCCGTCGTCCGACGGGCGAGCGTCGACGACGTCCGTAACGTCGTCTTCCCGTCTGCGTGATCGGATCGCCCCGATCTACCGACTGGTGACGAAGCTGTACGATGCTGCGTAAAAACGCTTATGGCTGCTCCCGTGTTATGTGCTATCGCACGACTATGTACGACCAGCTCCTCGCCCCCACGGACGGTTCCCCGGAGGTCGAACAGGCACTCGAGTACGCCGTCGACCTCGCGCGGGAACACGACGCCACCATCCGCGGGCTCTACGTCGTCAACGCGGCCGGCTACGTCGGCCTGCCGATGGAGACCGCCTGGGACGGCGTCAGCGACGTTCTCAGGGGGGACGGGGAACGAGCCCTTCGGCGACTCGAGGAGATCGTTCCGTCGGATATCCCGGTCGAGACGGTCGTTCGCGAGGGTTCTCCCAGTCGCGCGATCGTCGAGGAAGCCGAGACCAGCGACTGCGACCTCGTCGTCATGGGAACACACGGTCGTGGCGGCATCGATCGCCTCCTGCTGGGCAGCATCACCGAGTGCGTCGTCAGGCGCGCGCCGGTTCCCGTCCTGACGATTCAGGTCGACCGTGACGGCGTCGAGGACCGGCCGGAGCCGACCTCCCGGGTCACCCTCGAGTGATCGTCTGGTCCGTATCCGCGTGAGCGATCAGACCGGTCGGAGGTGTTCGCAGTCGCCAGCCGAGACCGTCGTTCGGCCCTCGTCGGTTCGCACCACGAGCGCGCCGGTGTCGGTGACGTCGACCGCCTCGCCCTCGAGCGTGCCGCCCGGTCGATCGACGCGGACGCGCTGACCGAGGGTCAGGGCGAGGTCCCGCCACGCGGGGACGACCGTCTCGAGGTCGCTCCGGAGGCTCTCGAACTCCTCGAGCAGCCGCTGGACGAACACGCGACGGTCCACATCGTTTGCTTCCTCGCTGACGCTCGTCGACCCCTCGGGAAGGTCCTCGGCCTCGAGGTTCGCGTTGACGCCGATCCCGACGACGAGCCACTCGACGCGGTCTGTCTCGCCTTCCATCTCCGTGAGGATGCCCGAGAGCTTCCGGTAGTCGCCGTCCTCGCCGACGGGGACCACCACGTCGTTGGGCCACTTGATCCGGGCGTCGACGCCGGCCTCGCGAGCCGTGCGAGCCGTGGCGACCGACGCCGCGAGCGTGTACAGCGGCGCCTCTGCGGGCGGAATCGTCGGCCTGCAGACGACGCTCATCCAGACGCCACCCGACGGCGAAGACCACTCGCGCTCGAGTCGTCCGCGGCCGCCGACCTGCTCGTCTGCGAGGACGACGACGTCCGCCGCGCCCTCGGTCGCCAGTTCGCGCCCGCGATCGTTCGTCGAGCCGATCGAGTCGTGGTACTCGACCTCGAAGGGTGCCTCGAGGCCGAACTCGACCGTGGGCCCGTTGTAGGGGCCGACGGCCGTCAGTTCGTAGCCGTCGGCTTTTCCTTCGATCTCGAAGCCATCCGCTCGCAGCGCGTCGACGTGTTTCCAGACTGCCGCCCGGGAGATCTCGAGGCGCTCGGCCAGTTCCGGTCCCGATACCGGGCCGTCGGCGATCGCCTCGATGATGGCGCGTCGCGTCTCGTTCATGCCACTCGATGGGAGTCGAGACCATTTCAATCGGGCGGGTGTGTCGGTATCGGTCGCGGTGCCGGGGCTCTACGGGCCCGCCAGCGGTGGCCGAACACCACCCGCACTCGCCACCCCAACACTGTTGTCGCTCTCGAGGATACGGCACCTGTGACCGACGAACATCAGGACGGCCACGAACACCCACTCGAGGCCGAGTACCTGTCTCCGACGGACGCCACCGTGGTCGAAATCGCCGAGGACGAGTCTGGCGAGGGATCGATTCGGGTCGACCTCATCGTCCCGTGTCCAACCTGTAGCGAACCGGTGCGGGCAATCGCGCAGGTCGAGGCGGCCGTCGACGCCGACATCGACCTTCCGATCGAGGACGTCGAAGATCTCTACGACTGATTCGTCTCCGCGAGAGGAATCAGGTGAAATCAGCAGCGATCAGTCGCGCAGTTCGCGAAGCTTCTCGCGACCGGGCTCGATCAGTTCGTCGAGGTGGGCCGCGAGCGTGCTCTTTGCGTCTGCGGGGTGCAGTTCACCCGACTCGAGGTCTGCGGCCAGCGACTCGTAGTCGTCGTAGGTGAGGTCGCCGCCGTACTTCTCGGGGCGTTCGACGACGACTTCCTCGAAGCGGGGGAAGACGTGGTACTCGAACAGTTCGAGGACGGGGTTCTCGAGGTCGCCTTCCGGATCGCGCGTCGGCGGGCAAAACGCCGAGTTGACCTTCTCTTCGATTTCGTCGGTCGAGTCCTCCATCGAGATAGTGACGCCTGCGCTCGAGGACATCTTGCCCTCGCCGGAGGTGAGGTCGGCGACGATCGGCGTATGCAGGCAGGGACGGGCCTCGTAGCCGAGGTCGGGGACCTCCTCGCGGTGGAGCATGTGGACCTTTCGCTGGTCCATTCCGCCGACGGCGAGATCCAGGTCGAGGTACTCGATGTCCAGTGCCTGCATCAGCGGGTAGACGAGGTGGCTGACCTTCGCCGTCTCGTCACCGGCCAGTTCCGCCATCGCACGCTGGGCACGATTCATCGTCGTCGAGAGCTCGAGTTTGTGGAGGTCGAGCGTGTAGTCTTCGTCGAGCTGAAACTCCGAGCCGTAGACGAACTCCGTGGACTCTTCCTCGAGGCCGTAGGCGATGAACTGGGCTTTCATCCGTTCTGCGGTCTCTCGGATCTCTTCGAAGCTACCCTTGCCGTTGAGGTAGGCGTGGACGTCCGCAAGCAGGACGACGACCTCCATCCCGGCTTCCTGCAGGTCGATGAGTTTGTTCGCCGTCAGCAGGTGGCCGATGTGGAGCACGCCGGATGGCTCGTAGCCGACGTAGGCCCGTTTTCCCTCGGGATCGGCTGTCAGGTCGCGCACCTCAGATTCGGTAACGACCTCCTCGGCGTTTCGCGTTATCAGGTCGTAGGTATCCATGCTATCTGAGCGGAATCAGCGGACGGATTTATGCCTTTGTGAACGACGGTAGTGTACCGTACGGTCACACGTCGGTCAGTTTGGTGGCTCTACACCGAACGATCGCCGCCTGTCTCTCGAGACGCTCGTTGAACGCGTTCTGACGCAGTACCGTCCACCCGACCGATTGGACTGGTGCCCACTGGATCGTTCGAACCCGGACCGGGGCGTCGGCGTGGTTGTCGTCACCTCCGCGGGACGAATACTGAGAATGTCCTGCACGGTTTCGAGAGCCGAACCAGAATACCGATTATAATACAACATGGGATACGATGTATGAAACGACCCGTTATTCGACGGCAGTTTTTACAGGTTGCTGGAGGAAGTCTCGCGATCGGCCTCGCTGGCTGTCTCGAGGATGAAGCGGAGACGACTGACGACGAATCGGGAGACGAAGACGACGACCACGACCACGACCACGATCACGACCACGACGATGACGACGAGAACGGCGAGGAGCCGGGATCGGACGGACTCCTCTACGCGTTCTCCCCCGACGAGATTGCCGTCGTGGATCCCGACTCCGGGGAGATTGTCGACGAAATCACCGACGGGATCGACGGTGCCGACTGGAGCGATCCGCAGCTCACTCACGACTACGGGAAGCTCTTCGTCGGCGAGAACTCACTCGACCAGCTCCTCGTGATCGACACCGCATCCCGCGAGGTGATCGACGAGGTCGACGTCGGCCCCGGTGTCACGCACATCTACCACCCGACCGACGACGAAATCTGGGCCCACGCCGACGACGAGGGCGCGTTCTACGTCGTCGACGTCGACTCACACGACGTCCGCGAGGTCGTCCAGTCGGGTCTCGAGGACGAGGGCCACGGCAAATTGCTCTACCACGAGGACATGGACGGCGTCGGCTACGCGACGAACGTCAACGACCCCGGCGTCCCGGTGATCGACCTCGAGAATTACGAACGGTCGGACTTCCTCGAGTTCGCCGACGAGGACGATCAGGGAACCCACTACAAGGCCTACAGCCCGTCCAACGGGCTCGCGTACGTCGAGTTCGGCGACGAGACGGTCGTTGTCGATCCATCCGAAGACGAGGTCGTCGACACGCTCTCGTTCTCCGGCGGGATGTACCTCACACCCGACGAAACGCTCATGGGTGTCCTCGACGGGGATACGATCCGATTCCTCGACGTTACCGACGAGGAGAACGAGGAAGTCGGGACGGTCGAGGTCGACGGTGGCCCCGACGCGCTCCGATACCACGACGGTGAGGACGGAATCTACGCGTTTACGGCGAACACGATGGACGATCAGGGTGCGGTGATCGACCTCGAGTCGTTCGAGGTCGTCGAAACGATCACGGTCGGCGACATCGAGCGCCCGGAAGACGCCCACCACCTCCACCGGTCGGGTGTCGCAGGCGGTGGCTACTTCCTCACCCCGGCCGAAGCAGACGGCTATCTGACGGTCGTCGACATGGAGACATTCGACGTCGTGACAGTCGAGGTCGCAGACGGCGTCGACACGGTCCAGTACGTCGGCGACTCGGGCGTCGGCTACACCGGTCGTATCCGCTAAGCAATGAGACAGCGCAACTCGAGCAGTTCGGACGGTCGGAACGATCGGTCGAGCGCTGCTCGAGTCGCATCTCGCTCGCTGGTCGCCTGTCTGCTGGTCCTGCTGGTCCTCGCGACAGTGACGATGCCGGCCGCCGGTCACGCCTACCTCAGCGAGACCGACCCCGGAAACGGTGAACAGGTTGATGAACTCCCCGAGGAGGTCGTTCTCTCGTTTTCGGGCGACGGTGTGCAGGTCGCAGACATCGAGATACTCGACCCCGACGGCGAGGTAATCGCTGACGACCCCGAAATCGACCCGGACGACACCCAGATCGTGCGAGTTCCGGTCGAAGACGGTGCCGACGCCGAGGGAATGTACACCGTCGAATGGGAGGTGCTGGCTGACGACGGCCACACGACGAGCGGGTCGTTCTTCTTCAGCGTGGGCGACGAACCACTCGACCGTGATGCCGTCCTCGAGGCGTACGAAGAGGACGAAACCGACGACGACCTCTCGGCCGCCGAAGCCGGGGCGAAGGGTCTCGTGTTGATCGCACTCGTTGGCCTCCTCGGTGCACCCATCGCGGCCGGTCTCGCTGTCTACCCGGCTGCTGGTCGCAGGGCTGGCGCAACCGATGGTCGATCCGGAGTGTCGAGTGCGTACGCCGTCGTCGATCGACGCCTCGCCACTCTGCTCACCGGGTTTATCGCACTCCTGTTCGTGGGCGTCCTCGCACTTGGCTTCGCCCGCGTCGCAGGCATCGACGGAGCGCCACTCGAGGCCCTCGGGTCCTATCTCGAGACGCCACTTGGGCAGGCGTGGCTGGTGCAACTCGGTGCAGTGGTGGCGGTCGCCGCGCTCTCCGCTGTGGCCCATCGAAACCTGTGTTCGCGGCGGACGTGGCTCGGTGGGACGGTTCTGGGTGCGCTCGTCGTGACCGGAACGATCAGCTGGACGAGCCACTCGGCGACTGCGATCGATCGGCTCCAGGGTTTCGTGGTCGACTTCGGACACATCGCTGGCGCTGGACTCTGGGTCGGCGGCCTGATCGTCCTCGCGGTCGTACTCACACCGCTCCTCGAGACGGTCGAGCCGGCCGAGCGACGCTCACTCGCCGCTGCCGTGATCCGCCGATACTCACTTGTCGCCCTCGCCGGCGTCACCCTCGCCGGCGCGACCGGTCTCGCACTCGCCGCCTGGCACGTCCCCTCGCTTTCGGCCCTCTTCGAGACGCTGTACGGCCTCTCGCTCTCGGTGAAGACGCTGGCGGTGTTGCTGGCGCTCGGATTCGGCGGATTTACCCGGTTCGTCCTCCTGCGACGGCTCGAGGCAGACTCGCCGTCGCCAGGCGGACTTCTGCGGCGACTCACGGATCGAGGTCGAACCGTTCGCGAGGACGGTGGCGAATCCACTGACGCGGGGACGACCGCGCTCGTCACCCGAACGGTCAGACTCGAAGTTGCCGTCCTCGTCTTCGTGCTCCTCCTCTCGGGACTGCTGACCTCGGCACCGACAGCCGCGGTCGCCGGTGATGACGACGGGATCTCCACCGCGACGATCGAACGCGAGGCCGGAGACGACCTCTCCCTCCACCTCGAGGCGTTGCCCGCCAAGTCGGACGACGACGATCGACTCCACCTCGAGGCCACCGAACCCGTCGTCTTCGAGGTGACCTTCACTGATGCAGGGTCGGGAGACGGTGCGGAGGATGGTGGCGATCCACTCGAGTCGGAACAACCGGTTCGATTGCTCGCCACGAGTGCCGACGGCGAGACGACCTTCGACGTGGAACTCGAGGAGACAGACGACGGATCGTACGCGACGGTTCAGACGTTCACCGACGAGGGTGACTGGGAACTCCGGTTCACGGGCGGTCCGGATGGGGCGTTCGTGAGCGAGTGGGTCGACGTGTCTGTTGGCCCTGACGGTGCGGACGGTCACGATCACTCTGACCACGACCACGCTGATAACGACCACTCGGACCACGAACACGATCATGAAAGCGGCGAGCACGACCACGCCACCGACGAGCACGACGAGCACGCGCTGAGCGATGGCGATGACGCCGCTTCGCCGTTTACCGTCGCGCTTCAGTTCGGTGCCGTTTCGGTCGCCGTCCTCGGCACGCTCGCTGTAACCGTCGAATCGATTCGACTCAGAGACCGGCGTCCGTGAGCGTGATGTGGAGATCGAACCTGTTTCTGTCTGCTCGGTCGTCTGGCGAACGAACCGCCGATTTCGCTCGAGAAAACGCGAATACTTAGTACGGTGGTGTGCAACAGCAACCGACATGGGATTCGACGAGATGGACGTCGACACGATCTGGATGGACGGGGAGTTCGTCGACTGGGACGACGCCCAGGTGCACGTGCTCACCCACGGACTCCACTACGGGACCGGTGTCTTCGAGGGTGCACGCTGTTACGACACCGAGCGTGGCCCTGCACTCTTCCGCTGGGAGGAACACCTCGAGCGACTCTACCAGTCTGCAAAGCCATACGAGATGGACATCGACTTTTCGATGGACGAGTTGACCGAGGCGACGAAAGAACTCATCACCCGGCAGGAACTTCCCTCCTGTTACATCCGCCCGATCGCCTTCTACGGTTACAACTCACTCGGTGTGAGCCCGCAGGATTGCCCCACCCGCGTCGCCATCGCCGTCTGGCCGTGGGGTGCTTACCTCGGTGAGGAGGCCCTCGAGAACGGCATCGACGTGATGATCTCCTCGTGGCGCAAGCACGCCTCGAGTCAGGTGCCGACGAACGCGAAGACGACGGGGCTGTACGTCAACAGCCTCCTCGCGGGCGAGGAGGCCCGACGGAACGGCTACGCCGAGGCGATCGTCCTCAACAAGGAGGGGAACGTCGCCGAAGGGCCCGGCGAGAACGTCTTCCTCGTGCGCGACGGCGAGATCTACACACCCGGGCTCTCGGAGTCCATCCTCGACGGTATCACCCGCGACACCGTCATCGAACTCGCCGAAGATCTGGGCTACACCGTCCACGACGACGTCTCGATCTCGCGTGGCGAACTCAACACGGCCGACGAACTCTTCTTCACCGGCTCTGCAGCCGAAGTCACGCCGATCCGGAAGGTCGACAACGTCGTCATCGGCGACGGCTCCCGCGGGCCGGTCACCGAGGACATCCAGTCGACGTTCTTCGACGTCGTCGAGCGCAAGACCGACGAGTACGACGAGTGGTTCGAGTACGTCGACGTCTAGAGGCGGCTGTCTACGCGCGTTCGCGTTCGTTCTCCTGTTTCTGGCGGTCCGTCAACCGAATGCGTCGAGGATTCGAACCGCCCACAGCCCGACTCCGTCCGTTTCGAGTGGTGTCGTCCCGGGCGAACAGGCTCGAGTCGAATCATCCCGACGCCGGGGCTGAACCGCCATTGCAGGCGAGATTGAATTATTGCGCCGATCGCCGATCGCCGATCAGTCGTCGTTCGCCTCCGAGCCGGAGGCGTCTCGAGCGTCCCGTGAGTCCGATCCACGCCCTCCGCTCCCCGATCCGCTGGTCGCCGCCTCGTCGATCACGTCGATCGGGACACCACCCTCGAGACCGCGACGGTCGGCGTCGCCGAACCCGGCGCTCAGGACGCGCGTGAGTGCGTCTTCGACGTCCTCGTCGATGTCCTCGAATCGGTCGGGGTGGACCTCGATGACGAACCCGGTCGTGATGTTCGGCGACGTCGGTAAGAAGAGGACCTCGCGGCCGTCGTCGGTCGTCTTGCCGGTCTTGAACGCCGTCATCCGGAGGCCGTCCCAGACCTCGAGTTTGACGGGTTTCTGGAGGGATTCCTGTTCGCCGAAGGCGGTTTCGGCGGCCATCTTCGAGGCGTTGTAGACCACGCGCATCACGGGGACCCGGTTGGCGACGTTGTCGACGATGCGTTCGGCCAGCCCGCCGACGGTCGTCCGCATGAGGTAGCCTACCGAGAGCGTGAGGATGATGAAGACTGTCAGGGTGACGACGACGCGGACGAACTGGGCGAGCTGCGTCCGCGTCTGCTGGGCCTGCTCGCTGCCACCCGGGACGAGCGGCTCGAGATCAGCAGGTGAGAGGATAAGACCGGGCGTGACGCCAGCCACGAGTCCGTAGAGCCAGTAGATCACGTAGAGCGTGATGAGGATGGGGCCGAGAACGATGAGGCCGCTGGCGAAGTCCCGTTTCCACGAGGCCATGTACGGGGAGTCTCACCAGTGGGTAATGAGCCCTTCCCTTCGGTCGTCGCCGGTATCACCGGCGAGCGGGCGCGACCTGACGTGTCGACTGCGCGGTCAAACCACCGAAGGTTAAGACGTGCCGGTTCGTCGCGCCGATCATGGCAGTACTCGAGACGATCGTCGTCGCGTTCTGGGCGATGTTGCCCGCCTACGTGCCGAACAACGCCGCGGTGCTGGCCGGTGGCGGACGACCGATCGACGGCGGCCGAGAGTGGGGTGGCCGTCGCGTCCTCGGCGACGGGAAAACCTGGCGAGGGACTGCCGGGGGGATTCTCGCCGGTCTCGCGCTCGCGGCCGTTCTCACGGTACTGGCCCCCGAGGTGAGCTCTGCGATCGGTATCGACGTCCCGGCGTTTACCGCTCCGGCGGCGATCGGGCTTGCGGCCGGGGCGATGCTGGGTGACATCCTCGCGTCGTTCCTCAAGCGCCGGACCGGCCGCCAGCGCGGGGCGATGTTCCCCGGCGTCGATCAACTCGATTTCGTCGTCGTCTCGCTCCCACTGACGGCACTGTTCGCGACCGAGTGGTTCCTCGAGTGGTTCACCTGGGACGTCATCCTCGTCGTCGTCGTGCTGACGCCGATCCTGCACGTGACGACGAACGTGATCGCGTACAAACTCGGCCTGAAGAACGAACCCTGGTAACGGCCGCGTCGAGGACCCTACTCCTCCGGAACGTCCCCTACCCATTCCGGACGGACGTCTTCGGCGGTTTCTCTGGCCTCGTACTCGAGCGTCGTCGTCCAGGCGTCTCGCTCGAGAAGGTACTCGCCCCACGTCTCGGCGTCGGTCCGCTCGAGAGTGACGTTTGCGTAGTGGAGTCGACCGCCCTCGCCGACGTGTACTTCGCCGCCAGCGTTGGAGACGTACATCGCCTCCCGGTTGGTGTCTTCGCTGTCGATCGCCGTCCATCCAGTCTGTGGTTCGTGTATCTCGACCGGTTCACCGTCGACGACCGTCGAGTTCGTTTCCTCGAACGCGATCATCCGGAGCTGTGAGCCCACGAGGCGATCCGGGAAGACGTAGCTGGACGGTCCATCGTTTGCCGAATCGACGTCTGCAGGGGGCCTCGTGATCGCTGCGTACTCGCCCTCGAGTTCCCGGACCACCTGGTCGTCGGACTCCTCCAGAGCGTCGTCGAGTCGCTGGGCGCTGCTGGTGGTGATCTTCGTGTATCGCTCGCCATCACCGGCCCAGTAATGGTCGTACTCGACGTCCTCGAACGCGATGACGGCTCGCTGTTCGCCAGCGTCGGCGTCGACGATCGTTTCGCGAGCGAAGAAGTGCTCGCCGTCGACGAGTACCCGTTCGGAGGCCGTGAACGACCCCTCGAGTTCGCCCGCCGTTGCTGGCGACGATGCGCTCTCAGCAGCCGGTGTGACGATCATCGCCGCCCCGACTCCGAGGGCGACCAGCGCGACGGCGATTCCAGCGATCACGAACCTGCGACCCATACGATGACCTAAGATAACAGCGGCATAAAAATTACTATACGTTGACTAAAAGACGACAGTCTTCGCTCACTCGAGGGCCGTCCGCAAGTCTGCCTCGAGCCGCTCGTAGACCCCGTGGGCGGCCTCGAGGTCGACTGGTGGGCTGATCATGCTGAAGAAGCCGTGTATCATGCCCGGGTAGTGGTGGCTGGTGACGGGGACGCCCGCGTTCTCGAGGCGGTCGGCGTACGCAGCGCCATCGTCGCGCAGCGGGTCGAAGCCGGCCGTGACGACGGTCGCTGGCGGGAGGTCAGCGAGGTCGTGGGCGCGCCGGGGCATCGCGTAGACGTTCCCTTCGTCGACGTCGTGGGCGAAGTAGTGGTCGCGGAACCAGGCCACGTCCTCGGCGGTGAGGAAGTAGCCGTCGTCGTTTTCCTCGTAGGCGGGCGTCTCGGTGACGTCGCCGGTGCCGGGATAGACGAGCACCTGATAGGCGATCGATGGGCCGCCGCGATCTCGTGCCAGCAGTGTCGTCCCCGCAGCGAGTGCGGCGCCGGCGCTGTCGCCGGCCAGCGCGATCCGGTCGGGGTCGCCGCCGAACGCCGGGGCCGATCCGGCGGCCCACTCGAGGGCAGCGTAGCAGTCGAGCAGTCCCTCCGGGAAGGGGTGTTCGGGCGCGAGGCCGTAGTCGACGCTGGCGACGGGGTAGCCGGTCGTGTCGGCCAGCTTGCGACAGACGTGGTCGTGGGTCTCGATGCTGCCGACGACCCAGCCGCCGCCGTGGAAGTAGAGGACGAACGGTCGGTCCTCGTCGTCGCCACCGTCGTCCTCAGCAGCCGGGTCGTAGATCCGGATCGTGACCTCGCCACTCGCTCCGTCGATCGTTCGGTCCTCGACGGACGCCACCTCGACGTCGGGGTCACCGCCTGCACGCATTCGTTCGAACTGCGCTCGAGCCTCCTGTGGCGACACCTCGTCGAACGAGGGAACGTCCAGCGACTCGTACAGCTCGAGAAATCGCTGTAGGTCAGGGTGGGGTTCCTCAGCACGTGGTAGTGTCATCAGGTAACACAGAGTGTGGCAACAAGTTAACTGATCCGGCGGTTGCGGCGTCAGCCGCTCCGGTTCCCGTGTAAACCCAGCGCCGTCACTCGAGTCGCGCGAGCCGGTTGAGCGCGTACACCGTCCGCAAGATATCGACGCTCTTGCCCCGGTCGAAGACCAGTTCGTCCGTCTCGAGGACGTGCTCCAGGGTATCGCGGGAGGCGTGTTCCGGTGCGGCGGCGATCCCGGTCTCTGTGTCGGCGACCCACTCCATCACCCGAAGGTCGCTCTTGGAGTCGCCCATCACGAGCGCGAACGGTTCGGCCACGTCGAGCACGTCGAACGCGCGCTCGACGCCGACGACCTTGTTCAGCTCGAGGCTACCGATTTCGGCCGCGTCCGCCTCGTAGTAGGCCACGTCGATTCGATCCAGCACGTCGGCGAGTTCGTCGGGGAGGTCGTCGTCGACTTCGGGATAGGCGCGCTCGCTCTCGAGGACGGCCCTGATCTCCGGATCCTGATCGGCGTAGAACGCCCGCGCCCACGCCGTGACCGAGTCGGGGTCCGACTCGAGATCGAGGGCCGAGCCGACGGCGTCTGCGAGCAGGTCGATCAGGTAGACCAGTGCCTCGTCGATGATCTCCCGGGCCTGCGAGGAGCCGGTCTCGTAGTTGGGCTTCATCGTGACGTTGAACTCGTTGCCCTGCAGGTGGCAGCCGCGACGGAGATCCTCCGGCGCGTCGGGGAGGACGCGCGAGCGGACGTCGTCGAAGACCGTCCGGATCTCCTCGTCTAGGTCCTCGAAGAGCAACTGTTTGGTCTGGGCGCCGTGGCCCGGCGTAAACACGCCCGTGCCGGCCTCGTAGACGATCGAGAAGTTCCCCGAGTGGACGATCTCGCTGCCCAGCCCCTGGATTGCAAAGCCCTTGACGTTCTCCAGAGTCTGGCCGGTGCAGATGACGATCGGAACGCCTGCCTCGTGGAACTCCGTCAGCATGTGCAGCGTCTCTCGGGGAATCTCGTTGTCCGTCCCACCCGCCGAACGTAACGTCTCGTCGACGTCGAGCACGAGGACGTTCACCGCCCGGCCGTACTTCGCCTCGAGGTCGAGCGCGGTAAAGGCCTGATCTCGGGTCGCACGAGCGGCGATTTCGGCGAACGTCTCGCCGGCGGCGAAGTCGGCCCGGATCTCGTCCTTGCGGGCCTCGAGTTCGTCGGTCGCGTCCTGCCAGTGTTCCAGGGCGACCCGGGAGTCGACCGGTGGGAAAACGTCGACGAACTCCTGGAACTCGCGCACGGTTTTGGCGTCGTACTCGTCGTAGAGCCGATAGACGAGGTCGTATCGTTCCATGTCCCTATCCGGACGGGCGAGTCGCATAATCGTTTTCCGTCTTCTCGTCTGCGTTCGGGACGTCGTCGCCCGGACGTCCTGTCCGGATAGCACCACCGTCCGTCCGGCAGACGCGACAACTCTTTAAAAAGGGCACACGAACCGCCCGCACATGAAGAACGTGGACGACCTCATCGAGAGCGCAGCCGAGCTCGCTGCCCGCGGCCTCTCGAAGGGCGAGATTGCCGACGAACTGAACGTCTCCCGCGAGACGGCGAGCTGGCTCGTCGAACGAAGCGGTGCGACGGCCCAGCCGAACGACCAGTCTGCCACGGACGCCGACACGGCGTCGATCGGCGGTCCACAGGACATCCACGTCGACTGGTCGGCCATCGGCCGGGACAGCAAACGGATGCGCTACATCGCAGCCGCGATGGCCGATCTGCTCGCGAAACACGGCGAGGACGTCGACCTCACCGTCGGTATCGAGAAAGCCGGCGGTCCCGTCGCGACGCTCGTCGCGCGCGAACTCGAGACCGACCTCGCAACCTACACGCCCGCGAAACACCAGTGGGAAGAAGGCGACATCGAGGACCTGGGTGGGACGTTTAGCCGCAACTTCGCCGGCATCCGCGATCGCGAGTGCTACGTCGTCGACGACACGATCACCAGCGGAACGACCATGCGCGAGACGATCGAAGCCATCCGCGCCGACGGCGGCGACCCCCTCGCCTGCGTCGTTCTCGCGGACAAACAGGGCGTCGACGAGATCGAGGGCGTGCCGGTCTACTCGCTCTTGCAGGTCATCAGCGTCGGTAAAGCCGATTAACCGGTCCCGGTGACCACCCGATAGCCGGCGAATCCGCAGTTGAGCCGGGTCGAAACAGTTGCCACCACGCCGCGGCGATCGGCCGCGGTCAGTAATGCTTCCTTTCAGGACAGGTTTCCGGACATTGCTGTCCCCCGGTTTCGCTCGCTCGGTTCTTCGATCTGACCTGAACGCTCTCGTGACGATCGACGGTGCCTATTCCGTCGGATAGAGGGGGACAGATAAGCCGGGACTGTGGAATCGTTTCGGTTGATATGTCCCGCATTCTCTTGACTCCCGGCGTGTCCCACCTGCATGGCGATGGACGACAAGATCACACGCAGACGGATGATCGCAACGAGTGGCGTCGTCGGCGCGGTCGCGCTGGCTGGCTGCCCTGACGATCCGGAAGAAGACGACGACGTCGAGGAGGACCCGGCCGAGCCTGACGACGACCCGGCTGAACCCGACGACGATCCGATGGATGACGACGTTGACGACGACGTCGACGACGACGTTGACGACGACGTCGACGACGACGACGAGGAAGAGGACGACGTTGACGACGACGTCGATGATGACGAAGAAGACGACGATCCGATGGACGATGACGAAGATGACGACGTCGATGACGACGAAGACGACGATCCGATGGATGACGACGAAGACGATGACGAAGACGATGACGAAGACGACGAAGACGACGAGGTGTAGGCACCGACCGGATCGTCAGTCACCTCGTTTCGCCCACTGACCGCACTCGAGGCGTCGCTCGTGCGAGGATGGGGACGGGCTTCGGTGGGATGAGCCACGCGTACTCGAAGGCTATCGAGTCACGTGGTCCTCGAGTCACTGTTTTGGTCGGGTATCCTCGCCCGACGTTTTCGTCGACGAGCCGTCGGTGTGCCCTGCTCCACCCCCTCGGATCACTTGCGCGACTCGTTTTCGGACCGTCGGTGATGGCTCACTGATGGGGCAGTGATAGGTCGGTGAACACGTCGGCTGGCGAACGGCCTCGAGAACCCGCCGTCGCCCGCGAGGCTGATCCGCCGGTAATCGCGGTCGACGCCGGTCCGAAAAAGTCGCGGTCGAACGGCGCTAGCCGTGGATGCCCATCGCTTCGATCTGTTCCTGGTACCGGTTCCGAATCGTGACCTCGGTCACCTGTGCGACGTCAGCGACCTCTCGCTGGGTTTTCTTCTCGTTGCACAGCAGCGACGCGGCGTAGATCGCGGCCGCGGCGTATCCGGTCGGCGACTTGCCCGAGAGCAGTCCTTCCTCGGCCGTCTTCTCGATGATCTCGTTGGCCTTGGTCTGGACCTCCTCGGAAAGTTCGAGTTCAGAACAGAAGCGCGGGACGTATTTCTTCGGGTCGACGGGGCGCATCTCGAGGCCGAGTTCCTGTGAGATGTACCGATACGTGCGACCGATTTCTTTGCGTTCGACGCGTGAGACTTCCGAAATTTCTTCGAGGCTGCGCGGGATACCCTCCTTTCGACAGGCGGCATACAGCGCAGACGTGGCGACGCCTTCGATCGACCGGCCACGGATGAGGTCCTCTTTGAGTGCACGTCGGTAGATGACCGACGCGACCTCCCGAACCGACCGCGGGACCCCCAGCGCCGACGCCATCCGGTCGATCTCGGAGAGGGCGAACTGCAGGTTCCGTTCGCCGGCGTCTTTCGTCCGGATGCGCTCTTGCCACTTGCGCAGGCGATGCATCTGGCTGCGCTTCTTCGAGGAGATCGATCGACCGTAGGCGTCTTTGTCCTTCCAGTCGATCGTGGTCGTCAGCCCCTTGTCGTGCATCGTCTGGGTCGTCGGTGCACCAACCCGGGACTTCTCCTGGCGTTCCTGGTGGTTGAACGCCCGCCACTCCGGACCGGGGTCGATCTTCTCTTCCTCCACGACGAGCCCACAGTCTTCGCAGATGAGCTCACCCCGGTCGGAGTCCTTGACGAGATTCTCCGATTCACACTCGGGACAGGCACGTACCCCTTCCTGATCCTCGGACTCGTCCATCTCACGCGCTCGCTCCCGCTGACGGGTGGACCGTGTCATCGCACTTTTATAGTAGTATCACCATCGTACATAAACCCTTTGGAACAGTTTTCGACGATTACCTGTTATTCGCCGAAATCGAGTGCTGTGGGCGCTCAGGTGCGAGGTTTACGATGAGAAACCGGAAAGACTTTATCCGGAACTGGCGGATCTGCGCACCGAATGCCGGTCATCGAGTGTGACGTCGACGACGCTCGCAAACGCCTCGAGGACGCCGGTGTGACGGTCGACTCCGGACACACCGACCACGAACGCTGGCGAGCGTCCCACGGCGACGCGACGGCGGTGGCGTACGACGACAAGGTCGTCATCCAGGGGCAAAATCCCCGCGATCTCGAGGCACTGCTCCGCGAGGGCGGCGGCCGCGCCCACGTCTACTTCGACGGCGCGGCCCGCGGTAATCCCGGTCCTGCGGCGATCGGCTGGGTGATCGTCACGGGCAACGGCATCGTCGCCGAGGGGAGCGAACGGATCGGCCGCGCGACGAACAATCAGGCCGAGTACGAGGCGCTGATCGCCGCCCTCGAGGCCGCTCGCGACTACGGCTACGACGAACTCCACGTCCGTGGGGACTCCGAACTGATCGTCAAGCAGGTCCACGGCGAGTACAACACGAACAATCCGACGCTGCGAGAGAAACGGGTGACCGTCCACGAACTTCTGCGGGCGTTCGACGAGTGGACGCTCGAGCACGTTCCACGCGACGTCAACGAGCACGCCGACGAACTGGCCAACAAAGCGCTCGATCGCTCCTGAGCGGCCCCCACGACGGTCTGAGGGTTCGACACGGCGGCTGCTCAGACCGTCGATTCCGTTTCTGATCGGACACCACCTGCGGACCGACAGCCCGAAATCCGTTCGGTGACGACGCTTACATAGCAAATGACCGACCGGGAGCACCCTGCGGATCGACCGACACCGAACCGATCGGCGGGCGAGTCCGATTCTGACTCCAGCCTCGAGGGAGTGGATACGGGAGGCGAAGCGACTTCCGAGGGGACGGGGACCGACGAGGAAACGAGCGCGGGCCGGACGGATGCGGGAGCCGAGACGCTTCCCGCCGACGTCGTCGACGACGTCGAGCGACTGACGCGCCTCGAGCGGTCGACCCGCGACGACCACGAGGCTGCCCAGTACGCCGAGCGCGTCGACGACCTGCTATCGGCGCACGGATTCACGGCCCGTATTCGCGAGGACGACGGTGGCGACGTCCTCGTCTGTCACCCCGACTCGTGGCTCGCCGATGGCGTCGTCCACCCGGGTCGGATCGACGACGTCTCTCGAGCGGTCGAGATTCCGCTCGAGGGAACCGAGGATCCGGACGACTGGACGACCGTCGACACACACAACCGGGACCTCGCGAGCGCGGTTCGGGAAGCCCACGGCGACGTTCACGGTGCCAACGCAGCGGCGCTCGCGGATTTCGTCTCGAATCATTACGCGAAGGAGATCGAGTCGCTTTCGGGGCCGGAACTTCGCGAGTTCCGGGAGGAATACTTCGTCAGAAACGCGTGGCCGTCTGACCGCCAGCGATCCGCGATCGACGAGTCGATTCGACTCGTTTTCGAGGTGGCAGACGTGCCTGTGCCCGAGTACGACCGCTAGTGCAGTCGTTCAGTAACTCTCGTCGACGATCTCTCGGATCTCGTCGGCGCGGTCGTCGCCGGTAACGACCTTCGAGAGGGTCCAGCGGACGCCGTCGAGAACGGCCTCGTAGCCGTCGTCGGTCAGGGCGTACTGGTTGGTCCGCTTGTCGAGTTCGCTCTTTTCGACCAGACCGAGGTCGACGAGCTCGTCGAGGTTCGGGTAGAGACGACCGTGGTTTACTTCGGTCCCGTAGTACTCCTCGAGTTCGCGTTTGATCGCCAGCCCGTACATGGGCTCTTTCGCGAGGATCGTGAGGATGTTTGTCTGGAACGCGGTGAGTTCACGCGCAATGCTCTGTTCGCCGGTAATTGATTGTGCCTCTGACATGCGTTTGTAAATGTCACCAGACTATTTAAGACTTGCCAACTATTCGATCTGATGCCGATTAGATGCCGTCTAACCGACTGCGGCGGTGCCGGACGAGCCGCATTGTGGGGGTTCGTCTGTCGGCTGTCTGGCAGCCGTCAATTGACTGTTGAGAAGTGATTACGAAAGTACTTTTTGATCCACTGTGGATTTTCGGAGTATGGTTAACCTCTGGGAAGACCTGGAAACCGGACCGAACGCACCCGAAGAAATCTACGCGGTCGTCGAGTGTCTCAAGGGGGAGCGAAACAAGTACGAGTACGACAAGGATATCCCGGGCGTCGTCCTTGACCGCGTCCTCCACTCGAACGTTCACTACCCGTCTGACTACGGCTTCATCCCGCAGTCCTACTACGACGACGAGGACCCCTTCGACGTGCTCGTCCTCGTCGAAGACCAGACGTTCCCCGGCTGTGTCATCGAAGCCCGCCCCGTCGCGCTCATGAAGATGGACGACGACGGCGAACAGGACGACAAGGTCATCGCCGTCCCAAGCGAGGACCCCCGGTTCGACCACATCGAGGACCTCGAGGACATCACCCAGCAGACCCGTGACGAGATCGACGAGTTCTTCGCGACCTACAAGAACCTGGAGGAAGGCAAAGAGGTCGAGACGCTGGGCTGGGAGGACAGGCAGGCCGCCTACGACGCGATCGAGCACGCACAGGACCTCTACGAGGAACACTTCGGCTAGATTTCCGACGCACCGTTTTCCCGCTGATACGCACCGGTTATCCGACGGTGGCGATCGATGCATTATGAGCATGGGTAATTTTATTGGTGTGTCAGTCGTAGCCGTACTCGTTATGGCAGCGACTGATTCGTCACCCCACGAGGCGGCCCAGGCCGACGACCTCCCCGAGTCCGGGGTCGGTATGGATCACCCGACGGCCGTCCCGACGAACTTCGATCCGACGGCGAACGGCTGCCGGCGCGATTGACCGCTCGAGGTCACGGCGTGCTGTCCGCTGGTCCCGGATTCGACCTGCAGACTCTCGGCAAACGTTCTCAGGACACTGTCTCGAAACGAACCTTCTTGTATCCGGTCGGTCTACGACCGCTATGGGTCTGTTCGATCGATTGCGGGGTGACGGCGACCCCCGGGTTGCATTTATCGGAGTCGACGGTGTGCCGTTCAGTCTCCTCTCGGAGCACGAAGCGCAGTTCCCGAACTTCGCAGCGATCGCCGAGGAGGGAAGCGCCGGCGAAATCTCGAGTATCGTGCCGCCGGAATCGAGCGCGTGCTGGCCCGCTCTCACTACGGGGTCGAACCCCGGTGAAACCGGCGTCTACGGTTTTCAGGACCGCGAAGTCGGGACCTACGACACCTACGTCCCGATGGGTAACGAGGTCCAGGCCGACCGCATCTGGGACCGCGTCCAGGAGGCCGGCCGCCGGGCTACCGTGATGAACGTTCCCGTCACCTTTCCGCCCCAGCGGAACGTCCAGCGGATGGTCTCGGGCTTTCTCTCTCCCGGCCTCGAGAAGGCGGCCTATCCCGACGACCTCCGGGAGTACCTCGAGGGCCTCGACTACCGGATCGACGTCAACCCGAAGCTGGGTCACGAGGAGGACAAAGCCGACTTCATCGAGGACGCTCACGCGACGCTGGACGCCCGGTTCGAGGCCTTCGAACACTACATCGCGGAAGACGACTGGGATCTGTTCTTCGGCGTCTTCATGACGACCGACCGGGTCAACCACTTCCTCTTCGAGGACTACGAGCGCGACGGCGAGTACAAAGCGGAGTTCCTCGAGTTCTACCAGAAGGTCGACGACTACATCGGCCGTCTGCGCGAGGCTATGGCCGACGACGTCACCATGGTCGTCGCCTCCGACCACGGCTTTACGAGCCTCGACTACGAGGTCCACTTCAACGAGTGGCTCCGCGAGGAAGGCTGGCTCTCCTTTTCGACCGACGACCCCTCGGAACTCGGCGACATCAGCGACGACACCACGGCCTACTCGTTCATCCCCGGTCGGTTCTACCTCAACCTCGAGGGACGCGAACCCCGTGGGTCGGTCCCCGAGGAGGAGTACGACGACGTTCGCGACGAACTCGCCGACGCCCTCCTCGACCTCGAGGGCCCGGACGGCAGGCAGGTAGTCGACCGCGTCGTGCCCAAGGAGGAGGCGTTCCGCGGTGACCACGACGACATCGCGCCGGACCTCGTGGCGATCCCTGCGAAGGGCTTTGACCTCAAGTCCGGGTTCAAAGCCGACTCAGACGTCTTCACGAGCGGTCCGCGAAACGGCATGCACAGCTTCGACGACACGTCCCTGTACGTCGACCGCCCGGACGTTACGATCGACGACGCCGACCTCTTCGACATCGCCCCGACGATCCTCGACCTGATGGACCTCGAGTACAGTCGCAGTGAGTTCGACGGCGCGAGTCTGGTCTAGATCGGCACTCGTCCACCGCCCGGACGTCGAATCCGCGGTCGTTTTCCGACCGGGCGCGAACCTGCGTCCATGAAGGAGATTATCCACGCCCGCGGCCACGAGCACGTCAGCGCCGAGCACGCGAGCACGTTCGAGGTGACGACCGACGACTACCTCACGCCCGCCGGCGACTGCATCCTCGCGATCGAGGCCGATCGAGCGCCCGCGGACTTCGATCCCGAGTTCGTCGACGCCTGCCGAGACGCCGACGCCACGATCACGGTCACCGTCGAGGCCGACGGCTACTCGGATTCGGTCACGGGCCGGGGCGACCCCGACCTCGAGTTCACGAACGACCGCAGCGCCGTCGGGCGGACGAGCGAGTACGTCGACGACCGCACGATCGTGCTCGAGGCCGACCACGCCGCCGAAGGGTTCGATCGCGACCTCGTCGACGCGCTGGCCGACGGTGCCGGGGCGACGATCACGCTCGAGGTGACAGAAACCGACGCGTGAGTGACAGGAGCGGCCGAAACCATGATGTTCTGAAATTTGAAATCCAGTAGTATGTCCCAACGGGTGAGGTGCCCTCACTGTTCGGAACGGGTGTACATCGATATCGAACGCAAGGTCCTTCGGACGCGAAAGAAGATCGGCTCGCTGACGGACGGCTACGACCGATCTGCGGTCTGTCCTGACTGTAACGAGAAGTTCGCCTGCAAGATCGACGATCCGATCGGCGGTAGCTGGTAGGACCGACTCGACTGTGGGGAGTGGAGTCGACGGAACGTGGATTCGAACTCGACTTCGGTGACGATCGACACTCACGGACTCGGATTTCGACACCAGCGAGTCGTCCGGCTGTCGACGTCTCGAGTCGCCAGTCGAGTTCCCGGTCTGATCGACGGCCTCGGGCCGTCCCGAGTGGCGATGGCGTTACGGGGAAAGAGTCAATCCGTTCGCCACCCGGAACTGGAATATGAGCGACGATCCGGAGCCGACGGTCAACATCAGCGGCGGTACCGACGGCGGCGGCGTCGTGGCCACCTTCGATCCGGCGACCGCCGACAGCCGGGCCGAGCGCGTGGTCGATCGCCTCGGTGGACTGTACTGGCAGAAGACATACGGCGGGCAGGACGCCTTCACCTGTCTTGTCCGAACGATCCTGAGCCAGAACACGAGCGACGTCGCCAGCCAGCCCGCCCACGACGCGCTGCTCGAGCGCTACGAACCGTCGGCCGAGAGCGACGCGGACCTCGCAACTGCGCTCGCCGACGCCGAGCAATCGGTTCTCGCGGGGACGATCAGCGCCGCGGGTCTGTACAACCAGAAGTCACGGGTCCTGATCGCGACCGCCGAGTGGGTACTCGAGTCATTCGGCACCGCAGCGGCCTTCGACGCGTTCGTCAAAGACGAGGACCCCGAGACCGTCCGGGAGACGCTGCTCGAGGTCACCGGCGTCGGTCCCAAGACGGCCGACTGCGTGTTGCTGTTCGCTGGCGGCCGTGGCGGCGTCTTTCCCGTCGACACCCACGTCCACCGGATTTACAGGCGGCTGGGCGTCGCGCCGCCGGACGCCGATCACGAGGAAGTTCGGGCCATCCTCGAGCGCGAGGTCCCCGCAGCGAAGTGCGGATTCGGCCACACGGCGACGATCCAGTTCGGCCGCGAGTACTGCTCTGCGAGAACCCCGGCATGCCTCGAGGATCCCGACGCCTGCCCGATGGGCGACCGCTGTGACCAGGTCGGCGTCTTTCCCGACTCGAGTGAGGTCGTCGATCCGGCCGACGCCCCAGATTGAGCCAGTGGCTTCGTCGATGCGAACATCCGTCCGATCGTGACGACCACGACTCGAGACGCGACGGACGTTTCACTGTCTTTATCAAAAATCAGTTTAGCTACTGCAACGATGGCTGCATTCACGGACGCCGACCGGGACGCCGTCTACCGAACCATCTTCACCCGCCGGGACATCCGGCGCTTTCGCGACGACCCGATCCCCGAAGACGCTCTCGAGCGGATTCTCGAGGCGGCACACCACGCCCCGAGCGTGGGCTTCTCCCAGCCGTGGGATCTGCTGGTCGTCCGACGCGAGGAGACGAAAGCTGCCGTCGCAGAGGTCGCAGACCGGGCCATCGCGGCCGCCCGCGAGGCCTACGACGACCCCGACCGGGCTGCCTTCGACGACCTTAAACTCGAGGGTATCCGCGAGTCGCCGGTGAACGTCTGCGTGACCTGCGATCCGACGCGTGGCGCGCCCCACGTGCTCGGCCGAAGTTCGATGCGCCGGACGGACGTCTACTCGACCTGTCTCGCGGTCCAGAACCTCTGGCTCGCCGCCCGCGCCGAGGGCATCGGCGTTGGCTGGGTGAGTTTTCTGTATCCCTACGAACTGCAGGAACTGCTCGAGATTCCGCCCCACGTGAAACCGATCGCGTACCTCTGTCTGGGCTACCCCGAGGATGGGTTTCCCGCCGAGCCGGTGCTCCAGCAGGAGGGGTGGCGCGAGCGACTCGACCTCGAGGCGCTGGTCCACGAGGAACGGTGGGACGGCGAAACGACGCCGGCCGAGTAACGACTCACAGCAGGTCAGTCGGCCTGTAGAAACAGCGACTCACAGAGGGCGTCTTCGCCTTCTTCCTCGAGCAGTCGACGCTGTCGCTCGGCCCCGCTCTCACGCTCGTAGACCTCGCGGATCCCGTCGATTCCCAGCCGGTCACACTCGCGTGCGACGACGTCGCCGAGGTCGACGGTGCCCTCGAGGTCGCGGGCGATGAAGGAGGCGTCGTGGCCGTGGCGAATGGCCCGCCACTTGTTCTCGTCGAGCAGTTCCCGGCGCTGCTCGTCGGCGTGGCCGGTCGCGCCGTCGTCGTACTCCGCTGCGAGCCACTCGACGAGCGCGTGAGTGTACTCGACGAACGCGAAGACGACGTCGGGGTCGGCCTGTCCGTCTGGCGCGCGGATCTCGACGGTCCCGTGGGCGGTGTGCGGACGGACGTCGAACCAGAGTTCGCCCCGGTCGTCGATCGACCCGGTCTCGACCATCGTCCGTTCGAACCGATCGAAAGCCTCGAAGTCCTCGAAGTACGTCGGGATGCCGGTGTTTGGCAGTCCCTCGAAGAGCTTCGCGCGGGCAGACTCGAGGCCGGTGTCGAAGCCGTTCCAGAACGGCGAGTTCGCCGAGAGTGCGAGCATCACCGGCATGTACCAGCGCAACTCGTTTGCGATCCAGACGGCCTTGTCGGCGTCGTCGACGCCGACGTGGACGTGGACTCCGGCGGTCGTGTTCCGGTGCTGGGGGTACTGTATGCGGTCGAGTTGTGACTGGTACCGCGGTTTCTCGGCGTGCTCGAGTTCGCGCCACTTCGCGAGCGGGTGCAGACCCGCCGCCGCGATGCGATAGCCGTGGGCTTCCGCGTGGTCGATCAGCGCCTGGCGAACTGCACACATCGAGTCGCGGGCCTCGTCGAGGGCTTCGATCAGCGGCGTCTGGGTCTCGATCACGAATTTGAACAGTTCGTGATCGAGTCGCCCCTCGAGGAGTTCCGGCGGGTCGTGTTCGTAGACGAGTTCGTCCGTGCCGCTGGTCGGACGGCCGGCCTCGTCGACGACGAAGAATTCCTCTTCGATCCCCAGCGTGCCCATGCGCGTAAACGAATCCCGGGACCCGCGTTCCATCGTGGAGTGCTTTCGTCGCCGGCCCTATATACGGTTTGGAGTCGGAGAAGTGGCCGCCTTATTCGCGAAGCGCGTCCTCGCGCTCGGTCGCCTCGAGCGTCTCGGTCTCGAGATCCGTGGCGACGACGGCGGGCTTGTATGCGCCGCCCTCGAAGAGGTCGTGGTCGCTGACCGACGACTCGACGTAGCGGATGAACGCCCGGCGCTCGGGCGGCAGTTCGCCGTAGATAATCTCTTCCTCGACGAGGTCGTAGACCGGAATACGTGGCGTCAGGAGCGTGTTCTCGCCGACGACGCTGTTCTCGCCGACGACGAAGCCGCTCGTGACGCGACAGCCGGCACCCAGCGAGACGCCGTCCTCGAGGATGACGGGTGCGTTCTCGACGGGCTCTAAGACGCCGCCGATCAGCGTGTTCGCGCCGATCTTGACGTTCTCGCCGATCTGGGCGCAGGAGCCGATCGTGTCACAGGAGTCGACGAGCGTGCCGTCGCCGACGTAGGCCCCGATGTTCACGAAACTCGGGCTCATCATGATGCAGTCTTTCCCGAGGTAGGCCCCGCGTCGGATCGCCGTCCCGTTCGGCGTGTTTCGGGTGCCGCGCGCACCGAGGTCCTCGGTCTCGCGCAGTGGCAGGACGTCGTAGTGGTCGACGCCGCCGTAGCCGAACGGCTGGTTCTCCCGGAGGCCGAAGTTGAGCAGAATGCCCTGCTTGACCCACTCGTTGGCTTCCCACTCGCCGTCGCGCTTCTCGGCGGCCCGAACCTCGCCCGCCTCGAGCGCTTCGAGGAAGGCCTCGAGCGTGTCTATGGCGTCCGATCCGGCCGACTGGGCGTCGATTTCGCCGGCCTGCTTGCGGTCCCACAGCTCGGTTACGTCTGACTGGAGCGTACTCATGCGTCGATCACGTCCGCGAAGTCGTACCAGCCTGCCTTTGCTCCTGCGATCCAGACCGCCGCGTCGACCGCGCCCGCGGCGAAGACGCCGCGATCCTCGGCGCGGTGGGTGAGCCGAACCTCCTCGTGGTTGCCGGCGATGAGGATCTCGTGTTCGCCCGTGACGTCGCCGGCGCGCAGGACGTGGATGCCGATCTCGTCCTCCTCGCGCGGGTCGAAGCCCTCGCGGCCGTGCTTGCGTCCGGAAAACTCGCCGTGGGCTTCGATCTCTTCGAGCAGTCGGTTGGCGGTCCCGCTCGGGGCGTCGCGCTTTGCGTTGTGGTGGGTCTCGACGACCTCGACGTCGTAGCCCGGGAGGCTCCGGACGGCCTCGCCGACGACGTTGACCAGCGCCTGCACCCCGCGGGCGAAGTTGGGGGCGTGTAACACCGGGATTTCGTCGCTCAGCGACTCGAGGGCGTCGCGCTGGTCGTCGTCGAACCCGGTCGTCCCGGTGACGAAGGCGACGCCAGCCGCGGCACAGGCGCGGGCGTACTCGAGGGCCGACCCGGGGCCGGTGAAGTCGACCACGACGTCGGGTTCGTGGTCGGTGACGAGCGCGTCGAACTCGGCGGCTGGCTCGAGGCCGACACCCTCGACGGTCGCGCCGTCGGGGTCGCGGTTGACCGCGAATGCGGTCGTACAGTCGTCGTGATCGGCGACGGCCGCGAGTACCTCACGGCCCATCCGGCCCGTCGCGCCGGTGACGCCGATCCGTACCGTCATCGATCACCCTCCGCCGCGTCGAGGACCGGCCGTTCTTCCGCGAGGTCTTCGAGGATGCGCTCCATCTCGCCGACGTGTTCCTCGGAGAGTCGCGTCAGGGGCGAGCGCAGGCGGGCAGGACCGTAGCCGCGGATCTCCATCGCCTCCTTGACCGGGATTGGGTTGGTCTCGACGAATAGGTGGCGAAACAGCGGCCCGAGTTCGTGGTGGAGGTCTCGAGCGCGGTCGTAGTCGCCGTCGAGGGCCGCACCGACCATCGCACAGGTGCGTTCGGGTTCGACGTTCGCGGCGACGCTGATCGTCCCCGTCGCGCCGACGGAGATGGCCGGCACCGTCAGGGCGTCGTCACCGGAGAGGACCGCGAAGTCCTCGTCGACCGTTCGCTCGGCGATCTCGCCGATCTGGCCGAGGTCCCCGCTGGCGGCCTTGTAGCCCGTGATATTCTCGTGGCTGGCCAGTTCGACGGCCGTGTCCGGCTCGACGTTCTGCCCCGTCCGCGAGGGCACGTTGTAGACGATCTGTGGCAGGTCGACCGCGTCCGCGATCGTCCGGAAGTGCTCGACCAGCCCGCGCTGTTCGGGCTTGTTGTAGTACGGCGAAATCAGGAGCAGGCCGTCGGCACCGGCCGCTGCGGCGCGCTCTGAAAGCTCGAGCGCCTCGCGGGTGTTGTTCGAGCCGGTGCCGGCGATGACGGGGACGTCGTCGACGGCCTCGATGACGGCCTCGACGACGCGGACGTGTTCGTCGTGGGACAGCGTCGCCGATTCGCCGGTCGAGCCGACGGGGACGAGCCCGTCGACGCCGGCGGCCTCGAGGCGCTGGGCGTCTTCCTGCAGGGTGTCGAAGTCGATACGGTCGTCGTCGTCGAAGGGCGTGCACATCGCAGGGAACACGCCGGTGAAGTCGATTGCTGTCATTGGTCTGGTAGCGTTGGTGTCGTGTCTGTCGTGTGTATCGTCGCTGTCGTGAGCCGTGGTGTGGTGATCGGTCGATTCGACGAATCGACGATCACCAGATCTCGTCTTCGATCGTCTGTCGACGATCGGTGTGTAGTCTTCGATCGATCGTGGTGGACCGAACCGCGCCCGGGACGGGGGTGCCACTCCCGCCGCGAGCGCTCTCACGCACGTTTACGTTTCGGAAAACGGGGAGCGACGCCGCTCACGCCGGGATCGGCGGTCGAACCGACGGTCGGTCGAGCGACGTGCATCGTTACCCGAGATACGTCTCCGGGGCAACTTAGCCGTTGTGACTTCTCTCGGTCGTGTAGGCCACTGGCACGCTCGAGTCGGTCGTCCCCGACCCGTGATCGGCGTCGGCCTCCGCTTCGACTGTGGTTGGCGTCGCTCTCATCCCCGAGCGTGAGCAGCGTCGGCCTACGCCTCGAGGTCCACCCGCTCTCCGAGGGCTGGCGCACTCGCGTCGAATCCCTCGGCACGGAGTTCCTCGGCGAACGTCTCACAGCGGTCGCCGTGGACGACGAGAACCCGACTGTCCCTGTACGAATCGAGGAAGGCGAGCAGGCCCTCGCGGTCTGCGTGTGCAGAGAAGTCGTACTGTTCGACCTGCGCGCTGACGGGCATCACGCGACCGTCGATCTCTGCGCTGCCGGTCTCGAGTAAGTCCCGGCCGGGTGTGCCCTCGACCTGGTAGCCAGTCATGGCGATCTTGTTCGCCGGGTGCGAGCGAATCGCGGGCACGTAGGTCATCGCCGGCCCGCCGTGGAGCATGCCGCTCGTGGTGACGATGACGGTGTTTTGTTCGGCGATCCGCTTTCGTTGCCCATCCCGGCCGTCGACGAACCGGGCGTTGCCTTTCCCGCGGCGCAACTCGGCTGCGTCGCGCAGGAACGGCCGGTTCTGCTCCCGGAGGAACAACTCGGTGACGCGCTGGCCCATCCCGTCGACGTAGCACTCGAGGTCGTGACGGGCACAGAGACAGAGCACCTCCTGAGTGCGGCCGATGGCGAACGCGGGGACGACGACGGTGCCGCCCTCCCAGATGGTCGTCTGGAGACTCTCGACGAACGCCCGTTCGATCTCTGCGCGCGGAGGGCGTGTCGTGTCCGCGTACGTACTCTCGGTGATGACGACGTCGGCGTCCGGGCGCGCCGTGGTTCCGGCGACCAGCCGCTGGTCCTCGGTGTGGTAGTCGCCCGTATAGAGCAGTCGAGTATCATCGCCGGCTATCAGGACGTGGGCGCTTCCGGGGACGTGCCCCGCATCGTAGAAGGTAACCTCGAAGCCGGCGGCCTCGAACGGCTCGTCGTAGCCGTGGGTTCGGGATACTTGCGTCAACCGCGCGAGTTCGGTCTCGGTGAACGGACAGTCGTAGGTCCCGCCGTGCAGCTCGAGGGTGTCTCTGGCGAGCACCATCGCGAGGTCGTAGGTCGGTGGCGTCCAGTGGACTTCCGGACGGGCGTCACCCGAGAGCAGCGCGGGCACCGTCCCGACGTGGTCGAGGTGGCCGTGGCTCACGACGACGGCCTCGGGGTCGACGTCGCCGATCGGGAACGACGGCGGGTTCCCCGAGTCCATCCCGAAATCGATCAACAATCGATCGTCGATCAGGATCGCACTCCGACCGATCTCGCGAGCACCGCCCAGGAACTCGACCTCCATGTCCCGCACCTCATACTCGAGCGGTTTCCCTCCGTCGATCCTGCTGGTCTCTGTCCCGACCGCGTCGCCGCCCGTCCGTCGTGGTCACCGATCGCGGTCGCGCTCTCGCTGTCCGTCGAGATCCTCGAGCGACCGCGCGGCGGGTTCCGGGTGGGAGTGGCCGGTCGCGTCCTCGTCCCCCGAGAGCACCCGCTCGAGTTCTCGCTCGAACTCCGCATCGGTCAGTTCGCCCTCGACGTACTGTTCCTGCAACGCAGCTTTCGGGTCGCTTTCGTCTGCAGGCTGCTCACTGCCGCCCCTCTCGTTCCGGTAGCGTTCCTGCGGTGTCCCGGAACTGCCCCGCATGACGGTGTACAGACCGATTCCAGCGAGGACGAACAGGGCGAGTATCACCAGCGTCACGAGCGCCGAGATGGCCGCACCGACGAGCCAGAGGACCAGTCCGACCACTGTCACGACGATCGAGAGGGCGACGAACGCGAGTAAAAGTGCACCGAGTCCCTTGAGCGCGAGGATCCCGAGTCGGCCCATACGATACTTTCGACCACCGGGCACAAAAACATCACGCGACTGTCACTCGAGTTGATCGGTTCGTCGTCTCGCCGCGTCCGGTCAGGACCCGTTCGACTGTGTGCTGGTCCCGCCGGACTCGGCTCGGCGCGTCAGTCCGATGAGGTAGACGTCGACCAGACAGACCACCAGAACCGCGAGCGGGACGGCGACGTCGACGTAGTCGACGGCCTCGAACTGCAACGCCGTCACGAAAAACGGCTCGCCGGGCTCGAGTGCACCCGGCAGCGTCCGTGCGCTCAGGAACGCCAGCGCCAGACCATAGAGCACGAACCACGCGCCGCCACGCATCCACCGGCCGAGGTAACAGTGGCCGAGGCCAGCGACGAACACCGTGAGCGGGTACGCCGGCCAGAGCGGGCGACTCGAGTCAGGCATCGTCGTCGACGACGTCGGCGAACGGGATCCGTGTTGCCCGTTCCAGTCGGCTGAGCGGTGATCGACTCATCGGCCTGGAGTCGGTCTTCGACCGTTCGTCGGCGCGGCCGCCCGAGCGCTCGAGCGTCGTGATCGCCTCACGCGCCCGTTCGACGTGCCGCCTGACGGTCGCCGTGTGGGTATCGTCGCGCGGTTTCGAACTCGAGGACGCCTTCGCGTCCCGTTCGACCGCGGCCTCCTCGGGACGACCCGAGAGGACGAGCGCGGCGACGTCGCCGACTGCGTCGCTGGGGGATGGATGGGCAGCGATCGCACCGAGGAGCGACCGTCCGTATCGCTCGAGGGCTTCCCGGGCGTCTTCGGTCGCGCCAGCGGCCGTCGCACCGAGTTCGCTCGCCGTCCCTGCAAGCACGGCGTCGGGCGTACGCGAGTCGGTCGCGTCATCACGTGCGTCCGCAGACTGGACGTGAAACGCGGTCGCGAGCGCCGTCGAGCCTCGGGTGAGAACCTGGTACATGGACGCAGTTCGGCGACTCGAGTCGGTCAGCCCGCCGATCTGGGTGTACGCGGCCGCGTGGAGGTAGTCACTGGCCAGCACGGCCGCGTCGCGGTCGGTCGGTCGACCGTATCGTTCGTCGGCGAGGAGGTCGGCCCTGATCTCGACGTAGCCCTCGAAACAGCCGACGGCGGTGACGAGGTCGGTCGTCGGGTCCGCGGTCGGACTGTCGACCTCCTCGGGGTCGGGGGTGTCGGTTGCGGAGGCACAATCCCCGGCGTCCAGACTCACCTCTCGTGCGACCTGGCAGAGTACCACCGCGAGAGATCGGTCGGGTCTCGGGAGGGCGTCGGTGACGATGTCGCGGACGGCGGGTGACAGGCTGGCAACGGGGTAGTCGGCGGCAGTTCGGTCGAACGTCGGCGTAGGTTCGCTCATGGCAGATTCGAGTGTGGGGACCGGGTCGTGGCGATTCGGGCGCGTCGGCCGCTGGCTCGGGCCGACGCGTCGCCGACGAGCGTCGTCGTCTGACTACTTGGTCAGGTAACCCTAAAAGGAATTTCGTTTCCGGACATTGTCACTATCTTCGTGACGAGACGGACACGAACCACCCGTCCCACGCGCCCGGGTGACAGCCAGTCACTGCTGATACTGTCGAATACCGAACCGCTCGTACCCGCCGTAGGCGACCTCGAGCGAGCCGATCCACCAGTTCCAGCGGTCCGCCGGGGTGCCGTCGGGTGCGTCGGCGAGTTCCGAGAGGACGAACGCGGTCGTCAGCGGCGTCCCGGTGTCGGATTCGTACTGCCCGGAGTCGGCGAGGTCGATTGCTTGTCGAACGACAACCCGTGACTCGGCGCTCGTGCCGCCGAACTCCTGACGGAGGCGAACCTCGAGTCGCTCGGGGTCGATGAACACGAGCGACCGTAGCGCGGGAGTGTACTTGACTCTACGGTGCAAATCACCGATCGCGGTCGGCTCGAACCAGTCGGTGGGAAACGATGTTCTTTTGAGCGGGCACCGTCTTCCGTCGGTCATGGCAAGTTTCACTGTCGTCGTCGGCGACCCCGACTCCGGGTCGTCTTACCAGCTCGAGGCTGACGGACAGGACGCTAACCGCTTCATGGGCAAATCGATCGGCGAGGAAGTCGACGGCGCTGCCGTCGGCCTCGACGGCTACACACTCGAGATCACCGGCGGCTCCGACGACGCCGGCCGACCGCTCAACCCCGACGTCGCAGGATCGAGCCTGACGGAGGTCCTGATGGAAGGTCGCCAGGTCGGATACAAGCCCGAACGCTCCGGTGAGCGCCGCCGCATCACCGTTCGCGGCAGCGAAATCTCCGACGCCGTGGCTCAGATCAACGCCTCGGTCGCCGACGCAGGCAGCGCGTCCATCGAGGACCTGCTGGGCGGCGGTGACGACGGCGAAGACGCAGACGAGTAATCGACCGGTTTTCGACTCCACCCCTTCCACGCTCCCCTGACAATGGCTGACAGAGTCTCCAGTGACCATCCTTCGGTACGGACCGTCAGAGCCACGTGTGCCGGGACCGCGACCGGCGTCCGCCTCGAGTTACCGGCGGACGATCGGGACGCGTTCTCGCTCGAGGAGGTGGTTCGGGTCGTCCTCGACGGTGAGGAGCGATTCGCCCGCGTCGAGCGTGCGCTCACGGACGACCACTATCTGGTTCGCGGGGTGTTCGCCACACCCGACGGTGCGCGCGGCTCCGGCGATCCCGACCTGCTGGCCGACTGGGTCGACGACCACGACGTTCGCGTTGGCGGCTCTGTGCTCGTCGACGTCGTCGAACCGGAGTTTCTCTACGGACTCCGCGAGCCGGGAGCGACCGCCTACTACGACGCCCACGAACCGCCGAGTTCGGGACTACAGGACATCGCACGCGGACTCGAGGACGGATCCTGACCGAGAAGGTGTAAAAATCGGGAGGGACCACTGCGAATCGCACACCGCGCTCGCGTGGGCTACTCGTACTGTTCTAAGAACGCATAGAGGAGTAGCCCGAAGGAGAGGTGCTGCAACATCGTCGTTTCGACCGTTTCCCTGACGGCCTCGCGGTCGTCGATCGAGTACTCCTTCGTTCGAACTTTCGCGTGCATCGAGAGCACGTCCTCGTCCTCGAGGTCGTGGAGACACGGGTAGACCGTCCCCGGGCTCAGTCGTGCGTCGAAGAGCCGCTCGAGGTCCGTCAGGAGCTGATCGCCGTGGGCCTCCTCGTGCATCGCGATGAGCACGAGGAGAACCTCCTCGAGATTGCCCTTCACCAGTGCGTCCTCGAACGCCACCTGCTCGACCGGGAGTGCGTCGGTGACGAACCCGAGCAGTCGCTCGAGGTCGCGGTCGACGTCTTCGACCGATCGGTGTTGCCGACCGAGCGTGGCGTCCTGTGATTCCGACGTGTGGTCCGTCCTCACCGCCCTCGAGAGCTCCTCGAGGACGGACTCGGGTTCGATCGTGTCATCACGCATTGCCGATCACTGTTGGGGGTTCCGCGAGTGGCCCCCACCCTCCGCCGGCGCCCCGCCGACGGCTCCGTTTTCCGTGGCCCACTCACGACTACTCGAACGCTGGCGCTACCACGTAATAAACGACAGGGAGGCTACCGACTCGAAAAATAAAAAATCAACCCAGTGGGACACTCGGAATAACGGACAGGTCACGTCACGAACTGATCCGTCGCGTCGACCGCTGGTGCGAACGCGACCGACGGCCTTTTTCCACCGGGAAGGCAAGCAGATGCAATGACTGCCACCAGCGAGGCGCGTGCTGAGTTTCTGGCGGGCGAGCGACCGGACGACGTCGCGCTCTTTCTCGCGTCGTCGTACGTCTCTGACGACCGGCTCGAATCGTTCGGCGACGCAGTCGATGGGGGCGTCGTGATCGTCGTCGACGGAGAGCGTGGTCGAAACGCCTTCCAGGCAGCGACTGGCGTCGACGCGATGACGTTCGCTCAGACGGCGATGGGGACCGACGGCGAGGTAGCCGCGGATCTGGCCGGCGGGACGTGTCCAGCGGCGTCGACCGACGGCGACGACGACCACGACGTGGCGTTCGTCTTCGCGTTCGCCGAAGCACAGAACGAGGACGTCGGCGGGATCTACGCCGAGGGTGACGTGATTCACGCGTACGCGAGATGTGAATGCGGAACCGCTTACTCCGACCGGTGGAACGCGTCGACGGGCGACCGGCAGGACGCCGACTGAACGCTCCTCCGAGTTGGCAAGTATTTTCGCAAGACCGACCGTACCGGCCCGTATGACTGATCGCTACGACGTCGTCGTCGTCGGTGTGGGGGGGATGGGAACTGCGACCGTCGCCGCACTCGCAGACAGCGGCGTCGACGTCCTCGGACTCGAGCGACGGGACGTTCCACCGGTCACCACGGCGTCCGTAACCGGCCGGACCGCCCCGTTCGTCGCCGACGAGTCCGTTCCCGGCCCGCTGCTCGAGGCGGCGCTGACTCGTTGGGACGCACTCGAGGCCGACCACGACCGGCGATTGCTGTGGCGAACGGGAGCCGTCGCCGCCGGCCCGGACGCAGAATCAGCGATCGCGACGGACGGCGATGACAGCCACGAGGTCGATGTGGAAGAGCGCTATCCGGCCGTAGACCTCCCGGAAGCCTACGAGGCTTCTTCGGTCCCGGTCGGTGGGGTCCTCGATGCCGGAGAGTGCCTGCTGGCCAGCATTACCCGCGCGCTGGGTGCCGGCGCGACGATCCGGGCCCGCGAGCGCGTCGTCGACTGGCGATCGACCGACGACGGCGTCCGCGTCGAGACCGACCACGGCGCGTACGCAGCCGACGCGCTCGTCGTCACCGCTGGCCCGTGGACGGCCGGCCTCATCGACGATCTCGAGGACATCGTCGTGCCGGAGCGATACGTGTTCGCGCAGTTTCACCCGTCGACACCGGAGACGTTTACCCCCGACCAGTTCCCTGTATTCGACATTCGGGCGGACGACGACCAGTACGTCCTCGCGCCCGCTCATCGCGTTCCCGGCCTCGTCGTCGGAAGCCCTCGACCTGCGAATCGAACGGGGCCGCGGGCGACGGACCCGGTCGATCGCGATCCGACGCAGGCCGACGAACGCCGCCTCCGCGACGCCGTCGACCGGTACGTCCCCGACGGACTCGGCCCGACGCTCGGCCTCGAGACCCGGCTCGCCAGCACGACTCCCGACGGCCACCCCGTCGTCGACACGCTCCCCGACCAGCCGAACGTGGCCGTCGCCGCCGGCTTCGACCGGCGAACGTTCGTCCTCGCGAGCGTCGTCGGCGACGCACTCGCCGACCTCGCGATCGACGGCGAGACCGACTACGACCTCGAGCAGTTCTCGCTCGCTCGCTTCTGAGCTGTGTCGTGCAATCGCGTCTCCTCACCGACGTCACGATCACCGTCCGCGAGCACGTACTGGTCGCCGTTGGGACCGGAGACGTGGACCGAACCCACGCCCATCCCGACGGTAGTGAGTGGTCTGAGGTCTGAGACGGTCGCTCGAGCGGGTACGCTCGGTCGAATTGGGTCAGTTGGTTAGCTCAACCGAATGCTTTTATTGAATGGTCTGGTAGTGTTGGATGAAATGGGGGCCACGAAGGCAGAACCTTCCGGGGGAGTGGATCCATCGGTTCCGACGCCCGACGAACCGGGCGATAGAACGGGCGCGGATCCGACGCTGACCGAGGACGAACTCTTCGAGATGCTCTCGAATCAGCGCCGCCGGTACATCCTCCAGGAACTGATTCGACGTGGTGAATCGATCGAAATCGGGGAACTCTCACAGGAGATCGCCGCACACGAAGACGGACTCGCAGTCGAGGACGTGACGAGCAGCGATCGAAAGCGAGTCTACACCGCATTACACCAGTCACACCTCCCGAAGATGGACAACGCTGGCGTCGTCGACTTCGACCGGGACCGGGGGACCGTCGAACCGACGCCCACACTCGAGGACGTCGAAATCTACATGGACGTGGTCCGGGGCCGTGACGTCCCCTGGAGCGATTACTACCTCGGCCTGACCGGTATCGCCGCTCTCGTTCTCGCTCTCTCGGCGCTGGGCCTCGGTCCGTTTGGGGCGATCTCTGCGTACGCGTGGGGGATCTTCGTCGTGGTCTCGTTCGGCGTCTCTGCACTCGCCCACCGGTACTACGCCCGCCGAAACAGACTCGGTATCCGGAAAACACCACGGAGCGCCGACGTCGCCGCACGGAACGGGTGAACGTCCGATTCGGGGCCTCGCCTACAGGTCCGCGAGAATCTCGTCGGCGAACTCCTCGAGTGCACCGGCCCGGTCGTCGCCCTCGAGGCTGACGATGACGTGATCGAGCCCGATCGCGTCGAGACGGTGGAAATACTCGCGGAACCACTCTGCACCCGCGTGGTAGCCGAGGTGCAGCGGTTCCGGCTCGGCCGTCGGATCGTCCGCGAGGCCGACACGAACGGCGATAGCGAACGGTTTCTCGCCGGCGTCAGCCCGCCAGTCGCCGATGTAGGACTCGAGGGTCCGGTCGGGGAGGTGGTAGAACAGCCAGCCGTCGCCGTGGTCGGCGATCCACTCGGTGGTCTGGCGGGAGTGGCCGGTCGGCAACAGCGGAATCGACTCTTCGACGGGCGAGGGGACGACGTCGAGGTCGCCCTCCAGCGTGCCCCACTGCCCCTCGAGTTCGGGGTAGTCCTCGCGCCAGACCGTCCGAAGCGTCTCGACAGCCTCCCTGAAGAGGCGGCTACGCTCGTCACGGTCGACGCCGAACGCGGGGTACTCGGGGTCGCGGTCGCCGGAGGCGATCCCCATCACGAGCCGACCCCCGGAGAGCCGGTCGACGGTCGCGGCGGACTTGGCGACGTGGAGTGGGTGGCGGAGCGTGAGCACGACGCTCGAGGTACCGAGTGCGATCTCGTCGGTGTGGGCGGCGACGTGGGAGAGCCACGGCCAGGTATCGAAGGTCTGGCCGGCGTCGCCGAATTTGGGCCAGTAGGTCGGGACGTCGCGGGCCCAGAGGGCGTCGTAGCCGAGCGATTCGGCGAGCGCGGCGAGCTCGAGTTCGGCCGCGACGTCGGGCGTCGACTCCCGCGTCCCGGTCAGGGGAAAGCCGGTTCCGACGGTCATCCCATCTCCGTCGAACAGTCGCCGGTAGCCGGCGTTCTCGTGTCCGGAAGGCATTCGCTCGAGTTATCGGGCGAATCCACAAGACGCTGTCCGTTCGTCCTCAGAGTGACCGAATCAGGACGTAGGCAACAGCGATGGCGATCAGCGATGCAGCTGTCAGGATCACGTCGAACGCCCACCTGAGGACCCAGTCGCGTGCCCTGGTTCCGGGGGGCCGGACCCCGATTCGATTCGTCACGTCGCGGGCGGCCACGACCACGACGAGGACGGCGAACCCGAAGAGGATCGGCCACACGTCGATTCCGAGGTGTCGCTGGACGACTGCCAGTGGCGCCACGCCGATCAGGACGGGGGTCGCGAACACGCGAAGTACCGGACCGACGGCTCGAGCCCGTGGTCGGGGAGTGGATCCCGGCGTGAGTTCCGGCACGGAGACGCCGGCTGTCCGGAAGGCGTCGGCGACCTCACGCAGTCTGACTCGCGGGACGACGATCGCCTCCGGGTTCGTGAGGTTCAGCGACCGATACTCGAGCTGGCAGACGACGTGGGTGGGGAGGGTAACGAACGCGACGGTGTCGACTCTCTCGAGGTCGACCTCGACCTCGTCAGCGCCCGTAATCGCGGCGAACTGGCTGGTTTCGGGGTCGTCGAACTCGGACGTAAGCCGGAGCGTCCCGGATCGAGGATCGAGTCGGTAGCTCGCGTATTTGAATCCCGGGCTGGAGAACCAGATCACCAGCCACAGACACGCACAGACGACGACGTAGGCGATCGCTGCACGTGAACCGACGACCGGCGTTGCGGCGAGGACGACGATGGGGACGACCACGAAGAGGGTGACCCACGCCCAGGTACCCATTCCGAGGAGGAAACACCCCAGTCGATGTGGCAGTCGACCGAGGCCGTCGAGGCGGCTGTCCCACTCGACTGTTCGCTCGAGCCCGACCGGTCTGCCGTCGGCTGGCATCTGTACGCCGTATGCTGGGCCAGGAGTAATGGGCTTTTTCGTCAGCACTCGAGATCGGGTGAGAAAACGTGGTAATCCGGCCGTGGAGGACGGTCAGTCCACGATCAGTCGTCTGCGGGCGTCGCGCCGGCACCGCCCTCTTCGGCCTGGGCTTTGGTCCAGGCGAGTTTGCCGCCGGCGGCGAGGATGTCGCGTTCGCGCGCGGAGGCGTCGAGCGTAGCGGTGTACTCGTCGTCGCCGTTGACGCGGATGGTGAACTCTTCCTGGCCGGAGGTGACGGCCTCGTGGACGTCGTCGACGATCTCGACCTCGTCGCCCTGGTCGATATCCGCGTAGGTGTCCTCGTCGATCGTCAGCGGGACGATACCGAAGTTGAACAGGTTCGCGCGGTGGATTCGCGCGAAGCTCTGGGCGAGGACGGCCTCGACGCCGAGGTACATCGGACACATCGCGGCGTGCTCGCGCGAAGAGCCCTGGCCGTAGTTCTCGCCGGCGAGCAGGACGCCGCCGTCGGCCGCCTGTGCGCGCTCGGCGAAGGTGTCGTCGACCCGGGAGAGGGTAAACTCTGAGAGCTTCTCGATGTTCGACCGGTACATCAGGATGTCCTGGGTCGCGGGGATGATGTGGTCGGTCGTGATGTTGTCTTCCATCTTGAGGAGGACCTCTCCTTCGACGTCCGAATCGAGGTCCTCACGAAGCGGGACGTCCCCGATGTTCGGCCCCTTGACCAGTTCGTCGTCGACGGCCTCGTCGGGTGTGATGAGGTCGACCTTCGAGGCGTCGTACTCGTCTGGAAGTTCGATACCGGGGTCTTCGAGGTCCTCGAGTTCGTCGGCCAGGTCCCGTGGGTCGACGATTTCGCCGGTGATCGCTGCGGCGGCGGCGACCTCGGGGCTGCAGAGGTAGACGTTGTCGTCTTCGATGCCCGAGCGACCCTCGAAGTTGCGGTTGAAGGTGCGCAGCGAGACCGAGTCAGAAGCGGGAACGTGGCCGATGCCGATACAGGCCCCACAGGTCGCCTCCGAGAAGTTAACGCCCGCGGCCATCATCTCGGCGACCCAGCCCTCGCGGGCGAGGATCTCCGAAGCCTGCTTGGAGCCGGGGGCGACGATCATCTCGGTCGTCGGGTTCACTTCGCGACCCTCGAGCATCTTCGCGGCCGGCAGGATGTCCTCGTAGGCACCGTTCGTACAGGAGCCGACGATGACCTGGTCGACGTCTTCGCCTGCAACCTCGCGGACGGGGACGACGTTGTCGGGCATCGACGGCTGTGCGATCAGCGGTTCGAGGTCGGAGAGGTCGACGACGATCTGGTCGTCGTATTCGGCGTCGTCGTCGGGCTGGAGTTCGACGTACTCCTCTTGGCGGCCGACCCGTTCGAGGTAGTCTTCGGTCTGCTCGTCGGTCGGGAAGATCGAGGAGGTCGCACCGAGTTCCGTCCCCATGTTGGTGATCGTCATCCGCTCGGGCGCGGTGAGGCTCTCGACGCCCGGACCGGTGTACTCGAGGATCTTTCCGACGCCGCCTTTCACGGAGAGACGGCGGAGCATCTCGAGGATGACGTCTTTCGCGGTGGCCCACTCGGGGAGTTCCCCCTCGAGGCGGACTTCGACGATCTCGGGCATCTCGATGTAGTAGGGGGCACCGCCCATGGCGACGGTGACGTCGATCCCGCCGGCACCGATGGCGAGCTGGCCGAGGCCGCCGGGGGTCGGCGTGTGAGAGTCAGAGCCAAGCAGCGTCTTGCCGGGCGCGGCGAAGTTCTCGCGATGGACGTTGTGACAGATGCCGTTGCCCGGCCGGGAGAAGTACGCGCCGTAGGTGCCGGCGGCAGAACGGAGGAAGCGGTGGTCGTCGGTGTTTTTGAAGTCGAATTGATAAGTCTGGTGATCACAGTACTGAGCGGCGATTTCGGTCTGGACCTCGTCCAGCCCCATCGCCTCGAACTGGAGCCAGACCATCGTGCCGGTGGTGTCCTGAGTCAGTACCTGGTCGATTTCGATCCCGATCTCCTCGCCGGTCTCGAGGTCACCGTCGACGAGGTGATCCTCGAGGATCTTCTCCGTGATCGTCTGTCCCATAGCACACGAAACTGGGTCGTCAGTCCTGATAAAACCAGCGCGTGCTCTCGAATGTTATTAATTCAGGTCATCGTACCGGTCGACGCCGAACTCCCCCGTAGATGGCCTGAACCGGTTCTTTCCACCCTGTCGAAAATCGCCTTCTTCAGGAGAGCTGTATTAAAGATTAGTAGCGGACGCGGGGCGGTGCCACCCAAACGATACGCTTTTTTCGGTGCCGTTGCGAGACGCGGTATGTTCCGTTCCGGGGCGTTCGTCGCCGAGTTCGTCTCGCCAGCGACAGACGAGCAGGTTCAGCCCAACGGCGTCGACCTCACCCTCGACGTCGTCTTCGAACAGCTCGAGCCGGGGCGTATCCGGCGCGACGGGAAGGAGATCGGCGACCGGGTCGCCCGCCCGCTCGAGGAACTCGAAGAGAAGTTCCCGGACACCTACTACCTGCCGAAGGGGGTCTACGTCGCTCGCTACGGCGAGCAGATCCAGATTCCCGACGGGCACGTCGGGTTCGTCTACCCGCGATCGTCGCTGATGCGCAACTCCTGTATGCTCAACACGGCCGTCTGGGACGCCGGCTACGAGGGTCGCGGCGAGGGCCTGTTGCAGGTCCACCACGACATCGAGATCGAACGCGGTGCCCGGATCGCCCAACTGGTGTTCGCCGAGGCGAATCACGAGGACGTCTACGACGGGAGCTATCAGGGCGAGAACCTCGAGTGACACGGCTGGAAACGCCCCGTCCCGGATCGCGTATCGTTTTCCCACTCGAGCCCCAACCATCGATCCATGATGGCGACCACCCACGTTTTCGTTGCGCTGGCCGTGGTCGCACCGGTCGCCTCCGCCGTTCCCGAGTTCGCTCCGGCGCTGGCCGCCGGTGCCGTCCTCGGCGGCCTCGCTCCCGACCTCGACCTCATCTTCGAGCATCGACGCACCTTCCACTTCCCGTTACTCGGCGGGGTCGCCACCGGAGCGGTGCTTCCAGCGGCTGCGATCGTTCCCTCGAGTCTCACCGTCGGCATCGCTGCGTTCGTCGCCGCCGGCTGGCTCCACGCCGCGAGCGACGCACTCGGCGGGGGCCCGGAGATGGACCCGTGGACCAGCCCGAGCGACCGTGCGGTGTATGACCACGTGCGCGGACAGTGGATTAGCCCGCGACGGTGGATCCGCTACGACGGGGCTCCGGAAGACGCTGCGCTCGCGGTCTCGCTCGCCGTTCCCGCACTGCTGGTCTTCGACGGGTGGGTGACGACGCTCGTCGTCGCTGGCATCGTCGTCTCCCTCGGGTACGCACTGGTTCGCCGCCGCGTGGTCGCCTGGCTTCCCGACTGGCTCGAATAGACCGCTCGTATTGATAGCCGCACTTGCATATGCCAGCCCGGAGTCGCAACGCTGATACTGCCGCCCTCCACAGTTCGACTATGGTCGACGAGTTCATCGCACGGACGTCTCACCTCATCTTCGCCGCAATCTGGGCGGGGAGCGTCTTCTACGTCGCGTTCGTGGTCCTGCCACTCGCCCGCGACGGTGCGTTCAACTCCACGAAACCACTCGAGGGCATCTCCGGGAAACTGAAGACGATCTCTCGGGCGAGTGCGGTCGTGCTGTTCGTCACCGGCGGCCACCTCGCCGGGACCGGCTACACCGCCGAGGGGCTGATCCAGACGCGAAACGGCCAGCTCGTCATCGCGATGCTCGTCCTCTGGCTGGTGCTGGCCGCACTCGTCGAGGTCGGTGCCAAGCGCTTCGAATCGGGGCTCAACGGCAAGAAGCTTCGCGAACCCGCCAGTGACGCGCTCGGACTGTTCCGCGCCGCAGCGATCGTCGCCATCCTCCTGCTCGTCGTTTCCGGCGCGATCACGTCGGGATTCGCGGCCAGCCTGTAGCGAACTCGTAACTCACCTGTCGATTACCTCAAGCACTGGCCTCTCTTCGACGAGAGCCGTACGTTCTTACGAAAGATACTTAGCCGGTTACTGTAAGGTATGCCACGATGCTCAGGCGGAACGACCTGGCGCTGTCGCTGTTCGTAGTCGGTGCGGCCGCCGCCGCAGGCTACGCTCTCCGGTCTCGATCGTCTCGGGCGCGCGAGGACCGGGACCGCACGACGGCCGACGTCGGCGCGCGGATCGTCGATCGAACCGAAGTTCCCGACGGAGCGATGGTCGTCGACGCAGCCTCGAGACGGCTCGCAGAGATCCCCGGCGCGCGTCGGGCAATCGTCCGTGCCGTTCGCAACGACGCTCGAGACGAGTGGGAACACGTGACGTTAACGCGCGACGGCGCGTGGTCGGTCGTCGACGCCGTCCGGGACTCGTTGCCATACTACGACGGCGACGCCGACGAGATGAACGGGGTCTTCGTCCGGTACGGCGACCGGATCATCGTCCTCGACGCCATCGGCTGGGCGCGACTCGAGCGTCCAGTCTCCTGACGTCTCGTTTTCTGCTCCTGGCTCCAGTTCTGTGGTTCCCAGCTCACGTGGCCGTATCCGTGTCTGTGGTCGTTCCCGTATCGGTAACCCTGGCGGTCTACAGAATCCAAACGCTTGAATCCTCGCGGTCACTTGATCGACCAATGACCGATCTCGAGGAGTCGCCGGCGGTGCGCCGGCTCGACGACTGGAACCTGCCGCGACTCGAGTCGCTGGCCGAGGAGTACGACACGCCGCTGTACGTGATCGACCTCGATCGCGTGAAGGCGAACTACACCCGTTTTGCGGCCGCGTTCCCCGACGCCGAGGTGATGTACGCGGCGAAGGCACACACCGGGAAGGCCGTTCTCGAGGCCGTTCTCGAGGCTGGCGGCGAGATCGAGTGTGCCGCGTGGGGCGAGCTCCAGCGCTCGATCGACGCGGGTGCGGACCCGAACGAACTGCAGTATACGGCCGTCAACCCGCCGGATCACGACCTCGATTACGCGGTCGACCTCGCCGACGAGGCACCGGGGCTGACGATCACGATCGGCGCGACCGACACGCTCGACCGGCTGGCCGAACGGGGCTACGACGGTCGAATCGCCATCCGGATCAACCCCGGTATCGGCACGGGCCACCACGAGAAGGTCGCCACGGGTGCCGACGCGAAGTTCGGCATCCCCTACGAGCAGGTTCCCGAGGTGGCCGACCGCGTCCGCGAGGAGTTCGACCTCGTCGGTCTGCACGCCCACGCCGGCAGCGGCGTCCTCACCGATGGACTCGAGGAACACTGCCGGGCGATCGAACGCGTCGGCGAGATGGCCCGCCGCGTCGGCGACGCGGACCTCGAGTTCGTCGACGTCGGCGGCGGCTACGGCGTTCCCTACCGCGAGGACGAAGCGCCACTCGACCTCGAGAAGACCTCGGAGATGGTCCGTGAGGCCGTTGGCGACCTCGAGGCGACACTCAAACTCGAGCCCGGCCGGTACGTCGTCGCCGATGCGGGGCTCATCCTCACCGAGGTGAACACGATCAAGGAAGCTCCCGACGCGACCGTCGTCGGTGTCGACGCCAGCCTCGCGACGCTCATCCGCCCGGCGATGTTCGGCTCCTACCACCCCATGCTGAACGTCACCGCGCCCGATCGCGAGTCGATCGAGGCGACCGTCGGCGGGCCGGTCTGTACCAGCGCCGACGTCTTCGCCCACGACCGCCCGCTCGCTCGCCCGGAGCGTTGCGACATCGTCGCGATCGGCAACGCCGGCTCCTACGGCTACGAACTCGCGAGCCAGTTCCACTCCCAGCCCCGGCCCGCCGAGGTCGCCCTCGAGGACGGCGAGGATCGCGTCGTCCGTCGGCGAGAGACGCTCGAGGACGTCACACGCGTCGAACAGTAAGCGTTCCGTGACGTTCTGTTCCCGTCACTCGCCAGCCCAGTCGGGGGTTCGATCGATTCGTCGCCGCTCGAGATGGCGAATTTCGGTACTGATCTCGTCGAAGTGTCTGACGACGTCACCCATCGTCACGATGGCGACGATAGAGAGGCCGTCGACGACCACGAGTTTCTTGACGCCTTCCGTTTCCATCCGAGCGATGGTTTCCCTGATCGTTCGCGAATCGTCGATCGTCACGAGCGGATGACTGGCGACTGCTCGAGTCGAGATTGCTGTGAGCGGGTCGCCGGTACTGTAGGCAGCGCCGATCACGTCAGTCTCGGTGACGATCCCGGACGGGTTCCCGTCGTCGGTGACGACGACGCTCCCGACCCGGTTTTTCAGCATCGCCGCTGTGACCGTCTCGAGCGTCGTCTCCGCGTCGCAGGTCCCCACGTCAGTCGTCATGACGTCTGCCACACGAAGTCCCATGACACACACTCACACTCGGCGCTCCTCAATCCATCGGCTATGTGAAACGATGAGGTGAGACATTCCGGGAATTTGCCACGCCGTCACCGATCACTGCTGGGTCGACCACTTGTCAGAACGACGGACGCGACCGCGTTCGATCTCCCGGATATCCGCACTCACGTCGCCCCATCGGCGGATCAGGTCGTAGGTCGTCACGATGCCGACCACCTCGAGATCATCCACGACGACGAGTTTCTTGATGTTCTCCGATCGCATCCGGTCGATCGCCGTTCCGATCGGCTGTCCGGGGTCGACCGTCACCAGCGGATGACTCGCCACCCGGTGGGTCGGTATCTCGGCGAGCGGCCGCCCGGTATGGTAGGCCGCGTGGATGAGATCCGACTCGGTGACGATCCCGTAGGGATTGCCGTCGTTCGTTACGACGACGCTCCCGACGTCTCGCCCGAGCATTCGCTCGGCGACGGTCTCGAGCGTCGTCTCTCCGTCGCAGGTCACTACGTCCTCGACCATGACGTCTCTGACTCGACTGCCCATGGCCTCGAATGACCGTCACCGCTACTGAACCTATCGCCCGCTCGAGACGACCGTGGCGGGAACCCGGGGCGCTTATCCTGTGGTGGTGGGTAGATGCTGGCATCGACCAGCGGTCTGCTGGTGCTGACCGACACCACCCATGTCCTTCGACGTCGACTCCTTCCACGCCGAGGCCGTCTCGACTCCGTCCCACGAGGACGTCTCAGCAATGCGTTCACTGCTCTGTGAGACGCTTCGGGACCACGGTCTCGAGCCAGAGGTCGACGACCTTGGGAACGTGCTGGCGAGCAAGGATGGGGCAGACGACGGTCCACACCTCGTCCTGAACACTCACATCGACACGGTCGCACCGCACGTCCCCTACGAACGCGACGGCGACGTCGTCCGTGGACGCGGTGCCTGTGACGCCAAGGGTCCACTCGCCGCCTTGCTCGCGGCATTTTTGCGGGTCGACCCCACGGCCGGCACGCTGACGCTCGCGATCACACCCGACGAGGAGACGCTGATGACCGGGGCGGCCGGACTTCAGGAGCGACTCTCCGCCGATGGTTTCGTCGTGGGCGAACCCACCGATCTCGACGTCTGCATCGCCGCCCGCGGTCAGTGTGAAGGGACGATCACGATCACCGGCGAGAGCGGCCACGCCGCGAGCGTCCCTGCCGAGCGAAACGCCGTTTTCGGCCTCTCGAGCGTTCTCGAGACGCTCCGCCGCTACGACGCCGAAGCCGGTCCGGGCGCAGACGACGTCCTCGGCGCACCGAAGCTGACGGCGACGATGCTCGAGGCCGGTGAGGCTCCCAACCGCGTGCCCGACGCGTGCCGGCTCACGTTCGACCGTCGTAGCGTCCCGCCGGAGACGAGCGAGTCGTTCCGCGACGACCTCGAGGCGTTTCTCGAGGAGTGTGTTCCCGACGCGCTCTCGCTCTCGGTCGACCTCATCCGACCCGATACGCCGTTCCCGCCAGCGTTCGTGACCGACCCGGACGCCGACCTGGTCCAGACCCTGCAGGAGGCAAGCGGCGGCGAGGTGCGACCGTTCGGCGCGGCGACGGAGGCCGGGTTCTTCGCCGTCGACGCACCGACGGCCGTCTTCGGACCCGGCGTGCTGGCCGACGACGAGGGCGGAGTCGCCCACGCCGAACGCGAGTACGTCCACCTCTCGGACGTCGAGGCCGCTGCGGACGCACTCGAGGCGACGCTCCGGGCAGTCTGTGGCTGACGACTCGAGAACTGGTCGGCCCCCGTTCGCAGTACGTTCGAACCGACGCAACGGCTTTGCGAGCCGTCGACGTACGACCGGCAGATGCTTCCGCCCGGCCACCTCGGCGTCGCGTACCTGCTGTACTCGCTGTACGCACACGTCAGGTTTCGTCGGCCGCCGCGACAGGAACCGGTGCTGGCGGTCGTCGTCGGCTCCCAGTTCGCGGACCTGATCGACAAGCCACTCTGGTTGCTCGGCGTCTTCCCGACTGGCCGCGACCTCGGACACTCGTTGCTGTTCGCAGTCGTCTTGCTCGCGGCCGTCTACCTCGTCGCGTTCGCACTCGAGCGCGTCGAGACGGCGACCGCGTTCGCTATCGCCCACCTCTCTCACCTCGCTGCTGACCTCCCGCCCAGGTTCGCACTCGGCTATCCGTTCGGAACCGAGTTCCTGCTCTGGCCGCTCGTTCCCCACCACACGTTCGGCTACAACGAGCGGCTGTTCGACCCACCCGCTTTCGTCGAGACAGTCGTGACGCCGTTGACCGACCCCGTGACCTTTCTGGCCGTCGAGTTCGTTCTCTTCGGGCTCGCGGTCGGACTGTGGCTTTTCGACGGTCGCCCCGGCCTCGAGTACGTCCGCAATCTATCCCGTCGATGATGGTTCTGCCCACGTTCGTCTGTCGCGACGGTAGTTGATCCTGTGTCGGACAACTGGTCGCGTGGCATACATTTACTACTATGTGTATCTCTATCACGTGTCATGGGTTCGACGACGCCCGACTGGAACCAACGCGGCGACGCAGACGCAACGTACGCGGACGGCACGCCCAACCACGGTGCCCCTCGAGTGCGGGGTGAACCATGACCGACGCTGAGACACTCTCGAGTGAGGACCTCGCCGTTTCGGTCAGCGACGACGACCTCGTCGTCCGGGCGACGATCGATCGGCCGGACCGGCGAAACGCGCTGAACGACGGCGTCATCCGGGGGCTTTCCGACGTGCTCGAGGCGGCCGACGCGGGGCCGACCCGCGTGGTCGTGATCCGCGGGGCCGGTGGCACGTTCTGTTCCGGCGGCGACCTTCAGGAGTTCCCGATCGGTCAGGGTACCCAGGCCTATCGCGAGAATTTCGGTGCGCTCTCGGGGCTGATCGAGCGCCTCCAGCGGACGAGTGCGCTCACCGTCGCCGCCGTCGAGGGACACTGTCTCGCGGGCGGGCTGGGACTGGCGACGGCCTGTGAGTTCGTCCTCGCGAGCGACGATGCGAGCTTCGGGACGCCGGAGGTCGACGTCGGCCTCTTTCCAGCGCAGGCGATGGCACCGATCACCCGCGCGGCGACGGAGAAAGCCGCGCTGAAACTGCTGTTCACCGGCGAGCACGTCGACGCCGCCGAGGCTCGAGAGATGGGGCTCGTCACCGACGTCGTCGCTGCCGAGGCGTTCGAGGCCGACCTCGAGTCGCTGGTCGACACTCTCGCAGCGAACAGCCCGGTCCTGATCGAGATGGGCAAGGAGGCCTACTACGAGCAACGGGACATGGACGTCGCTAGCGCCCTCGCGTACCTCAAGGAGGTCATCGCCATGATCGCGATGAGCGAGGACACCGAGGAGGGGATCGACGCCTTCCTGACCGATCGCGAGCCCGACTGGCGGGGGCGCTAGTATGACTGGAACCACCGACTTCTACGCCCGGCAGGCCTCGACGAAGGGCAACGACCCCGAGACGGTCGTCGTTTCGGCGGCGCTGACCGGCGCGCTGACGACCCGCGAGCAGTGTCCGGCCATTCCCTATACGCCCACGGAGATCGCCGAAGAAGCCGCCGCGGCGCGCGAGGCCGGCGCTGCCGTCGCCCACATCCACGCCCGCACCGCCGAGGGCGCACCGACGTTCGACGTCGACACCTACCAGGAAATTCACGACGCGGTTCGCGATCGGACCGACATCGTACTCAACTTCTCGACGGGAGCGATCGACGTCCCACTCGAGGACCGCCTCGAGTACGTCCAGTCGGTCGGCCCCGAGGTCGCCGCGCTCAACATGGGCTCGATGAACTACGCGAAGTACTCCGACTCCCGCGAGGACTACGTCTTCGACATGATCTTCGAGAACCCATTCTCGGAGATCCGCGACCTGCTCGCGGGGATGAACGAGGCCGGCGTGACGCCCGAACTCGAGTGTTTCGACACGGGTCACGTCGGGAACACTCGACCCCTGCTGAAGGAAGGGGTTCTCGAGCGACCGTTCCACGTGAGCCTGATCATGGGCGTTCTCGGCGGGATTCCCGCCACGGTCGAGAATCTGGTCCACCAGGTCCGTCAGTTGCCCGACGACTCCACCTGGCAGGTCATCGGCATCAGTCAGGACCAGTGGCCACTGGCCTCCGCCGCGGCTGCGATGGGGGGCAACGTCCGCGTCGGCCTCGAGGACAACTTCTACCGGCCGAACGGCGAGATGGCCGAGAGCAACGCCGAGCTCGTCGAAGACGCCGTCGAGCTGGTTCGCACCGTCGGCCGCGAACCCGCAACGCCCGACGAGGCCCGCGAGATTCTGGGGGTCGAACGATGAGCCTCCCGGAGACGCCGCCCTCGATGGAGCTGTTCGCCCCGGACCTGCTCGCCGGCGAGACGGCGCTCGTGACCGGTGGCGGCACCGGCATCGGGAAGGAACTCGCGCTGGCGTACGCCGACCACGGCGCGAACGTCGCCATCGCCAGCCGCTCGATGGACCACCTCGAGCCCGTCGCCGAGGCGATCGAAGACCGCGGCGTCGAGGCCTGCGCGACGACCGTCGACGTGCGCGACCGCGACGACGTCGAAGCGATGCTCGAGACCGTCCTCGCGGAGGTCGGAGACGTCTCGATCCTCGTCAACAACGCTGGGGCGAATTTCCTCTGCCCGGCCGAGGAGCTGTCGGCCAACGGCTGGCGTTCGGTCGTCGGAACCATCCTCGATGGGACCGCAAACTGCACGTTCACCGTCGGCGAGCACCTGATCGACCGCGGCGGCGGCGCTATCGTCTCGATGGGCGCGACCAACTCCGTCCGCGGCGCGCCCTACCACGCCCACTCGGGCGCGGGGAAAGCGGGCGTCCACAACCTGATGCAGACCGTCGCTGCCGAGTGGGCCCGCCACGGTGTTCGCGCGAACACGGTCGCGCCGGGCGTGATCCGCACCGAAGGCGTCATGGACGTGATGGGCGAGACCGTCGCCGAGCAGGTGATCGACGAGGATCTGGCAGCCGACCGCCTCGGGACGCCCGCCGACTGCGTGCCCGTGACGCTCTTCCTCTCGAGTCCCGCCGCGGCCTACGTCACGGGCGCCTACTACGCGGTCGACGGCGGCCAGCTACTGGCGCCGACGCCGATGTGACCCGTGCTCGAGTCCGCGGCCATCCACAGTTAACTCCCCGGCACCGAAACGTCCGGCCATGACACTCGAAACCGAGACGGTGATCGTCACCGGCGCGAGCCGCGGACTCGGCGCATCGATGGCGAAACGGTTCGCCCGCGAGGGGGCGTCCGTCGTGGTGACTGCCCGCAGCGAGTCGGAACTCGAGGCGGTCGCGGCCGAGGCCGACGGCGAGACGCTCGTTGCACCGGCCGACGTCACCGACGAGGCTGCTGTCCGCGCCGCCGTCGAGACGGCGGTCGACGAGTACGGCGCGGTGACCGGCCTCGTGAACAACGCCGGCATCGGGCTGTTGAATCTCTACAGCGAGCAGCGCGTGCTTCACGACGTCGATCCTGACGACTTCCGCACGATCCTCGATGTCAACGTCACCGGTGTCTTCCTGTTCTCGAAGTACGTCGTCCCACACATGATCGACGCTGGCCGTGGCAACGTCGTCAACATCTCGTCGGGGCTCGGTCGCCGCGCGGCGGCGAAGTGGGGCCCGTACGTCGCCTCGAAGTGGGCCCTCGAGGGGATGACCCGGACTCAGGCGGCCGAACTCGAGGCGTATGGGATCTCCGTCAACGCACTCGATCCCGGCGGCCGCGTGGCGACGGCCTTCTGGGACCATCTACCGGAGGACGAACGCGAGGGCGTCCTCGAGCCCGACGTGATGAACGACGCTGCCACGCGGCTGCTCGCACAGGGACCCGACGGGATTACCGGCAAGTCGATGGCCGCCGACGAGTGGGAGCAGCGACTTGGCTGACTGGTTCGACCTGCTCGAAAACTGCCACACCCGGCGATCAGAACAGTACCGTCCCGTGGTACCGATCCCGCTCCGTCCGCCGTTTCGTCCGTAGCGTCCGAAGCCGCGCTGCCAGCTGGTCACGCAGGTCACCGGCCGGCAGGAGTTCGTCGACCTGCATCTGTGCGGCCTGTGCCCGCACGTCGATGTGTTTGTCGTACTCCGCGCGCATGCTCTCCTCGAAGGCCTCGCGCGACTCAAGGTCCATCTCCTCGAGCTGTTCTGCGAACAGTGCGTTGACGGCCGCGTCGGGACCCATGACGGCGATCTCGGCACTCGGCAGGGCGAGGGTAGCGTCGGGGTCGAACGAGGGGCCGGCCATGGCGTAGATGCCCGCACCGTAGGCCTTGCGGGTGACGACACAGAGTTTCGGCACCTGGGCGTTCGACGTCGCGTAGATGAACTTCCGCCCTTTCTGGAGGACGCCCTCGCGTTCGACCTGCGATCCGACCATGAAACCGGGCGTGTCACAGAGGTAGATCAGCGGAATGCCGAAGGCGTCACAGGTCCAGACGAAGCCGGCTCCCTTCTCGGCGGAGTCGGGGAAGATCGCCCCGCTTTTCGCTGCGGGCTGGTTGGCAACGATTCCCACCGGTCGCCCCTCGATCCGCCCGAATCCGGTGACGAGTTCGGGGGCGAAGTCGGGCTTGAGTTCGAACCACGAGTCGGCGTCTACGAGTCGGTCGATCACCTCGAGGACGTCGTAGCTCTCGTTCGGTTTCTCGGGGATGACGGCGTCGAGCCCCATCGGGTTCGCCGCGGGGGTGTCGGGGTCACGCGTCGGTACCGGCCCGTCGTGGCGCTGTGGGAGATAGGTCAGCAGGTCGCGGACGGCGTCGGCGGCCGCGCGCTCGTCGGGCACGACGAGGTCCGCGCTTCCCGACTGTGTGGCGTGGACCTGTGGCCCGCCCAGTTCCTGCATCGTCGCCTGCTCACCCGTGACGGCCTCGACGACCCGCGGACTCGCGATCGCCATCCCGCTGATCTCCTCGACCATGATCAGGTAGTCACAGAACACCGGCGTGTACGCCGATCCCGCGATGTCTGGACCGTAGAGGACGCCAATCTGGGGAACCTGGCCCGAGTGGATACACTGGTTGTAGAACATTCGGCCGCCGCGGTAGCGATCCATGTGGGTGTCGCCCGGGTCGCGTTCGTCGAGGTTCAGCCGCGCACCGGTCGAGTCGATCAACCGGAGGATCGGCGCGCCGACCTCGACCGCTCGTTCGGCCAGCCGGATCTCCTTCTCGACGCCCATCTGGCCGAGCGACCCCGCCTTGACGGTGTAGTCGTTCGCCGCGAAGAAGACCGTCCGGCCGTGGATCGTCCCGACGCCGGTGATCATCCCGTCGGCCGGCAGGTCACCGGCGTCGTGACGGGCGAACGTGCCGTCTTCGTACTCGATATCGTCGAAGATCAACTCGAGGCGGTCCCGGACGAACAGCTTTCCGAGGTCGGCGATCTTCTCGTGTCCGCGTTCGGGTCCGCCGGCGAGGATCGCCTCGATCTCTTCGCGGAGCCGCCGCTCGCGGTCGGTGATCACTGGATCGTCCCCGCCCTCGCCAGCGGTGACGACCGGTTCCTCCTCGCCGTCGACGACCAGTTCGACCGCGCCGCCGAGGTGGGCCGAGAGCGCACTGGCTATCGCACGCGCAGTCTCCTCGTCGGGCGTGGCGTCGACGCGAATCTTCATCGGGATCGCCTCCCTCGTGTCGGTCGATCGATCATAGTAAGACTATTGTTACCAGCTATCAAAGAAATTTGGTCTCGAGTACCGGTTAAACTCCGTTTTCGTTCTTGCCCGTGGGAAACTGTAACGTCACTGCACGATTATTGATGACGGTACGCATGGACTACACCGAGACCGACGAACACCAACTGATCCGCGACAGCGTCCGCGAGATTGCAGCAGACTACGACTGGGCCTACTGGAAAGACTGCATCGAGGAGAACGAGTTCCCCGAGGCGTACTGGGCCGACCTCGCACGCGACGGCTGGCTTGGCGTCACCATCCCCGAAGAGTACGGTGGTGCCGGACTGGGCATGCTCGAGATGTCGATGGTGATCGAGGAACTCTCTCGTGGCGGCGGGCAGGGTGGGATCATCTTCGTGCTCACGCCCGTCTTCGGCGGGATCAGCATCCAGCGCCACGGAACCGACGAACAGAAAGAGGAGTACCTGCCTGCGATCGCCGACGGCGAGATGCGCTTCTGTATGGGCCTGACCGAAGCGGGGGCCGGAACGAACACGCTCAACATCGACACGACGGCCGAACGTGAGTGTCAGGAGTTCGTCATCTCGGGCCAGAAGATGTGGATCAGCGGCGTCGAGAACGCCGACGAGATGCTATTGATCGCGCGAACGTCGGAACTCGATCCGGACAATCCGACCCACGGCGTCTCGATGTTCCTCGTTCCAGAGCCCGCCGAACAGGACGGCATCTCCCTGACGCCGCTGGACGTCGAGGTGCCGTGGTTCGAGACCCAGTACCAGGTGGACATCGACGGGCTGCGGGTCCACGAAGACCGCATTCTGGGCGCAGAAGACGGCGGCCTCTACCTCCTGTGGGACACCCTGAACACCGAGCGGATCGCTGGCGCGGCGAGCGCCATCGGCGGCGGCCTGCGAGCGATCGACCTCGCCGTCGACTACGCCAACGAACGCTCGGTCTTCGGCCAGCAGATCGGCGGCCACCAGGCGATCCAGCACCCGCTCGCCGACGCTTACGCCGAATTACTCTGTGCCCGCGAGATGACCTACAAGGCCGCCTCGAAGTGGGACCAGGGCGAAGACGCCGGCACGGAGGCCAACGTCGCCAAACTCCGCTCGAGTGAGGCCGCGACGAAAGCCGCCGACCGGGCCGTCCAGACCCACGGCGGCAACGGCTTCTCGGCCGACTACGAGGTCTACGACATCTGGCAGAATTCGCGGCTGTTACAGACCGTCCCGATCACCAACGAGATGGTCAGGAACTTCCTCGCCGAACACACGCTCGGACTCCCGCGATCGTACTAGGCTGGGCCACGCTGTCGTGGTCACCCGAACGACTCTGTCTTCTCGGCAACGGTCGTCTTGTATAGTATCACTTGGCTTGGTTGAAATGCTTACTGGTTGATAGGTTTCGGCGACCGTGGTGAATGCAGAGCGCGAATGTGGCACCAATCTCAGTAAAATATGAGCCAGAGAACGGTGGTCGGAATCTAACAAGCACAGTGCCGGGCACAGATGTCCGAGATCGACCTTAGTAGCAAGTGTATCGGATGATTAAATAACAGCTGGTGGGGATGGTCCATCGCAAGATGTACAGCAAGGTCGAGAAGGCATTGTTTGGCCGGTTTGGCCTCGCTAGCGACTATCTGACGCAGATCATCACACACGCGTTCCTCGTTGTCGGAATCGTCGCTTTCCAATGGAGTGTGTTCGAGATCCTCCTAATCTATGTGCTCGAAATCGCAGTCATTAACGTTTTGTTCACCTTCGCAGCGCTGTTTGCCGCCCAACCAATCGACGGCCGTGACGCGGAGAAATGGAAGCGGGAACCGAACCCTATCCGGACGATTCCACTTCTCCCGCCGGTGTACAGACGAAACGTTGGAGTGGTGGTGAAACAGTTCCTCGCGTCGTTGTTCTACCTGTCGATCATCGGCATAGCAGTTGTCGACTTTATAGAGCAAAGCGTTCTCTCGTTGCTTTCCTCGTCGGCTGGTCTCGCAGTACTCGCTATCTGCATCACACAAACAGCACGCGTCTGGCAACAATTCTTTGCCGGTCAGTCGTATCGAGAACGATCGCCAGCTGAGGCAATCAAAGCCGCTCAAAAACCGTTGGGAGAGGCTTTGTTTCTGCTATTGCTCGTGATTGTACCGATTACGGTTGCTCTAGGAATAACTGCAATCGCAGTAGCTGGAGATGGAGGTGAAATCGAACTCGGTGCTGTTGAGACTGGGGCCGTACTGCTGCTGTATGTCATTCCTATCGGCGTAGTCAGAGTATGGTTGCAAGACGCTAAGCTAACGATTATAGACTGACGAAAAGACCATCGCAACCGCGTACAGAGCAGTTTTAGTTATGGTGTTGCACCTATCCTCTGAGTGGGGCATGCCACTCTTGACAGAAGCTGGGTAGTTCACACGAGGCGTGCTGAACTCACAGCGCAAATGTTGCATAGTGCTTTTTGAACTGTATGAGAACTACCACAGTACAATGCCCTCCAAAACGGTATTCGACTCGAACTGGAGTTCGAACATTTTTGAGAAGCCAAAAGGGTGGCCGTATAATGCCGTACTCTTGTTTGCGGCAGCCCTTTCTTTCTTCTTGATGTACACTAGAGAAACAGGGGCTTGGATGACTCTTGGATTTATTTTCATCGTCTTTGCTATTGGTGAATCGATTCCGTCGGAGCGAACATCGCTCGCAGGAGCCATTCGGGTCGGCGGACTTGGACTTGTCGTCCTTGTTGCTGTTATAATCGACTTTGGACTCAAGTAGTACCTTGACAATCAATGCACTCGAGCCGTTCCCGGGTCGATACTGCTGTCGGCTGTCATACCGTTGGTGACACGGCTGCGGTCGGGATCGGTTCGCATCCGCTGGAGGTCCGTCGAACCGGGCGCGATCGGCCCCACCAAAACGTTGTTTACCACACATGAACAAGACCGGGATATGCCCCTGAGTCCGGACCGTCGACTCCAGCTCCGGATCGCATGTGCGCTCGCGCTCGTGATCGGAGTCAACGCGGTCGTTCTGTCAGTGCTCGCCTGGGGTGTCCACCGCGGGCTCTCCGCGAGCGGCCACGCGATACAATTCGATCTCGGGCTCCCAGCTACTGTCGGAGCGGTCCTACTCGGCGCGATCGGTCTCGTGGCTGTCCAGGCACGATACGGGTCGAAGAGAGTCGTCGCGGATCTCGAGACGGAGCCGATCGAGGGTGACGGCCCACGGGATGTCGGCGCGCGAGTTAGACGGCTGGCAAAACAGGCCGACGTTCCGGTGCCACCTGTGGCCGTCGCCGACCGTGACGAGCCGAACTGCCTGACCATCGGTACCCAACGCTCGCCGACGGTCGTCATCACCACGGGATCGCTCAAGCAACTGGACGACGACGAACTCGACGCCGTACTAGCCCACGAGATTGCGCACCTTGCCAACCGTGATCTGACCGTCGTGAGCGCTGTCGCCGCGATCGTCGCTATCGGTGATCGCTTGCTCGAGCGTGAGCGCACGCTTCGGGAATTTCTCGTATCGATTATTGTCGTCGCATTCTACGCTATCGCCGCGTTCTGGATCATCCTCCTGCTGGCAGCACCGTTTCTCGTGATCGCAACGCTGTTCATCTTCGTGAGTGCCGTCGCAAGGCTGTTACTGGCGGTGAACGCGATTACGATCGGGCTCTTCGCTAAGACGCGCGAGCACGCCGCTGATCGCGGTGCGAGCGAACTGACCGGCGACCCGGCCGCGCTTGCGAGTGCCCTCGAGACCCTCTCCGGGGATGATCGACCAAACCGAGACGCGCGCCTGGACGCGAGCGCAACGCTCGGCATCGTTCCGCAGTCCCTGTCGGTCGATAGATCGGACGATGGCGACGAGGAGGGCTGGTTCGACCGCTGGTTCGTGAGCCAGTTCAGCGCGTTGCGGGAGAATATCTCGAACTACTCGGCCAACGAGGAGGACTCCGCGACTCCAGAGTGGCGTGATCAGGAGTCCACAACCGCGGAGTGGCGCGAGCCCGATTACAGTGCCGACGACGAACCGAAGTCCTGGATCGTCGAACCGTTCGTAGAGAGCCTCGTTTCCCCAGTCCGGAATCGCGTTCGACGGCTGCTTTCGTGGCGACCCGCGACACATCCCACGACCGAGGCGCGGATCGAACAGTTGCAGACGCTCGAGTGGCGGCGACGGAACTGACCACCTGGGTCGCAGTGCTGTCGGTCGGCTGTGGTGTGGTTTTCAGCGTCGTGAAGCGTCTCGTCCGACAGCGGCGGGCGTTCATGACTGGTTACGACAGCCGACCGAAAAATAGGCAGCCCTACCTGCCGGTTTACCGCTCATAGGGGAGCGTCACGGTCAATCCACCGTTCTGCAGCCAGCCCCTGGCAACTCCGATAGGGATCACATATGCTAATAATACGATAGTCTGTGACTCTATACCGTCTACTGCAAACGCAGCAGTCACCAGTACGAAGGTAACAGGTACAAATACGAACAAGACTATAACGAGGAGTTCGTGAATTGGCCAAAGGCCGACTTTGATCGCTTCTGCTGGCGACCGGTTTTGATATGCCTGATCGGCAAGGAACTGTTGCCAGACACGCGATATTTGAGTGATACAAATGGCGAGTATCGCAAGGCCAACTGTTGGCGAAATCAGCGAGGGTATACTCTGGTTTGTGAGTTGGACTACAGCATGCATAAACGGGAGAATATAGACAAATCCAAAGGGCATGTATTTTAGAAAGATTCCAACATTTCGATCATACACCGGTGGAAAAAATGGAATTAGCCGAATTGGGGTCGGTTCTCTCTGCCATTTATCGCCGTCATGGCCTTCTATCGGTTGTGCCGCAAACAGCGCTACGGTTACGAACAGGACGTGAATGACTGCGATCTCGATTAGATAGAGGAGTACTATTTCACCAACTTCCCAATTAAAAAATAGAATTCCAATAACAAGGAAGAGGTGCGTGATGATTGGAGAAAGATACTCTCGAGAGACTCCAAGTTCATCGGAAATCGTCTCATCAACTCTTTTGGACATCTCCTGAATAAGATATAATCGACTCTCCCTATATGTGCTACTGTATATATGGCGCGAATGTGGCACCAGGTCTGCCTCGGTCTGTAAAGAGATGATCGGTCAGTACAGAAGTCACACTTATCACTGGGAGGATGATATATTTGCTTAATGTCCATTCCTGAGTCTGTGCAGTCACTTGCTGACGACGATCTTCGTTCGAGTGCTCTGAGGGGGTTGTTGATAGCGTTCGCTCTCACCCCAATCCTATTGCTCCCCAGTAATGTTCGAGAAATCACCTCGCCAGAAGCGACTGTGATGGCTCTCGGGCTTGGTGTATTGCTTGGAGTCCTACTGAGCTACATTACGGATAATATGCTCCAGCAGAACGATGGGGCAAATTCTACTGTAGCAGGCCTTCTCCTTGCATTGGTCGGTGGGCTACTTGTCTTTATTGCTGGTATTGGTATTTACGCACTCGGATTAGGAGAAGCGAGTGTTGTCGTCCACTTTGCCTTGGCATTCATCTGGAGTATGGCACTTACATCAGCAATTCGGCATCTCGGCATGACGGGCACACCCACTAAATAGAACTCCTCTCATCGATTTTGCTGATCAATACGCACGTGGTGTGTGCGGATGGTTCCTCGCTATTGGTGTGAAACAAACGACATCGTCGTGCTGCACTCACCCTCTGAGTCTGTCACGCCGTTTCTGACAGGAATCGGATAGTTCGTTCAGTGTGTGCTGGACTCACAGCGCGAATGTGGCACGGACTGAGGAGCGATCAACGTGGAAGATCGAACGGCCAGTACAGAGGCTTCATCTGACACTATGCTGTTGTTATATCGATTCGATTATCTTTGACTGCAGAACAATCTCAATCCGAGCAAGCACAAATGAAAGTACGATGGTCGCAGGTCCAGTTATATACAGGAAACCGATTAGTGGGTCGCCTGGACCAGGATCCGCCTCCGCTCGAAACCACAACCAGATGCCACAAGCGCAGACGATTACCGGCGTTACAGTCCGATATTCGATCAGCAACAACGCGGGTACTGCACCTACTACAAAAAACACAGCCAACGGTATGAACCAGACCCATACCGGCTCAAAGAGCTGGTAGGCCTGATTCTGTGCGTACCAGCCAAGTCCGGCTGCGGTAAGTGTCCCAGCTACAACTGATAACATAATAGCGGCCGTATTGAGTGTCCTCATATTCGGCACCTCAATCATTTCTGATGAATGTAGTCTGATAATGAATGATGATACATCTACCGATACCGTTGCAAAAACCTAGCTCCAGAGTGGGTCACACTGCTACCGATTGCTAAACTCTCTGTCAAGATTGGGGTTGGACTCGCGCTCTGTATTCAGCAGTCAACTCTTATCATATGCTGAGGGGATCAACAGACTCTAACAACTGAACGGGTTCGCATACCGATCACACAGCAGTCATGCGATTGGGTGCGCACTGATCGGTCAGTGGCTTCTATAGCTCCTCGCCACTCGACTGCAATGGCTCCTCGAGTCGGTCTTCGACGTCTGCTTCGAGGACGTACCGCTGGACTTTCTGGGTGGCACTGCGGGGGAGTTCGTCGACGACGAACACCCGCCGCGGGTGGGCGTAGGTCGCGACGCGCTCGAGAGCGAACGAGCGGATTTCGTCTTCGGCTACGTCGGTGTCCGCTTCGGGGACGACGAACGCGACGGGGGCTTCGCCTTTCACGTCGTGTGGTGCGGCGACGACGGCTGCTTCGGCCACGTCGGGGTGTTCGTAGAGGACGTCCTCGACTTCGGCCGGGTAGACGTTGTTCCCGCCGGTGATGATCATGTCGTCGGCGCGGTCGACGATCCAGAAGTAGCCGTCCTCGTCGATGCGGGCGACGTCTTCGGTGTAGAACCAGCCCTCGTCGTCGAATACCTGCTCGGTTTTGCCCGGCCGGTCGTGGTAGCCCTCGAAGACCATCGGGCCGCGGATCGCCAGTTCGCCGGTGACGGCTTCGTCGTCGTCGAAGTCGATCTCTGGGTCGGGGAACGGATCGATGTCTTCGGGTGCGATCTTCGTCTCGCGCGTCGCAGTATCGACGAGTTTGAGTTCGACTCCCGGCAGCGGCGGACCGACGCAGCCTGCTTCCTTTCGGACGCCGTTGAACGGTTCGACCGTTCCGGCCGGCCCCGTCTCGGTCATCCCCCACCCCTCGACGACGGGAACGTTCCAGGCGTCTTCGATCTGCCGGCGAACCTCCTCTGCCAGCGGTGCGGCTGCACAGATGACGTTCCTGAGCGAGGAGAGGTCGTACTCCCCGGGATTCTCGCGGTACTCGCGGAACATCATCGTGTACAGCGCCGGCACCCCGGCGAACATCGTGATCTCGTGTTCGTCGATCGCCGTCAGCATGTTCACCGGATCGGGCTCCGGCTGGAGGACCATCGTCCCGCCGCGATAGGTGAAGATCCCGAGCAACGCGTTCAGCGCGTAGATGTGGAACATCGGCAACACGAGCAGGATCGAGTCGTCGGCGTCGATGGCCAGCCCACCTTTCCCGTAACTCTCGAGGGTCGTCAGGACGTTTCGGTGACTGAGCAGGACTCCCTTCGGCCGGCCGGTCGTCCCACTCGTGTATGGCTGGATGCAGACGTCGTCGGGATCACGTTCGATCGGCTCGAACTCGTCGTCGGCGTCCATCGTCGCGTGCGAGTAGTTGACGATTCCCGCTTCCTCGTCGGCGACACCGGGCAGGAACAACGTTTCGACGTCCGCGGCTGCCGCCAGCTCCTTCGCCTCGTCGGCCAGGAACGCCGAAGCGATCATCGTCTCGATGCCAGCGTCTTCGATGACGTACGCGAGCGTCTCAGGGTCCATCCGCAGATTCAGCGGCGTCGATACCGCCCCGGCCTTGATGATGCCAAAGTGGGCAGGCGGAAACTGCGTCGTGTTCGGGACGAAGAGTCCGACCCGGTCGCCGGGAGCTACACCGTGGTCGACCAGTACGTTCGCGACGCTGTTAGCCTCCTCCTCGAGTTCCCTGAACGACTGCTCGCTCCCCATGAAGGAAAACGCCGTCTTGTCTTCGTACCTGTCTGCCGCCATCGCCGGGAGCGTCCCCATGTGCGCCAGTTGCTCCCCGTGGTGATATTCCATGGTACGATCACGCGTACCACACTATCTGTATTAAATCACCGGATCGTTCACACGATCCGTTCGTTCGTGGCGCTCGAGTCGCTGTCTCCGACGAACGTCACCGTTCTCGGGTCCGTCCGCACCGGCGGCACCTGAACGTCTTCATCTCGCCGCCGACTTCGACCCAGAGCAACTCGTAGTCGTGCGGACAGATCCGCTGACGAACGCGACTGGCAACACTTGTCATGGCTAGTCGACGCTTCTTGCCTGTCGTACTTACGTGTTCTTCTAAGATGGTTCTGAAGACAGTGGGTCAATATTACTTCTATAAGGTGGTTGAATGAGTGTTCGAAACCTATTTCTCTGAACGATCGTGAAGATTCCACGAGTTCAGAGCAGGACGACCCGACGTCACTCGAGGTCGTCGATCAGGTCGTCGGCGACGCCGGTGTAGGTCGCGGGGGTGAGCGCGTGGAGTTCCTCGCGAACGCCCTCGTCGACGTCGAGGTCATCGAACAGGTCGCGGAAGTCCTCGAGGGTGACCTCGCGGCCGCGGGTAAGCGCTTTGACCTGTTCGTAAGCGTCTTCCTGACCCTCACGGCGAAGGATCGTCTGGACGGCTTCGCCGAGGATCGCCGGGGTGTCGTCCAGATCGTCGCGCATGACCTGCTCGTTCGGTACGACCTTCGAGAGGCCGGCAGCGGTCTTGTTGTAGCCGATCAGGCAGTGAGCGAAGGCCCCGCCGATGTTACGCTTGACGGTCGAATCGGAGAGGTCCCGCTGGAGGCGAGAGGTGGTGACGTAGTCGGCGAGGAACGTCAGGTCCGAGTTCGCCTTCGAGAGGTTCCCCTCGCTGTTCTCGAAGTCGATCGGGTTGACCTTGTGTGGCATCGTCGACGAGCCGGTCTCGCCGGCGACGGCCTCTTGCCCGAGGTAGCGGTCGGAGACGTAGAGCCACATGTCCAGATCGAGGTCGAGCAGGACGTCGTTGGCCCCGCGGAGGGCGTCGAACAGCGTCGCGAGATCGTCACACGGGTTGACCTGTGTCGTCAGCGGCTCGAATCCCAGCGCGAGGTCGTCCTCAATGAACGACCGGGCAAACGCCTGCCAGTCGACGTCCGGGTAGGCCGCGTGGTGGGCCGCGTACGTGCCCGAGGCCCCGCCGAGTTTCCCCCGGAGCCCGTCGGTCGCCCGTCGAATGCGGCCGATCGCCGTTCCCAGCCGGCCGGCGTAGACGGCCATCTCCTTGCCGAACGTGGTCGGCGTCGCTGGCTGACCGTGGGTACGCGCGAGCATCGAAAGGTCGCGGTACTCCCGTGCCATCCCGCCGAGCGTGTCGGCGAGCCCGTGCAGTTCCGGCAGGAGCACGTCCTCGACGGCGTCCCGAACGAGCAGGCGGTGGGCGAGGTTGTTCACGTCCTCGCTCGTCAGTCCGAAGTGGATCCACGCCGAGGCGTCGCTGTTCGCCGGCAGATTGTGCCGAATGTAGTACTCGACGGCTTTCACGTCGTGGTTGGTCGCCTCGAACCCGGCGTGGCCTTCCGTCTCGAGTTTCTTGATCAGGCGGGCGTCTTCCTCGGCAAAGCTCCGGTAGAGCCCCCGAAGCTGGTCGCGTTCGTCCACGTCGATCTCGAGTGGCGTCACCTCGAGGTCGGCGAGCGCGAGGAGGTACTCGACTTCGACGCGGACGCGGGCGCGCATGAGCGCGGCCTCGCTCGCGTACGGAGATAGCGGGGCCGTCCGGCCACTGTATCGACCGTCGAGCGGTGACACGGCGTACAGCGCGTTGGTATCGGTCATCGTGCGGCGGTTTCGGATACAGCGCCAAAGGAATGTCGAAACCCGCCGGTGTCGAACCCACGAGCGTGCATATTGGGGGCGGTGGGGCCGAATATACTCTCTGGACGATGCACGATCGTGGATAACTTCGCCGAAGAGACCGCAACCACTTTGCCCTTCGCGGATGGGCCTACGCGTATGACCACGATCGCCGGGATGGCCGGCAACCGCGGGCGTAACCTGTTGAACGTCGCCGACCGTGCACCTGGTGGTGCCGAAATCGGCGTCATCCTCACGAATAGCCCCAACGCGCCGGTGCTCGAGGCAGCGGCCGACCGGGGGATTCCGACCGAGGTCGTCCCACTCGAAGACAGGACGAGCCGCCGCGAACACGAGGAGGCTGTGCTCGAGGCGCTTGCCGACTACGAGTTCGACCTCGTCTGCCTCGACGGCTACATGCGCATCCTCTCTGACACCTTCCTCGAGAGCGCGCCGACGACGCTCAACGTTCATCCCTCGTTGCTCCCCGCGTTCCCCGGCATGGACGCCTGGGGCGACGCCCTCGAGGCAGGCGTCTCCGTCACCGGCTGTACGGTCCACGTTGTCACCGACGCGACCGACGACGAGGGCCACGTACTCGAAGAGGAAGTCGACATGGGGCCGATCGTCACCCAGGAACCGATCCCGATCTACGAGAGCGACGACCGTGAGACGCTAAAAGAGCGCGTCCTCTACGAGGGTGAGTTCCGCGCGTACCCGCGCGCCGTCAAGTGGTTTGCCGAGGGTTCCGTGGACGTCGACCTCGAGGCGGGCGAGGTGTCGGTCGAGAACGACGTCGCGAGCACGGACGCGGACGACCACGTCGGACTGCCAGCGCGGCGGCTGGTTTCGGACGACCGCCTCGACACACTCCGCTACGGGGAGAACCCGCATCAGGACGCCGCGGTGTACGCCGACTACACCTGCGACGAGGCCAGCGTGGTCCACGCGGACCAGCTCAACGAGGGTGCGAAGGCGCTGTCGTACAACAACTACAACGACGCCGACGGCGCGCTCAACCTGATCAAGGAGTTCGACGAGCCCGCCGCCGCGGTGATCAAGCACACCAACCCCGCAGGCTGTGCGACCGCCGACTCGCTCGCCGAAGCCTACGAGAAGGCCCTCTCGACGGATCCGATGAGCGCCTTCGGCGGCATCGTCTCGCTCAACCGCGAGTGCGACGCCGAGACAGCCGAGTTGATCACCGACTCGTTCAAGGAAGTCGTCGTCGCGCCCGGGTATACGGAGGAGGCGCTCGAGGTGCTCTTCGAGAAGGACAATCTCCGCGTGCTCGATGTTGGACCACTCGGTGAATCCACGGAGCGCTTCACCGAGAAACCCATCGTCGGCGGGCGTCTCGTCCAGGAACGAGACGACCAGTCGATCTCCATCGACGACCTCGAGGTCGTCACCGAACGCGAGCCGACCGACGAGCAACTCGAGTCGATGGTTTTCGCCTGGCAGACGCTCAAACACGTCAAGTCCAACGGTATCCTCTTTGCGAACGGGACCGAGACGGTCGGCATCGGGATGGGGCAGGTCTCCCGCGTCGACGCGGTTCGGCTCGCGGCGATGAAGGCCGACGAGCACGCCGAGAGGAAAGACGCCGAGGGTGCCGTGATGGCCTCCGACGCGTTCTTCCCGTTCCCAGATGGGATCGAAGAGGCCGCAAAAGCAGGCATCGAGGCGGTCGTCCAGCCCGGCGGGTCGGTCAACGACGACGACGTGATCGCGGCCGCAGACGAGCACGGGATGGCGATGGCGTTTACGGGACAGCGGAGTTTCAGGCACGACTGAATCGCCGTTCTCCGATCAGTGACCGGCCTCGGTCGGTCGCGCGAGCCCGACCTGTCGGCAGGTCCAGCTGGTGATTCTCGCGGCGACGACAGCTGCAACGACTGCCAGCACGTACCCGACGAGGCCGAAGATCAGGACGTAGAACGCCTGAACCAGTTTGAACCCGGCCGGGGAACCCGTCTCGACGACGAACCACAGCAGGTCTGCGAGCGCGACGACCAGTGGGGTCATCGCGATCACGGCCGCTCTCGCGGCGACTCGAGAGCGGTGCACTGGTGCGGTCCGGTACAGGAGCCCGACGACGATCCCGGCGACGAACGGGCCACCGAGGCTGATCGAGTCGTCGGGAGAGAGAACACCGTGGAGAGTCAGCGGGAGGGCCACGATGCCCGCGACGAGGGCGTACCGCCAACCGGGGTCGTCGAGGTACATCCGGAACGTCTTCGCGAATCCCATAGTCGTCCTACAGGTGGTCCAATAATAAGGTCATCGAATCTACAGGTCGGCCCTGGTCCGCCAACTGGCACGACTCAAAGACGCCTTTCACCTTGGGAAGGTGACTTTTAGTTTCCATCCGAATTCTCCGGTATGGATCGACGACAGTTCCTCGCTGGCACGGCCGTCGTGGCCGCCGTCACCGCCGGCTGTACGACTCGAGCACAGAACGACGAACCGGACGCGATGGGCACCGTTCGCGGTGCAGCACCGGAAGACCCGGCCGAGCGGGAGATCGAGGTCAGCGCTCGCGGCGAGGTGGAAACGGAACCCGATCGGGCCACGCTCTCGGTCAGCGTCGAGGCCACGGGTGACAGCGCGGACGCGGTCGAATCCGACCTCGCCGAGCAGGCTGCAGCCCTCCGGGACGCCTTCGACGACCTCGAGATCCCCGACGACGACGTCGAGTCCGGGCGGTACGACGTCCGCCCGGAGCGAAACGGTACCGGTTACCGTGGTCGCCACCAGTTTCGGCTCACGCTTCGGGACCCCGACCGGGTTGGCGACGTGATCGACACCATCACCGCGGCCGGCGCCGACGACGTCGGCCGGATCAACTTCGGTCTCACCGACCAAACGCGCGCGGCACTCCGTGATAGCGCCCTCGAGGAAGCGCTCGAGAACGCAGACGCCGAGGCTCGTTCGATCGCGGCCGATCGAAACGTGACGATCACGGGGACGAAGGCCGTCTCGACCAGGAACGTCGACGTCGTTCCCGTTCGGGCCGAATACGACGCCGCAACGGCGGAGGTCGCAGATGACGCCGACGCGTCGCCGCGGACGGAGATCGACTCCGGCCCGGTCACCGTCACCGCGTCCGTCGACGTCGTCTACGGATTCGAGTGACTCGCTCGAGTACCAGCCTACTCCCGGGCCTGCACGGTGGTGTCGCTCTCCCTGTCGTGGGTCCCTCGCGTTCGCCGACGACGGCGTCGACCGCGCAGTAACGCTCGCCGTGAGTTCTCTCGGACAGTAGAGGAAGTTTCTGCAGCAACCTTACACCGTCGGACGAAGGAGGAGATACTCGCCGTTCTCAACAGTAATGTGAATGTCGTCGTAAACGAATTTGACCGTCCCCTCCTGTTGTGACGCACACAGCTCATCCAGCAACTCCGGGTCTATCGTCCAGTACAACGGGGTCAACTCGCACGGGTCACACCCTTCAGTGAACTGACAGCCTGGATCGCCGCCCTGTTCACGGGTTCGTCCGCCTGGATTTCGTATTCGACCGTGAGATGATCGTCTCGAGCCGTTGGGTCCATTACCGTGTTCAGTAGCTGCGGTCAGGTAAACCCCGAGTTTGAAAGAGCAGTGACTCGTTGGATGATCAGCTGTCGGTACCGTGGCACCTTCCGATACGCAGGCGACGGCTCCCCCTGGGGAGCGCGGTCGTTCTGCGACGGATTCGTCGTGCGAGTGGGCGTGTGCTGACCGACAGTGGCCACTCTCGCTCGAGTCACTCCATCGACAGTGGGAGGCTCTGCCGTCGATGACCAGAACGACCTGATCGCACGAATCGTTTCCTCGATAGGCAAACGGGCGAGACAGTCACGCCGATGGCACGTGTATGACGATCGTCACCGAAGGCCGGTAAACACGCGTATGGCGTGGACTCTACGGTGACGACTGGTCGGCGTCGGAGGGATGGCACTTGCGCGGACCACCCCGAACTTCGACTCCAAAAATCGCCGGGCGACGGTGTCCTCCAACCGGAATCACACCTACATCCACATTGCTGGCCCGAACCCGCGAACGAGAACTACTGGAGAGAGGTGCTGAAACGTGTGTAAACGCCACTACAAGGTTCGAATACGAATCGGCTTGGAGAGAAGTCCGCCCTCCCCGATTTGAACGGGGGACAAGTCGATCTACAGTCGACTGCTCTACCAGTCTGAGCTAAGGGCGGTCATTGAATTGTAGCCGCCGTAGGTGACATAAGGGTTGTTATTCTCGACGGCAACCGACTGTCGTGAATGGAAGAATGATTGATATAGGATGCCCGTTAACACAGTAGTATCGAGGCCATGAGTAAGGTCACGTTCCGGGCCGACGACGAACTCGTCGACGCCCTCGAGGAACTCGACGTCTCCAAGAGCGAAGCGCTCAGGGAGGCACTTCGATCGTACCTCGAGCGATCGCCCGAGGCGGAGAATCCAGCGCCGTCGCCCTCGACTGACGGGGACGCCGACGCGTCGTCGACCTCGTCGCTCGACGACCTCGTGCGAGAACGCGTCGACGAGCTGGTCGCAGCCCGCCTCGACGACCACGCCTTCGAGGCGACTCCGGGTGCGTACGCGTCAGACGGACGTGACGTCAACGTGACCATCTCACTCGAGGGAAGTGCCCTCGAGGTGACCGATGGCCCACGCGGGCGCGAATCAGAGCGTGGTCAGGCCGGCCGGGTCAACGTGAGACAGCCACGCTCGCAAGAGGATGCTGTCAGACGAGGCAGAGCCGAACCAGACGCAGACGTCGGTGCCCGCGGCTCTGACACCCAGTGTGGTCAGTGTGGAGAGATGGTCGACGGTGACCACGTCTACTGCCCGAACTGCGGTGAGAAACGAACTCGGCGGTTGTTCTGTGACTGTGGCGACGAGCTTCGGTCGGACTGGTCGTTCTGTCCCGGCTGCGGTCGTCGGACACCGGCGGCGGACGTCCTCGAGCGCGAGCGTCCGTGACAGCGATTTGAAGTGTCGTAAGACACTGACCGTCCTGACCGACGATAGTTTTATTACCCATGACAGTATTGCCCTTACTTGCGTAAGACGATCGTCTTACAGATCCGGAGAATCCCGGAAAACGGCCGCGACAGGCCGTTTACTTCTGTAAGACATGCTGCGTCTGACAGGGGCGCGCCGTCTTACCCAACGGGGAATACAAACCATGGAGCGTGTGACACTTCGCATTCCGAAGCAGCAGATCGAGGAGGTCGAACAGCTCGTCGACTCGGGCGAATTTCCGAACCGAAGCGAGGCGATTCGGTCGGCCGTCCGTGAGATGATCAACGAACAGTACGACGGACAGACCGAACAGTCCGGCGCCAAGCGCAACTGGGCGAGGGTCTAACGATGCAGGATATCGTTCAGGACGCCCTCGAAAACGCCGAACAGGAAGCCCGGGAGATGGACGTCGACATGGACGGTGACGAGTTCGGCGATCCGCGGATCGTCATCGTCGGTGCCGGCGGTGCCGGGAACAACACGATCAATCGACTGTACAACATCGGCGTCGACGGCGCCGACACCGTGGCGATCAACACGGACAAACAGCACCTCAAGATGATCGAGGCCGACACGAAGATTCTCGTCGGCAAGTCGCTCACCAACGGGCTCGGTGCCGGTGGCGACCCCTCGATGGGTGAGCGTGCAACCGAGATGGCCCAGAGCACGATCAAGGAGGTCCTCGGCGACGCAGACCTCGTGTTCGTCACCGCGGGCATGGGTGGTGGGACCGGCACGGGTTCCGCCCCCGTCGTCTCGAAGATCGCCAAAGAACAGGGTGCGATCGTCGTCGGCATGGTCTCGACGCCGTTCAACGTCGAGCGCGCACGGACAGTGAAAGCCGAGGAAGGACTCGAGAAGCTGCGCGAGCAGGCTGACTCGATCATCGTCCTCGATAACAACCGACTGCTCGATTACGTCCCGAACCTCCCGATCGGCAAGGCGTTCTCGGTGATGGACCAGATCATCGCCGAGACCGTCAAGGGCATCTCGGAGACGATCACCCAGCCCTCGCTGATCAACCTGGACTACGCGGACATGTCCACGATCATGAACCAGGGTGGCGTCGCCGTGATGCTCGTCGGGGAGACCCAGGACAAGAACAAGACCGACGAGGTCGTCAAGGACGCGATGAACCACCCGCTGTTGGACGTCGACTACCGCGGTGCCTCGGGTGGACTCGTCCACATCACCGGCGGTCCCGACCTCACACTCAAAGAGGCCGAAGGTATCGCCGATAACATCACCGAGCGCCTCGAGGCCTCGGCGAACGTCATCTGGGGTGCCCGGATTCAGGAGAACTACAAGGGCAAGGTTCGGGTCATGGCGATCATGACCGGCGTCCAGAGCGCCCAGGTCCTCGGTCCGACGACCCAGAAACAGGCTGACCGCTCTCGCGCCAGCATCGAAGGGGTCGATAATGCCGACTTCGACGCGAGCAACAACGTCAAGGGGCCGAGTTTCGGCGCCCAGAGCGACGGCGGCCGGAACGAACTCGAGAAAGAAAACGGCGTGGACGTCATCCGCTAGGCCCTCGCTGACCCGCAGTTTCTGCCCTCCACTCTCGCTTCGTTTTCTCGTTCGCTTTCGACACTTGCAACCGGTCAGACGTGTCTCTCGAGTGGTTTTGTTCGCCTCCCGTATGACACGAGATCACCGTGCGTCTTCGTTCTCGATGGTTCCGTCGGACGTCGTTGGCCGATCCCGGTGGTGTCGGGCGTTCGACCACACGGTAGGAGTCTCGGTAATACCGGCTCGTTCGCCACGACCCGGTCGTAATACGTCAGGCTGTCGCCACACGGCCGATCTGACCGTCCTCGATTCGTGCGGTTATGCTGTCGGCGGACGTCTCCGGCGAGTCACCGATCGACGATAACGTTCCTCACGCGAGTGACTCGAGCAGCGAACACTTCCGACAGACCTCCCGCGTGGTCGTCGAGCCGCACTCGGCGCACTCGCGCAGGTCGGTGCTGTCCTCGCCGTCGCCGCCGTATCGATCTGCGGCGATACCCGCGAGTTCCTCGTAGCCCGAGAGGATCGAGTGACGGGTTCCGGGGTGGTTCTCCTCGAGTCGGTAGAGCAGTTGCTGGATCTCGCCGCGGTAGGCCTCGCTGGCGTGGGGGCACTCGGTGATGTGAGCGGGGAGGTCCTCGAGGTGGGCGTACAGCGCGACCTCTTTCTCCGGGACGTCTCGCAGGGGTTTCGCGCGCGGAACGAACGACTCCTGTTCGCTCCGTTCGGAGAGCGGGCCGAGGCTGGCGTCGAAGTGTTTGGCGACCTGTGCGACGTCGCCCTCGAGGAAGTTCATCAGCGCCGTCTGGGCCTCGTCGTCGAGATTGTGTCCGGTCAACAGGAGGTCGGCCTCGAGCTCGTCGGCGTGGCGCTCCAGCAGGTCGCGTCGGAAGACTCCACAGTAGGCACAGGCAGCCATGTTCTCGGGGTCGTCCTCGACGACGTCGTCCATCCGGATACCGAACTCCTCCTCGTAGCTGACGAGTTCGTGGCGGATCTCGAGGTCGGCGGCGAGTTCGACGCAGGCGTCGACGGATTCGTCACGGTAGCCCTCGATGCCCTCGTGGATCGTCAGTCCGACGAGTTCGATGCGGGGGTCCTCGGCGAACGTATCGTGGAGGATCTTGGTGAGGACGACGCTGTCTTTGCCACCCGAGAGGCCGATCACCCAGGTCAGTGGCTCTTCCGGCGTCGCCGCCCGCGAGACGAGGTCGTCGCGACGAACTCGGCGGCGAACCCGCTTTTCGACGGACTCGAGGAAGTGACTCTCACAGAGGTGGGCCCCCGAGTAGGCCGCGTGCATGATCGCGTCCCCGTCACAGCGGTTACACTCCATCGACGGACGGTTGTCGACGGTCGCCCATCACGGTTTCGCCTCCGTCTATCCGGTAACCGGACAACGCCGTTCGCCCCCGTGCTCGACCTACGATGCGAACCCGACGATATATCTGGCTCGCGATAATACACTGGCCAATGGTATCTCTTGACAATGTCGAGTACGCCGTCGACGACGGGGTAGCCAGCATCGCGCTCGACCGTCCCGAGACGCTCAACGCGCTCGATGCTGCACTCCTCGCGGAACTCGAGGAGGCGATCGAACGCGCCGAGCAGACCGACGAGGTCAGGGTCGTCGTACTGGGTGGAAACGGACGGGCGTTCTCCTCGGGGTACGACATCGGCGACGCCGAAGTCGACCGTTCGACAGACGAACGCATCCTCGACCAGCGAACCCACCTCGAGGCGATCTTCTCCGCTCGAGTCCCGGTCATCGCGGCGGTCGACGGTCCCGCGCTCGCTGGCGGATGTAACCTCGCGATCTGCTGTGATCTCACCGTCGCGACAGAGACGGCCGAGTTCGGCTATCCGGACATGCACTTCGGTGAACCACCGCCGAAGTTCGTCCTCCCGTTCGTCACGAACTCGCTGAAAGACGCCCGGGAACTGCTCTACACCGGGAAGATAGTCGACGCCACCACTGCCTCGGAGATGGGGCTTGTCAACCGGGTCGTCTCCGATGGCCAGTTGGACGCAGCCATCGACGAGGAAGTCGACCACATCAAGAAGACACCGGGTACAGCCGTCACGATCGCGAAGGACATGATTAACGGCGTCCAGGAATCACAGGGGTTCAGACGGTACGGCCGCGTCGACGAGTACGTCGGTGCGCTCACGATGGAGTCGTCGGCTGCACGGCAGTTCCGAGAGATCCGGGACGAAGAGGGGCTGCAGGCCGCCCTCGAGTGGGTTCACGAGAGTGACAAACCCTGATCGGCCCCACGTCAGCGACTGTTTCCGGTTCAGGCGGGGACCCTGGCTCGTTCCTCGACGACCACTGCGCCCTCCTCGAGCGACTCGAGTAGCAGGTCCACGTATCGATCGCGACCGGTAGAGGAGAACAGCTCGTGGCCGCCGTTATAGAGGACGACGTGTTCGGCGGGAACCCGTTCGCCGATGGGACGGTGATCGATCAACGGATCCCGAAGCGAGCAGAAGACGACGGCGTCGTGGTCGATCGTCAGCAGACGCTGCTGGGCGTCGCGGGTCTCGCGGACGAACGTCGGAGAGACCCACTGCGGCTGGGTCGCCAGTTGATGGGCGGTCGCTTTCTGTCCGACGACGGTCTCGTCCCAGTCGCCGACCGGCAAGCAGGGGAACGTGGTTGGAATCTTCGAGACGGCCTCGAGTGCCGGCTCGAAAAACCGGTCGCCGTATCCCCAGAACGGACTCAGGTAGACGTGATTCTCGGCGCCGTCGAGCGCCTGACCGACGAGTGCGCCCGCGCTGTGTCCCAGTAGCTGGTAGCCCTCGAGGTCGGGGACGTACTCGGCGACGGGCTCGAGCCAGTCGGCTCTGAAGTCGGCGATGTTGGTGGGGAGTTCGAAGGCGTGAACCCGATAGTCGGCCTCGGTCAGCCGTCCGATGAGCCAGCTGACGTTCTCGTGGGTCCAGCGGTTGCCCCAGCCCATGACGAAGACGAGGTCCTCGTCGCCGTCCTCGTTGAAGATCCGGTGTCGCATAGGTGACCGTTCACCGGGAACGAATAAAAAGCTGCACGTTTGACAGGATTTGCGCCGGGAGCTGCCAAGCGGTGAACGCACACCGACTCACCAGGTGTTTGTAAACACCTTTCGTCGGTCACGGCTGAATCCGGATATGCTCGAGGCAGTTCGGTCGCGGCTCTACCGGCTAGGTTTCAACCTCTTTCCGGCGTACCGGGGAACTGGCGGACGGGTGACCTACATCGCTCCCGACTGGAGCGAGGCCCGTGTCAAACTTCCCCACAGCTGGCGGACGCGAAACGGGCTGGGGACGACCTTCGGCGGGAGCATGTACGGCGCGGTCGATCCGTTCTACGTGGTGATGCTGAGCAAGCGCCTCGGCGACGCGTTCGTCGTCTGGGACAAGGAAGCCGAGATCCGGTTCAAGCGGCCTGGTCGTGATACCCTCTACGCTCGGTTTACAGTGACCGACGCGGAACTCGAGGCGATCCGGACCGAACTCGCGACAGACGGCGTCGATTCCGTGGACCGTCACTACACGGTCGACCTCGTCGACGAGGAGGGGACGGTTCACGCGACCGTCCGGAAGACGGTCTACGTGACGACTGATCGGTCGAAAGGGGCCTGACGGACCGCGTCGTTCGACGGACGGTCCGTACGCGACGGTGGCAATCGATCTGAGAATCCGTTTTCGACCGGAGTGACGGTTGTGGCCGTCCTCGTCGTGATCGTGGGTGCAAGAGCGATGGCCGGCAGTCCTCTCCATACACCAACTCTCGCGATATCAATTTGCCCGTCGCGGTGAGATCGCCAACCGAGAAACCGTTTTGCGACTCGAGCCCAGAGTTTCTCCCGATGAACGGCTTTCCGCGTGACGAGGCGGTCGACCGACTCGAACAACTCGTTGACACGGTCGAGAGCGAGCGCATGCCGGTTCCGATCCGGGAAGTATGGGCCGTCGGTGACGTCGCGCTCGGTCTGGACCCCGTCGACCGGCTGGACGTCTACCTGACGAAGGACATCCTGGTGCGCGACGACAGCGACTCGTCGGGTGACGACGGGGGCGGTCCACACCAGCAGTTCCGGGAGTCCCACGGCGTCGGCGGCGTCGGCAAGTCGGTCCGTGCTGACTGGGCCAAGGAGTATCCCGAGTACCTGCGAGCCAACGCGAACGGCCACGCGGCCCCCGAGAAGTGTCTGGCGGCCCACCTGCTCTCGGGCGACGAACCGATCCACCTCGAGGTGTGTAATGCCTCCTTCGAGGACAACGTCACCCAGCGGCTGCGTGGGGCGAAACTGCGCGAGGACTACACGCAGTTGCTCGATCCACGCGGGGTGTGCCTCTGGGTCGACGGTACCCGGAGCGACGAGGCCTTCCGCAAGTTGCGGGAGAGCGAACTGGCGCTGCCGACGCTCTCGAGCGCCCTCGAGATGCTGGGGCTCGAGGCAGAGCAAGCGACGGTCGCGGCCAGGAAGGTTCACGCCTGGCGCGAGGAGCAGGAGGGAGCGACGGTTCGCGGAGACGTGGTTTGAGTCCGTCTCGAGTGAGACGAAGTCCGGGTTGGCGCTGTAAGTGGTGGTGTGGAGTCGGAACTATGGGACACGAGCCACAGTCACGAAGAACGGAACGGTTTCTTCGCGCCTGTACGCGCGCGAAGCCATCTGGTCGATCACGTCACGACCCATTTTGCGCCACTCCCGGCGCAGGTCGTCGTAGCCACCTTCTGTCAACTCGCCGGCGAGCATCGTCTCCCGGTCGTCGGCCAGCCCCGTACCCAGCGCTTTCCGGCGGGCGGCCTCGAGTGCGGCGTCGCTGTAGGGGGGTTCGACCGTCCGGACGTGATCGTATCGGCGAGTCTCGAGAACCTCGAGTCCGGCCTCCTCGAACGCCTCGCGGGCGTCGGCTCCGAGTGCGACGTCGGTGTCGACGCCGTCGATGTAGGCCGACCGGGCACGTTTCTCGAGTCTGCCCTCCGCGTCGACGCTCGAGTCGACGTCGACGGCCGCGTTGTTGGGTTCGACGGCGGCGACGAGGTCGTTCGAGACGCGGGCGAATTCGACAGCGGCCGCGGCGGGTTCGGGCAGGTTGATCAGCAACGCCTGACAAACCACGAGGTCGACCGCGTCGTCGTGGAGGGGCAACTGGAACGCATCGCCCGCGACGACGGGGACCTGCTCGCGAGCGACCGACAGCAGGTCGGGGTCGGCGTCACAGCCGATCACCTCGCCGGCGCACTCCGCGTCGAGTACGCGACTCAACTCGCCGGTTCCACAGCCCACGTCGAGAACTCGCTCGCGCGAGTCGAGAGCCAGCGGCTCGAGGGCCGCCCGGGAGTCGGCCCACATCCCCTCACGGGTGCGCTCGAGGTAGGATTCGGAGAACGTCCGCACGCGCTTTCGTTACGGTTCAGCCCTAAAAACGGGGTCGATTCGATATCGACCGGGGCGATGGGGGGTGGCTTTCGCGACGCTACTGCCTGCGTGCGTCGACGATCATCACTGGGACGGTGACGTTTCTGACGGTACGTTCGGCGACGCTTCCCAGCAGCACTCGCTGGACGCCGCTCCGACCGGCCGACCCCATCACGACGGCGTCGACGCCTTCGGACTCGACGTAGCTGTGTATCTGTCGATGTGGCTGGCCGGTCTGGATGGCTTCGACGACCTCGAGTTCGTCTGGAGCGCGTTCGGAGACCGTCTCGACTGCCTCCGCCGCCCGGTTCTGAAGTTCGGTCATCTCGTCGAGGTGTCCTTCCTTGATGCGCTGGACCTGTTCTGTTCCGAGACTCAGGTCGATGGCGTCGATGTCGACGACGTAGAGTGCGTGGAGTCGTGCGTCGTGTCGTCTGGCGAGATCGACACCGTGGGTGATCGCGTTTTCAGCGACGGCGCTTCCGTCGGTCGGGATGAGGACGTCGTCGTACATGGTCAGTCGTCAGCGGGGGTTCCGCCGTCAGTTGCAACGTCCTCTGCTGACTGGAGTTTCTCCATCGGCTCTGGGGAGTGACACTGCCGGACGAGTCGCTTTACGTCCTCCGGGGGGTCGTCGGTGAACTGCGAGACGACGATGATCGTCACCATGACCGCAGGGACCCCGACGAGCGACGACGACGTCGCGGGAACGATGGTCGCAAACGTCGGGAAGATGGCCTCACCGGAGAGTGCCCCCACGTACTGGGGCAGGACCTCGTTGACGATCGAGCCAAAGCCGAAGAAGAGCCCGACCACCATACCGGCGATGGCCCCTTCGCGGGTGGCGTCTTCCCACCAGAGGCCGAGGAAGAACACCGGGAACAACACGGTACCGGCCAGCGCGAACGACATTCCGACGACCTCGGCGATCAGCGCGGGTGGGTTCAGAGCGAGGTAGGTGACGATCGCACCGAGCACGAGTATCGTCGATCGGCCGACGATCAGCTGCTCGCGCTGGGTCGCATCCTCCTTGTAGAGATTCGTGTAGATGTCGTGTGCAGCAGCCGACGACGCCGAAATGAACAGACCGGCGGTTGTCGCCAGTCCAGCCGCGATCGCACCCGCTGCGACGATGCCGACGAGCCACTCGGGCAAGTTTGCGAGGTAGGCCGTCAGCACGACGAGCGTGTCGGATTCGGTGCCGGTCATCTCGGTGTACTCACCGACGTTGTCCTGATACAGCAGGGAGCCGAATGCCGCGTAGGCCGCGGTTCCGAGGAACAGAAGCAGGGTGAAGAACAGTCCCCAGACGGTTGCCCAGCGGGCGTTGCGCTCGTTATCTGCGGTGTAAAAGCGCACGAGGACGTGTGGAAGCCCGCAGGTACCCGCGATCAGGCTGACACAGAGTGCGATCCAGTGGTAGTAGGTTGCGTTGGCGAACGGCTCGGTATACTGGCGTTCGATCTCGGCCATCGCGGTCGCCTGGTTTCCGTACTCGACGAACGGCAGGACGGTCGACCAGCCCTGCGTCCAGCCGGTCGCGTAGAGGCCGAGCAGGAACGCCGAGATGAGGATGACGTACTGCAACGCCATGTTCTTCGTCGCCCCCAGCATCCCCGAGAGGGCGACGTAGCCGATGGTGATGGCCATCAACAGGATAACGCCGACCTCGTAGGAGACGCCGAAGATGTACTGGGCCATCAGCCCGAGGCCGTTCCCCTGTGCGATGATGTAGACGAACGCGATCAACAGGGTCGTCGAGGCAGCGAGCGCCCGGCCCAGGTCAGAGTAGTAGCGATCACCGACGAAGTCGGGGGCCGTGTACTTCCCGAACCGACGGAACTGCGCGGCCAGGAAGATGAGCAGGATGAAGTATCCCGTCGTCCAGCCGACGACGTACGCCAGCCCGAAGTATCCGAGTAGCGCGACCGTCGACGCGACACCGAGGTAGGCGGCGACACTCATCCAGTTTGCCGCGATCGCCATCCCGTTTTCGACCGCGCCGATCGACCGGCCGGCGACCCACATCTCGTCGACCGCTGCCACACGGAAGAACCAGCCGACGCCCAGGAACACCGCCAGCATAGCGACGAGCGTCACCGCCGGAAAGAGCTTGAAACCGCCGTCGAAGAGGTCCGAAGCGACCTCGAGTGCGAACGGCTCGATCACGCTTGCTCACCGCCATCCGCGGCGACGGTTTGCCCGGTGTCTCCTTTGACGTCGGTCGAGTGGTCGACGCCGTATCTCGTGTCGAGCACGTCTCGACGCCAGGCGTACAGTGCCGAGAGGAGCAAGGCACCGATCGGAGAGCCCAGCGCTGTCAGGAAGTAGTGAAGCTGGAATCCGAGGACGTAGGTGTTTGTCATCACCTCGGGAGCGACCGCCGTTGCGGTAACGGGACCGAAGGTAAACACCACCCACACTGCGAATAGCCCCCAGATAACCTTGAGATGGTCCCGCATGAACGGCGTTGCGGGTTTGAACATGTGGATCTTCTCGTCGAGGTAGTCGACTTCGTTCGGTCCGCCGTCGGTTTCGATCCGGCCTGACTCGGTCGGTTGCTCGCCCGGTTTTTCATCGTCCATACTACCGACCACCCACCGGATCAGTGGCGACAGCTGAGCCGCCACAGACATTCTTCGCCAGCCGTGTGGCGGTCACGCTTGCCAACCCCCCACCAACAGTTATAAGATCAAGCATATCTACTCTACCGGAATCGCGCACGATTCGCATACAGACCACAGTAGATTTATCATGATAGATAAGCGCTCCTGTTTCCTATTATTCGTTACAAACCGATGGCATGCTCGGGGGTGATGTTAGCTGTTCACACGTATACTCGAAAATAGTAATTTTTCCACAATGACTCGTGGCAGTTACTATGTTTGAGACTCTCGCACAGACTCGAAAAATCACCATATATTTGACTGTTTTCAGCAGCACCACCGAAGCTATTCGACCACGTTCCGTCCCACCAGAAAATTGATAGCTGGTCTCGACGAACTGGTAACTGCTATGAAACGACTGGCGCTGTTCGTGACTGTACTCGTCATCGTCGCTGCGATCGTGACCTACGTGCTTGGATCCTCGAGTGACCCCGGGGAGTCCGTAGATCCGATCGAGGTCGGCGAGAACTAACCCACCGTAACTACCGTCTGAACTGGACCGGAGTATAGACAGATCGTTCACCCGCAAACGGGTCAGCTCGGTCACCCCTTTCAGTTCCGCAGTTCTCGCCCACCACGTTCGCTCCGAATCACGTCCGTGTTGCTGCTCGAGCGACGCTCGAGTCGACGTCGACGGCCCAGTTCGAGAACTCGCTCGCGCGAGTCGAGAGCCAGCGGCTCGAGGGCCGCCCGGGAGTCGGCCCACGCCCCCTCACGGGTGCGCTCGAGGGAAGATTCAGAGACCGTCCGGACGCTGAGCGCGTACGGGTCGGCCGTAACAACGGGTTCTGGCTCGTCCAGACAGTGCATTTGATATTGCGTTAATTGGTTTATCGGCCGTGGGCGGCTACACCTGACGACTCTCGGCGAACTAGTCGAAGCTCTGGTCACCGGTCGAAGTGATGGCTGCCCGCCGACGGCACCGCTGTCAACCGATCGAGTTTCGGCTCGAGAAGTCGTGGCTGGCCGGACTGAAACCGAAGAAAACCGAAAACGGACGACTTGAGTTTGCTCCCTACTCTTCGCGCAGTTCTTTGACCTTCTCGATGTTCCAGGCGAACCCGCGTCCGTCCTCGGTGGGGGTCTCGAGTGCGAACGGCAGGTCACGCAGGTCTGGGTGGTTGACGATCGCACGCATCCCGTCCTCGCCGATGTAGCCCTCGCCGATGTGGGCGTGTTCGTCCTTGTGGGTGCCGACGTCGTGTTTCGAGTCGTTGAGGTGGATGTACTCGAGGTACTCGAGGCTGACTTCCTCGTCGAAGCGCTCGACGGTCTCGTCGACGGCTTCGGGCGTCGTGAGGTCGTTGCCCGCGACGAGCGTGTGAGCGGTGTCGATACAGATGCCGATATCGGTCTCCGTGCGCTCGATGATCCCGGCGAGTTCCGAGAATTCGCCGCCGAGTTTGGTGCCGCTGCCGGCGTCGGATTCGATGAGCAACTGGACGCCCTCGGGAACGTCGAGGTCGTCGATCACGCCCGCGGCGTTGTCCAGTCCGCCTTCGACGCCAGCGCCGGTATGGGCCCCGAGGTGGGTGTTGACGTACGGGACGCCGAGTCGTTCGGCAGCGTCGAGTTCGGCCTGCAGCGACGAGATCGACTTCTCGCGCAGGTCTTCCTTCGGGGTACAGAGGTTGACGAGATAGGCCGAGTGAATCACCCACGGCCCTTCGAGCAGTTCGTCGGATTCCTCTCGGAAACCCGCTGCAGCCTCGTCACTAATTTCTGGTTCGGCCCAGACCTGCGGCGAGGTCGTGAAAATCTGCCCGCAGTTGCCGCCGAAGGCGAGCTGGCGATGAACTGCGTTGCGAACGTCGTCGTACGGCGGCGTCTCCTCGTCCGAAGAGACCCGCGAGCCGGAAATCGAAACGTGTGCGCCGACTTTCATGGCTTCCCGTCAGTACCGGGTCGTGATAGGTACTTCGGACCCGTCCGCTGGCCTGCCGCTTCGAGTCTCCTCTCGGAGGCGACTACTGCTCGCTCGCCTCGAGTACCTCGCGCTCGCGAATCCACGCGTCTGCTCCGTACTTGCGCTCGGCAAGGTCGCCCGCGGCCTCGAGTTCGGCTGCGTCCCAGTCGCCCTCGTCGGCGTCGCACCACTCCCCGAGCGCTTCGGCGAGCGTCTCGACTGCCTCCTCGCGATCGATCCCAGCCTGCTCGCGGATACTCGTCACCCGGTCGGTGAACGTCGCAGGCTCGAGGTCGGCGTCGAAGACCCCGACGTGGTGTCCGGGCTCGAGGTCGTAGCTGATCGAGCCGTGCTGGATCACGACGTCGCGCTGGCGGTACTGGGCGTTGCCGCTTACCTTCCCCGCATCGTCACCGCCCGCGGGCGCGACCACGTCGTGGGCCGGGTTGATGTCTCGAAGGTAGCAAGAGGGCTGGTGGATCGAAGGCTGTTCGCTGCCTGCGAAGTCGGCGTCGACGCCCATCCGCTGGAGTCCCTCGAGAATTGGCTCACAGAAGAGCGCGTAGCAGTCCATGAGGTCGCCGGGGACTTCGTCTGCGGGAGCGACGATCGTATAGGAAATGTCGGCGTGTCGGTCGTGGTAGATCCCACCGCCACCGGTCTGGCGACGGGTGACGTCGATCCCCTCGCGCTCGCAGTAGTCCCAGTCGACCGAATCGGCTTCCTGTCGGTAGCCCAGCGAGAGCGTGCTCGGTTCCCACGAGTAGACGCGGACGGTCCGGAGTCCGTCCTCGAGCGCCGTCGTCGCGGCGACCTCCTCGAGTGCCATCTGGGTTGGCCCGTCGCGAATGCCGTCCCTGATCAGTCGCCACTCCCGATCGGCGAGTTCGGTCATGTCCGATGAGTGATCGCCCAGCGGCAAAGCGGTTGCGTCCCGGATGGGACGTGGAGGGTTGGGAGAGCTGATCGGATGGGAAATTCCGGTCGAGACCCGAGAGTTGGTGGCGCTCAGTTGGTCGTGATGACCTCGATCACGTCGCGCGCCTCGACCTCGTAATCCTTGCCGAGTTGTCGGTTGCTCCGGCAGTCGATCGCGTGGAGGAACCCGTCGCCGATGTCCGAGTGGAGGCTGTAGGCGAAGTCTTCTGCGGTCGAATTCGGCGGGATCAGGTAGCAGTCGGGGAGTACCTCGCCGCGTTCGTTGCCCAGTCCGTTCGCACCGCCGGGGAAGACGGGGACGACGCCCAGCACGTCGAACAGCGCGGTCTCGAGAGCCGCCTGAACACCGGTCGCGCCGTATTCGCCGAGGAACTCTCGGATCTGTTCGAGTCCCTGTTCTTGCTCGTCGGAGACGTCGCCGACGATTTCGAAGTCGTCGTCGCCGGGGCGGTAGTCGACGACACCGGCCTTGTCCGCCGACTTGAGTGCCTTCTCTGCGTGAGCGCTGCAGGGGACGATCGTCAGATGCTCGTAGTCGGGATCGGTCGTGATCTCCTCGTAGTTTTCCTGGGCCTCGGGGGTGTCCATCTTGTTCGCCGCGATCACCATCGGCTTGGTTTCCTTGCGGATCTCCCGTGCCAGCTCGAGTCTGTCCTCGTCGTCCCACTCGGAAGGGTCGAAACCAACGTCGGTCCGGCGGATGAGGAGTTTGATCTCGTCTTCGTTCGTCTTGAACGCGCTCATCTGCTCGGCGAGTTCTTCCTCGATCTTGTCGTCCTCGGTCGTATAGCCCGACTCGTAGCGCTCGATGCCCTTCTCGAGGATGCCGAGGTACCACTGGTCGAGTTCTTCCTCCAGGAACGCGATGTCGTCTCGCGGGTCGTGCCCGTCGGTGGCCTCGCCCTCGAGGTCGGTTTTGCCGGAGAAGTCGACGACGTGGACGAGGACGTCGGTCTCGTTCAGGTCGGTCAGGAACTGGTTGCCAAGTCCCGCGCCCTCGTGAGCGCCGGGGATGAGGCCGGCGACGTCGACGAGTTTCGTCGGGACGAAGCGAGTGCCGTGGTCGCAGTAGCCCACGTTCGGGGTACACTCTTCGTCGAATTCGGGGGCTGCACATTCGACGCGGACGTAGGCCTCACCGACGCTCGGGTCGATGGTCGTGAACGGGTACGCGCCCTCGGGCACGTCGTTCATCGTCGCGGCGTTGAAGAACGAGGACTTGCCGACGGAGGGTTTGCCGACGAGTCCGATCCGGTAGCTCTTGCTCATTGCTTCTCGCAGGGCCGGCCCAACTAAACTGGTTTTGTTCCATCGACGCCGTGTCACGGGGATGCGTATCACGTCGATCGACCCTCCTCGAATTCGATGGCTACCGGGCTGTAACCCGGGGCTACTACCCATCGATTATACCCCCACCGCCGTCGTACCAGCCCCATGGCGACGATCGAACTCGCCGACCTCACGAAACGGTACGGCGACACCGTCGCGAACGACGAGGTCAGCTTCGCGGTCGACCGCGGCGAAATCTTCGGCTACCTCGGGCCCAACGGCGCGGGCAAGACCACCACGATTCGACTCCTGCTCGGCCTCATCAGACCCACGTCCGGAACCGCCAGCATTCTGGGTGCCGATATCCGTGATCGACGGGCGCTGACGCAGGCCAAGGCCAACCTCGGATACCTGCCCGACTCGCTCGGGTTCGACGAGCGACTGACCGGCAACCAGGCGCTCGATCACTTCGCGCGGATGCGCGGCGACGAGCGCCGCGAGGAACTCCTCGAGTTATTCCACCCGCCGCTCGATCGCCGGATCGAGGACTACTCTCACGGGAACAAGCGAATGCTGGGGATCGTTCAAGCGTTTATGCACGACCCGGATCTGGTCATCATGGACGAACCAACCTCCGGGCTCGACCCGCTCAAACAGGATCGCCTCTACGCCTTCCTCGAGGACGAGCGGGACGCTGGCACCACGATTTTCTTCTCGTCGCACATTCTGAGCGAAGTCCAGCGTATCTGCGACCGGGTCGGCATCATCCGCGAGGGCGAACTCGTCGCTCTCGAGGACGTAGCGTCCCTGCTCGACCGAAGCGGGAAGGAAGTCCGGGTGCACTTCGCGAGCCCGGTCGACGACGATCGGTTCGTCACGCCGGAGATGATCGACGTCGAGGTCGTCGACGCCAGCGTCCAGTTCACTTACACCGGCGAGATCAGGCCACTGCTCGAGCACCTCGTCCAGTTCGACGTCAACGACGTCCACATCGGGGATCCGCAACTCGAGACGATCTTCAAGCACTACTACGCGGGCGCGGCCGACGAAGAGGTGACTGGCGACGAGACTGGGATGACCGGCGACGACGCCACTGGAACGGGAGAACCAGCGGGTGGCACCACTCCTGCGAGCGGCGACGGCCACCGCAGCGGTGAGCAGTCGATGCCGGCCGACGGGGACGACCAGTCGATGCCGGCCGATACGGACGACTCCTCGAGTGATCCGTGATGGCCACGACCGCACTCTTGCGCCTCGAGTCCCGGGGATATTTCCGGAGTTCGCTCGTCCTCGTGGCGCTCTTTGCGATCGTCGGCGTCTTCCTGTTCGCCGCGTTCCCGGGGTTCGCAGACGAGGCCGAACTCATCGAGGAGGCGTTCCCGCCGTTTCTGGCCGGGCTACTCGGGTTCGAGGCGCTGCACACGATCGAGGGGTTCGTCTCGGGTTACGTCTACCCGTTGCTCTGGATCGTGTTCGCGGGGATCTACGTCGCCTACCTCAGCGCCGGGACGGTCGTGCGGGACGTTCGTGAGCGCCGGATGGACCTCACCCTCTCGTATCCCATCTCTCGGGAATCGGTGGTCCTCCAGAAGGTGGCGGCTCTCTGGGTCCCGCTCGTCGTGTTGAACGTGGGGCTGATCGCCGTCGTCTTCGCCGGCGTGACCGTCCTCGGGGAGTCGATCGATCCCGTCGCACTCGCGATGGTTCACCTGCTGTCGATCCCCTACCTGCTGGTCTGTGCCGGCATCGGCATCGTGCTCTCGGTGACCCTCGACCGGATCGAGACGGCGCAGGTGAGCGCACTCGGCCTCGTCTTCGTCCTCTGGCTGGTCGAAGGGCTCTCCGAGATGGACCCAGATTACGAGTGGCTCGGCGTCGTCGCCCCCAGCCGGTACTACGACCCGTCGGCCATTCTCGTCCACGGAGAGTACGCCTACGCCGACGCCGGGATCCTCCTGATCGCCTTCCTCGCTCTCCTCGCCGTCGCGATCGTGATCTTCACGCGGAGGGATCTCTGATGAGCGCGACGGCGATCCTCCGCCTCGAGTCCAGGAAGCGGGTTCGGGGTTCGGTCGCGCTCGTGGTCGCACTCGGCCTGCTCGCGGCGATGTACTTCTCGATCTTCCCCAGTTTCGAAGACGAGGTCGACGACGTGATGGAGGCGTTCCCGGAGTACTTCTTCGACATATTTGGCATCGAGGCGTTGCACACGATCGAGGGGTTCATCGCCGCCGAGATCTACTCGTTCTTCTGGATCGTCCTCGTCGGAATCTACTTCGCGTACATCGGGGCCGGGCTGATCGCGACCGACATCGACGAGCGACGGATGGACCTCACCCTCTCGTACCCGATCTCTCGCGAGTCGGTCATCCTCCAGAAGGTGGCAGCGCTCTGGGTCCCGCTGGTCGTGCTCAACGTCGCGGTTCCCGCCGTGGTCTACGTGGGTGCGCTCGCGATCGGCGAGTCGTTCGACCCCGTCGCGCTCGCGATGGTCCACCTGCTGTCGATCCCCTACCTGCTGGTCTGTGGCGCCATCGGCCTCCTCCTCTCGGTGGTCGCTCCACGAGTCCGGACGGCACGCGCGGCCGCGATCGTCCTCGTGTTCGTCCTGTGGTTGATCGACGGCGTCTCGCGGCTCGACGACGATTACGAGTGGATCGGCGTCGTCACCCCGAGCCGGTACTACGACGAAACGGCGATCCTCGTCCGCGAGGAGTACGCCTACGGCGACGCCGGAGTCCTCCTGATCGTCTTCCTCGTCTTGCTCGCCGTCGCCGTCCTGACGTTCTCCCGCCGGGACCTCTAGGCCGAGCAGTTTCTCGAGCACTGACCAGTCACTGGCGGCGACCAAAGGCCCGGGGTCTATCCAGACTGGCCGTGTGGAACGGGTATGCCACCGGATCGACGAACCGTACTCGAGGTCGCCGGCGGAACACTCTCGACAGCGACTCTTGCTAGCCTCGGATCGTCAATCGTCGCAGCACAGGACGACGAGCTCGAACAACCGGACGACGACGGGAACGACGGGGACGACGGAGACGACGGCCCCGATGACGGGGACAGCGACGACCCTGTCGACGAAGACGCCCTTCCCGACTACAGCCGCTGGCTCGTCCTCGAGGACGGCGCTCTCGAGTTCACCGCGATCGACTGGGACGCCGTCGGCGAGGACGTCCGGGCCGAACTCGAGGCGGCCGAGGGGGTCGAGGACGACCCGGACGTTCCGTCGGAGTACGAGGCCGACCCGATGGTCGTCCTCCCCTCGGAGGGGCTGTACTCGTCGTACCTCCTCGTCACCCTCTCGCTCGGTCAGTACGGGCTCGGGCGGCTGCTCGAGCCGGAGGCCTTCGAGACGACGGTCGAGGACCTCGTGGTAGTCAACGACGTGACCGTCGCCGCCGGCGAGGTCGACGCCGACGAGATCGACGGTCAGCTCACCGCCGACCCCGACAACGGCTTCGCCACGCAGTTCGAGCAGACCGACGAGATCGACGGTGCCGACGTCTACGCGCCGGTCGAGACCGAGGACGTTCCGGAGCAGGTCGCGATCGCCGTCGACGACGAGACCATCGTGATCGCCGACCGCGAGGCAGACGACGACCCGGTCGCGACGCTCGAGACGGTCCTCGAGGCTGAAGCCGGCGATGGTGACCGTGCGGCCGACGAGGCCGACGTCGCGTGGCTACTCGAGGCCGCCGGCGACGGGGACGCGGTCGTCGGTGCCTACGGTGAGCCGACCACGGGTGACGACGGACTCGTCGGCCCCGAGTTCGAGGCGCTGGCCGACGCCGAGGGAATCGTCGTCTCGACCACTCCCGAGGACGAGGAGGCCGCCACCGGCACCCTCGCGGCCATCCTCCCGGACCCCGACGAGGACCCACTCCTGGACAGCCTCGGTATCTCGGCCGACGAACGCTCGTTCTCGCTCGAAGACGGCAACGTGACGGTCTCGGCGCGGTGGGAAGAACTCGAGGAGCTGTAGCTCTCGTTGCTGACGATCGACGTAAATCGCCGGTCAGCGCTCTCGACGCTCGCGGTCGGCGAGGATCGTCGCCGCGACTCGCTCCCCGGAGCTAACTGCCCCCTCCATGAAACCGGACCACTCGAGTGCCGTCTCAGAGCCAGCCCCGAGGACGACCACCTCGAGGGCGGTGTCGGACAACTCCCTCGCCGCCGTGAGTCCGGCGAGTCCCGCACCGACGACGCCGACGTCGTAGCGCTCGATCGTTCGAGAATCCGGCATATCCGGTCACTGACCCACCGCGAAAATAGCGTTTGGTGTTGCGATTCCCGGATCTGGTCGGGTCGAGCCCTGTCTGGCCAGCGTACGCTCTCGCTGACCGTCGCTCACGTCGTTCGCGAAGAGACCAAAAGTCCTCGGTCAGGAAGCTACGGCAAGGAGAACTCGATCGCCGCACCCTGGCCGAAGCCGACACACTCGGTCGCGATCCCGCGCTCGACGCCGCGGCGGTTCATCTCGTGGACCAGCGTCACCGGCAGGCGCGCACCCGAACAGCCAAGCGGGTGTCCGATCGCGATTGCGCCACCGTTGACGTTCAACTGATCGTCCGGAATTCCGAGTTCACGCTGGGAGTAGATCGTCTGGCTCGCGAACGCCTCGTTGATCTCGAAGAGGCCGTAGTCGTCGATCGTCCGGCCTGCGCGCTCGAGCAGGCCCTCGGTGGCCGGGACCGGCCCGACGCCCATGATCGTCGGATCGACGCCCGCGACGTAGCTGGTGCCGACCTCCGCGAGGATCTCGAGTCCGTTTTCCTCTGCGTAGGCGCGGCTCGTCAGCAGGACGCCGGCGGCACCGTCGGCGATCTGGGAGGCGTTGCCCGCGGTGACGGTTCCGCCCTCCTTGAACACGGGTGGGAGGTCGGCGAGTTTCTCGGCGGTCGTCCCCGGCCGGATGCCCTCGTCCTCGTCGTGCACGCCGTCGTCAGTCTCGAGAGGGACGATCTCGTCGTCGAAGCGGCCTTCCTCCGTGGCTTCGACCGCCCGTTGCTGGCTGCGCGCGCCGTACTCGTCTTGCTCCTCGCGGCTGACGTCGTACTCTTCGGCGACCTTCTCGGCGGTCATCCCCATCATCAGGTTGCGCATGCCGTACTCCTCGTCGAGTTTCGGGTGCATCTCGCCGCTTTCGGCGGCACCCATCTTCACCCGGCTCATGCTCTCGACGCCGCCTGCAAAGACGACCTGCTGGCGACCAGCGGCGATCGAGTCGGCGGCACCGATAATCGCCTGCGCGGAGGAAGCACACTGGCGATCGACCGTCGTCGCGGGCACGCTCTCGCCGAGTTCCGAGAAGAGGGCAATCTGACGGGCAATGTTCGTTCGCTGTTCGCCTCGCTGCTGGGCACAGCCCCACATCAGGTCGTCGACGTCGTCGGGATCGACACCCGTCTCCTCGAGCATGGCGTTTACCAGCGGAATCGAGAGGTCTTCGCTCCGGATATCAGCGAGTGCGCCGTCCTCGCGTCCCTGTGCGGTTCGTACTGCGCTCACGATGACCGGTGTCGTGTCGGACATGAACGATCATTACCTACCGTCTATCAAATAGGTACGTACTCCGGAAACATGGCACAGGCTCCCTCGTCCTTTCGCAACTGCTCGAGGGCCCGAAACTGGACGATTTGCCTCGAGCCGTGGTGGACCGCCGATTCCGTCCACGAACGACTCCCGTCGGCCATCGGTCGACTGTGGGGCGTGTGCACGCACTGGTGGGGCCTGCCCGAATACGTGTGTTTTATAACCGTCACCGGCCAACGGCGTCGTACGACTATGCCGAACTCTAACGGCCCACGTCAGGGAACCCGGAACAAACTCGCGAACAAGCCTCGAGAGCGCGGTACGTCCCCGCCACAGCGCGCGATTCAGGAGTACGAGGAGGGCGAGACCGTCCACCTCAAGATCGACCCGAGCGTGCAGGACGGTCGCTTCCACCCGCGTTTCGACGGCCTCACCGGCGAAGTCGTCGGCAAGCAAGGGAAGGCCTTCAAGGTCCGCATCAACGACGGCGGCAAGGAGAAGACGGTAATCGTCACTGCCGCCCACCTGCGCGCACAGGACCGATCCGAAGACCGCGTCTAGCATGACGATCTTCAAGGAGATCGTCGACGAGGAGTACCTCACCGTCTCGGAGGCGAAAGAGCTCCTCGCCGACATCGAGGCCGAACGCGCACTGGACGAAGAGCGCGAACTGCGCTACGAACTCGCCCGTGCGATCGAGCACGTCAATCGATTCGCCGTCCTCGATCCCGAGGACGCGCAGGCGCTCGCCAACGACCTGCAGGAACTCGAGAAGGTCGACGAGCCGACGGCCTACAAGATCGCGAACCTCCTGCCGCGCAACCGGGACGAACTCCGCTCGGTGTTCGCCCAGCAGCGATACTCGCTGTCCGGGGACGAACTCGACGAGATCCTCAACCTCGTTGCCCAGTACGCCTGACGACGGGTTCTCCCGACGCTCGCGTCTCCGTGGTTCTCACAGACTGACGGTCGGACTCGATCAGCGAGCCGCCGCGGTCGCGACACGAAAACGGAACCGTGTTTGGGCGTTCTGACTCCGAGCCGACTCTTTAAGTACGACGTAGTCGTATCTTCGAACAATGAGTGATACGGATGGCGACGACGCGAGCGTCCGCCGTGCAGTCGTACTGGATTACCTCGCCCACGGACTCTCCGACGACGCCCGCCCGCAATACGAGAAGTCCCCCGCAGGCTACGCGCTCGACGTCGAGGATTTCACGCTCTACGAGGTCGCCTTCGACGAGGACGAGCGTCTGACCATCGGCAGCGAAGTGGTCGTCTCACCACCCGGGGAACGCGACGTCGTCCTCGAGTCCCAGGAGGTCGAGTACGAGGACCTCTCCTCGGGTGCCCAGTCGGAACTCGAGTACGTCGTGGCGGACCTCGTCGAGGAGTACGAAGAGCGCTTCGTCGACTTCTACAACGAGGCTCAGCCGATCACTCTCCGGCTCCACCAGCTCAACCTCCTGCCGGGGATCGGCACCAAGCTTCGCGACGGCATCCTCGACGAGCGCAAGCGGGCCCCCTTCGAGAGTTTCGACGAACTGTCCGAACGCGTCTCCGGCCTCCACGACCCCGACGAGATCATCGTCGAGCGCATCCTCGAGGAACTGCGCGACGACGACCTCAAGTACCACACGTTCGTCGGCCGGCACGGCGACCAGTAGTCTTCCCGACCGCCCCGGTCCCGTCGGTCTGCTGCGGTGCTGTCCGTTCCAGCCACGTCGTTTTCCCACCTCGACTGGCCTCGCTCTCCAAACGGTCTGGTCACCAGTCGTACCAGACCGTCAGCGGATGCGATCGCACACAGCGAACCTGTATTCGACGGATTCGCGATGTCGTCCTCGGCCGGTCACTACCGTCGAGGAACTCGGTCTCGAGAGCGACGACGGTAGCCGAGTACGGGAGTCCGGCCGGGACCGTGCTGGCGCAGATCGGACACGAGAGCGTCGTCGGTCCACCGTCTGTCCCTCGGTCTGCCGGCTCGTCGCGAGTGGGACGTTCCATACCCGGTGAGGGGACGACAGGGTAAAAGGCAGCCACACTAACAGTGACAAATCGAACCTGCTGGGACGGCCCGGGGCGCTCGAGGACACGCGAGGCGGTGCGTTTACACCGCCCCCGCCCGAACGGCGGCCAATGAGAGATCCCGACGCGCTGATCGCCCGGGCGGGTGTCCGTGGTGACCCCGACCGCGACCAGCACTTTCTCGTCGACGACCGCGTTCTCGATCGCCTCCCGACCTACCTCGAGAGCGAGGCGCCACGCGCCTCGGACGACGTGAGCGGGGAGTCCCCGCGAGCCGAGGAACTCGACGCCGACACCACGCACCTCCTCGAGATCGGCGGCGGAACGGGTGCGCTGACCGATCGGTTGCTCGCCGTCGCAGACGAAGTCACGGTGATCGAACGCGACCCGACGCTGGCGGCGTTCCTCGAGCGAGAGTTCAGCGCGGAAATCGATGCGGGCAGGCTGACGGTGATCGAGGGGGATGCCCTCGAAGTCGAGTTGCCGGACTTTACCGCGTCGGTCTCGAACCTGCCCTACGGCGTCTCGAGTGAGATCGCGTTTCGGCTCTTCCCCGAGGGAAAACCACTCGTGTTGATGTTCCAGCAGGAGTTCGCCGAGCGGATGGTCGCCGAGCCGGGAACCGGCGAGTATGGACGGTTGTCGGTCTCGAGCCAGCACTACGCCGACGTGGAACTGGTCGAGTCGATCCCGAAGGAAGCCTTCTCGCCACCGCCGGCGGTCCAGAGTGCGGTGATCCGTGCCGTCCCTCGAGACCCGGACTACGAGGTCGACGACGAGGCTTTGTTCTTGCGGTTCGTGAAGGCGCTTTTCACCCAGCGTCGCAAGACCATCCGGAACGCGATCCGGAACACGGCCCACATCTCGGGACTCGAGACGCCCGACGCGGTGGTCGAGGCGGCCGACGAGGAGCTCCTGAGCGCACGAGCGGGTGCGCTCTCACCTGCGGACTTCGCGGCGCTCTCCCAGCTCGCCCTCGAGGTGGGCGGGCCGGATCTCGAGGAGTGAAACTGGGGCTACAACGCTCTGTAGGGTAGTTTTCCCAGTAGAACAGGTTGCAGGGAGAGACTACCACCGGAGTTTCGAGGTGAGTATACCCGAGTGACCGCAGCGACCGAGGGTTGGAACGTCGAATCCTCGATTCGAGAACCGTGCCAGATCATACAAGGTAATCCTGGCTCTAGCAAATAGTATGGCACCACGCCGTGATCAAGTGGATAGACGGTGGTTACTGGGAACGATCGGAACCGGCGCAACGCTCGCTGTCGCTGGCTGTCTCGACGGAAACGGTGAGGAGGTCGCGGAACCGGACGACCCTGAGCCGGAACCTGACGACGACGGTGGCGACCCGGAGGCCGGGGACGACGTGGAAGAACTTTCCCTCGACGAGCCAGCCGACTTCCCGACGGACGATGACGAGGGCGAGTGCGCGGTCTGTAACATGCACTCGGTGGATTACCCGGACTGGAACGCCCAGGTCGTCCACGAGGACGGCCACCGCGAGTACTTCTGTTCGAAGGGCTGTCTAGTCGCGTACTACTACGCGCCGACAGCGTTCAGCGGCGAGGACGCCGACGAGGAGATCGTGGGTGTGTGGGCGACGAGTTTCGAGAGTGGCGAACTCATCGACGCCACGGAGGGATACTTCGTCTACGAACAGGACCGTGACCGCCACGACTACCCGATGCCGAGAGGAAGCCCACCCGCGTTCGAAAGCCGAGAGGAGGCCATCGCCTACGTCGAGGAGTACGACGAACTCTCGGAAGATGACCTGTTTACTCTCGAGGACGTCGACGAAGAGATCGCGATGTTCTACCGGGAGCCGGTGCTCGAGGACGCACTCGAGAGCTGATACTGGCCCCTCTTTTGTGGCCGCCATCGAGACGGTCAGGACGGTGCTACCAACCTCGACCAGCCGCGTTTTCGACCGGTATCGATCGACGAATACTCAACGCTGGGTGAGTGACTGCCCCGGGAACAGTGATCGACGTGACCGGGATTCTCGCGGGACTGGACTGGCTCTCGACGGTCGTCGAGACGACCGAGTTGCGCCTCCTCGTGACTGTCGGGGCTGTCGGTCTGTTGCTCGCTGCACTCCTTGGCCATCGCCGCCTGAACGCGTGGGTCGGCGGTCGAACGCGACCGGTGTACGGCGACATCGTTGCAGTAACGACGCTCGTCGGTTCGTGCATCGTCGCCTTTGCCGTCGCTGTCGGCGTCTGGGGACTGACCGAGACGATCTATAGTGTCTACGCCGACGACCTCGAGCTCGGCGAGGACGTCGTCGCCCGCGCTGTGGTCTCGTTCGTCCTCGTGATCACCACCGTCATTTTTACGCGGCTTCTCTGGCGGCTCTTCGAGGAACTGCTGGGGTCGGCGTCGGCCGTGACCGACCACCAGCGCGAGATCACGCGCCGGATGACTCAGGTCGTCGTCTGGTCGCTTTCGCTCGTCGTCATCCTCGGCATCTGGGTCGACGACCTCGGCGGCCTGCTGGTCGGGGCCGGCTTCCTCGGGATCGTCCTCGGGATGGCTGCCAGACAGACTCTCGGGACGATCCTCGCCGGCTTCGTCCTCATGTTCTCCCGTCCGTTCGAGATCGGCGACTGGATCGAACTCGAGGGAAACCAGGGCGTCGTCACCGACATCTCGATCGTCAACACGCGCATCCAGACGTTCGACGGCGAGTACGTCGTGATCCCCAACGACGTGATCTCCTCGAGCATGGTGACCAACCGGTCGAAACGGGGCCGACTCCGCGTCGAGATCGACGTCGGCGTCGACTACGAGACCGACCTCGAGCGTGCCTCGGAACTGGCCGAAGCCGTCGTCGCTGACCTCGAGTACGCGATCTCCGGACCGTCACCACAGGTGGTCACCAGGGCGTTCGGCGAGTCGGCGGTGATCCTCGGGGTACGATTCTGGATCGACAACCCGAGCGCGAGACGCCGCTGGGAGGCCCGGACGGCAGCGATCAACGCGATCAAACGCGAGTTCGAAGCGGCCGGAATCACGATCCCGTTCCCCCAGCAGGAACTCTCGAGTCGAGACGGGACGGGTGTCTCACTGGCTGGCGGCGATACCGCTACTGATAGGGGCCCCGGGGACCAACGGTACGACGATTCGCGGGGGCGACGAGTCAATCGACGCGAGGAGGTCGGCTCCGACTCCAGTTTCGAGTCCGAGTACGGTCCGTCGCCATCGACCGACGACTCGTAACCTCGCCCTCGCCACCCGATATACGCGCGCTACGCAGACTACCACGATGAAACTCAGTGACCGACGCGACATCGAGACCGACGTCTACCAGCCAGCCGAAGACTCGCGATTGCTCGCCGACGCCGTCTGCGACCGTCTCGAGGCCGACACGGACGACCTCGTCCTCGAGGTCGGCACCGGGTCCGGGTACGTCGCAGGGAGAATCGCCGACGAGACCCCGGCGCGCGTGATCGCCTCGGACTTGAATCCACACGCCGTCCGACAGGCGCGAGGCGACGGCGTCGAGACGGTCCGGGCCGATCTCGTTTCGCCGTTCGCCGACGACGCCTTCGCCGCCGTCGCGTTCAATCCGCCGTACCTGCCGACCGATCCCGAAAACGAGTGGGACGACTGGATGGAACGCGCTCTCTCGGGTGGTGAAGACGGCCGAGCAGTCATCGACCCGTTTCTCGAGGCCGTTCCACGGGTGCTCGCTCCGGACGGAGCCGTCTACCTGCTCGTGAGCAGCCTCACCGGGGTCGACGAGGTGGTCGAACGCGCGGGCGAAGCTGGGTTCAGCGCTGGCGCGGTCGCCGACCACTCGTTCCCGTTCGAGACGCTGACCGTCCTCGAGCTATTCCGGTAAGCGACCGTTCGGCGGTAGTGTCCGGGTTTTGCCCGAGTGCGGGAAACGAATTCGGCGAGGACGCCACGTCGTTCCGGTCTGCCACACAGTTGCATGGGTAGGGAACAGGGGGTAATCCATCTGTGGCGACCCTCCACGTATGAAATTGGCACACGTCACACTCCTCGAGGACTTCGGGAACCGTTCCGTGTTGATCCACGGCGTCATGGTGGTCGCGTTCGTGAATGCGGTCATGGCGGGACTGTTCATCAGCGGCCAGCTGGGAATCGTCTCGTTCGTCGCATTGCTCAACTTCACCGCTGGTCTGTGGGTGGCACACACGATCCACTCGCTTGGCAACTCGATCAGCGACGACGGATACACCGGCGTGATCAACGAACTGTTCGCCACCGACGCTCTTTCCGGCGATGGGATCGACACTGGCCGGTTCGGGCGATTGCTCACGCTCGTCGCAGCGGTGACTGCAATCTCGTTGCTTACCTCCGCACAGGTGCTCACCGGATCGATCTTCTCCGTTGCAGTCGTAGCCATCGGTGCAATCGCGGTGGTGACGGCAATCGTCGGATTCCTCATCGCTCTCGGAAGCAGCTACGACGACGCCGAACGACGGCGAGTTGCGAGCGTCGATCCGTACGACCCGGGTGACGACGATCCGGACGTGGCGACCGAGACCTGAACGCGAGTCGAGACTCGAGTTCGGCTCCCGGTCGTCGGCTACTGAACGCTCAGGTGTCGAGCTATAGTAGCCACTGCACGTCAGTGCACACCTGCTCGCCAGACGAATCGGTGATCAGTGTGTGAATCGGTGCAGTTGTTACTATAGCCACGTGTGATCGTGAGAGGTGGGCGTCGAGTGGTGCGTTCGAAACGGTTGTCGGGGCGATTTGCTCACTGTTCACCTGATTCGTCGGCCGCCTCAGCCTCGTCGCGCGAGAGGCGGGTTCGGATCGCGAGCACGACGAGCACCGCTCCGATGATGCGCACTGCGGTAACGAACCCGTCGCGCCACTCGACAGTCTCTGGGTCTTCGTAGGCAAGTTCAGTGCCGAAGGCGAGGTACTGCCGGGGAAAGGCGGCGACGATCGCACCGACGGCACCCACCAGCGTCATCAACCCCGAGTAGGGCCGTCCGCCGACGAGACTCACCAGTGCGTACCCGACGCCCTCCGCTCGCATCGCGGGGACGATCCACGGTTTCGCCGACGCCTCCTCGGGCTCTTCGAGCGCGACGGACTCGAAGGCCTCGAGGATCGGTTCGGGAGCCAGTGCGATCGCCAGTCCGAGTGGACCGAAGAGGAGTCGTGACATACGTCAACGTATCAGCTCGAGTGACCTAACGGTGTCGCAAATTCTCACACGTTCGTGAACAGTTTTCACTCACCGCTGGCAGTCGATCCACGACGGTCGTAATCGACTGCCGGTAGCGCATTGCCGGTCCGTGCGAATTACTCTCGGGCATTTCACGGGATGGAAAATATTAAGCGTCGGTATAGCCTAGCCGGGCGTACGATGACTGAGTACGTTTCGACCACACCCGGGTGTTTCCCGCTCCCGGACTGGGCGAAAGACGACCTCTCGGACCTCAAGGGCCACCAGAAACACGACCTCATCAGCGGCGACGAGGGCGAGGAGATCACGGGCGTCTACGACGAGGCGCGCGCCGAAGTGATCGACTCCCAGCTCGAGGCTGGCCTCGACCGCGTCGTCGAGGGACAGCTCCGCTGGGACGACATGATCGCGCACCCGCTCGCGGTCCACGACGCCGTCGAGACTCGCGGGATCGTCCGCTACTACGACAACAACAACTTCTACCGCGAGCCCGTCGTTCAGGGCGACCTCGAGGCCTCCGGCGACGTCGCAGGCGAACTCGAGTCGGCAGCCGAGCAGGTCGAGGCGGGACTGCAGGCCGTCCTCCCCGGTCCGTACTCGCTGGCCGACCTCGCGACCGACGAACACTACGGTGACGAGGCGGAGTTCCTCGCGGCCATCGCCGACTTCCTCGCGGGCGAGGTCGAGGCGTTCCCCGGTGTCGAGACGCTGTTCCTGCTCGAGCCGTCGCTCGTCGAGTCGTCGCCGGAAGACGGCCTCGACGAACGCGCGAGCGAGGCTATCGACGCTGTCGCGAGCGCGACCGACGCTGACGTGGTCGTCCAGCCCTACTGGGGCGCACTCGAGGAGAAGGTGTACGCCCATCTGCTCGACGCCGACGTCGACGCCGTCGGCTTCGACTTCGTCGCCGAACAGGACCAGAACCTGTACAACGCACAGGAGTACGGCGCTCCCGACCAGATTTCACTCGGGCTCGCCGACGGCCAGAACACGCTGGTCGAGGACCCCGAGGCGATCCGGGACCGCGTCGACTGGGTGACAGAGAAGCTCCCCGCCGCGGAGTTCGAGACCGTCTACCTGACGACGAACACGGAGACGTTCTACCTGCCCTACGCCAAACACGAGGAGAAACTCGCCGCCCTTGCAGAGGCCGCGGAACTCGCAGAGGTGAAAGTCGCATGAGCGAAAACGAGAACCGAGACCAGTTCCGACCCGAGGACCACGAGAACGACAACTTCATCCTGACGACCGTCGTCGGGAGCTACCCCAAGCCCAAGTGGCTGAACCGCGCGAAGGAACTCTACGAAGACCCCGACCACGGCTTCGACGAGGACGACTATCAAGAAGCTACAGACGACGCGTCCCGTCTGATCACGCAAGAACACGAGCGTGCAGGACTGGACGTCGTCGTCGACGGCGAGATGCGCCGGAACGAGATGGTCGAGTTCTTCGCCCACCGCATCGAGGGCTACGAGTTCAACGGCCCCGTCAAGGTCTGGGGACACAACTACTTCGACAAGCCCTCCGTAGTGTCGGAAGTCGAGTACGACGAGAACTGGCTCGTCGACGAGTACGAATTCACCGCCGCGGCGACCGACCGTCCCGTCAAGGTCCCGATCACCGGCCCCTACACGCTCGCCAGCTGGTCGTTCAACGAGGCCTACGAGGACGACGCGGAACTCGCCTACGCGCTCGCCGACCTCGTCAACGAAGAGATCGAGAAACTCGTCGACGCTGGCGCCCGCTACATCCAGATCGACGAACCCGCGCTCGCGACCACGCCCGACGACCACGCCATCGTCGGCGAGTGTCTCGAGCACATCGTCGACGACATCCCCGAAGACGTCCGCATCGGCCTGCACGTCTGTTACGGCGATTACTCCCGCATCTACCCCGAAATACTGGAGTTCCCCGTCGACGAGTTCGACCTCGAACTCGCCAACGGCGACTACGATCAGCTCGACGTGTTCAAAGACCCCGAGTTCACCGCGGACCTCGCGCTCGGCGTCACCGACGTCCACGTCGCCGAGGTCGAATCGGTCGAACAGATCGAGCGCAACATCCAGAAGGGTCTCGAGGTCGTCCCGCCAGAACAACTCGTTGTCTCCCCTGACTGCGGCGTGAAGCTGCTTCCGCGTGAGGTCGCCTACGGCAAGATGGCGAACATGGTCGAGGCCGCCCGCAACGTCGAGGCGAAACTCGACGCCGGCGAGATCGACGTCGAGCGCGCGAGCGCGCCCGCCGACGACTGATACCGACGCCGTTTCTATCTCGTTTTCGAACTGCGCCACCCCAACGCGGGCACCGCCAGCGCCAACGACTAACTGCGTCCCCGTGGACCGTCCGTCCATGACACTCGAGGTGGGCGTACTCGGCTATCGGTTCATGGGACGAGCGCACGCGAACGCCTTCGCGCGGCTCCCGATGTTCTTCCCGGACGTACCCGAGGTCGAACCCTCGGTGCTGATCGGCCGGGACGAGACGGCACTCGAGGAGGCGGCGGATCGATTCGGATTCCAGTCGACGGCGACCGACTGGCAGTCGGTGATCGACGAGGTCGACGTCTTCTACAACCTCGGGCCGAACCACCTCCACGCCGACCCCTCGATCGCCGCCCTCGAGGCCGGCACACCCGTCTTCTGTGAAAAACCGCTCGCGCCGACGCTCGAGGCGGCCGAGGAGATGGCCGAGGCGGCGGAGGCGGCCGCCGACGACGTGCCCGCTGGCTGTGCCTTCAACTACCGGTTCGTGCCGGCGATCCAGTACGCGAAGGCGCTGCTCGAGGCCGGCGAACTGGGGGAGATCCACCACGTTCGCGGCCGGTACCTCCAGGACTGGCTCGTCGATCCCGAAGCCCCGTGGTCGTGGCGCACCGATGCGAAACTGGCCGGCTCGGGGGCGCTCGGCGACCTCGGTTCGCACACGGTCGACCTCTGCCGATACCTCGTCGGCTCGCCGGACCTCGCCGGTGAGATCGACCGCGTCAGTGGTCATCTGCAGACGTTCGTCGAGGAACGACCAGTCGAAAACGGAAACGGCGACGATCCCGAAACCCGCACTGTCACCGTCGACGACGCCTATTCGGCCCAGCTCGAGTTTGCAAACGGCGCGATGGGAACCGTCGAAGCCTCCCGCTTCGCGACTGGGCACAAGAACGATCACACGATCGAGGTCCACGGCTCGGCGGGTAGTCTGCGCTTCTCCCTCGAGCGGCTGAACGAACTCGAGGTGCTCCGTGATGGGGGCCGGGGCTACGAGACGGTGCTCGTCACCGACGAGGACGATCCCTACGTCGACCACTGGTGGCCACCGGGGCACGTGCTGGGCTGGGAACACACCTTCGTCCACGAAAACTACGAGTTCCTCCGGGCCGTCGCTGACGGCGACTCGTTCCACCCGAACTTCGGAGACGGGCTCGCGGCCCAGCGGGTGCTCGCGGCGATCGAGGAGAGCGACGAGCGCGGCGAGTGGGTGTCGGTCGACTGACCCGGATCCCCTCAGTTCGGTCCCGAGTCCGGTTTCGACTCCGACTCGACCCTCGTGAGGGTGTGTATTTCGTCGTATCGAAACCCCCTCCCGTCGGCTCCTTCACCGTCAAGTTCGAGGTGACCCGGTTCGACCGCGGTGACCTCGGCCGTCAGCTCGGGGTCGTCGGAACCAGTCCGCTCGAGTTCCGTCACTCGTACCAGATCGCCGACCTCGACGTGTTCTCGGACGAGTCGAGACGCCTGCTGCTGGTCGGCATCTGTCGGAATCGTCAGTTCGGTCATCGTCCGAAGTGAGAACAGCGACCGGGGTAAGCGGTCACGCGTCAGGTGACGGGTGCTTTTCACTGGCTCGCCGGCCGCGATAGTCGACGGCGCTTTGCCAGCCGGCGGCGCGAACGACGACGCGGGCACATCGAACGAACGCTCGCTCGAGCGCTCTCAGCCGGGACGGGGTTCCACAAGCGGTTCGAACGGCCGGCTGTACCGACGTCTCGGTCAAACTGTGCGACGGTTCGTGGTTAGGCCGTCACCGGCCGACGGCAGCCCGTCTCACTCGAGTTCCTCGACGTCGACCGTCCCGTCCGCGTCGACGGTGACCTGCAGGTCGTCGTAGACGAACGTGACGGATCCGGACCGGGGGCCGCGCCGGGTCGGGGCGAAGAGCGTTTCGAGAGCGTCGGTGTCGATCACGTCGTGGAGGGGTGGCTCGAGGGCGACTGGATCCACATTTTTGTGGGTGGCGACGGCCTCGACGACGGTCGCCGTGACCGATTTCGGCGGTGCGTCGGGGTCCGTCGGGGAGGACCGTGTCATGGTGTCCATCTACCGGTCGTAGCGAGGGAAGACGCATAAACGACCGGGAACGTTCAGTTGCGAAACACCAGATAATAACTCTCTACGTGGCTGGCGTCCAGCAGGTCAGGCGGCGAGTCACGTCACGGGTCGTCGCCCGAGCCGGTGGCGGTATTCCTGTCGAAGTGCTCGCACGGACTCGAGAACTCCCGCCTGAGCATGCGCGACCGCTCGATCTCGAGTCCGAACGAGTCGAGTCGACCGGTGGCCGTCTCGAGGCCCCTGACCGTCGTACAGACCAGTTCGACGTGGAGGTTCTGAGTCCCCGTCAGCAGTTCGCGGACGGTCACGACGCCGTCGACTTCGATGGCTTTCTCGGCGAGTGCCTGTCGGTCTGCGATCGGTGCGGTACAGACGAGCAGCACGTGGTGGGGAACGCCCGCGCGCTCGTAGTCGATCTGTGGCTGGTAGTCCTCGAGTATGCCGTCGTCCCGGAGCCGCTGTAACCGGTTGCTCACGGTGCTCGAGGAGACGCCGATCCGGTCGGCAAGGTCCTCGTGTGTGAGGTCTGCCGGCATTTCCTTCTGGAGGACGAAGAGGAGGTGTTGATCGGTCTCGTCGAGGTGCATGGATACCTGTCTGTGTTCGGGAAGTTGATTCTCCCCCCAAATTTATTCAATATGTGATATATTATTGACGCTTACGGTGTGTCCGGAACAGTCCCCTCTGTGTCACCTGCTCTCCGGACCTCGAGTGAGCGACCATCGCTTTCCAACGATCGACCGCCGGTTCGTCCGGGCGCGGTGATCGTTCAGGGCGGAGACGATGTCGTCTGTCCACCACAGGTACTGCGAATCGACGGACCGAGTTCGACGAAGGGAACGTTTTTGCCGCCCCGCTTCGACGGGGGCCACATGAGCGATTTCGACCTCGACCTGCGGACGGCCGAGGAACACATCGAGGAAGACCTCGAGATCGAGGGGAGCATCGTTCTCGACGTCCTCGACGGCACGACGGCCGACGACGAGTGGCTCGAGACCCTCTCGAACGGGAACGTCCTCGTCCTTTGCGTCGAAGGCGAGGTGAACGAACTGGCCTCCGGGTTCGCTCGTGACGTCAGAGAAGCCGGCGGCAATCTCGTACACTTCCGCGGTTTTCTCGTCGTCACGCCGCCGGGCGTCGACGTGAACACCGATCGATTGTAGTCCCGACTCCGGCCGAAAACGCGAGTGCGGGCAGGTCACCTCCTCAGCTCGAGGCCTCGAGTTCGCCGTAGTCGAACGCCTCACCCCTCTCAGAGAGGGTCTCGAGTTCGTCTTGCTCCTCACGAAGCGTCTCCTCGAGGGTGTCTGCGGCGTCGTCCATCCCTAGCTGGTCGGCCATCGGGATCAGGTTCCCGTAAGTGGCAATCTCGTAGTGTTCTGCTTTCTGTCCTGCGGCGATGTTGAACCGCTCGATCGCCTCGTCGCTGGGGTCCTGATCCATGAACTCCTCGTGGGCCTCGATCATTCCCTCGATAACGGGGTCCTCTGTGGCCTCGGCCTCGGCGTCGAGATGTTCGAACACCTGCTCGATGCGGTCGACGTGCGTCTGGGTCTCTTCGCGGTGTTCGGCGAACCCGCTCGTAAGCTCCTCGCTCGAGGACGTTTGCTCGAGCTCTTCGAGGGCGTCGAGGAGCCGCTGTTCGGTGTAATAGGCGTGGCTCAGGCCGGATACGAAGAGGTCTTCGGTGGTGTCGATAGGCATGGGCGATCCACCTGGTCGGACAGCGGTGTCGTCGAAAAGTCGCTGGCTTGCGAGAGGCAGGCGTCTCGAGCGACGGCGAGAGCGAGTCGCTACCGATCGATTCAAATCCTGAACGTCAGGACGTGCCCGTCCGGATCTCTGACGACGACCTGTTCGTCGTCGACCCGATCAACCTGGCTGACGTCGTCGCTCACCGCCTCGAGGGCTGCGGTCGGTTCGCTGGTCTCGAACCCGAGGTCGACGTGAACGCCGCCGCGAGCGTCCGCGATACCGAGGTGGGGTTCCCAGAGTTCCAGCGCCATCGGCCCGTTCATCCGGACTCGCGTGCGGTCGTCGCCGGCGTCGACCGTCTCGAACCCGAGTGCCGCGTAAAACGCCTCCGACCGGTCGAGGTCCTCGACCTCGAGGACGACCTCGAAGATTCCGTCGATTCCCGGTCCCGCGACGTCCTGCTGGCCGAGTTCGACGCAGTTTCCGTCCGGGTCGTAGAGGTACAGCGACCTCGCGGGCCCGAACTGGGCCTCCTCGAGCTCGTAGCCCTGATCCTCGAGTCGGTCCCACCACTCGTCGTATTCGGCCCCGGGGATCGAGAAGGCGTAGTGGGTGTGGAGCCCGCCGCGCGGTACGTCAGTCGGTCGACGCAGGACGAGGTCGGTCTCGCCGGCCCCGAAGACGAGTTCGGCGTCTCGATCCGCGATCGGCGACAGTTCGAGCGTCTCCTCGTAGAACGAGCGGGCACGGTCGAGGTACTTGACCTCGAGTGCGAGCCAGGCGAGGCGGCTGAGCATACCCTTGCGTACACCCGACGGGGCCAAAGAACCGTCGCTGGAACTCGAACGGCGGACTCGGGATCGAGGTCCACGCGTGATAGCCAGCATACGTGGGAGGGACGTTTATGCGGCTCACGGAGGTACTACCGCTATGACCCTTCGCGTCGACGAGCGTGCGACCGATTTCGAGGAGATCGACCGGTACGATCACGGCGTCGGCTGGATCGCCCATCCCGGCGAGCGCATGGAGCGGGCGAGCCACGCCATCGTCGTCGATGGCGACGTATGGGTGATCGATCCCGTCGACGCCGACGGTCTCGACGACCTCTTTGCCGAGTTCGGCGAGGTCGCTGGCGTCGTCGTCCTCCTCGACCGACACACGCGAGATGCAGCCGCGATCGCGAACCGTCACGACGTGGCGGTCTCCCTCCCCCGGCACTTTACCGGCGTGACGAGTGACCTCGGCGCTCGCGTCGTCCGATTCGAAGACGAACTCGCCGAGACTGGAATTCAGGCCCACACCGTGGTCGACAACCGGTTCTGGCAGGAGGTGGCGCTCTACGACAGTCGAGACGGGACGCTGGTCGTCCCGGAGTCCGTCGGGACGGCCGCGTACTTTCGTGCTGACGACGAGGAACTCGGTGTCCACCCGATGCGACGGGCCGTTCCGCCGCGGCGCCGACTCGGTCGATTCGCCCCCAGACGCGTGCTCGTCGGGCACGGCGAGGGCGTCACCGAGGACGCGACCGCGGCCCTGCAGGACGCACTCTCGGGGGCTCGTCGACGCGCACCACGGGTGTACGCGCAGGCGGCTCGAGCCTTCCTCCCGTTTTGACCCGCCCGAATTGCCGATTCGACGCCGATCTTGCCCCTCCTCGAGGGGGATACTCGCAAGTGATACAGCTAACTCCCGTGAGCCCCTACAAGTCCACGTGGTCTACATCACGCGGGCGCTCGTCGAGGTACTCTGTAATCTCGCGAGCGACGCCGAACCGAACCAGGTGACGACCGGCGTGTCGGTCTCACCCGCGCGGTACCTCGAGGGGGCGTGGGACCTCCCGCCGGAGACGCCGGTCTTTACGGACTTTTACTTCCCGACCGACCGGAACTCTGTCAACGCGGTTTTCGGCGTCGACCTGGCGACGCCGGCGCGGTCGGCAGAGGGCCGCTTCGTCTCTCATCCGACGGGCGAGCTTCAGGTGACGAAACGGGACGACCTCTCCCAGGTGATCTTCGTCGCGGTCCCGCCGTGGACTTCCGACGGGGCGTCGTTCGCGGCGTTCGATCGGTTCGGCTCGCGACGCGAGCTCGAGATCGTCGACGCGGCACCGCCGGAGCTGTCGCCGTCGGGTGACGATGGCTGATGAGTGCGCCGGAGACCGGGAACACTCGAGGAGCGACGGCGGGGAAAAAACGGCGAGGTCGATCAGTTTCCTGACGGCGTCGGGAAGCCGCCGTCGATGATCCGGTCGACGATCCCGCGGCTCGGTCGCTCGTCCTGTTCCTCGTCGTCTCGAGTCGGGAAGTTCGGGACGTGTGGCACGCGGATCGACCTCCGGTCGCCGCTCGGAACTCGCGGTTGAAAACGGCTGGGGCGACGAGTGCCGGCGTTCGAGCTCGGTCCCGTTCGACGCCCGTCACAGTCGCTCGATCACTCGAGGTAGCCGAGACTGCGCAACTGGTCTGTGATCTCCTCGAACTCGGCTTCGGTGAGTTCGCCGCGTTTCTGGTGCTGGATGACGATGCTGCGCAGGAGAAAGCGTACCAGGTCGCTCGTACTCTGGAAGCTCGTCCCTTCGATGGTCTCGTCGACGCGCTCGGCGAGTTCCTTCGGGATGGAGACCGTCGTGTACTCGGTCATACCGGATGGTCCGTCGCCAGCGCCTAATGCGTACCGACGCGGGGCCGACGGCCTTCGTAGCGATTTTGCCGGATGAGCCAGAATCGGGTGCCATGGGAGTTCGGCCACCCTCGAACGGAGACGACGACGAACCGAAGAGCGTCGAGTTCGGCATCGCAGCCGTCGACGCCCGCCTCCGGGACTCGGATCTCTCGTTTCCGGCGACGAGAGACGACGTCGCGGCGGAGCTCGGCCACGAACGCATCCCCTACGACGTCCACGGCAACGACGTGGCGTTAGGCGAAATGCTCGACGAAGTCGACGCCCGCGAGTTTCGCTCCCGGCAGGAACTGCTCAACGAACTTCACGAACCGTTCGAGACCTACCGTCAGGAGCACTCCGGTGGCGTCTTTCAGCAGGTTCGATCGATGCTTCCGTTCTAGCGGCTATACGGGTTCTTTTCCGATCAGTCGTCGTCGTTGCCCTGCCGTGCCTCCCGGGTAATCTGCTCGAGCCGCCGACGCTGTTCCCGGTGGAGGGTGACGAGCATGTCCGAGAGGACGCCGAACATCAACAACTGGACCCCGAGCAGGATCGCCGCCGCGGAGACGAGCGCGAGGATCTCGTGGCCAGCACCGTACTGGATCCACCGCCACAGCACGTAACTCGCGATCACTCCACCGGCGAGGATGCCAGCGACGCCGAGGCTCCCGAAGTAAAACAGCGGGTTGTTGGTCTTGGCGAGCGAGTAGAGCGCGAGGATGATCGTGCCGCCGTCTTTGATCGGGTGGAGGTTGGTCTCTGATTCCTCCGGGCGAGCGCTGTAACTGACCGGGACGACCGTCGTGTCGACGCCGTGTTTGACGCACTCGACGGCGAGTTCGGTCTCGATCGTGAAGCCATCTGAGTCGAGTGCGAGTCGCTCGAACGACTCGACGGTAAAGGCCCGGTAGCCAGAGAGAATGTCGTCGTAATCGGCGCCGTGGATGAACCGGAACGCCCGGTTGATCATTCGGTTGCCAAAGCCGTTCAGCGCCTTCATCGCGTCGTCGTCCATGTCGGCAAAGCGGTTGCCGATGACGTGTTCGTAGCCGTGGGCCAGCGGCTCGAGCATCGTCTCGGCATCTTCGGGGTCGTAGGTCCCGTCGCCGTCGAGCATCAACACGTACGGGACGTCGACGTACCGCATCGCCTCTCTGACGGCCTGTCCCTTCCCGTCGCCGGACTGGACGAACACTTCGGCCCCACGGTCGCGGGCAATCTCTCTGGTGTCGTCCTCGGAACCGCCGTCGACGACGAGGACGTTCGTGTATCCCTCGTCGTGAAAGCCGTCGATCACGTCCCCGATCGTGGCCGCCTCCTCGAGCGTCGGGATGAGGATACAGACGTCCTCGGCCGAAATATCGCGCGTCTCGTCGGTCATCGCGACGACCCTGCCGTCGTCGCATCGTCGATCCGCGCGGACCGCGTCGTTCTCCATCGAGAAAGAATACCCGGCTACGAGCGCAAAAGGCTACTGGTTAGCCGGTCTTGCGGTTCCGTCCCTGTTCCTGTACACGTGACTGTTTCCGCACCCGCGCCCAGTCACCAGGTTAGCCCCTCGTAGACCTCGAGTGCGTCGGGATCGACGTCGATCCGGCGGCCGTCGACGACGACCTGCCGAGCCATCCCCTCGAACGAGAGGTCGTCGAACTCGGACCAGCCGGTCGCGACGACGGCTCCGTCGGCGTCTGCGAGAGCGTCTTTAGCCGAGTCGGCGTACTCGATCTCGAGATCCGGGTACGTCTCCCGGACGTTGTCGATCGCCACGGGATCGTAAGCGACCGGCGTCGCGCCGCCGTCGAGCAGGTGGTCGATCACGTCGAGCGCTCGGGACTTCCGGATGTCGTCGGTACCCGGTTTGAACGAGAGGCCGAGGACGGCAACCCGGGCACCCTCGAGGGCGACGTGGTCGGCGAGCAGATCGACGAGCCGACGCGGCTGGTCGTCGTTGACAGACACGACGGCGTCGAGCAGTTCGGGGTCGTAGCCCTGCTTGCGGGCACCCGCCCGGAGCGCGTCGACGTCTTTGGGGAAACAGGAGCCACCCCAGCCGAGTCCCGAGCGCATGAACTGTTCGGAGATCCGGTCGTCGAGCCCGACGGCCTCGAGCACCTCGTAGGCGTCCGCGCCGTACTCCCTGGCGACGTTGCCGAGTTCGTTCACCAGCGACACCTTCGCCGCGAGGAAGGCGTTGTTGGCGTACTTGATGAGTTCGGCCTCGCGAACGTCGGTCTCGACGAGGGCGGTTTCCTCGCGTTCGAGGATGGGGCCGTAGAGGTCACGGAGCGTCCCAGCAGCCTCGTCGCTCGTCGCCCCGATCACGACCTTGTCCGGCTCGAGGAAGTCCGAGACGGCAGTCCCCATCCGCAGGAACTCGGGATTCATCGCCAGCTCGAGGCCCTCCCCAACTGCACGACCGGACGCGGACTCGAGGATCGGGCCGACGACCTCCTCCGTCGTTCCGGGGAGGACGGTGCTCTTGACGACGACGAGGTGGTCGTCGTCTCTTTCGGCAAGGGCTTCGCCGAGTGACTGCGTCCCGGCGCGCATGGCGTCCAGCTCGAGGCTGCCGTCCTCGGCGCTGGGGGTAGGGAGACAGAGGAACGTGAGGTCGGTGTCGCAGACGGCGTCGTAGTCGGTCGTCGCCCGGAGCCGGCCACCGGCGTGGTCGGCAATCCGCTCGGGGAGGCCGGGTTCGTGGATGGGTGCCTCGCCGGCGTTTACCGTGTCGACGATCTCGGGATCGATCTCGACGTTGACCACTTCGTGGCCGAGATCCGCGAGACAGGCCGCGATCGTCGTCCCGACGTAGCCGCTCCCGACGATAGAGACGTGCATACCGCTCGAGACGAACGGCGGGGATTTGTCGGTTGTGGGTTTCGCTGGTCGCGTGGCTCCACTCACGCATCGACTCGCAGTCGCTCGCACCCACTGGACGACCGTACCGTCGCTCGAGCACAACACGTTTCCCCCGCGCTCTCGAGCACTCGTGTATGTCCGCGAGTGACTCATCGTCGGCCGACGACGAGTCCGAGACGACAGCCGAGCACGAGGGTCCGTACGACCGGTACGTCGACCGGGTACTCGACCTGCTCAGTTTCTTTTGACCGTCGCCGTCGGACTCGTTCCGTCGCGTCCCCCATCCCTCGCGTCAGGGCCACAGCCCCCGCGAGTCGTGGGCCTCGGCGATGCGGGAGAGTGCGACCGCGTACGCGCCGTCACGCCAGGTCACGTCTCGATCCTCGACTTCCTCCCGAAGCGCGTTCCAGGCCGTCACCATCTCGGTCTCGAGTTCCTCGTGAACGCGCTCCAGGCTCCACTTGCGGCGACTGATGTCCTGAAGCCACTCGAAGTAACTGACGGTGACGCCACCGGCGTTGGCGAGGATGTCCGGCAGGACCTCGATGCCGCGCTCTTCGAGGATTGCGTCGGCGGCGAACGTGACCGGACCGTTCGCACCCTCGACGACGAGGTCGGCCCTGATCGCGTCGGCGTTGTCCGCCGTGATGACGTTCCCGACGGCCGCCGGAACGAGAACGTCCACGTCGAGTTCCAGCAACTCGTCGTTCGAGATGCGGTTTAGCTCCGGGTGCTCCTCGGCGAAGGCGGTGACGGCCTCCGGTTCTTCGTCGTGGGCCGGAATGTCGTCGACCGGGAGGCCGTCCGGGTCGTAGACACCACCGTTGACGTCGCTCGTGGCCACGACCGTCGCACCCCACTCGTCGAGTCGTCGGGCGGCGTTGGCCCCGACGCTCCCGAAGCCCTGGACCGCGACTGTCGTGTCTTCGAGTGGCCGGTCGTAGTACTGGCAGGTTTCGCGGGTCACGATGGCGACGCTCCGTCCTGGTGCGCCCTCGCGGCCGTAGGAGCCGCCGACGACCGGCGGTTTGCCGGTGACGACACCCGGGATGGTCTCGCCTTCCTGCATGCTGTAGGCGTCCATGATCCAGGCCATCGCCTGCGAGTCGGTGCCCATGTCCGGGGCAGGAATGTCCTTCGTCGGGCCAATTACCTCCCTGATCTCCTGTGTGAACCGGCGTGTAAGTCGTTCTCTCTCGTCTTCACTCAGGTCCTTCGGGTCGACGACGATCCCTCCTTTCGCGCCGCCGAAGGGGAGGTCCATCACGGCACACTTCCAGGTCATCCACATCGCGAGACCGACGCACTCGTCCCGGTCGACCCCGGGGTGAAACCGGAGTCCACCCTTGTACGGGCCACGGACGCTGTCGTGCTGGGCGCGATACCCCGTGAAAACGTCCACCGAGCCGTCGTCACGCTCGAGCGGAACGGTCACCTCCGTCACCGTCGCCGGGTGTGCGAGGCGGTCGCGAAATCGCGGTTCGACGTCGAGCAACGCGGCCGCCCGGTCGAGTTGGCGGCGGGCCGTCTCGAGGGCGGTTTCGGGTTCAACGCTCCCGTCCGGAGTCCCACGTGACGCGCCGCTTTCCTCGGGTGTCGAGTCTGATGGTTCCATCGTATCTAGCACGACGGTTGGCAGGCTAAAACCAGTTCGGCCGGCCGACCTCGCCGTGGGCCGCGTGCAGTGGCTCACTCGTGTGCTCGCGTCGGCGGCAGCGTGCAGTGGCTCACTCGGCCGAGGGCGTGACCTGTCGAAGTTCGATCTGGAAGACGCTTCCCGCCGGTTCGTTGTCGTGGACGGACACCGTCCCGTCGTACTGGGAGACGATCGTGTCGACCAGATAGAGTCCGATTCCGGTCCCGGGGCTCGCGAGTCCCTTTTCCTCTTTTCCGAAGATGGCTTCCTTCCGACTGTCGGGAATCCCCGGTCCGTTGTCGGCGATGGTGACCGTCACCGTCGACCCCGATTCCCGATCGGATCCCCCCTCGTCGTCACCGAACGACCCGGTCGTCGACACGGAGACCTCAACTTCCGGTTCCGCGCTGTCGTTGTGCTCGACGGCGTTGACCAGCACGTTGTCGAATACCGACTCGAGCATCCCATCGGCCGCCACGACGACGTCGGGGACCGCTTCGAGGCTGATCGACGCCTCGGGGTACTTCGAACGCAGGGAGTCGACCGACGATTCGAGGACGGGAGCCAGCGGGACCGCGTCGGTCTCGTCGGTTCCCTCGAGGAGCGTCTCCGTCAGTTCCCGGGCGGTCTTCGTCAATTCGATAGCTTCGTCGATCGCGCTCACCGCCTCCTCGAGATGGGGTTCGGCGGACTCGTCGACGTGGCCCTCGAGCATCTCGGCGCGACCGCGGGCGACCTGCATGTCGTTGCGAACGTCGTGACGGACCACCTGGTTGAGCAACTCGAGGGTGTCACGCTGGCGTTTCACGTCGGTCACGTTTCGTGAGTACCCGAGGACGGCCTTTTCGGTCGTCCCGGCGATCTCGAAGGGGATCTTCGTCGTCTCGAGAACGTGTGTGACGCCCTCGACGTCGGTGAACTCCTCTTCGACGTGGATCCGTTCCCCGGAGTCGATCACCCGTCGGTCGTCCGCCCGGAACTGCGCTGCCTCCGCGGGGGAAGGCAGGAGTTCCTCGTCGGTCTTGCCCTCGACCTGGTCACGCGGCTGCCCGTAGAGTTCGCTGACCGTCTGGTTCGCGAGGACGTACTCGCCGCTGCGTCGCTTCGCGTAGATCATCTCGGGCACGAGGTCGATCACCTGCCGGAGTTGCGTCCGCGCGCGGTCGAGTTCCCGCTCGCGGTCTTTTCGCTCGGTCACGTCTCGAGTCGTGACGAGGATTCCCGCGACCGCGTCGTCCTCGCGGCAGTTTCTGACGTTCGACTCGACCCAGCGCCAGTCGGACTCACAGTTCCGACACCGGAACCGGTATTCGACGGTGTCGGTGGCGTCGGGCTCGTCGAGGATTCCCTCGAGCGTCGATTCGACCTGGCTGACGTCCTCCGGATGGACGTGCTCGAAGAGCGATGCGCCGACGAGGTCGTCGACCTCGCACCCGAGCACTCGCTGGGTCCCCGGGCTGGCGTACTCGACGATCTCACCGTCGAGGACGGTGATCGCGTCGGTCACGTTCTCGACGAAGGCCTTCCGCCGCTCGAGCTCGCGCTCTCGCTGCCGACGCTCGGTGACGTCCCGGGCGAGCGCGATGAACTGCGCCGTGCCCTCGTACTCGATCTTGCTTACCCACACCTCGACGGGGAACGTCGACCCGTCTGCCCGACGGTGTTTCCCGTCGAGTTTGAGGACCGAATCGAGCGGCGCGTCGGTCCAGAGCGATTCGAGGTCGTCGGGGTCGATTCCGACCTCGAACTCCTCGACGGTCATCGACTCGAGAGTCTCCCGATCGTAGCCGAGACTCTCCCGGAGCGTCCGGTTCGTCTCGAGGACGTTCCCCTCGCGGTCGTGGACCACGACCGCGTCCGGCGACCGGTCGAAGAGAAAGCGGAGCCGTTCGGTGGTCGCTGCAAGCTCTGCTTTCGCCTGCTCGCGTTCGGTAACGTCCTGGACGATTCCGTCGACGTAGAGGTCGTCTTCGTCGTCGACGCGCTGGATCGCCGTGACCGAACCGAAGAAAGCGTCACCCGCCAGCGTCTCGAGTTCGACGATCGCGTTCTCGACTCGTCCCTGCGCGGCCAGGTCCTCGACGATCGCCTCCCAGCGCCCGGGATCGCGACACAGCTCCCCGAGTTCGCGCTCGCAGATCGTCGCGGTCGAATCGGCGTCGAACATCTCGACCACTGCGGGGTTGACCTCCCGGAACCGACCGCTCTCGGCGGTGATTCGGAACACGCCGACCGGGACGTTGTCGACGATCTCCTCGTAGCGCTCCAGCCGCCGCTCGTACCGCCGACGGTCGAGTTCGTGACCGATCCAGCGAGCGAGGGCCTGAACGGTCGATCGCTGGGCCTCGAGCACCAGTTCGTCCCGCGACTCCGGGCCCGCGAAACAGACCGTGCCGGTGACCGTTCCGCCGACGACGATTCGTGCGCCGATGTAACAGCGATAGCCGAACCGATTGGTTGCCGGGTCTCCGGCCCACGTCTCGTCGGTCTCGGTGTCGTCGACGACGATCGGCTCGTCTCGTTCGATCGTCCGCCGGCAGAACGTCTCCTCGAGCGGGTCGACCTGTCCCTCTTCGAGCGACGGATCGCCCGTCGCGGCGACGATCTCCTGTGTACCCGCCTCCTCGTCGATTTCGGTCACGTATCCGACGGGAAACTCGAGGTGCTCGGTCCCGATCTCGAGCAGTCGCTCGAGCTTTTCGCGGGTGGACCGGGTCGCGTCGCTCATCGACTCGTGTAGCGCAGAGAGCGTGTCCGCCGAACGCTCGAGCTGGTCTTCGACCCGTCGGCGGTCGGTAACGTCTCGCTGGATGGCGACGAACCCCTCGATCTCGCCGTCGTCGCTGCTACCGCCAGCCTCGCTGTCGACGATCGGCGCGACGAGCTGGTGTGCGTGGTACAGCGTCCCGTCACGGCGGGCGTTGACGATCTCTTCTTCCCACATCTCCCCCTCGAGGATCGCGTTCCACATTCGCTCGTAGTACGCCCGACCCTGTTCGCCCGACTTGAGGATCCGCGGCGTTCGACCGATCGCCTCGGCAGCCGAATAGCCCGTCAACTCCTCGAACGCCGGATTCACGTACTCGATAGTTCCCTCCCGGTCGGTCACGACGACCGCGTCGGCCGCGTGCTCGAGTGCTCGCTGGGACCGCTCGAGAGCCCGCACCCGGCGACGGGTTCCTGAAGCCGTGACCGCTCGCTCGAGTCGGTGAGCGAGTCGGTCACCGGGCTCGAGGTCCGAAAGCCGGAGGCAGTCGGTCGCCCCCGCGCCGAACGCCATCTCGAGCGTCGGTTCGTCGAAGGACTCGGCGACGATCACCACCGGAACGGAGCGCGTTCGTTCCTCGACCCCCTCGAGGAATCCATCGACAGCGTCGACGCCCTCGCGGGAACAGACGACACAGTCGTACGACGCCGTCTCGAGGATCTCGAGTGCACGCCCAGCAGTATCGGCCGTCGAGACGACGAACGAACCGGCCGTCGCTGGTTCCTCGAGCGCGTCGGTGACAGCCCCGCGGGCCCGTCCATCAGCGACGACGAGTGCGTCGATGGAACTCATTCACGGTACACGTCTTTGCCTTTCGATATATGAGACTGTCGGTGAACTACCCCATTCGCTCACCGCTGACGCGGTTCGCTCCTTGAGGGTAGCGTGAGACCGGAGGTCTCACGGACCATGCGAACGGGCGCTTCGCGCCCGTGAACAGATGGGGCTTCCTGTTTCCACGACGTTGTCAGACTACGTCTGACAGCCCGTGAGATGTAATCTCACGAACGCGCTTTGCAGATACGGACGTATCCACAGGGAGCGCAGTCTCCACAGGCGTTCGAAAATCGCTGCGCGATTTTCGTAGCCCATCAGAACCGACAGGTTCTGAGGACGTTGCTTCGGAGTGACCCACTCCTACTTCTTCGAGACCGCGAGAAAGGATGTTCCACGCCGTCGCAAAATCGCACGCGATTTTGCTGCCCGTCAGACGTAGTCTGACGACCGCATTCGCGTCCCTGTCCGCCTCGAACGCGCACGAAGGACACGAGTGTTCACGAACCCACAGCGGTTTGTCCGTCTTGACACCGCAGGACGCACACTCCTTCGTCGTATCTTTCGGATCAACCGCGACGAAGTGCGTTCCTTCGTGCCCGCACTTGTATTCGAGCATCCGGAGGAACGTCCCCCACGCCGCGCCTGCTCGGTTCCGTGAGTTACCGGGGAGTTCGACCAGCCCCTTCGCGTCCAAATCCTCAACGGCCACCAAGTCGTACTCGGTGGCGTAGTAGTTCGACAACTTGTGAAGGAAGTCGCGCCGCTTTCGCTTGAGATCGGCGTGTCGCTCGGCCACAACTCGGCACTGTTCCTCCCAATTCGCAGAGCCGTGTTCCTTCCGTGAGAGATCGCGCTGGGCGCGTTCGAGGCGTTCGCGCTCGGCGCTGAAGTCAGGACTCTCGATGGCGTACCCATCGGTGTCGTGGGCGTACTTGAGAATCCCCACGTCGATACCAACCACCTTCTCGGGCGTCTCTGGTTTTTCAGGTGTGTTTTCCCCAACGTCGATGCCGAACGTGGCGTACCACTCGCCCGTGGGTTCCTGCTTGACCGTGACCTGTTTGATGGTCGCACTCTCGGGGATGTCTCGGTGGAGGTGGATCGGGATTTCACCGATCTTGCTCAACCACAGGACAGGCCGACCACTCGTATTCTTGAGTTTGAAGCCGGACTGATTGTAGGTGAACGAACGGTACTCTCGGGGCGGCTTCCACTTGAGCATCCCCACGGCGCGTCCGTTCTCCTTCTGCGCTTTGAGCGTGGAGAGGTTGTCGTAGACGCGCTTGACGACCATCTGGAGAACTTTCGAGTGAACGTCCCCGAGGTCGTCCCACCACGATTTGAGGTCGGGGAGCTGCCCCTGCACCTCGTAGCGGGTGGGAATGTCGTCTGCGTCGTTGAGTTTGTAGAGGACGTGGTTGGAGAGTTGCCTACAGGTATCGACATGGTGCAGAAGCGTCTCGGTGAGGACTTCCGGTGGGTCGAGTCGATACCTGTAGTTGTACTGCATCTATGACTCTCGTTCTTCGATAAGTTCGTCCAATTTCTCTTGAACGAACGAGGAGAGATTCAGGTGGTTCTGCTGAATCCACTCCCTACTGCGCTACTCAGTCGCTTCGCTCCCTGCGTTGCTCCTTGAGGAAGGGGACTTAGCGCCTAATTCCAGTTAAAATCGCTCGGCGGAAATCAGCGACTCTCGTGTCACCACACAGCGCCTGTATTGTGGATACCCCTGACACGATATCGAAACGGTTTCTCGACTCCCGTTATCGGTCGGTGACGATCGACTGGACGTGTCCGACGACGCCAGATTTGCGTTCGACTCGCGGACCGTCTGGATCGTCTTCGTACACCGTCGCGACTTCGCCGACGAGAGGCTCCTGATCCGTCGATTCAACGTCCTGATCTCCCTGAACGATCTCTACGGTGACTCCCTGTCGGAGTTCTTCGGCGGTTGGACGGTCGATTGACATCGGTCGATCTCCACGCTGTACGGCGAAAGTGTCCGTGCCTGCAAACGCGCACGACCGTGGGGATGACCGTGACACCGTCCGATCGCCCTCGAACCACCCCGCACGATCGTGCTCACCGATCACATGGAACCGATCGAAATATCCATGCTTGTGGAATCGTGGATACCAGTATGAACCGCGCGGAGAAGGCTGCCCTTCAGCTACGTGCCGTCGACGTCTTGCGGATGCGCAAGGAGACCCGGACCTACGACGAACTCGCCGCCGAGACCGGCCTCCCCGCCGGCGACCTCAACCGCTACGTCAACGGGCACGTTCTCCCCGGTACCGACCGCGCCCGGGAAATCGTCGAGGACCTCGGTCGATCGGCCCTGACCGACGAACTCGAGGCGCGCATCCGGGTCGACGAGGAGGGCTACGTCGACACGACGGGCACCGTCTTCGACCAGCCGCTGCTCGACCTCGCCGCACCCGTCGTCGCGAACGCTTTCGACTTCGAGCGTCCCGACGTGGTGTTGACCGCGGCGACCGACGGGATCACCGTCGCCGCCGCGCTCGCGAGCTACTACGGTACCCGCTGTGTCTTCGCGAAAAAACGCAAGGAGACCGCCGTCGAGGAGTTCATCGAAGCCCGTGAGCGCCTCGAGTCGGGCATTCAGCTCACCTACTACCTGCCGACGTCTGCGATCGACCCCGGCTCGACGGTGCTCGTCGTCGACGACCTGATCCGGTCGGGCGAGACCCAGGAACTCCTCCTCGACATCGTCGAGGCTGCCGACGCCGAGGTCGGCGGCGTCTTCGCGCTCATTTCGGCCGGCGACGACGGCATCGAACGCGCACGCGATCGGACCAACGCGCCGGTCGGTGCGCTCGTCACGATCTGAATCGGCGGTGGGCTTGCCTCCGACATTTTCGACGATCGACGACATCCGGTTCAGAACGAACGATCATTGACGATCTTCTGCAGACCGTTCCAGTTTTCAAACGATCGTCCGTTCTCCGCTGCTGTGGCCGCGTTGTTACACTTGAACCTCCAATCCGATCGCTGTTGTTCCAATCGAGACGCACCGCCTGCCGTCGAAAATCGTGGTACTGGGTAGCAAATTATTAATCATTAGGTTTATGGTGGTCGCCCTGTTCCGTTGGGATACGCCATGACGAAGACAGTCATCCTCGGCGTGATCGGATCCGACGCCCACGTCGTCGGGATCACGATCCTGGAACGCGCGTTCGAGGCAGCCGGATTCGACGTCGTCAACCTCGGGGTCCAGACCTCCCAGCAGGATTTCGCCGACGCCGCGATCGACCACGACGCCGAGGCAGTACTCGTCTCGTCACTCTACGGCCACGCAAAACAGGACTGTGAGGGCTTCCACGAACTCCTCCTCGAGGAGGGGCTCGAGGACGTCACCACCTACATCGGTGGGAACCTCGCGGTCGGCCAGGACGACTTCGAGGAGACCCGACGTTTCTTCCGTAACCTCGGTTTCGACCGGGTCTTCGACTCCGAGACCGACCCCGAAGAGGCCATCGAGGCCCTCCAGGCCGACCTCGACATGCGCTCGAGCGAGGACGAACGCGAGCGCAAGACGATCGAGGCCTGACGGGAACTGCTGTTTTCGATACGGTCACTGTCGACGGTGAGAGCCACAGCGGTTGCTCTCTGCCGACCAACGACCGACTGGAGATACGACTCTCAGCGGTGCTCGAGAGGCTCCTGAGAAGGGACAGCCGACCGATTCCGGCGTTATCGAACGATCGTCACCGGCACCGGCGACCGACGGGCGACCGTTTCCGCGACGCTTCCGAGGAGAATTCGACTCGCGCCAGTTCGGCCGTGACTCCCGATCGCAACGTGGTCGACGTCGTGGTCTGCGGCGTAGTCGACGATCGACCGTGAGACGCTCCCGATCACCTGTTCGGTCTCGAGGTCACAGTCCATCGTTGCCGCCGTCTCGGTTGCGTCCTCGAGCACCTGCTCGGCGAGGTCTTCGTGGTGTTTTCTGATCTGGTCGTAGTTGGCCATCGTGCCGCCCTCGATCCCTGTTGCGCCGTAGAAGTCCCCCGGATCGACCACGTGCAACGCCGTGATCTGTGCCTCGGGATACTCCCGGCAGGCGAACTCGATGGCTTTGGTAGACTGCTCTGAATCGTCGACCGGGACGAGTACGTGTGATGTCATAGACTCGGCTACGGCACTCCGGGAGTTAAGTCCACGCCAAATCGCGAGTCGCTGAAAAGTGTCCGCGTGATCGCTCGAGCGAGTGCTGGACCGTTACTTCGCGCCGCCTTTGCCGCCGTTGTTCGACGGACGGACCTTTTCTGCGCCTTTGCCGCGGGTGCGCAGGCCACGGTTGTCCTTCCCGGCGTTGGTCAGGCCGCGGAACGCGCGGTTGGTCTGGGCGTCGTCACAGATCCAGTTCAGGTCGTCGTCGTTCTGGATCGCCGGGTGGTTCGGATCCACGAGGATCACTTCGAACCACTTCTGGCTACCGTCTTCACCGACCCAGTAGCTGTTGAGCACCTCGAGGTTCGGGTACTTGCGGGCGACGCGCTCTTCGCCGATGCGCTGGATGTTCTTGCGTCGACCGATGCGGTTGACGCCCTGACGCTTGGTTCGGCGACCGGCCGTGAACCGCTCTTTGCGCGCCGTCCCTTTTCGAACGGCGACGCGAGCGACGACGATGCCCTGTTTGGCCTTGTAGCCGAGTTCACGGGCCTTGTCGAGGCGCGTCGGACGATCGATGCGCTCGATGGCACCCTGTTTGCGCCACTCCTGTTTGCGCTGCCACTGCAGTTCCGCGAGCTTGCCGTCGCCTGGGTTCTTCCAGGCATCCTTGATGTGTGAGTAGAAGCTCTTTGCCATAGCTATCTCCCGCGGGCGTTTCGTGGTTCAATCCCACTCTGGGATCACATCCCGACCTGTGGCGGCTCGTGCCGAACCCGAACAGGTGCCCGCTGGCGCCCGCGACCCAGCGAGTCTACACTGCAGTACCCAGGTCTCGAGTAAAAGCCCTTCGAAGGCCATCTGTATGCGCCACTGTGACACTCCTCTCGGGGCTGTATCGGTCTTCAAGCTCCTGCGGCTCCGAACGAGACGGGTGGGAACTCTCGCTCTCACCGACCGTCAGCACTCTCCCGAGCACGACAGCCGTGTGGTTCGGAAACGAACGGAGAGTGAGTACTGCACCTCGAGCGAACGGTGTGTGGCCCATTCGGCTGGAACGATAGTCACCTCGGTGAATACCGTCACCGACGAGCCTCGCTCGGACTCGCTCACCGACACTCCGCGAGGAGCTGAACACTGTCGCCAGCGGCGCGGATCCACGCGTCGGTCTGATCGTTCACTGCCATTCCACATCGGCACCAGTTGTTAAGATAGGGGGTGGAGATAATAATCTTGATTATGTTCTGGTGGATTGGTGGCATCACTGTGTCGACGATGCCAGTTGAAGTTGTGCCACTCGAGGACGGATATCGGTCCGGAACACGTCGTATCTCGTTCCTCCGTGACCCGGGCGTGGATGGGAAAGCGACCCACACCGTCTTTCCGACTCGGCTGGCCGATCGAACGGGTGAGCAGATCGCCGAAGACCACTGGTTCCGTGCCACGACGGTCTCGTGCTGGCACGGCAACGATCGAGGGGAGTGGGCGGCACTTGCGTCGTCCCGGGCCAGACGCCGCTCTCTCGTCGATAGATTGGTCGACACCGATGATGAAGGCGGATTCTGACGCCCTCGTCACGATCGTCGGCGGCGGTGTCCACGGCGTTCACCTGGCGGTTCGACTCCTGCAGGCAGAGCTCCTCGAACCCGCCGAATTACGTATCGTCGACCCATCTGGGCTCCTCGAGTCGTTCCGCCAGAAATGTCGGCAGTGTGGAATGAACGAGTTCAGATCACCGTTCGTCCATCACGTTGGCACCGATCCGTTTTCGCTCAGGGATTTCGCTCAGGCACGGGGGCGCGAGGACGAACTCCGTTCGACGAGGATCGGCGCAGAACGACCGACGGCGTCGCTGTTCTTCGATCACGCGGAGTGGATCTGCGATCGACTCTCCCTGGAGTCGATCCACGTCGATGCTCGAGTCACCGATATCGTCGATCACCGCCACTCCGTCGAAATCGAAACGACGCAAGGTTGCTTTTCCACCCGCTGGTGTCTGCTCGCGATCGGACACGGCGGGTCGTTTACTTACCCGGAATGGGCGACAGAACTGGCCTCGACAGAGCCGGTGGCTCACGTCTGGGAGCCGTCGTTCGATCCCGACGCGATCGGTGAGACGGCCTCTATCGGCATCGTCGGTGGTGGTATCACCGCTGTACAGCTTGCGACGACACTCGCTCGATTTCCTGGACGGGACGTCGTTCTATTCGCCAGAAGTCCGTTTCGCGTGGAGACCCTCGAGGCGAGTACCGACTGGATGCATTTCTCGGGTGTTACGGAGAACCTTCACGCCCACCCGCCGGCATCGCGTGCTCGCGAAGAAGTAATCACCGAGGCTCGATACGACGGCACCGTGCCACCGTACGTGTTTCGGCGACTGCAGCGAGGGCTCGAACGTGAACGGATCCAACTCGAACGATCCGAGATCGAAACCGCGACCGAAGCCGGTGGAACGGTCGTCGTCACCTGTCGCGACGACACCACGCTCTGTCTGGACAAACTGGTCTGTGCCACGGGGTTCGGATCTCCGTACGACGGCGAGCTGTTTCGTCACTTGCGCCGAGCATCGACGCTACAAACGGGCTATCGCGGAGCTCCTGTTCTCGACGATGATACGCTCCGGTGGATACGTCAGGACGGAACGCCATCGCCAATCGCGGTCTCGGGCGTCGCCGCACAGCACGTTCTCGGCCCGTTCGCACGGAACGTCATCGGTGCCAGACGAGCGGGGGAGTTGATCGTCGAGTTCCTCGAGTCGGCGGTCGAAGCGTAGTCCACGGCCGGTCGACCGGCTGCTTTCTCGACTGGCGCGAGACGATCGAGCGCGATGAACGGCGGCTGTCAGTCGCTCGTTCCACTGTCGAGAGCCCACCGCTCCGAATTCTATATCGCCACATATCGTTTATTTTTGCTCTGCCACGCACTGCAGGTGATGATTCCGTCGGGTATCGAAGCGCGACAACCGAGAATTCGCCGGCGGAACGCGATCACTGGACCAGCGGACCGGCCGCTGGGTCCACGGGCCAGAACGTGTTAGGCGACCTATTCGAGTGTCGCGAGGGTTTCGAACTGTTCGTCTTCGATCGCCCCAGCGACGGTCTCTGTTTCCAGGTCGTCGGTTTCGACGCGGGGGTATTTGCGTGTGAAGTAGCCCACGATGTTTCGCACGTCACGACGCAAGAACTCCCCAGCGTTCTCGTGGTCGGTCGGGACTGCCTGGGGCCAGTCGAAGATCGTGACCCCACCCTCGTCGACGAAGACGTTGTACTCACTCATGTCCGCGTGGACATACCCGAGTTCGTACGCCCGCGCGAGTTCCGAGAGCAAGAGCTCGAGGACGCCCCGGACCTGCTGGTCTTCGAACTTCGCCCGCGAGAGCTCGACACCGTCCATCTTCTCCATGACGATGGCGTGGCGGTTCTGGTCGATCGGGCGAGGGACCGATACCTCGGGGTACAGCGTCTCGAGGATGTCGTGTTCGCGTTCGGCGGCCTTTCGGGCGGTGTACATCCAGGAGACGTGGTCCCGGTCGGCCGTGTAATCACGTTCTTTGTGGACCTCCCGGAAGTTCGTATATCCCTCGCGGTGGTACTTCAGCGCGATGGGCTTGTAGGAGCGAACCTCGTAGACGTCGCTCTCTTTCCCGACGCCCAGCGGCGAGCCGAATTCGCTGATCGTGTCGCGCTGGACCAGCGCTCGCAGCGCGAGCAGGTCGTACCCCTCGAACTGGAGGGTATACCCCTCGTACTGGATGGTCTTTTTCTCGATCAACCCGCGTTTCAGACACCGCTCGAGGCGGTAGTCGACCTCCTCTTCGGTGAGGCCGGTGAACTTCGGGAGTTTCTCGCGCTGGACCCACTCCGAGAACCGCATCCCCTGTTCGACGCCCGACAGGAGGTAGAAGTCCTCGTCGTCGAGTTCCGGCAGTAATCCGGCGACGTTCCGCACCATGGGGGGTCTACCCGTCGGGGACGTAAAAACGTCCTGACGGCGAGACGGGTTGGACGAGGTGGTACTCAACGCAACTCCAGACGACCTCCACAGGTGAATAAACCACATGGTGCAATACAGAATCACGGCCCCTGATGTTCCCCACTTCGCCATCTAGTTCGAGTTGGACGAGGATATCCACCAGCCGCCAGCAGTTGTATAGGACACAGGCGAACGCGAAATTGACGTACCGGAACCGGTGGTCGTGCGACTGTGTCTCTGCGAGGAACGTCTTCAGCTTCTTGAACCCGTTTTCGATATCCCAGCGGCGCTCATACCGGACCAGTACCCGCCCGATCTGGTGCTTCATCTCCCGTTCGTCAGCGGGATCGACGTCTACCCACGGCAGGTTCGTTTCGAAGGGTACCGTCGGCGCTTCGACTCGTGCCGGCTCGTCGATCTCCTCCTCGTCCGCTACTTCATCGAGAAGATTGCTCAACGGCGAGTCGGCGTCACGATCCGCCGAGAGCGGTGTTGTATCGCCGATGTCCTCGAAGTCTTCGATGAGTTCCTGGCGAATCGTCACGTCCGTGCCGTCATCGGCCTCATCTTCGCGTTCCCACTCGCGCCTCGGGAGGGAGACCGCCATCCGTTCTAGTTTAACAGGTCGGGGTATCCAGAGACGCCAAGCTAGAATCGTCAGTAACTAGGAATGTGAGAATCCGGTGGGAAGTGTGTACAAACCACCGGATTCAGTAGTTGTGAACCGAATTCAAAGAGCGTTTCCATCCGATGAGTTGCGCGAGCGTGCTCGCGCAACGAATCTTATCCAGCGAGAGCGGAAACTCGACGTCGTCGCGTTGTTTTACACGCTCTCCCTCGGCTTTGCCGCTGGTTCTGATCGATCCATTCAGGCGTTTCTCGAACGCTACGTCGAGATGGCTGACTGCGACGAACTCTCGTATGCGACGTTTCACGGCTGGTTCAAACCAGGGTTCGTCGCACTCCTTCGAGAGATTCTCGATGAGGCCATCGAGAATCTCGACACCGGCCAAACCGAGCTGAGCGGACGTCTCGAACGATTTCGAGACGTCCTCATCGTCGACGCGACGATCATCTCGCTCTACCAAGACGCCAAAGATGTCTACGCACTCGATGATGACCGAGCCGGGGCGAAACTCCATCTCACCGAATCGCTCTCAACGGGACTTCCAACGCGATTTCGGACGACCGACGCGAGCACCCATGAACGGAGCCAGCTACCCACCGGCGAGTGGGTAGCTGGCGCCCTCATTCTGTTCGATCTCGGCTACTACGATTTCTGGCTGTTCGACCGCATTGACGCCAATGATGGCTGGTTCGTCTCTCGCGTCAAAGAAAACGCAGACTTCGAAATCGTCGAAGAACTCCGGACGTGGCGAGGGAACAGCATTCCGCTAGAAGGCCAGTCGCTGCAGGCCGTCCTCGACGACCTGAAGCGACAGGAAATTGACGTACAGATCACGCTCTCGTTCGACCGCAAACGAGGGTCGGGCGCCAGCGCGACCCGAACCTTCCGATTAGTCGGCGTTCGCAACGATGACAGCGGCGAGTATCATCTGTACCTGACGAATCTGGAGAGAGACGACTACCGCGCGCCCGATATCGCACAGCTCTATCGGGCGCGCTGGGAGATCGAACTGCTGTTCAAAGAACTCAAATCACGGTTCGGTCTGGACGAGATCAACACGACCGACGCCTACATCATCGAGGCGCTGATCATCATGGCAGCACTCTCGCTGCTGATGAGCCGGGTTATCGTCGACGAACTCCAGAAACTGGACGCAAAGCAGCGAGACTGCGCCGACGACGCCGCGGCGTCGTCGACGCGGCTTCCTCGACGACGATGTTCACACGCTGTCGAACGCCACGCTCATCTGATCCAGTTGTACCTGATGTTGGATCTGGGGTACGAGCTACCGGATCTCGATTCGTTGTTGCTGTGGTCGTCACGAGATCCAAATCCACACCGTCCGAGGTTACGTGAACAGGTGGAGTCAGGCGAGTTCTGGTAACGAACTCGCCTGACGAGACGGGCTGGATCGCCCAGGCTGGTCAGCGACGGCTCTGGAACGGCGGCGCACTCACGACTGCGAGTGCGCCGCCTTCGACGGGAGACATGACCAAGAACCGGCTGGTTTGCTTGAGCAGCAGCTATCTCGGTATGATTGCGGTGAGACTCGACGCATTTTCGGCGTGATCACCGTCTCAGTTAGTCGCTAAGCTAGAACGGATGGGGAGACCGCCTTCCGCGTCGGTCCATCATCGCTTCGTGTATAATCCCCAGAATATACCAGCAACCCTGCTCCTTTTTCTTGTACCGAGCTGAAATATTGATGACGGGGTCGGGAACCACTCATACGGTTTACTGGAAGTCATTTCCGGCGCACCCACGACCCGGTCGGCGGGTGCGCCGGTAAATCGTTACAGTAAACCGTATAAATCCCATCTGCTTGCCAATGGTAAGCTACATAATTCCTCTCTGCATGTGTCTGTAATAGATGGGATTTCGCCGCCCTCGGAAATCCAACTCTGATTCAGGAAATTCATCATCTCGCTCATCAGCGTCTCCATCGTCGAAGCCGTCGACAACGGCTCGTCGATCCAACCGCAACGCCACCCGCACTACAACCGACTCACAGTCATCTGCTGCTCGGCGAAGCCGGTCTGGTGCCGAGACCGATAGCGAGTACGCCGGCCGAATCTGGCTCTCAGCCGACGACTGCGAAGCGGTACTCGGCCACTCGGTACCCACAGTGTCTCTCAGGCGAACGCTCGAGCAGGTAGTAAACACCGAAGGTCGTGAGACAGTCGAACAGTGGGCCGACGAAGGGATGCCAGTCGAGATAATGGGTGATTCTGAGAAGATGGCTGCGTTCCGAACGCGGCAAGCGCAGTCTCCTGAAGCAGTCCCAACTGATATCGAACGGCAGAACGAGCTGTCAAAACACCGAAACAGATACACTCACCTGGATGATGACCAGTCTGGAGAGACAGCCGTTCCCGACCCTGTTCGCCGAGTTCTCTCCACACCTGGCCAGTCGCTGGATACGGCGGTCCAGTCGGACTTGGCCGAGCGTCTGGGTGACCGTTTCGACGACGTCACGATTCATACCGGCCCGGAAGCGGCGAGAGCCTGCGAGTCGGTCGACGCTCGAGCGTTCACCGTGGGCTCGCACGTCGTGTTCAATCACGGCGAGTTCGATCCGGACAGCGCCACAGGCAAGTACCTGCTTGCCCACGAACTGGTGCATACTCGCCAGCAGACAGACGGGCGCGTCACTCGGTTGCCAGCCGACAACCAACTCGAGGTGCGAGATTCCTCGAGTGCGTACGAGCGTGAGGCGGACGAGTTTGCCAGTGAGGCGCTCCGATCGGATGCTGGCGTGGGGTCGCTCACGCCGAGCCAAGCAGCCCTGTCCGTCCAGCGGATGCACAAACACGAACTCCTCGAGGTCCTCGACGACGAACTCGAGGAGGACCTGCCCGAGGAGTTCGAGGACGGCCTGCCGGAGGAGGTCCTCGAAAAGCTGCCGGAGGCGCTGCGTGAGGGGTATGAAAACGGCCATCCAGCGTTTACGCGGGCCTACGAGCGAACGTTCGACAACGCGACGTTTCCTGAGCTGACGAGGGAAGCGGTCCGGAACAACGAACGATACGGCGGTGAAGGGTCGGCCCACTGGACCTGGGAAGAGATCCAGAACTCACTCCTGTTCAATGACCGCGAGGGAATCGAGAACCTCAGCGAGCGCGAGCAGCGAACACTGGCGCTGTTCATGAACGAGTCCGATGAGATTGCCGCCCAGTTCGGTGAAGCGATCGAGCGTCACTGGCAGGGCCTCTCCGGTGGTGAGTACCTGGCCGCCTCGATGGAGAACGCGACTGCCGGGGCGATAGTAGACATTTCGACGGGCCAACCATTCGTTTCGACGGCAGCCGGTGTGTTCTCCGGACCGATCCGAGCGCAAGTGGAGTACCAGGTGGACAAGCGCCTGCCGAAGGACTACGATGAGTATAACAAGATTGAACTTATCAATGACACGTTCAGATCGATCACAGAAGATGGTGTGAGTTATACTCGAGGCAAGGAAGAAGAACACGGACTAGAAGCCAACGAAACATCGTTTGACGATTCCGAGTTCGGAGAGGAAATGCAGGCAGAACACATCGATAGGTTGAACAACGAGGCGTCTCTGCTGAATCGCGAACAGATCGAAGAAAATCTCGAAGAACTCAGTATGATAACTAGTGAGGGATGGGTTGAGATGAGGCAGGATCAAAGAGAAGAGTACCTCAAAACGTTACAACAGACGGGCCTTATGTCACGTGTATTAGTGGGCACGATGGCGTCAGTCGATCCAGACACAATTGACGACATCAGTGTGACAGACTACGCCAAAACGGGTGCGTCCAGTGCCGGCGTGACGGGAACGACATCAACTGGAAGCAAAGCCAGTGCAGACGCGATTGAATCGAATTCCATCGATCTGTCCGCAAGTGTAACCACTGGCCTGACTAAAGGGGGATTGAAAGGTGTTGCTACGGTTTTGACAAAGCTCGGTCTGGAAGAGTCTGGGACGAGAGGGCAACTCACAGCAGTTGGTGACGCCCTCGAAGACCGCCTCGCCAAACGCGTCAAAGGAATACGTAGGGAGCGAGCGAGCGAGCTTGATTCCTCGCAAGAGTATGACGAACTGGTCCATGCGCTCTTACACGTATTAGATGAGGAGGGCCTATTGGAGGAACATTATCATGGGTAACGTACCACCGTCCCGAATGGAAGCAGATGTTGTCGGGCTGGATAGCCCAGGGGTAGCTATCCAGGTGATCGATCACCGGGATTATACCCATCACCTGTTGTTCGACTGGGATGGTGAATTCATCGGTCACGTTCAAGACCGATTTGCAGAGGAGGTCCAAACTGATCCTGAACCTGCGAAAATCCTTGATCGCGTTCGATTCCGCGCACGCAACGTCGGGCATCACGAGACTGACGCAAAACTTCTCAGCCCCATCTTTGACTGGGTCGTTCTCGAAGAAGCCATCGATGTCCTCGAGCATCTAGACCTGTCAGCCATCATGGGTCACTTCATGGACTTTCTCGAAGCAATTCGAGATCCTCCCGTTGATAACGTGGAATTCACCGCCTTGTACCTCCATCTGGATGACGCAAACGAGGAACTGATTGATCAGTCCGATCCCGTGACGTTCTATTTCGAGGATCAGGATCTTGTTCACACACCGGTTAGCCTCGAGCGTGAGCCCGACGTGTACGTGACAATTTCAACCCTCAAACGGCCATTCGCCTGTGATCACACCTTCCGGGATCTTATCCTCCACCAGCTCAAGTGCCAGATTCGAGATCTCTACTACAGACAGGGTGGTCAGCCTCCTGAACAGTATCAGGTTGACGGGGTCGGTATTCACGACACTGGAATCACACCATTTAAATGCCAATCAATATAACGCAATGAAGACTAAAATTATTGGAATTAGAGATAGTATTGTCGGGGTGAAAGTCATTGATCCCCGCGGAAACCCACATTTAGTCGAAATTGATGTCGATGACGAAAAAAAGGAGGACTTGCATGCGCAAGAATCGTACCCATATAACGAGTCCGAACGAACGGATCGAGAGGAACAGATTATGAACCAAGTCCGGGCTCGGGCACGATTTGAGGCGCATAGAAATACGGAGTACGACATCCTTCACTCTGGATGGGATCCAGCCCAACTTCGACGTGGAATCGACGCTCTCGAGAATATGTCGCTCAACGAGTTCGACGAGGCCTTCCGGGAATACTACCATGCACTCATCAATCCTGAGCGTACCAAAGACGAGTACGGCATTACCGAAGGGACGGTCGAGTTCCCCGGTGAGCCAGAGGTCGTGTTGATCATGAAGGGATTCTGTATCAATGACGACAACGAGGTCGTGAGCATCCTGCCCGACATGTACGTTTACTACTCAAACGAGCACGCAGAGAAGAACTATACTACCGGGACACCTGCAAGCTGCTCGGACGACACGACACAGATCACTCCGATGCTCCCACCATTCAAACTCCCCGACGATTTCATCTATCCGGAGGACTTCCGTGGGTTCATGATACACAATCTGATATGCCAGATTCGAGATGTCTATTGGAATATGGGGGAAGATCCGCCTGCGGCATACGACATCGACGGGTTCGGCAAAGGAACCGGGAATTTCGACTACGAGGAATACAACTACTGACTGACACAGTATCGTCCACCAACTTAAATGGCAAATTCTATATTTCTACTACAGATAGGGTGGCCGACTTTCTGAATAGTACTAGGCCGACAAGGTTGGTATTCACGATACCGAACTCGTCCCATTCGGAAGTCAAGCACAATAGAACCATGCAAGCAGAAATCATCGGAATTGAGGATGGTATCGTTGGTGTCAGAGTAGTTGACCCACGTGGAAACACTCATCTGGTTGAAATAGATTTTGATGAGCAAGACACGATTGATCTTCATGCCCAGGAGGCGTATCCTCTAGAGGCGTCTGATCAAACTGAGGACGTACAACGGATTATGGACCAAGTGCTTGCTCGCGCCCGATTCGAGGCCCACACACAAACGGAGTACGACATCCTCCGTTCGGGGTGGGACCCGACCCAGTTACGCCGGGGCATCGACGCCCTCAAGCGTATTTCAGACGACGAATTCGACGATCTCTTCTACGAGTATTACACGGCGTTGCACGATCCGACGCGCCTCAAAGACGAGTATGATATCGGTCCAGACACTGCCGAAGTCGAGGGGAACCCCCGGATCGCACTCGTGATCAAGAGCTTCTGTATCGACGATCAAAATGAGATTGTGAACGATTTACCCCTGTTCGTCTTCTACTCGAGCGAACAGGCCGACAAAAATTATACGGCTGGTCCGGATCCCGACTGTCCCAGTGGTACTACTGAAATCCCGTCGATGCTCCCGCCGTTCAAAGACGCACCAGAAGACTTCGTCTATCCAGAGGACTTCAGAGGCCTGATGATCAATAATCTCATCTGCCAAATTAGAGACGTTTATCGCAATATGGGTGAGCGTCCGCCGAAGCAGTACGATATCGACGGCTTCGGAAAGCCCCACGGGAACTTTGATCGGTGATACTAATTGTAGTATTCATCGGATGAATGAAAAGTACACGAACCACGTGTTATTCGACCGGGATGGGGAACTCATTGGTCACGTACACGAACGATTCACAGAAGCAACCCAAACTGATCCAGAACCTGCCCGAATCCTCAAACGGGTGCAGTTTCGGGCACGAAACGAGGCTCATCGCCAGACTGAAGCCGATCTTCTCCTCCCCATCCTCGACTGGACCGTCATTGAAGACACCATCGGCGTACTCGAATCGTTCGATGTTCCACAGATTATGGAACACTTCGAGGACTTTTACGAAGCAATTCAGGATCCACCCGTCGAAAACGTTGCCTATACTGCACTGTTCCTCTTCCTGAACGATGGTCGTGATGAACTTGTTAGACAATCTGATCCAGTAACGTTCTATCACGAAAACGATAACCTCACTCATACTGAGTTTTCTTTCGAGCGCGATCCCGACGCTTATGTTACAATCCCGCCGCTCGAGGAGATCTTTGCCCTTGATAAGCGGTTTCGGGACCTTATTGTCCACCAGCTTAAATGTAGAATAAGAGACCTCCACTACATGCAAGGGCGTCAGCCTCCAGAGAAGTATCGGGTCGACGGGTTAGGGGTCAACGATTCTAAAATTGTTCCCTTCAACGAACAAGCAAAGTAGATTTATGAAGGCAGAAATCATCGGCACCGAAGATGGCATTATTGGTGTAAAAGTTATCGATCCACGTGGAAATCAACATCTCGTTGAGATTGACGTTGAGGACGAGGATTCTAAAGATCTCCACGCCCAAGAATCGTATCCGCTCGACGCATCGAAGCGAACCAAAGAACAGGAACGTCTCATGAATCAAGTTGCAGCTCGAGCTAGGTTCGAAGCCCATACTCAGACGGAATATGAGATCCTTCGGGACGGCTGGGACCCTCGACAACTACGACGGGGGATTGACGCTCTCGAGAACATGCCAGCGGAGGAGTTTGATGAAGCGTTCCGTGAGTATTACCACGCACTCATCAATCCGGAAAAAACCAAGGAAGAGTACGACATTACTAAATACTCAGTCGAATTTCCTGGTGAGCCCCAGGTCTCGCTGATTATGAAAGGATTTTGTATTGATGAGTCGAACAAAGTTGTGAATGTTCTTTCTGATTTCTGTATTTACTACTCAAATGAGAATGCAGAGATGAATTATACGACAGGAACATTTGCAAGTTGTTCGGATAATTTGACACAAATAACGCCAATGATTCCACCATTCAAACAACCTCCTGATGTTGATGATTTCGTCTATCCTGAGGATTTCCGAGGGTTCATGATCCATAACCTCATATGCCAAATTAGGGACATTTATCTGAATATGGGTGAGGACCCACCAGACCAGTACAATATTCAAGGGTTTGGGAAGGGGACCGGTAATTTCGATTATGACCAATATCTACCATGGGAATGACTGAAAATCGTTCTGACGAGTGCTTCGATATTCAGTTGAGGAATAGAAGATGATGTGACATACGAATGGAAGCAGACGTTATCGGACTGGATAGCGTAGGGGTAGCTATCCAGGTGATCGATCACCGGGATTATACCCGTCACTTGCTGTTCGACTGGGGCGGTGAACTCATCGGTCACGTTCACGAACGGTTTTCAGAATCGAGTCAAACTGACCCAGAACCCTCCCGGATTCTCAAACGCGTGCAGTTCCGTGCTAGAAACGAAGCACATCGACAGACTAATGCTGGTCTCCTTCTGCCCGTTTTCGACTGGCAAGTCATCGAAGATACCATTGCGATCCTTGAATCATTTGATATTCAACAAATCATGGAGCAGTTCGGAGACTTTTACGATGCCATTCAATCCCCACCTGTGGATGACCTCGCTTTCACTGCACTCTTTCTTTCACTAAACGACAAGCGTGACGCGATCGTTAATCGGTCGGATCCGCTATCCTTCTACTTTGAGGACGAAACCCTCCTGCACACTCATTTCCGTTACGAGGAGGAGCCCGATGCCTACCTGACGATTCCACCGTTCGAAAGGCCGATAGCCTGCGATAAAGGGTTCAGAGATATATTGGTTCATCACCTCAAATGTCGTATAAGAGATCTCCACTACATGCAAGGGCTTCAGCCTCCATCAGAATATCAGGTCAAGGGACTTGGAATCAATAAACAAAAAATCGTCCCGTATAATGATCAAGCACTATAGAACCATGAAAGCAGAAATCATTGGAATCAGAAATGGAATTATTGGTGTGAAAGTAGTTGACCCACGGGGTAATTTGCATCTTGTAGAAATTGATATTGAAGAAAAGGGGACTAATCATACTCACGCCCAAGAATCCTACCCTTTAGATCCGAAAAACCAAACTGAAGAACAACAGAGCATAATGAACCAAGTTGAAGCCCGCGCCAGATTCGAGGCGCACACACAGACAAGTTACGATATACTACTCTCTGACTGGGACCCACGACAGTTGCGGCGTGGGATTGATGCCTTGGAGAAGATGCCACTCGACCAGTTCGACGATGCCTTTCGGGAGTATTATCATGCATTGATCAATCCAGAGCGAACTAAACAGGAATATGGAATAACCGAAGGCGCAGTTGAATTTGAGGGGGAACCTCGGATCGCACTGGTGATGAAAGGTTTCTGTATCAACGATAAAAACGAGGTCGTTGATGTCCTACCGGATATGTATATTTATTATTCGAAAGAGGACATCGAGGAGACGTACACGACTGGAACACCGGCAAGTTGTTCGGAGGATACGACACAGGTAACTCCGATGGTACCTCCGTTCGTAGAAGTGCCCGAGGATTTCGTTTACCCAGAGGATTTCCGGGGCTTCCTCATCAACAATCTTATCTGCCAGATTAGAGACATATACCGGAATATGGGTGAAACGCCGCCCAAACAGTACGACATCGAAGGATACGGCAAACCAAAAGGGAACTTCGATCGTGACGAGTACTAACGCGAGTCGAGACGCACGACACTCTCCTCAGCACAACTTCGAGTGGGTCGTTCTCGACGAGGCCATCGATGTCCTCAAAATTTTCCAAGTGTTTGATAGAATAGCGTAATTCACTGACTCGTCGAACTGCGAAATAGTCATCAAACTGGTGAGGAGTCACCGTTCAACCTATGCATTAGAACACATTTTCGGAACCCGTCACGGCCTCCCTGCCAGAGAATCAGAACAGCAAGACCGTTCCCCTCGGGCAACGGGCGGGCTCGGGAGGTCACTGCGCCGTCGACCAGAAATGCGGTCACCGGGTCCGTATCGAGAGTGTGTGGTAACCGACCCCAACCGACATAGCTACCGACGGCGTACGCACAGTCCCATGAACGACTCGGATGCAGAATCACACGAACGGACGACGATCACCACCGGCCGCAACTTCGAACAGGAGTTCCGCCTCGACGCGAGCGACGCCGGCTCGTTCCTGATCGAACTCGGCGAACAGCTCCGTGACGGCGACGAACTGACGATCGAAACCGACGAGTGGGAACTCCCCTTCGCCTTCGGCGATCCCGTCGAACTCGAGATCGAGTTCGAGGGCGTCGGCGAACCGACCCTCGAGATCGAACTCGAACTTCCGGGACGGACCGACGAGACCGCACCCGAGGTTCGCTAGTCGCCGATGGAAGTAACCGTCTACGGCCCGCTGCGCAGCGCCACCGGCGACAAACAGGTTCGGGTCGCGTTCGAGGGCAGGACGGTCCACGAGGCACTCGAGGCGCTCGTCGAGGCCTACCCGCGTGCCGAACAGTATCTGTACCGGCACGACGGCACGCTCGCCTCGAGCGTTCGAATCTCGATAGCTGGAGAGCGCGTCGACCTCGACGACCCGTGTCCGGCCGACGCCGAGGTCACCGTCCATCCGGCGGTTCAGGGCGGGTAGTTCAGAGTTCGTACTGCTCGCGAACCAGATGGTCGATTCCACACTCCTCGAGTCGGTCCATCGGGGCGAGCATCGTAAGCTGGACGACACCCGGGAGGCGACCGATTTCGACGCCGCCGGTGAACGTACAGCGGGTGCGGACCTCCCCTTCGCTCATCTCGAGCAGGTCGCCGGCCCGGTCGAACGCGTTCTGAGTGGCGTCGTTGACCGTCGCACCCGAGCCGATCACCTGGATCGGCCCCATATCGGTCTCGACGTCGACGCCGTACTCCTCGCCGAGGGCCTGCCCGCGCTCGCGGTCGTCCTCGCTGTAGGGTTCGGCGATGTGTGGGAGGTCTTCTTCGTTCGGCAAGAGGAGCGGTCCGTCGAGTTCGAGGCCCTCGATCACCTCGACGTCGAATTCGGTGATCCCGCTGACGTCGGTCGTATGCAATGCGAGTTCGCCGTCGCCCTGGTTCGCGTGCAGGTCACCGACGTAGATCCCGCCGCCGTCGACTTTCACGGGACAGACGAGGATGGCTCCCTCGCGGACGGCGTTGATGTCCATGTGGCCGTCGGTCCGGGCCTCGAGTTCGGACTCGTCCTCGAGTCCCCAGTCGTGGTCGGCACCGACGAGGAACTGGCCGAAGTCGCCGGCGTTGTGCGAGTCGGGGAGTTCGACCGGCGGCGTGGTTCCGATGTTGCCGACGAACGGCCGGAGGTGCCCGAGCGTTCCCGGCATCTCCGATGGAGCATAGAGGAGGATCGGGTGCTGTCGGGAGTTCTCCGGGAGAGCCATCGCCTCGTCTGCCCGTTCGGCGAGGTCCGCGGCGGCGTCCTCCTCGAGCGTGATCCCGACCTCGTAGTCGTCGTCGAACGCGGTGGTAATCCCGTACTCGAAGCCGAACGACGACGCGTTTTCGCCGCACTCGACACAGCGGATCGCCTTCTCGCCAGTCCCCTCGACGACCGTCTCGGGCCACTCGGTCCCACAGCCCGGACAGCGATGGTCGACGAACGGATCGTCGCCGAAGGCCCCCTCGCGTTCTTCCATCGACCCCGTGGCCGTCGCGACGCTCGTTACCTCGATGTCCGTGATCCTGATAGCGATCGCGTCACCGACTTCGGCACCTTCGACGGCGATCGGCTTCGTTACCTCGTGGCCACCGCGAAACGACGGCGTGATCATCGGCCCCCAGCACGCAGGCGGCGTATGCGTCCGGACGGTCCCGCCGTCTGCGACCGTTCCCGCCCACTCCTGGTCCGGTCCGACCAGTCCGAGCGTGTACGCAGCGACCTCGAGTTCGGTTTCGATCTGTTGAGACATACCTGCCTGCGCATTCGCTCGAGTGGTCGATAAACGTTAACACGTGCCACTTCGAGTGACTGTCCGGGTGCTCTCCGGATTCGACGACAGAATACCGACGAGAGACAGGTGACGAAGTTCGCTGGTCAGCGATTCTTCCACGTCAGCCGGTCGACGTACGCGCCAATCCGATCGTTGACGCTCGAGAGCCACGCGCCGGGGGAGACAACCCGCAGTTCGCGTTCGTCGACTTCGATGCGGTCCTCGCCAAAGGGGTCACGTTCGGCGTGGTCCTCGTCTTCCCGGCCGGCGCTGGCGACGTCGACCGTCGTCGACATCGAGCAGCGGCCGCAGGCTTCTCGCTGTCGTTCCATACCAGACGTACGGTGCGGACGGTGCTAAACGCTTGGGTCACGAGTATCGGTTCGTTGTGGACCGGATGATCTGTCAGCCCGGCCTGCCGACGAATTTTTATCCGGTCCGTGGGTTCGTCCCGTCATGGACGAACGGGCCGAGCGAGACGGGGGGTCGTTGCAGTCGGGAGCCGACGAGCCAGGCAGTCCCGAGACCCGACGTGAGGACGACGCCCTCGAGGGCCACGAACTCCCGCGGGAGGTTCGCGAGGCGGTCCCCGACTGGGAGGACCCGTATCTCGACCGGGTGAGCGCCCGACTCATGCACAGCTACGACCTCGAGAAGGACGTCCGCGTCGGGAGCGAGCAGTTCGACCTCTACGGGGAACTCCGCGTCGAGAGCAGCAAACACCTCTTCCATCCGTCGGTGACCTACGCGAACCACCACATGCGTGAGTTCCTGTACGCAGACCGTCGTGCGGGCATCTCCGTCGCCGACGTCGAGCGACTCGTCGACCTCGGACACGAACTCGCCGACGAGCGCGTCGAGGCCAGCGACCAACACCGGGCGACCGAGTTTACGTTCGTGCTCGTCGTCCCGGAACTTCCCGAGGAGGTGCGGACGTTCGTCGACGGCTTCACCGACCGAACCCTGCTGAAGTACGGCTTCCACGGCCACTACGAGATCCACTGCTGTGTCGTCGCTCCGGACGAGGAGGCAGTCGTCTCGAGCGCCCGGACTGAGATCGGCGGAGCATTCGCTCTCTGGGATCCCCTCGAAGAGCCACGGGGCGGTATTCTCGGGCGACTCTCCGGACTCTTCTCGCGATAGGTGACTGCTGGCGCACTCGACGTGGTCGACTGCGTCTCGAACGGAGCGCGGTGACGGCTCGTCGGCGCACTCGACGGTCGGGGCCGAATGGCCGAACTGACGGATCGTGATACCTCTCTGGGTACGCTGACGCAAAAAATCGGTTTTCGAAACCGGATCGGCGATGGGATCAGTCGTCGTCGGAGCCTACCGCCGGTTCCTCGGGCGAGATGAGGCTCTCGCGAGCCTCCGAGAGGTTGTCGTAGGCCATCTTGATGATCGACAGTGCGAGGAAGATCAGCACGAACGCCAGCAGCATCCGGAGTCCGCTCGAGATGACCCCTATCGCTCCGAATTCAGCCCGCCAGGCGGGGTCGAGCAACTGCCGCTGCAGGTTCTCGACGAAAGCCAGCCAGAGCAGCCCACAGACGGTGATGACGGCCATAATGACGACCGGCACACCAGTTGTCAGGAGCTGCTTGGTGTCTTTCCAGTTGGCGAGCCAGACGGTCGCCGTCAGCAGGGCGAGCGCGGCGAGCAACTGGTTGGCACCGCCGAACAGCGGCCAGAGCTCTTCCCACTGTCCGCTCGAGACGAGCAGGAAGGCGGCGACGGTCGCGACGCCGGTGTTGACGTACTTGTTCGCGGCGACGTTTTCGACGTCGGTCTCCGGGGTGCCGACGAGTTCTTCCATCATGTACCGGCCGAGTCGGAGGCCGGTGTCGAGGCTCGTCAGCAGGAAGCTGACGAACACGAGCGCCATGAACACTTCACCGGTGAGCATCGGGATCCCGAAGCTCGTGAGGATGAGTCCGCCACCCTCGGCGAAGTTCGGAAGGGCAGCGCCGATGCCGCCGACGCCGGCGTCAGTGACGGCGATGACGGAGACAGCGGCGAGTGCGGTTGCGGCGAGCAGTCCCTCACCGAGCATCCCACCGTAGCCGATCATGCGGGCGTCGCTTTCGCGGTTCAGCTGTTTCGCCGTCGTCCCCGAGGAGACCAGCGAGTGGAAGCCACTGATCGTCCCGCAGGCGATGGTGATGAAAAGCAGCGGGAACAGCGGCATCGCGACGTCCACGAGGTCGCCGCCGAAGAACCCGGTGTAGGCGGGCAATTGAATCGTCAGCGCCTCGGCACCGGTCGTCCCGTCGGGGGCCTGGGCCGTCCCGAGGAACGTTCCGACGATGACCGCGAGCAGCGTCCCGCCGACCCCCGTGTAGAGGAGGAACGACGAGAGGTAGTCACGCGGCTGGAGCAACACCCAGACCGGCAAGATTGCGGCCAGGAACGCGTACACTAGCGCGACGATGATCCACATCGCGGTGTTCGCCCCGAACAGCCCGGAACCAGGCACCCACGCACCGTCGCCGCCGAGCAAGATAATCGCTTCGTCGGCGAAGCCACTCGGTTCGAACAGTGCGATCGGGAACTGAAGACCGACCCAGACGCTGGCGAAGACACCAGCGACGAAGACCCCCGTTCCGGCGATAAACGGCAGGTTCAGCTGGTACAGCCAGACGCCGAAGACGAACGCGAGCGCGATGTAGATGATGCTCGCGGTCGCCGCCTGTGGATAGGCGTCGAGGATAATGGCGACCAGCAGCGAGAACACCGCCACCACGAGGATGATGACGAGGAACGCGAACCAGAGGAACATGTTCTTCCCCCGCTCGCCGATGTACTCGCCGATGATGTACCCGATCGACTTGCCCTCGTGACGCACGCTCGAGGACAGCGACATGAAGTCGTGAACGGCACCCATCAGCGGGTTGCCGATGGCGACCCACAGCACAGCCGGGAGCCATCCCCAGATGAGCGCCGCCGTGATCGGGCCGGCAATCGGCGCACCGCCTGCGATGCTCGAGAAGTGGTGCCCGAGCAACACCGGTTTCTTTGCCGGTACGTATTCTTGACCGTCCTGATACTTGTGAGCCGGTGTCTCTCGCGAGTCGTCGAGTTCGACGAACCGTGAGAGGTACCGCCCGTACGCGACGTAGCCGACGCTGAACAGCACCAGCACCGTCGCAACGATCCAGATTACCCCTGTCATAAGTACCCAAGCGATGATTGGAGCAATGTACTATAAATCATGTGGGACGCGAACCGTAGCCTCAGTTATACGTCTGCACGAACGCGTTTGCGGCTGTCTACTAGAAAGCTTATGTCGATGAGTACGGCTCGATTTCGAGCTGGCCTGCTACCGATGCCAGTCGATCCGTCCGAATCTCTTCGACCTGCGTTTCGATCGTCGCGACGACTGGCGGCGCGAGTTCCGTTCTCGCGGTCTCGAGCCGCTCCTGCTCGGTTTCCACGCGTGACCGAAGGTACTCGCCACCCCGGCCTGCGTCGTCGGAATCTGGTTCGGGCGTGAGCCGGTTTGCGACCAGCCCTCGGACACCGAGGCCCTGTTCTTCGAGACGGTCGATCGCGCGCCCGGTCTCACGAATCGACAGCGAGTCGGGGTTGAACACGAGGTAAAACGCCGCCTCATCCCGGAGCCGGCGACCCGCGTCTTCGAAGAACTCCTTGCGTTCTTGCAGGTGCGCGATCACGGGGTCGCCTTCGAGCACGCGCCGCGGTTCTCGTCCGCCGATCGCGGCTTTTTCGTAGAGGTCGATGCTCTTGCGGCGTTTCATCATGAGCCGGTCGATCCACCCCTCGAGGAACTCGGGCAACGAGAGGAGCCTGAGTGTCCCACCCGTCGGCGAGGTGTCGAAGACGACGCGATCGTACCCCTCACTCGAGCGCATGACGTCGACGAACCGGTCGAAGAGCGCGGCCTCGTAAGCACCGGGAGTCCCGTGGGCCATCTCGATCTGGCGGTCGACCGCGTTGACCATCGCCGCTGAAACCTGGTCGGAGAGCTTGCGCTTTACGTCCTGGAGGTGTCGAGTGACCTCCTCGTCGGGATCGATCTCCATCGCCGAGAGGGTCTCGACGGCGTCGACCGGTCGCGGGTCGTCCCCGAACGACTGATCGAAGAGGTCGCCGACCGAGTGCGCCGGATCCGTCGAGACGAGCAGCGTCTCGAGTCCCGCATCGGCACAGCGATAGGCGTACGCCGAGGAGACCGTCGTCTTGCCGACTCCGCCTTTGCCGCCGAAGAAGACGAATCGATCGCTATCCATCGCCATCAGAAGTGATACTGGTGGCCCTTTCGTTCGACCAGCGTGGACCGGTCCCAGAGTCGGCGCTCCCAGGCTTCGAACTCGTCTTCGAGGTAGGGCAACAGTTCGGCCGTGTAGTACGAGACCGGCGAGGGGACGCCGAAGGCGTCCGGGAAACAGGCGAGCATGAACTCGTCTTCCAGATCCTCGGCTTCGGCTTCGATCTTCTCGTAGGCCGGGTGCGAAATCATCCCGTGATAGAGGCCAGCCAGCCACTCCTCGAGTGCGGCCTGGTAGGTAGCGATTCGGTCGGCGAGGCTCATTCGTCTAGGGTCGTCGGTCCGGCGAGCAAAAATGTATCGGGACCGTCGGTCGACCGACGACAGACCGCGCTCGCCTACCGATCCGGGAACGCGGCACCGACGTTCCCGACGTCCTCGTACTCGAGTGCCACGTGTCCGGCTTCTCCGAGGTCGACTTCGAAGCTGTCGCCTTCCTCGAAGGCTCCATCGACGCGGTCGTCGAGGGGGAACTCCTCGTGGCCGTCGCTCCAGACCTGGACCTCGACAGCCGAGGACGGAATCTCGTCACCACCGACGTGTTCGACGGTGCCGTCGTCGTACTCGAGGTCGACCCCCGGCGACGCCCGTGTCCAGCCAACCCGTACCTCGTCGTCACCCCAGACGACCGCAACGCTCGAGCCGACGTCGACGGCCTCGAGGGTGACCGTCACCTGCCCGTCGATCGTTGCTTCCTCGTCTGCAAACTGCACCTCGGCCGGCGCGTCCTCGACCAGCAGTTCGTAGACGTCGGCGGGCTGTGATCCCTCGACCTCGAGGGTTATAGAGAGCGAATCGGCGGCGTAGTCGTAGTCGAACTCGACGGTCCCTGGTGGATCGATCGCGTGGCGGCCGATCGAGTCGTCGTGGCTCGAGCCGTCCCAGCCGACGAGGACCTCGTCACCGGGTGCGACGTCCTCGAGGGTCGCCTCGACGCCGGGCTCGAGCATTTCGCCGGTCCAGGGTTCCTCGACGGCGACCGGGTCGGGTGTGAGACGCTCGCCGGTGTCCTCGTCGAACTCCCCGAACGGGCTCTCGTCGTAGACCGCCAGTGAGACTCGATCCCCGTCGAGTGGGAACTCGTCGTCGTACTCGACGGACAACGTGCCCTCGTCGTGGTCGTAGTCGAACGCGAACTGGAACCGATGGAGGATCGACGTGCCGCTCCCGCTCGAACCCATTTCGTGGTCGTGGCGGAGCATGAGGGATGTGTTCGGTTCGACGTCGTCCATCCGGAGGACGATCGTGTCACCTTCCTCGATCGTCCCCTGGCCGTCGGCCCAGACGTCCCGGTCGTACTCCTCGTCGTTGACCTCGAGTTCGAGGTCCTCGGCGGGGGTCGGGTCGCCACGACCGACCTCGAGTTCGACGACGTCGGCGTCGGGGTCGATCTCCCGGTCGGCCACCCGGAGCGAACCTGGACTGTCGTGCTCTGTGGCTGCGCGTTCGGCCTCGAGGTCGCGTTCGACCGTCATCGTGACGGTGCGGCCATCGACGTCGGCAGACGGCTCCTCACGGGTTGGCATGTAGGCGAAGTCGCCTTCGATCTGCTCGACGAGTTCGTCGGTGACGGCGGCTTCGTCGGCGAATGTGACGGCGTAGGTCACCTCGATCGTATCGGGGTCGAGAACCGTTTCGGTCGTGACGAGAGACTCGAGTTCGGGTTCCTCTTCGTCGGGCCACATCAGCGGAAGCGTGCCCTCACCAGCGAGGTGGACCCTGAGGCTGTCGGCGTCGTCGTACCTCTGGTACAGGGTGGCGACCTCGTCGTTGCCCTCGAGCAGTCGATTTCCGTCGCCGGCGGCTGCCTCGAGGACCGCCTCGAGCGTGGATTCGTCGTCGGCGATTGCGACGGCGTCGCCGACGTCCGCAGCGACGACCGTCTCGTCGCCATGCTCGTTTTCGACCTCGTATCGCTCGTAGGTGAGACCGTCCTCGTGCTCGACGGTCTCGCCGTCGTCGATCGGCAGGTCGCCGACGACGATCCGGAGCGGTCGCTCGTGGGCGGGGTGGTCGTCGTCTTCGTCTTCGACGATACGCGTGACCGTCGCGACGACGGAGACGTCCTCAGGTTCGGCGTCGAACGGCGCGACGTTCACCCACCGTTCGTGTGGGTGGTCTGCAGTCTGGAGGGCCTCGTGGTCTTCGACGGCGACGACCAGACCGTCGCCATCGACAGTCGCCGGGAGCCAGTCGACGATCGTTTCGGGTGTTGGGGCCTCGAGGGTCGCCGGATCGTCACCGTCTTCTGCGACTGCGCTCGCGGTAGCGCCGAGACTGAGGGCAGTCGTCGCGGCGATGCCGCCGAGAACCGTTCTGCGGGTCGTATCCGTCGCTGGGGTGGAGTGCGGTTTGTGGGGACCGTCCATAGCACCCGGGTATTGATACTCTTCCAACAAGTAGGTTGTTATTACAGTCAGCCGTGACGACACTATCGGCGGCGAACCTTTTCCCGGTCCGGTTCCTTCGTTCGCGCATGCACGATTCGATTCCCGTGACCGTCCTCTCTGGGAGCCTCGGCGCGGGGAAGACGACGCTGCTCAACCACCTCTTGCGGAACGCGGGCGAGCGGGATCTGGCGGTGCTCGTCAACGACATGGGGACGGTGAACGTCGACGCCGAACTCGTCGCCGAGGGATCCGATCTCGACGTCGAGGGTGGCGTCGCAGAACTCTCGAACGGTTGCATCTGCTGTGAACTGCAAGACGACCTCGAGACGGCGGTGGTTCGCCTCGCCCGGAACCGGGAGTTCGACCACCTGATCGTCGAGTCCTCGGGCATCTCCGAGCCGGGACCGGTCGCCAGGCTGTTCACGACCGCCTCGCGCGTGGCCGCACGGTACGAGATCGACGCCCTCGTGACCGTCCTCGATACCCGGTTCTTCCTCGACGCGTTCGCCGGCGAGGAGGTCCCAGCGCGCCGCGGTGTGGGTGCCGACGGTGCGGCCGACGACGAAACGAGGCCCCTCACGGACCTTCTGATCGAGCAACTCGAGGTGGCGAACGTCGTCCTCCTGAACAAGACGGACCTCTGTACCGACGACGAACTCGAGGAAGCCGAAGCGCTCGTGCGGGGGCTCCAGCCGGATGCCGAGACGATCCGGACGGAGTTCAGCACCGTCGATCCCGATCGGCTGCTGGGAATCGACCGATTCGATCCGGATCGGATCGGCGAGCTGGCGGGGTGGCAACAGGCACTCGCCGACGACGAACGTGACGACGGTGTTGAGGACGAAGGTCACGGCCACGAGCACAGTGATCACGGCCACGAGCACAGTGATCACGACCACGATCACGACCACGATCACGACCACGACCACGATCACGACCACGATCACGACCACGACCACCGCCACCCCGACGAGGTCTACGGCGTCGACTCGATCGTTCTCCGGGAACGTCGCCCGTTCCACCCCGAACGGTTCGCCGAGTTCCTTCGCGCGCTCCCCGAGGGAATCGTCCGCTCGAAAGGTACTGCCTGGATCGCCGGCAGCGACGCCAGAGTCGACCTCTCGCAGGCCGGCCCCTCGATCCGCGCGACCGTCAGGGGCCCGTGGATCGCCAGCCTCCCGGAAGTGGACCAGGACCTCTACCGGTCGAACCGACCGAATCTCGAGTGGCACGACGACCACGGCGATCGGCAGACGGAACTGGTCTTCATCGGCACCGACGTCGACGACGACTGCCTCGCCGCCGACCTCGAGTCCTGTCTGGTCACCGACGAGGAGTGGGACGACGCCACCGCCCTCGAGAATCCGTTCCCGACCGAGCAGGGTGAGGAAGTCGTCCTCCGCGAGCCCTGAGAACGGCCCTGTCGGTCCGATCGAAGCTGTCTACCTGCTCTGAAGCTTGGCACGTCGACGGAGAACCAGCGTCACTCGAACTCGGTTTCGAGTTCGTCGAGCGCCCGCTCGAGTTCGCCCCGGCGTTTCCAGGCGGCGATCCGGTCGCCGAACGGTAACGGGGCCGCGAGCGAGACGGTAGAGCGCATCGTGACGACGGTGCCGGCCCGGCCCTGCTCGACGTCGATCCACGTCTCCATGTGCGAGAACGGGCCGTGGTCACCCTCCTGGGTGTAGTAGATCGTCCCGTCGTGGTCTTCGAACCGGAGTGGTAACTCGAGGCCGGGGCCGGAGGCGACGACGACGGTCGCGTCCTCCTGGTCGTCGATACTGACGACGGTAAAGCTCCCCTCGGCCTCGACGATGGTCGCGGGCTCGAGCCACGCCCGGACGTCAGCTGCCGAGGCCTGAATCGCCCGGGAACGCGTCACCTCTCGCATGGGAGTTCCTTCGGCTGGACCGACAAAAAGCCGCTGGCACGACGGTGATCGGTTCGTGGCAGCTGTCACGACCGACCGCGTCGACGTATCCACAGAAACGGCTAAGTGACCGACACCCACGTATTCGAGCATGACTGATCCGGATGGGGATCGCAAGGAAGGGTTCAGGGAGGGGATGGAGTCCTCCGAGGGAGACCCGCGCGTGGTGGTGCTGATCAACGCCGTGTTGTCGGTGCTGTTCGCCTGGCTGCTGGTCTGGGGTGGCGAACTCGTCGGATTCGTCGAATTCTCCGTTACGAACGTCGCGCTCGTCGCGGTCGGGCTGTTCGTGTTTACCTTCGTCGCCTCGAAACCCTGAGCAGGCCTGCGGTCGACCCCGACGCCGTCTCTCGATCGATCGGAGACGACCGCGAGGCGACAAGTACTCGAGTGGCGACCTGTTTTGGTCGGCCAATGCAGACGCGGTCGCTGGCCGGCGTTCGACCCACCCGTCCCGAACTCGCGGTGTTCGTCGCGGGGATCACGAGCATGGGTCTCGAGATTCTCGCCGTTCGGGTCGTCGCCCCGCAGTTCGGGAACCACATCTACACCGTCGGGGGAATCCTGACGGTCTTCCTCCTCGCACTCAGCCTCGGCTACTGGCAGGGCGGGAGACGCGCGGCGAACGCGACCACTCGCGAGATGAGCTGGATCATGCTCGCTACCGCGGTCTACGTGGCGATGGTGATCTACGCGAGTGACCTGTTGCTCACCTACACGTCGACGCTCGCGCTCCCGCCCAGATACGCCTCCCTTCCGGCAGTCATCTTGCTGTTCGGCCCGCCAACCTACCTCCTCGGGTTCATCAGCCCGTACGCCGCCGAACTCTCCCAGAAGCAGGGGACCGGCGAGGCCTCCGGCCACGTCTACGCCCTCGGGACGATCGGCAGCATCGTCGGCTCGGCGGCGACCACCTTCGTCCTCATCCCGTCGTTGACCGTCGACTCGATCGGCCTGCTCTTCGGAGTCGCCCTCGTCGTCACGGCGATCGCCCTCGAGGCCCCCTCGATCCCCCGGTCGTCGACTATCGCGAGCGTCCTCGTCGTCCTCTTGCTGGTCGGTGCGGCGGGGGCGGCCCCGGTCGACCTCGACTACCGCGGCGAGGTCGTCTACGAGACCCAGACGCCCTACCAGCAACTCGAGATCATCGATCACGACAGCGAGCGGACGATGTACCTGGATGGCGCGCGACACAGCGCGATGGACCTCGAGGACCCCGACAGACACGTCTTCACCTACACGAGATACTTCCACCTGCCGATGCTCGTCGCCGACGATCACGAGGACGTCGACCGCGTCCTCTTCGTCGGCGGCGGTGGCTACACCGGCCCGCAGGACTTCGCCGACCGCTACGATGCCGACGTCGACATCGTCGAGATCGATCCCGAGGTGACCGCCGCCGCCGAGGACTACTTCGGCCTCGAGACCGATCGCGACGACATCACAGTCTACGAGGAAGACGCCCGCCAGTACCTCCAGCGCACCGACCAGACCTACGACGTGATCGTCCTCGACGCCTACAAGCTCGATCAGGTTCCTTTCCACCTGACGACCGTCGAGTTCGTGGAACTCACGTCCGAGCGACTCGCCGCCGACGGCGTCTTGCACGCGAACGTCATCGCCGCCCCGAGCGGCCCCGCCGCCGAGTTCTACGAGGCCCAGCACCGAACAGTCGAGGAGGTCTTCGACGACACCTACAGTTTCCGCACCTCGGACTCGAGCGCCGTACAGAACATCCAGCTGGTCGCCACCAACCAGCCCACGGACCTCTCCGACGAGGATCTCGCCCAGCGCAACGTCGACCGGGACCTCGGCGTCGAACTCGATGACGCACTCGAGAATCGAATGGCCAATCCCGACCACGGTCCGGGTGGCGACGCGGCCGACGCCCCGGTGCTGACCGACGACCGTGGTGAGGTCGACAGCCTGCTCGATCCGATGCTCGGCCAGCGCTACGTTATCGAAGAAACCGACGTCGAGAGCGAACCGCTCGAGGAAGCTCCCGCCGAACCTGCACCTGCTGACTGATCGCTCACGTCCCGGATTCTCCGGCCCGCAAGCGTTCCTCACCGGTACACGTTCTGGTAGCGCTCGCGATACCGGTGGAGGGCGAGCCGAGCGCGTCGTCTCGAGGAAAAGCCGAATCCAACTGCGAGACAGGCCTCTCGGGGACACTCCCAGCGGAACGTCTCCGAGTCGGGATCGCGTGTGACGGGAACGTCAGCGTCACAGCGCGGGCACTGCCATCCCCAGCGGCGGTCGGCGACTGGATCACGAGCCATCGTCGGTAGTCGATCCAGTGTCGGGACGCCTGCCCCGTAACGCTTCGAGTGTACACGTGGATGCTTCAGGTGCGACCTCGAGCGGTCGCTACGGAACGAACGGCCGAACGAAGGTGAGTCGTCAGTCTGACTTGCTTCCGGTCACGACCACCGGGCGGTCGGAACTGAGGATGACCGACTGAGTGACGCTGCCGAAGACGGCCTTGCCGACCGGCGAGCGCTTCCGGCCGCCGAGGACGATCGAGTCGACGTCGTACTCCTCGGCTTCGTCGATGATGTCCGATTCGGTGTCGCCGCTGTCTTCCAGTACGTGGACGTCGACGCCGGCCTCCTCCAGGCGTTCGCTCGCCCGTCGAACCGACGAGATCCGCGAGGCGGACTTGAACTGCTCGAACTCTTTGGGGAGGTCCTCGCTGTCCTCGGTGAAGACGAACAGCAGGTACGCTTCGACGTCTTCGCTCGCGTTCGGGAGCGAGGTGATGTAGTCGGCCTGTGCCAGCGCACGATCTTCGTTGGTGTCGACCGGTGCGAGAACGCGGTACATACCACCACGTTCGAACGACTGACTAATAAAGTCGACTCTCAATTCCCGTGGCGCCGGGGACACAACGACTATGGCTCCGCCCCCCGTATCCCTGACCGATGGACGACGAGTCGGTCTCTCGCGGCTCGCTGCTCGGACTCGCTGGGCTTGCGAGTCTGTGCTGTGTCGGTCCCGGCGCGGCAGCGCTGACTGGCAGCGCTGCGGCTGGCGGACTCCTCCTCGGGCTCAGCCAGGCACTCGTAATCGGCCTGACGCTCCTCACGGTCGGTCTCGTCGTCAGGTGGCGACTGGGCTGTTCGCAGTGCTCTTCCTGATCGCCGACCCGGGGTCGAATCGACTGCTCATGCGGATTCCTGTACCGATGTCCCGGCGCGACCGCCGTCCGGGTCGCGGTTGCGCCGGAACTGACGGACAGTAAACCGTATCAGTGGGTGTCGTCACGCTCGCGAAGCGTTTTCCGTCTGATCTTTCCGGTCGTCGTCGTCGGCAGTTCGTCGACGAACTCGACGTACTGAGGATACTCGTACTCGGCGAGACGGTCGCGCACGAGGTCGCGTATCTCCTCGCGGAGGGTATCGGGCTCGTAGTCGTCACCTGCAGGCTGGACGAACGCCTTGATCGCCTCGCCGCGAGTCTCGTCGGGGACGCCGACGACGCCGGCCTGTTCGGCCGCCGGGTGCTGGAGAATGGCTTCCTCGACTTCCATCGGTCCGACGCGGTAGCCACTCGTGAGAATCACGTCGTCGGCCCGCGAGACGAACCACAGGTAGCCGTCGGCGTCGCGCTCGACGAGGTCGCCCGTGCGAAACCACCTCTCGTCGGTCTGCTTTGCGGCCGTCTTCTCGGGCAGTCCCCAGTACTCGTCGAAGAACACCCGGCGGTCACCCGGCCTGACGGCGAGTTCGCCGACCTCGCCGGTCTCGACGTCCTCGAGCGTCTCGGGGTCGAGCACCCGAACGTCGTAGCCCGGGAGCGGCCGGCCCATACTCCCCGGGCGCGTCTCGAACCAGGTGTCGGAGTTGCCGACGACGAGGTTGAGTTCCGTCTGACCGTAGAAGTCGTTGATCGCCACCTCAGCGAAGGTCTCTGCGACCCACTCGACGACCTCCGAGGTAAGCGGTTCACCGGCCGAGGCGAACGTCTCGAGTGCGAGGTCGTACTCGGCTTCGGGGTCGTCGACGCCCATCAGCATCCGGAGTGCAGTCGGCGGCATGAACGCCTTCGTCACGCCATGACGTTCCATCAACTCGTAGACGTCGTCGGGATCGAACCCCTCTCGAGGCCAGCCGACGACGGTGCAGCCGTGGTGCCAGGCGGCAAAGAGCGTGCCACCGAGGGCAGCCCCCCAGGCCCAGTCGGCGGGCGTCCACAGGGTCGCCTCGCCCTCCGCGAGGCCCTGATCGAAGTAGTTGAACGCCGCGGCGGCCCGCCCGAGCCAGAGTGCGTGGCTGTGCAGGACGCCCTTCGGCGGCCCCGTCGACCCACTCGTGTACATGATCGCCGATGGTGTTTCGGGGGTCGCGTCGTGGACGTCGAATCCGGGCTCGTGACGCGAGACGAGGTCAGCGAAGGCGTGGGTGGTCGCACCGTCCTGTTCATCGCCCGCCCCCGCGACCGACTCGCTATTCCCGAGTTCGATCACGTGCTCGAGCGCCGGACACTCCGAACGGACAGCATCGACTGTCTCGCGTACGCTCGGGTCGACGACGACCGCTGTCGCCTCGCTATCTGCGAGTCGGTACTGGATAGCGTCCCGGCCGAACAGCCGTGTCAGCGGCACGGAGACGGCCCCGACCTTCCAGTTCGCGAGGTGAGTGATCGGGTTCTGGGGTTTCTGTGGAACGACGACGCCGACGCGGTCGCCCGGTTCGACGCCGAGCTCGGCAAGCGCCGCCGCGAGTCGGTCTGATCGATCGTCGAGGTCGTCGAAGGAGTAAGTCTCGAGGCCGTCGGGGCCCTCGTACCGGAGCGCGGTCCGGCTCGTGTCCTCGTGTTTCCGCAGGAAGTCGACTGCCGGGTTGAACGACTCGGGGAGGTCCCACGCGAACGCCTCGCGGGCCTGCTCGTAGTCGTCGAACGCCGGCATGACGGTCCAGTTCATAGCGGGGAGGTTCTTCCGGCGGGTGGGTGATTCTTTCGGGTTCGGCGTGGGCCGTGAGAACGTCGTTCCTGCGTGGACGCAGTCAGTCTCCGGGACCAGTAGAACGTGCCAGCCCTCCAGCCAACGGGAGGACGGGAAAGCTGTTAGGCGCGCCCATTATGTCGCCCGCGGGCCTGTAACTGGCAATGATCGAAACCGACGTCGCCGTCGTCGGCGGCGGAATCGGGGGTCTCACCACTGCACACGAACTCGCCGAACGCGGCTTCGACGTGACCGTCCTCGAGGCGACCGATCGGTTCGGCGGCAAGGCCGGGTCGGTGCCGGCGACGATCGAAGCACCGTCGGAACCTTCGTCCGAGTTACCGGCGGATCGACCACCGCTCCACGGCGAACACGGCTTTCGCTTTTTCCCCGCCTTCTACCGACACGTGACCGATACGATGGCGCGAATCCCCGACGGCGGGGGTACCGTCGCCGACAACCTCGTCGAGACCGAGGCCACGTTGATCGCGAACGTCGACGGACCAGCACAGATCGCCGAAACCCGGACGCCCGAGACACTCCAGGACTGGCTCGAGGCGCTGCGCCCGGCGTTCGCCGAGGACCTTCCCCCGGCGGACGTCCGATTCCTGCTGGAACGATTACTGTACCTGCTGACCGCCTGCGAGACCCGCCGCGAGGAGGAACTCGACGACGTCTCCTGGTGGACGTTCATCGACGCCGAGAACCGCTCGCCGGAGTTTCGCGATCGGCTCGCCTACGCCACGCAGGCGCTGGTCGCACTTCGCCCGCAGGCTGGCAGCGCCCGGACGATCGGCACGATCTACCTCCAGTTGCTCTTCGGGCAACTCGATCCAACCCGGCCGACCGAGCGAATCCTGAACGCACCGACCAGCGTCGCCTGGATCGACCCCTGGGTAGAGTACCTCGAGGGGCTGGGTGTCGACTGCCGGGCGAACGCGCCCGCGCGTCGGCTCGAGTTCGACGGCCGCCGGATCACCGCAGTCGAACTGGTCGACGGCGAGACTGTCGTCGCGAGCGAGTTCGTCCTCGCGGTGCCCGTCGAGGTCGCCCCCGCGTTCGTCACGCCCGACCTGGCCCGCGTGGCTCCGGAACTGGACCGGATCGAGCGCCTCGAGACGGCCTGGATGAACGGGATCCAGTTCTATCTCGCCGAAGACGTCGAACTGACGCGGGGCCACCAGGTGTACGCCGACTCGCCGTGGGCGTTGACCTCGATCTCTCAGCGCCAGTTCTGGCGCGACGACGAGTACGACGTGCGTCGTCGTGGCCCCGACGCGGTCGAGGGCGTCCTCTCGGTGATCGCCTCCGACTGGGAGACGCCGGGAACCCTGCACGGAAAACCGGCCAGAGAGTGCACTCGAGAGGAGATCGCGACCGACATCTGGGCCCAGCTGAAAGCGCACCTGAACGCGACCTCGCCGACGCTGTCGGACGACCTGCTCGTCGACTGGTTCCTCGACCCGGCGATCGTCGAAACCGACGCGGGCGTCGCAAACCAGTCGCCGCTGCTGATCAACACCGTCGGCTCGCTCCGGAACCGACCGCCGGCGGACATCGCTATCCCGAACCTCACGCTCGCGGCCGACTACGTGCGGACGGACACCGATCTCGCGTCGATGGAGTCGGCCAACGAAGCCGGTCGTCGGGCGGCGAACGCCATCCTCGAGCGCCGGGGGTTCGGACGCGGGGCCGGAACCGACGTGGGAACCACAGCGAGGGCGCAGATCTGGGCCCTCGAGGAACCGGCCCCGTTCGAACCGTTCAAGCGGCAGGATCGGATTCAGTATCGGCTCGGGCTCCCGCATCCCGCCGAGGTCACCCAGTCAGTCCGGGTGCTCGCCGGGCGGCTCAGTGGACGAGCTTGAGTGATCTCTTCGAACGGAACTGAGAGAACGGCTCTGTTGAAACCCTTGATTGATGATGCATTTCAGCAGTTCTGCTGAATTGAGAGCGCGAATGTCGTACGAGATCTGACTTGATTTGCGATGACCGTGATCGCTCGATGCAAGGAACGTATGATCATCCCATTCGTCAACACTCTACCGGCGCGACGTTCTCCATCGGCGGTTCGCCATCAGGAATTCCGAGGGCAAACACGTACGCTCTCGCCTCCTCCGTCTCGCTGGGATTGAACGAATTGACGACATCTCCGTCGTCAAGGAGTGACTCACCCGCTGTGTATGTACGAGACACGCAATCTCGCTCGAAAATCACTTCGAGTTCTCCCTCAACAATGTTGAGAATAAGTGGCCCCGGGTGGGTGTGCCACCCCCCTGTGCCTCCCGGCTCCCAGCGAGCTTCGAGGAACATGGTGGTGGAGGCATCGTCCAACTCAACCACGATGGGTTCATCAACTTCGTGATAGCTGGCCTCGAGCGTCGCGGTCACGTCGTCCGGGAAGGGTGCGTGTGCTGCAAGCAGTTCGGTCTCGAATCCCTCGGGTTCATCGACGTTGTCGCTTTCTTCGACATCGTTACTGTCAGCGGCGTCTTCTTCGTCTACAGCGGCGGTCGTAGCGGTACCCATACCGAGCGCGCCCGCTGCGACAGCGCTGGCTTTCAGCACTGTTCTGCGTAACACATCGTCGATTGGTTCATTGTCGGAAGTCATAGGAGCACTCTTGTTTGTATCGCTTTCCGCGAACCGAACTACGAGAAACGAGTACAGATAGCTATTCACTGCCAGTTCAGCAGTCGTCGATTGCACTGCAACAGCATACACCTGATCATCGCCTGCACGGTCGTCAGAGACTGCAGAAATTGCAGAAGATAGCCATCTAACTTTCCGCATAGTAGCGGTTCTCGTTGGGACGGTGAAAAGATGCAAACATCAGAAATACGGAAAGTCACGTGTCCGAAGTGTGGAGAATTCAGTAACGTTTCAGTCACCGAAGCGGACGTGGAACTAATAACCAGCCCGTACAGACGTGCGTTCGGCGACTACACGAAAATCGAATGCCTGGGCGGGCACATCTTCTGGGTCTACTACTGTTAACTGAACGCGTTTGCTATTAGTCGTTCAGTTTGCAGGTACACGTGGCTGATTCAGCATAGATCAGTCGGAAGAAACGAAGGTCTTTTGCTACATATCCTCTGGATGTTGCACGACCATTCTGCCAGCTACTGGATAGGTCGAGCGAAGCGTGCTGAGTAGATAGCGCAAGTCGGTCACTGGCAGTTTGTCCCTCCCCCTAGATCAGGATCGCTACAAGCAGCGTCTTTTCCCGACACAGGGACGAAGCGACAACCGATGGAAGTCCCAGAGGTAAATGCGGCTGTGGCATTCGGATTACTGACGATGGTTTCGTGGGGTATCTGGATCGTCGTGGGGAACGCTGCGTCAGAGTCCATCGACCCGGCGACGGCTGCTGCGATATCGTATCTCGTCGCAGCCATCCTCGCAGTCGGGTACGTTTTCGTGTCAGGTGCCTCACTGGCCATCACGCCACGAGGCGGGGCGCTCGCTGGCGTGGCTGGAATGTTCGCCGGTATTGGCTTCGTCTCGATGTACATCGGCCTCTCACGTGGCTCGACGACGGTCGTCTCGACGCTCGGTGCCATGTATTTCGTCGTCGCAGCGTTCATCGGAATGGCTGTGCTTGGAGACGAAATTACCGTAACGAGAGTCGCAGGGCTCCTGCTCGCGGGCGTCGGTATCATCCTCGTCGCTCGATAACCGAGCCGTTCACTCCAACTATAGTAACAATTGCAACGATTCACACTGATCGCCGATCCGTCTGGTGATCAGGTGTGCACTGACTTGCAGTCGCTACGATAGCTGACCAATAGAAACTCGAGACCGCTCCCCTGCCGTCACTCGCTCGAGCCGCCGGGGGTCCACTCGCCGTCGAACTCCTCGTGGAGGTACGGTTTGGCGTTCTCACCGGCGTAGGTGGCGACGCGGTGGCCGTCGCCCTCGAGGTGGTACTTGTAGGTGGTCAGCCCCTCGAGGCCGACGGGGCCGCGGGCGTGGATCTTGCCGGTGGAGATGCCCACCTCGGCGCCGAGGCCGTAGCGGAAGCCGTCCGCGAAGCGCGTCGAGGCGTTGTGGAAGACGCTCGCGGAATCGAGGCTGCGCATGAACCGGCCGGCGCGTCCGTCGTCCTCGGTGACGATCGACTCGGTGTGTTTCGAGCCGTAGGTGGTGATGTGCTCGAGTGCGGCCTCGAGCGAGTCGACGACTTTGATCGAGAGCTCGAGGTCGCCGTACTCGGTCGCCCAGTCTTCGTCGGTCGCAGCGCCGACGTCGACGACATCGCGGACGCGGTCGTCGCCGCGGAGGTCGACGCCTGCCTCCTCGTACTGAGCGACCATCTCGGGGAGGAAGTCGGCGGCGACGTCTTCGTGGACGAGCAGCGTCTCGACGGCGTTACAGACTGCGGGGTACTGCACCTTCGCGTCGAAGGCGATCTCGGTGGCCATCTCGAGGTCGGCGGCGTCGTCGACGTAGACGTGACAGATCCCTTCGGTGTGCCCGAGCACGGGAATCGAGGTGTTGTCCTGGATGTACTGGACGAACTCCGAGCTTCCGCGGGGCATCAACAGGTCGATCTGTTCGTCCATCTCGAGCAACGCCTGAACGTCCTCGCGGGCTTCGATCAGCTGGGCCCAGCCGTCGGGCAGGTCGGCGGTGGCCTCCTCGATGATCTCGTAGAGCACGCGGTTCGAGTGGCTGGCCTCGCTGCCACCCTTCAGGATGACGGCGTTACCGGACTTCAGGCTGAGCGCGGCGATCTGGACCAGCGCGTCGGGGCGGGATTCGAAGACCGTCCCGACGACGCCGATCGGCACGGCGACCCTGTACAGTTCGAGGTCCTCGTCGAGGCGTCGCGACTCGAGGGTCTTCCCGAGGGGGTCGTCCTGCTCGGCGACGCTGCGGACCATCTCGCTGATGTCCTCGAGTTTCGACGGCGAGAGCTTCAGCCGGTCGACCAGCGCCTGACTGTACTCGCCTTCTGCGAGCAGTTTCTCGCCTGCCCCGACGTCCTTTTCGTTGGCCGTGAGGATCTCGTCGTGGCGCTCGTCGATCGCGTCGGCGATCGCCTGCAGGCCCGCTCGCCGCTGCTCGTCAGAGAGCTGGGCGAGCTCGAGGGCTGCGTCCTGTGCCTCCTGTACTTTGGCTGCTGCGTTTTCAGTCATGGATGACACCGTTGATAGGAACGAATACTGTGCCCACTGGCTTGGCACCAGCGATTTTCTCGAGCACGTCGGGTTCGGTCGAGCGGGCGATGATCGCCGGGATGCCGTGTTCGCTGACCTCGCGTGCACCGCTGACTTTCGTCTGGATGCCGCCGAAGACCGTCGTCGAACTCTCGTCGATGATCTCCTCGACGGCGTCGTAGTTTCGCCCGACGGCCTCGATCAACTCGGCGTCGGGGTCGCGTTCGGGGTTGCCGGTGTAGACCCCGTCGACGTCGGTCAGCGTCACGAGCAGGTCGACGTCGACGCCGATGGCGACCGACGCCGAGAGCATGTCGTTGTCGCCGATCCGGATCTCCGTGGTCGCCACCGCGTCGTTCTCGTTGACGATCGGGACGATACCCCACTCGAGCAGCGTCTCGATCGTGTTCCGGACGTTCGTAAAGCGCTCGGGGTTCTCGAGGTCGTGCTGGGTGAGCAGGAGCTGGGCGATCTTGCGGTCGTAGCGGTCGAAACTCTCGGTGTAGCGCTGCATCAGGTAGCTCTGGCCGACCGTCGACAGCGCCTGTGATTCCTCGACGGTATCGCTGTCGTAGCCGACCCGACCGATGCCAGCACCCACCGCACCCGAGGAGACGAGGATCACGTCCTTGTCCTGTGCGTGGAGGTCGGCGATGTCGTCGACCAGCTTGTCGAGTTTCTCGTCGTCTAGGTTCGACTCGGCGTCAGTCAGCGAGTTCGTCCCGGCCTTGACGACGACGCGGTCGGCGTCGGCGGCGAGCGCGCGGGTCTGTTCGACCTCCTCGGGGTCGACGCCGTTTTTCACCGATTCCTGCCAGTCGGTATCGTTACTCATCGTCCCCCGCGAGTTCTCTCGAGCGTCGTTCGGCCGCGAGGACGGCGTCGGTGACGGCCTCGTCGGCGGTGCTGTCCCACAGGACTTCCATCCCCTCGATGGTCGTCCCGTTCGGCGAGCAGACGGCGTCGATCAGGTCGTCGATCGACCGCTCCGATCGCAGGACGGTCTCGGCGGCACCCTTGAACGTCTGGGCGGCCAGCGTTCGGGCCTCCTCGGGCTCGAGGCCGCGCTCGACGCCGGCGTCTTGCATCGCCCCGAGCAAGTAGAAGACGAACGCCGGGCCGCTGCCATTGACTGCCGTCGCGATGTCCATCTGGGATTCGTCGACGGCGACGAACTCGCCGACGTCGTCGAGTAGCTCCTCGACCACGGCGGGGATCTCCTCGCCAGTCACCGCAGCGGCCATATTCTGTGTCGCGGCCGCCAGATTCGGCATGACGCGGACCACGCTCGCCTCGGTCTGCGGCTCGAGCCGGTCCGTCCGGACCCCGGCCGCGATCGAGACGAGGGTTTGCTCCGGCGAGAGATCGATCTCCTCGAGCACGACGTCGACGATGTCGGGTTTGACCGCCAGTACGACGACGTCGGCCGCGGCGGCGACGCCGGTGTCGTCGGTCGTCTCGTCGACGAACTCGGCGACGGCCTCGCGGGCGTCCGGATCGAGGTCACACGCCGTCAGCGTGTACCCGTCTGCCTTCGAGAGCCCCTCGAGCAGGGCACCGCCCATGTTTCCACAGCCGATGACGCTCACGTGAATCATCCTTGGTACAAGCAAGGTGGGCAGGCAGACATACACCTTTGGCTTTTCGTCCGGAGCTCGAGGGCGGTCGTAATTGGGTGGGTTGGAAGCGAGTGGTATGTGGACATCACCAATATTCACCCAAGAGAACGGCGCTGTGAAAACTACGATACAGTAACAGTTTGACTGTGGTTAAATTGAATCTTAGTATGGGTCGATACAGGCCAGAAAAAGGTTGATAAATTTATTACCCCCTCGAATCGTAAGAGTGATCAGATGGGTATACAGCGATTGTGGACTCAAATTGGGGACTGGCTCCGAAACCGCTCACGTGTCACGTTTTCTGTTGTGACATCCTCCGCGCCGTGAACGGCGCGGCTTCCCGGCATGGGAATACCAGCTACGTTTCGCTGTTGCTGGCAGAGGGTTCCGACCCGTGGAAAGTCGAGAGAGTCATCTGCGAGGGTTCCTCGCTCGTCTCTCGGTGTCGTTCGAAAGACGCGTCGCGTCTTTCGTGATCACGAGACGGCTCCGCCGTCTCGAACGAGGTCGTGGCGCTGTCACAGGCGCTCCCATCCCGTGAGATGTCATCGCCCGCCGGTTTCAGCGGCAGGCTCTCACCCCACGGGTCATGGCGGCCAGCGATGTTGACCGCCGCGTTGATGTCTGCGTGGTACTCCGATACCCAACACTCGTCGTTCTGGCACCGGAACACGTCACCGTTCCGGTGCCCGACGTGACCGCACTCGTGACACGTCTGACTCGTGTACTCTGGTCGGACGTATTCGACCGGAAGCCCTGCCTCTCGTGCCTTGTCATCGATGCGCTGTTGAAGCCGAGCGAACGCCCATGCGTGGAGTCGTCGGTTCATCCACTCACCGTAATCGAGGTCTTCACGGATGTCCGAAAGATCTTCCAGCACAAGCACTGGCTTCTCGAATCGACAAGCATACTCGACAGCACGTCGAGACGCCTTCTCGATGATGTCTGTGAGTGCGTTCTGGTAGTGGTCGAATCGCTCGTCTATCCGCCACTGTGAGGCGTCACGCTCTTGGAGTCGCTTGAGCGTCGTGAACATCTCTTTGCGAAGGTGACGAGCGCGACCACCGTTGATTTGTCGCTTGTCTCGTTGTCCGAGTCCGAGTTCGAGCGCGCGTTCCGAGAACGCGTCCAGTCTGTCATCGTCTACGCCTCCAGTCGCGGTTGGTGCGTCCGTACTTGGGGGTTCGATTGGACATACTCGCCTTGATTTCTATTCTAACACGGGCACCATAATTCTTTCCGTGCTAACTATATTCTGTAAGAACATATGGAAGTGATACGTGGTTGGAGAGATGGAGAATTACCACTTCTAACCGAGGAATAATTGGAATGCGATGAATATGTACACCGACGCCGGAGACCACTTGCGCGCGGAGTTCGAGCGGATCGGCGCGGTTCTCGAGTAATCAGTATTAGTTCAGTCAGTTCAGCAGTGAGTTCACACTGCCGAGCAGGGAGTCGTCACCGAAGTATTTCGAGTCGAGATCGGAGAGATACGCCCCGTCCTCATCAGGAGCATGGTAGTCTGGGTAGAAGTCGACCTCCTCGTAGGCGAGCGCAGCGGCAATATGGCCCAGACCCAGGATCTGATACTCCTCGGGCGGCATAACGCCCATCCGAACGAAGCAATCCCGAATCTGACACGCCAGGTCGAACGACAATCCGTGCTGGAACTGCTCCAGCGTGCCGGGATCGACCGGTGGTTCCTCGAATCGAGCGTCGGGTTCCCTGTCGGGTTCGATGGCCGTTGTGACCTGTTCGATGCCGTCGTGGTCGAGATACGCCATGTGCAGTTCAGAGGTTGTATCCACGTAGAATCCCTCGGCCAACTCCGCCAGTTCGTCCTCGTTGGACTGTGCGAACAACTCCGTCGAAAAGCCGGACCAGGTCTCGAGGCCATCGTCTGTTAGTCCAGCTAGTGATGTCCCTTTCGGTGACTGTTGATCCAGGTCGAGTCCAAACTCGGTGGCCAGTTCTCGAGCGTCATCCGCGAGATCGGTCTCGAGGGGATCGAGCCCGAGGTAGACGTGCTTGCGATAGAGGTGGTAGTCTTCGTCCTGGGAATCCGACGGTGGATGGAGAACGCGCTCGGTGTCCTCGTCGTGGTGGCTTTTCAGTTGCTGGTAGAGATCGCCGAAGTGGTCCTCGAATTCCTCGAGGTCCATCGAGTCGATCGCTGAACGAACCGCCTGCAGGTGGACGGGATTTTTCCACTTCGGGGTGACTGTGTCGTAGCCACGATTCAGGAACACGTAGTACTGGGCGTAGCGGCGGGCCTGTTTGCCGTGTTCGCTTTCTTCTCGAGTGCGCTTTTCAGGGTTTTGTGAATAAGCTTCGGAATCGTGAGCGTAAACCTCACCATCGATTTTGCGCATCTCCATTCTGTGCTTGTTGCCAGCGTTATCAACGACGTGAAGACCGATATTTTCGTCATTCTCTCCTGTGATTTCTGCTTTCATAATTTAAGCTAGACCATCGAAGTTATCGCCCCACTCATCATCCTCGTCACGGCCACCGAGCCAGCCCGGTAGACGGTCGCGCAAGGCACCAGCCTTCTCATGGACGCGACCAGATGCCATTTGCTCGGCAGTCTGACCGATGGCAGGGCTGGTATCAAGCATCCCTTTGGTGGCAGCTCCAGCTAATGCCGCACCGGCGATCGCACCAAATGGGCCTGCCAGTCCTAACGCGGCAATCCCCCCGCCAGTCGCCAACCCGGCCCCACTCGAGAGGACGTCCTTTCCAGCCTCGGAGACCATCTGTCGTTTGGTCGAGGCGGGCCGGATCTGTTCGGAGACGTACTTGCCGAGTTCGGACACCTGCTCCTCGAGATTTTCGACACGCTCTTCGACCGAGCCCTCGGTGCCACCCATCTGGGCGTAACTGTCAGCTTCGGCCTCCTGAGCGGTTTTCTGTGCCTCGTGGTTGAACTTCACGAAACTCGCTGCAGTACTGCCGATATCGGCGATGGCCCCCGTAAACCGCTGGACGTGGATTTCGGTGTCGGCCATCTCGCCCTCGAGTTGCTGGCCGGGTTCGGAGACGACCGCTCGCACTGAATCGGGGACGCTGGCCTCGCCTGCGGGTTCGTGGTCACGGTGGGCGGCTTTGTTCCGGTGCAGCGAGGCTTCGGTTTGCTGTTCGATATCGTGTGGGACTTCAGCCGGCCGGGTCTGCTGGCGCTCACGGAAGGCGGCCATCTCGCTGGGCGTGCCCATCGCGTTGGTGGGCATCCCCTCGGCAGCCCACTGACGCGTATCGGCGTGGCCGTACTCTTTGGCCGTGCGCTGTAACGTTGCTCGCTGGGTCTCGGTCGGCTCGAGACTCGCGCCTTCTCGGGATATCACGGATATGAGTGTGGCGTTAGTCGGTTGTTGTCTCTCGATATCTGTCATATCCTGTCAGTGAGTTATGCTGTGGCGAGCAGTCGACCGTTGTCGGGATCGGTGAAGTCGGGAATCGATGGCCGTTGTGGCCTGTTCTTGGCTAATATAACCGAAATATTTTATGTGTCTCTGTAGGGAGAATCAAGCGTTTGGGTGAACGCGCCGTGTCTCTCCTTCGTGTTCGTACGCGTTCTCAGGCGTCTGTTCTTCGTACCACGTGCTAATTTCTGCATCCGGATCGAAGTACTCGTCGTAGAAGTCGTAATGGGAATACCACGTCGAAGCATCGTGGCGTCCGTGACCCAAGATTCGGAACTGTTCCGGTGGGGCAATCCCCATTGCAAGGTAGCAATCCCGGACCTGACAGACCAGGTTTCGGACGAGCTGGGTTTTTAGATCGACGAACGAGTCAGGTTCATACGCGAAAATCTCGATACGGGCGTCAGGCTCGCGCTCGAGATCGGGCTGTGTGCCCCATTGAGTGTGATACTGTCCGAGTGCATCGTCCCAATGGACGTGCACACCCGAGACAGCTTCGACGAGTGCCCCGTCTCGGATGTTCGGCATCGACTCGAGGTCGACACCGGCAGCGTCAGCGATTGCCTCAGCATCCAGTTCGTCAATAGTTGCTCCTGCAACTTCGTCCTCAAGTAGGTCGACGACGTGGGGGTCAGTCAGTATATCTGCGTAGGCGCTAGCCGTCTCTGAGTCCATTCCGAGGTAGATGTCCTGTTGATAGACTGCCTCCTCGGGTGTGACCCCCTCAGGCATCCTGATCGATGACTCGGCATCGGTATAGATACTTCGCAGGTGGTGGTAGAGCTCACCGAAGAACGAATTGGCGACATCCGCCGAGAGGGGCGTTAACGCTACGGCCGCCTGGGCAATTTGGTCCGGGTTCTTTGTCGGCTCGAGCGTGTCGTAGCCGCGTTTGCGGTATACCCAGTAGCGGGCAAACCGGCGAGCCTGATTGACGTGCTCGTTGCCCGCTTCGGTACGGTCGTCGGGATCATCTGGATAACCGTCTTGTTGATGGCCGGTTATCTCACCACCGTGAGTCATCTCAATAAGATGTTCGACACCACCATTATCTCGTAGGTTAACACCGACAACCCCGTTTCCTTCTCCAGTGACAACAGCCTTCATGACTAAACATTACCTCCCTGAGCGTGTCCCTCCAAATCCGTTCCAGTGGCAGCTTTAGCGGCTTTGACGGCCTCATCCTTGATTTTGGAAGCCCATTGGCTCGGTGAGTCTGCGAGGATACTTTCCCACTCTTCTGAAATTCCGATATCCTGAAGGCTGTCTGGGTTAGCGACCTTATTTTCGGCAGTGGTTTTCGCTTGGTTCGCTGCCTGGGTTACGACGTCCTGGCTGTTGTCAAGAACTTCGCCAGCAGCACCCGCGGTCACTATTTTGAGTCCGGTTTTGACCACGACTTCGGCCCAATCCTCTTGATCCATCTCACGGGCGCCTCTTCCGATATTCCCGAATATTTCGGACGTTTTCTCTACGAGCGTCCCTAGTGGGCCGAATCCGTCCTTGACGTACTCTTTAAACGCCTCGTTGTCTGCCTCAACTGCTCCATCTTCAGCTTCTTGGAGAAGATCGGCAAACTCCTCAGGAGTCTCGTCTTTTGCCGACCGCTGTATGTGCACGTCAGTTCCCAGCCGATTGACGACTAGCGGCTCCTCACCGGAGAGCGCCTGCTCGGCCGCCGCGTCGGCCTCGCGCTCGAGTTGGGGATCAGGGTCAATCTCGAGATCAGCGCCCTCCTGGGGCATCATCGAAATCGGCGCGCCACCGTTCTGTTGTTTGACGTGGGCGAGTTCGTGCGCGAGCAAGTGCTGACCCTCAGGACTTTCGGGATCGTACTCGCCGGAATTAAACACGATATCGTTCCCGCAGGTAAACGCCTTCGCGTCGATGGCCTCAGCAGCTTTCGCTGCAGTGCCGCCCGTGTGAATGCGCACGTCCGAGAAATCGGCGTCCATCCGCTCCTCGAGGGCGCGTTGGACGGGCTGATCCAGCGGTTGGCCACCGTTGCTCAGCACGTCCAGGACCTTGCCGGGCACCTCGTCGATGGTCGTGTCGGTTCCCTCGAGCGAGCGCTGGATCTGACCCTCGTCACGACCGAATAGTCGTGGAACCGCCGAATCAGCGAGATCCACGGCGGCAGCGGAGTTATCGAACGTCGCTGCCTCGAGGTGGGTCTCCACCCGGGCATGCTCGAGGGCGGCCGCCGCCAGGGGTTTGGGGCTTCCATCCCGGACAGCAGCCGACGAAGACGTCGTGTCGGCTGTCTGTGCCTGTGACGTGTCGCTCGTCTCGTCGTCCGAGTCCGCGTTCCGGGAGCGTTTCCAGTTTGTCATCTCCCTTCCCTCCGGGAGCAAATGGTGTGTCCACGCGTGGGAGTTCGATTGGGCATGCTTGTCTTACTATTTCTTCTAACACGAGCACCATAATTCTTTTCCAAATGAATGTCTTCTATAATCCTACAATGGAGTCTAGACGTGCTGGAAGAACTGTGAAATTATCCACCCTGGATGGAGCCTAAGAGGGGAAGTGAATATGTACACTGACGCTGGGGACCACTTGCGCGCAGAGTTCAACCGGATCTGCGCGATTCTCGAGCAATCTGCTCTGTTGAAGAGCGATCTAATCAGCTGATATCACGGGTTAGAAGGGTGAAGTCGAGGAAATCGAGGTTGGTATGGAAATCGACATCCTCGACTTCGTTGAGCAGTGTCGAGACCTAGCTAAACAAGCGTTGGGGAAGCACGCGGGCGAGCCCGCCGTTGGCGGGCTCGCCCGCTGGGTACACGTCGTTTTGCACTGTTTTCGGCTCGAAGAGGGCCATAGCTACCGTGAAACGCCGAACCGGCTGAAGTACATGTCTGAGGTTCGTGACGTACTTGACCTCGATCAGGACGAGCTGCCGGATTACAGCACGATTTGCAAGTCGTTCGATCGGCTGAAAATGTGGGTGTGGCGGGCGTTGCTGCGCGTTTCAGCGCAGCAACACCCACAGTCTGGGCACGTCGCTCTCGACAGTACGTTCTTTGATCGACGCGCTGCTTCATCGTACTACCGTCAGAGATCCGGGAACAGCGTCCAGACACTGAAAGTGACCACATTAACCGATGTAGAGTCTCTCGCAGTTCTTGACGTCCATATTTCGGACCGGTGGAAGCATGATACGAAGACAGGGCCGCAGGTCGTCCGCCGAAACGCGGACGACCTGCTTTCCGTGGCGGCTGACAAAGCCTTCCACAACTGGCACACCAAATACGAGTTCTACGCACTCGGTGTCGAACCACTGATCTTACAGCGTGGATCGAGATCACTCACGACAGGGAATAATACGCTCATCCGGACAAAAGGCTACGCTCAGCGCTGGATGGCGGAAACTTCGTACTCGACGACGAAGCGCTCGCTCGGCGATGCCGTGCGAGCGCTGGGCCGGTATCGACAGTACCGTGAAATTGTTCTCATGTTCGCGATCATCAACATAGAAAAGCTCTGTGAACCGCTCTAACCATCATTCAGCAGCTATTCAACAAAGCAGAATATTCATGAATATAGTCGCGCTTGTCACAGTAATCGTCGTCGTGTTTAGTTTGTCTCAGTGTGCCAGCGGGCAAAGGCTTGCAACCACGAATCAGCTGTTGCTGGATTGACGTGGCTGGACGAATTAGAAAACCAAGACGTTCGGCTTTTTACCTCTCTATAAACACGTTCGGTGGTGTTTCGATCACCGTGTCGTTCGCACCGAAACTCGAGAGCGCGGCGGTGGAGTGCTGCGTTCAACCACGCGGCCGAATCGACGAGAAAGAGTGCGCCTTCGGCGTCGTATTTCTCCATGAGTTCCGCAAGAAACATTTCGGTGGCAGCGGTTGTTCGGGCCGAATACAACCGAATGTGCAGAAATCGGTTCGTTGCAGTATCGACCGCTGCGTACAGCCAGTACTGCTGCCCATCGATCCAGATCACTGTCTCATCGAGTGCGACCGTGGCTGGTTCAGCACCCTCAACCGGGGCAAGATCAGCTTTGTGAACCCAGTCGTGGACGGCTTTTCGACTCCGTTCGACACCGGACTTCTCGAGTTCTCGAACTGTATTCGAAAGCGATAGTCCGCCCAGATGGAGTCGAACACCGAGCGTTATCAGCTCACGCGGTGTCCGCTCTCGCTGCACAAACTCCACGTCGACCAATCCACTAGATCCCCTGGGGCGGGCAGTTTCAGGCATAGGCACCGAACACAGCCACCGTCTCACCTCTTCATACCCAAACTAAACACCGCCGCTGGCACAATGAGGCAAACTAAACACGACGGAACGCACCATCTACGACCACAATAGATTTTAGTACTTCAAAACGTTCTATTGCATATAGCGTCTATGTCATCGTCTGATTCCAGAGCAACCAAGGTAGAGCGAGTTGCTGAAAAATATAATCTAAATTCGATAGGACAGGATTTAGCTGAGCAGTGGACTCGGGACAAAAATAGAAAGAGTCTCAGGGATCTTGAGGATTATTTCAACAAGAAGGTCCTTCAAGCTTCGTTAGAAACTGTCGATTATGAAGTGCTCGATGGTGAGTTGGATAATCTTTTCCGATTGCTAACAGGCGATGTGAGTAGCGGTACCCGAGTATCAGTTGAACGAAAGCTCGAGAAGGAAGGTGTTGACGTCGAGGGGTTACGAAAAGACTTCGTCACCTATCAGGCGATCAGAACCCATCTGATGTCAACCGAGAACGTAGAATACGAACGGGATACTCGGAATCAAGTCGAGAAGACTCGTGAACGGTTAAACCGCCTACAGGGTCGGACGAAAACTGTATCTGAAACGGAACTGGATCAATTACGGAACAGTGGCAATGTAGAGATTGGTGATTTTTCAGTATTTGTAGAATCCTACGTCTACTGTGACGACTGCAAAACCAGGATCTCCATTAACGATTTTCTGTCGCAAAAGTCCTGCGAATGCGATACCGACGATTTGATGTCCCAGTCATAACAACACTAAATCTGTGATGACCTGACTTCGTTTACTCTCTGTAAATACACATGGGCGTGACTGCTTTCTCGGTGGAATGTCACTGCTGAGAGCTGTTTCACTCCACTCACTGCTCCACCGAATCACTAAACCGAGGCGACGTACTGTGAAGAATTCTGTCGTTTAAGCCGTCACGTTATAATGACCGTGACTGTACTCCCGGAGAATCGGACGGTGACGAACCGATTTACCGGACTCAGGAGGACAGCAAGACACTATACCCCCACGTTGTATGCTAATTTAGCAAGGCCATCTCTGTTCGTCACTACAAAACACCATATTTGACCACTATTTTCTAATTTAATGATTTGTGTCGATCCTAGCCCCTCTCTAGGTGCGCTAATGTTTTACTTTTGGTGAAAAGTCTTTAGACACGGCGATGTGGGGCTGTTAATAGCATTTCAGGGATTTTATTACTGAAAACCGATTGTCTCGTGCTTCAGTTGACTACCGGGTATGAGCGTGCAGTGTTGAATCAGGATAATTGTCTGCTCCCAAGGATAACGGGATTAGGTTACAGCGAATAGCCCTTGAAAATCGGATTGTGGGCCCCCGCACCGCTACTCTTCAGCGAGACATGGTAGGATGGAGGCCCACCATGACGCAAAGTGCAGTGCTGGCGGGAGTCTGCGAAACCATGATCTTATTGTCCAAGCCGTGTTTAGTCCCCCGCCGTGTGAGTTATAGACTGGTAGGGGAATAAACGTTCTGGGTAAACGAAACGACCGATACCGACAAACTTCATCTATAATTCATTTAAACACCCAAAAGTTGGTTTTGCAGGTCACAGGTAGGGCAGGTTCACTGGACGCTGGCGAATCCCACACCTATTTGATGATTCATCGACTTTCAGTAGGTATGTCACTCGAGGACGACACCCGAGATCGACTCGCTGATTCACTGTACGACGCGTTGCAGACGGGCGAGCCGATCGACCGACTCTCGGACGCTCACGACCTGACCATCGAGGATGCCTACGCGGTACAGTCTGCGTTCGTCGACCGCCGTATCGCCGACGGCGCGACCGTCGAGGGACACAAGATCGGGCTCACGAGCGATGGTATCCAGGAGCAACTGGGCGTCTCAGAACCCGACTTCGGGCGTCTCCTCGATACGATGTACGTCGACGGACGTTCGATCCCCGCCGCCGACCTCATCGCCCCGCGCGTCGAACCCGAGATCGGGTTCGTCCTCGCGGACGACCTCGAGCCGCCGGTCACCGCCTTCGACGTGCTGTCGGCGACCGAATTCGTGCTGCCCGTGCTCGAGGTCATCGACAGCCGAATCCGCGACTGGGACATCGGAATCGAGGATACGATCGCCGACAACGCCTCCTCGGCACTGTACCTCACCGGCGAGACGCGCTGTGACCCCGACGGACTCGACCTCTCGCTCGAGGGCGTGAAACTGTACCGCAACGGCGACCTGGCGGCCTCTGGCGTCGGAGCGGCAGTACTCGAGAATCCTGCCAACGCCGTTGCCTGGCTCGCGAACACGCTCGAGGAGGTCGGTGGCTCGCTCGAGGCAGGTCACCTCGTACTCAGCGGTTCCCTGACCCCGGCGGTCGACGTGGAACCGGGCGACTCGATCACGGCGGAGTTTACGTCGATCGGATCGCTCGTTGGGTACATCGACTGACGTCATCCCGCTCGCTTATCGAGCAGGGAGTGCTAGTGCACGGCTGAGGGAACCAACAAAAGCCTCGGGCCACCGCGCCCGAGGTTGTTTACACCATGTAAGTGGTGGTTGCTCTTCACTCGGCGCGCAGTTCGATATCGCCGATCGAACCGAATTTGACGTGGTAGACGTCACCCGGTTCGATGTCGATGGCCGCGTTGATGCCGCCGGTCATGACCAGCTCGCCGGCCTCGAGCCGGTCGTCACGGTCCTCGAGTCGGTTCGCCAGCCAGGCGACGGCCCGTGCGGGGTGGCCCATGATGTCGGCCCCGACGCCGGTCTCTTCGACCTCGCCGTTGACCGAGATGACGACGCTCTCCATCGCCAGGTCGACGTCGGTCACGTCGCGCAGGGATTCACCGACGAAGACGCGACCGGCGGAGGTCTGATCGGCGATGACGTCCTGTGCGGAGGGAATCGTCCAGCCCTGGAACCGGCTCTCGAGGATTTCGACGACCGGGACGACGGCGCGGGTCGCCGCGAGGACGTCCGTCGGCGAGACCGGCGGCTCGAGGTCTTCGCCGAGGATGAGACCGATTTCGGCCTCGAGTCGGGGGGCGATCAGCTCCTCGGTCGGAATCATCGGCCCCTCGAGGACCGTGTCGTCGGGGACGTAGCCGAAGATCGGTTCGTCGATGCCGAGCTGTTCTTGCTTGGCCTCGCTGACGAGACCGAGTTTGTGGCCGGCGATCGCGCCGTCGTCGCCGAGGAGTCGATCGACGACGCCGGCCTGTACGTCGTAGGCATCGGCGGTGGTCAGTTCCTCCTCGTCAGATATCGGCGGCACGGGATCGGAGTTGACCTGTGCGTTGTACAGCGTTTCGGCGAATTCGTCCAGTGTATCCTCTGGGAGGCTCATCCGTGTCCCGTGATTGGTGAGCACTCATATAATGCTACCGTCTTCCACGGGTTAAATCGTCGCACGCTAGCCGCCAGATATAGTAGCCGCTGAACGTCAGTGCACCCGATCGCCCGACAGCTGTGCGATCGGTGTGTAGTCCGTTTCAGTTGTTACTATAGCACCGGCCCAGCGCCGTGCCGTGTGGCACAGAAGGGGTGTGGTCCGAGAACTTGGCCCGAACGGTGCGGCGTGTTGGAAGCGGAGACGAACGGGACGTCGCACGCGGGTGAGGAGCTGCTACACTATCCCACACATGCGAATTGATAGCGAGGAGTGGCTCACCAACGCGGAAACTCACTCAAGCAGATGGAGCAGGTTGTCGGTGTGAATCCCTTCGTGAGTGCCGTCGTCAACGTCCATCACTTCGACAGTGAGGATGTCCTTATCGATGCTGGTTCAATCGCGACAAGGTCCGAACCGATTGTCCGTCACGTAGACGAGCCATTGAATAAGAAATCGTAGGCGACATCATAGTCGTTCATCTCGTTGCCAAGGTCGAAGACCGTATGGACGACTACTTTTACTACGACGACGTCGCGGACGCAGAACGAAGTGCCGATTAGATCGTGGGTGAGACCGTTGATGATGAGTTCTCCGTAGAGGTAGCCGGTACACTTGGCGATCCGACTGAGGATGCCTCGAGGTCGCCGAGGATCACAACGCCGACTACGTCCTGATTAGCGGGCAAAAGTGGATGCCGATCGGCTAAACGCTACTTGACAGCGTAACCCAGTCGGAAAACTGCTCGTAGGGTCGATAAGTTGTGGAGGTGACAGAATCCGGCTGAAGGAACAACCCGCGTTCACAGCGTGGAACCCAGGAGATTTATTGTATGCTGTGAAAATCGCTCAGTATGAACGTACTCCACACCGCTATCTGGGTATCGGACATCGAGGACACGCTCGAGTTCTACGTCGACACGCTCGGCCTCGAGAAGACCAACGAGTTCGTGAGTGGCGACGGTGCAACCAACGTCTACGTCGCCGGCGACGACGACGCCGAGTTACAGTTCAAGTACGACCCCGACCGCGAGGTTCCCGAACCGGCCGGCATCGACCACATCGCGCTGACGGTCGACGACACCGACGCGATGGTCGAACGCCTCGTCGAGGAGACCGACTGCACCCTCGAGCGCGGGCCCCTCGACTCGGAAGGAGCCAGCGCCCGCGTCGCGTTCCTTGAGGGCCCCGACGGGTACGGGCTCGAACTCGTCGAACCGTTCGAGTGAGTACACACCGAGTTCTTCGTCTCCAGTGCCCGGCTCGAGTCCCGTCTCTCGAGCTGGTCGATTAGAGCCTGCAGACGTGGCTGAAAGCACTCTCCAGCGAGCCGAGTCGTGAGACGGAACAGGGCGACCGAGCAGGGCGAGCGCGAGGTCGGGTGAGCCGAACCGAGAGGTGACTCGACACGAGTGTGGCACGCGAGAGAAGTGCGAGTGGAATCCGGCGTCGGGATTTCGGGAGTGTAGTCCGGAGTGGTAGTGTCAGGAATGCTGTGGTCCGATTGTCGTCGATCAGTCGTCGGCTTCCGAGTCGGCGGTCGCGGCCTCGTCCTCGGCCATCCGGGCGGCGACGTCGGTGATCATGTCTTCCTGCCCGCCGACGACGCCCATCTCGCCGAGTTCGACCAGGATCTCGCGCGGGTCGAGGTCGAACTGCTCGCCGACCCGGCGGGTGTGACGCAGGAACGACGAGTAGACGCCGGCGTAGCCGAGCACGAGCGAATCGTTGTCGAGTTCGGGCATGGTGTCCTCGGTCAACATCGGCAGGAGGACGTCTTCAGCGGCGTCCATCACGCCGAAGAAATCGGGCGAGACGTCGTAGCCGGCCTTCTCGAGGACGCCGACGAGCACTTCCATCTGGGCGTTGCCGGAGCCGGCACCCAGTCCGCGCAGACAGCCGTCGACGGTCGTCGCGCCGGCCTCGATGCCCGCGAGGGTGTTGCCGATGCCCAGACCGAGGTTGTTGTGGGCGTGGAAGCCGACGTCGATCGAGAGCTCTTCCGACAGGAGGCCCACGCGCTCGCGAACGTCCTGTGGGAGCATCGCACCCGCCGAGTCCATGACGTAGACGGCCTCTGCGCCGTAGTCTTCCATGAGCTTCGCCTGCTCTAAGACGGTCTCCGGCGAGGCCATGTGCGAGAGCATCAGCAGGCCGTTGGCCTCGAGGCCGCGTTCTTCGACGAACTCGAAGTGTTCGGCGGAGACGTCGGCCTCGGTGACGTGGGTGGCGATGCGGCACATGTCGGCACCCTTCTCGACGGCGAGGTCGAGTTCCTCGACGGTGCCGATGCCGGGCAACAGGAGCACGGAGAGTCTGGTGTCGGTGAGTTCCGGGACGACGGCGTCGAGGTACGCCTCGGTGTCGGCGGCGGCGAAGCCGTAGTTGATCGAGGAACCGCCCATGCCGTCGCCGTGGGAGACTTCGACGACGTCCATGTTCGCCTCGTCGAGCGCGCTGGCGACGTCGGCCATCTGTTCGGGGGTGAACTGGTGGTCGACGGCATGCATGCCGTCGCGCAGGGTCATGTCGATCAGGCGCACATCGCTGTCAGTCATCGCGCTCACCTCCGACGGGTGTGGCGGTGAGCCCGTGGGCCTCGACGCGCTCTGCGGCGCCCAGGGCGGCGCTGGTCATGATGTCCAGATTCCCTGCGTACGGCGGCAGGTGCTGGCCCTCGCCTTCGACCTCGAGCATAGTCGTGATGACGATGGAGTCGCCCAGCTCGAACCCCACGTCGGATTCGTCCTTGACGACCGGCTCGAGGGTGACGTCGTAGCCGGGGACGTAGGTCTGGATCTCGGCTTCCATCTCGGCGACGGAGTCACGAACCGCATCGACGTCCGTGGTGTCGGGGACTGTGGTGTAGACGGTGTTGCGCATCAGGATCGGTGGTTCGGCGGGGTTGAGGACGATGATCGCCTTGGCCTCGTCGGCGCCGCCGACCTGCTCGAGGCCGGCGGCGGTGGTCTGGGTGAACTCGTCGATGTTCTGGCGGGTGCCGGGGCCGGCGCTTTCGGAAGAGATGGTCGAGATCATCTCGGCGTACTCGACGTCGGCGACGCGGTCGACCGCGTGGACGAGCGGGATCGTCGCCTGGCCGCCGCAGGTGACCATGTTGATGTTGTCTTCGGTGCCGATCACGTCCTCGGCGTTGACCGCCGGGACGGTGTAGGGGCCGACCGCGGCGGGCGTGAGATCGATCGCGAACAGTCCGAGGTCCTCGTAGACCGGTGCCTGCTGTGCGTGGACACCTGCGGTCGTCGCCTCGAAGACGACGTCGAACTCGTCTGCGTGTTCACGGACGCTGTCGATACCCTCCGTGCCGACGTCGATACCTTCGTCGACGGCCGCCTGCAGGCCGTCTGATTCCTCGACGGGGAAGATCCCGATCATCCGCTGCAGGGTGATCGTCTCACTTCTATCGAGAATCTTATACATGAGGTCGGTCCCGATGTTGCCAGGACCCACTATCGCTGCATCAAGCGGCATACGGCCAACTAATCGGCGCACCACTATTTAACACTGTTGGAGAGAGTTGTATGGAATGACAGCGCTGACTTCGTTCCACATGATCAAGGACGAACCTAACCAAAACGGCTAGATAGAGCAACAGATGCAGTACACTCAAACATCACCCAGTTCGGGGTGGACTGCCATCTGTAGACCCCCATACAGGTTTAATCAATCAAAACGAACTACTGGGAGATTTATCATAGCGCGCCGGCAAGAGCCCTTGTAATCACCCACCCTATAAAGACGCCCCAGATGGCGAGGATCCCACCTAAGACACTCGGTACGGGTATCGGAAGATCGAACCACGTAAAGATGACTCCTATGATCAAACCGACGATAAATGCCTGAATCGCGTCCATACCGAGCGTAAACGCCTCTACGATCTCAGTTATCGCCCCCGGGAACAGCAACGCTTCTAGACTGAAGGCGGCTAAAATGGGTTCCATACTGATCACCCCTCCTCCGGTGGCTTCCGGAATTTCACCTGATTTCGGTACACACCTACGATGATCATACCGATGAACACGCCGGTGATAGCCAGATTACCCCCGACGACGTTTGGAACCGGGATCGGAAGCTACATCGCGCCGAATATCGCCCCGATGACGAGTCCGAGGACGAGCGATCGCCACTCGGTCGTTCCCAGATGGATGTGCTGGATGTCGTCCGTGTTGGCTTTTTCACTCATTAGAACGCCCAGTAATGACTGTAATCGTGCTTAGAGCATATAAGTGTGGTGTTGCAAAGAACCCTATTATCTAACTACGGCAGTGAAACTGTGAGGGGTCTGTTAAGCTGATTCAGGATTTAAAAACGAGACTACAGCTTGAAGTAGAATCGATGGCTCGGTAGGCCACCATGCTTGCTGAAGACAAGGAGGACGCACCCACTGTGGGCATACTTGCAGTAGAACGAACACAACTGGATCTCAGATTGCTTCCAAGAAAACCGTGTTCGTTCAAACAACCTAGTGGCGTCCCAAGCCTGAACTGATGGGTGAAACCGTTGTGTGGCCGGTTTCACCCATCAGTCGACGCTTGGGACGGCACTAGCCCAGAAGGATCTATACATCAGTTCACTTTCCGATCTTCCACCACTCTCAACGCGCTCAAACACGCTATCCGGGCGATCTCTGAGATCAGCTAATGTACGACGCACGAACCTATCGAATATAGCGGTTCACTGAGCTGTACAACCCGAATTTGGGAGTCCCTCCCCATTGGGAATCGATGTGGTACCACTGCTGGGTACGTCAATAGTAGCTTGCAGCGATCTCTATTGTGGCTCGTCGGTCTACACCATTTCCAGAATGGCGCTCAACTAACACTATGGCTCACACCGAAGCAGTGCCAGCAGGTCTAAACAGAGTGGGGGACGATCGATTCGGTCCAAGAAACCGTCAACACTACGTGATCGACGACGTGAAGAGGCTCATAACCGGCATCGTTGCACTGGCTGGGAACCACGGGTGGATTCTGTTCCGCGTCCAAAGTTCAATTGCAATCGAGGAAAGGACAATGACGGGGCTTTCGAACCTAAATTTAACCGGGATATAGTGCTCCTCTCCCGATCAGAAATACGTGAATCCGGGTTTTCAGAACAGGTAGTCGCGCGATTCTCGCTGGACCGAGGTCCACTTGACTTCGGTGAATTCGTCGATGATCCAGTCGCCGTTGTACCGGCCGACGCCAGAGGCTTTCACCCCGCCAAAGGGGACGTGTGGTTCGGCGTTAACCGGCTGATCGTTGACGTGCATCATGCCGACGTCGATTTCGTCGGCGACGTCTCGAGCGCGTCCCCGATCACCGGCGTGGACCGAGCCGGCCAGCCCGTACTCGGTGTCGTTGGCGATCTCGATAGCCTCTTCCTCGCTGCTGAACGGAATAACGGGGGCAACGGGACCGAAGTGTTCGTTGCAGGCAGCAGCCATCTCGTTCGTGACGTCTGAAAGCACCGTCGGTTCGACGAACAGGCTGTCCTCGAGGCCGATAGGATCGACGATCTCACCACCGGTCTCGAGGGTCGCGCCCTGGTTGGTGGTCTCCTCGATGTAGTCGATTATCTCGTTGCGCTGTTCCTCGTTGATGATAGGCCCGATGACAGTCGCTTCGTCTCGTGGGTCGCCGATCGGCAACTCGGTTGCGCGTTCAGTGAGGCGATCAACATACTCGTCGTAGACCGACTCGTGAACGAGGTGGCGGTTGATCGAGATACAGACCTGACCCTGGTTCCAGAACGAGCCGAACGTCCCGGCAGCAACGGCGTCGTCGATATCGGCATCCTCGAGGACGACGTGTGGATTGTTCCCGCCCAGCTCGAGGGCCGGAAACGCGAAGTGGTCGATGGCGTTGGCTCCGACCTGTCGACCGGCACCGGTCGAGCCAGTAAACGCGATGACGTCTCCGTCAGGGTGCGAAGCAACCCGATCGCCCGTCGTGGTCCCGTGGCCGGGGACGACGTTGAGCACACCGTCAGGGAGGCCGGCTTCCTCGAACAGGCGACCGAGCAAGAGCCCACCGGAGATTGGTGTCTCGGTTGGCGGCTTGAGCACGACGGAATTGCCGAGGACGATTGCTGGTGCGACTGCACGAATCGCAAGTTTCAACGGGACGTTCCACGGCGAGATGACGCCGACGACACCCTTGGGATCCCGCTGGATGATGTTCTCCTTTCCGGGGATCTTCGATTGATTGTGTCGGCCGGCGACACGGAACGCGAAGGAAGCGGCATCGTAGGTGAACGTAACCGAGCCGCCGTGTTCGATGTCTTGCTTCGAGGGGGCGCTACCGCCTTCGACCGCCAGGATCTCTCGAATCTCTGCTTCGTACTCTTCGAGCAGCTCGGCGACTCGGCGGACGACAGACGCCCGTTCGTCCGGCGTCGCTTCCGCCCATTCTTCTTGGGCAGTGACAGCGGCTTCGTAGGCCTCGTCGACGTCGTCGGGTGTCGCGATGGGAATCTGAGTGATCACCTCGCGCGTGGCGGGGTTCTCGACGTCAGCGCGGTCGCGTTTGGGAGCGGTCCGCCACTCGCCGTTGATATACATCGTGTCCCAGTCACTGGTGATGGAAATGCTCTTCCCAGTAGTAGCTTGTTTACTCATGCATAGTCAAAATGAAGACCAGGGATATTTATCCTTGTGGTATCCACCTGCAAATGAAGAAGACAGATCGTAGATTGTGGCGGCTATCAGTGATCTGTTCAATATAAAATTTCCAGTGAGATCTCGTGGGCCGTGCTCTTGACTTCGTTGATGATCTCGTCTTTCAATTCGTTGTTTTCGAACCTGCTTGACGACGCTGAGATACTTACTGCACCGAGTATCTCGTTTTCGGGCCGGACTGGTGCGGCCACACAACAAAGTCCTTCCGTCCTCTCCTCATCATCAACAGCATACCCTTGAGATTTAATTTTCTCCAGTTCCTGATAGAGGTCTGTCTTATTGGTAATCGTATTTTCTGTTGCTTCGGGCAACCCTTTTCTATCGATGATTTCGTCCACGTAGTGCCTTGGAAGGTGTGCCAGGATTGCTTTCCCGAGTGCAATATTGTGGAGAGGCAACCGAGACCCGATTCTCGTATCAAGGTTCACCGCATATTCTCCACGAGATTGGTATAGATATACACACTCCCCGTTCTCTTCAACACCTAAATTAGATAACATTCCTGTACCATCAGCCAGTTGGTTAACCTTAGAACGGCCAAACTGGTAGAGCGGACAATCGATAATTGCTTCACCACCGATCGTCAAGAACTTGAATGAAAGTCGGTACTCGTGCTTCTCTTTTTTCACGTACCCATGTTTTTGTAGCGTAGTGAGGTGGTTATGGATGGCCCCCTTCGTCATATCGACATCACTTTCTAATTCGTGTATGCGAGCACCATCGAGTTCCCGAAGTCGATCGATGAGATTCAACGATTTTTCCGTCGTACCTACTGGGTTATTTGCGTCCTTCATCATGTTCTTTTACCTAGGTTGGCCATTTCCACTCGAATATTAAAATAGGGTGGTGAGAATAATCCAGCGATGCTACACACGAGGTCGGGCTCCGATCATGCTGAAGTGATCCAGTTATTCTGGCGGTTCCTGCTCAGGCCGAGTTCGAATTGGATACGCGTCGTGTTCACTCCAGTCCGTTTCATCGGTGGGGACGAAGTCGTACTGACGACGAGCATGCGATCCTGCTTTGCCGCCCCACCAGACGAATCCATCGGAGCCGTCTTCCGGAGTCCACGTGATTGGTTCCCACTCTGGGTCGAAGATCAGATAGCCACCACTGAATACCTCGACTTTGTTTCCACCCGGAGTAACGTAATACATGAAGTGAGCCTGGCTGATTCCATGGCGTGCTGGCCCACCGACGATTTCGATGTTTCGTTCCTTCAGCAGATCTGCAGTCCGCTCGAGTTCTCCAGCCTGACCACCGTCCATGTAGTAAGCGACGTGATCAATTTTATCGAGTGCATTGCCATCTTCCGGTGGCGTTACGAACGCGATCTCGTGGACGAGCGGCGAAACACTGAGCCATGCAGCGAGCTGTTCTCCATCTGGTCCAAGTCCTTCCTCTCGAAGGTTGAAATCGAGGACATCCTGGAACCACTGAGCACACTCGGACGCGTTACTCAGGTTGAAATTGACGTGGTCAATCCGCCGATAGCCAGCTCCCTGTTCTGGTTTCCTCGTTGGTTGATTTTTCAGCCGTGAACGGTTTTCTTCTGGAACTGTGTCGAATGCACGAGCAACATCGTAGACGAGTTCCATATACTCGGGTGAAGCACCAGGATAGTCGAACCGAAGCGTATTGCCGATTCCCGGCTTTTCAGAGTCGACGAACTCCGCGTCGTAACCAGATTCTTCGATTCGTTCTTGGTACGATTCCAGATCGTCTTCGTCACTCACTTTCCAGGCGACATTTTTGCAGCCCCACTCATCTCCTTCGTGCAAAACGAGGGTAAAGTCCTGCCAGTCTCCATACGCAGCCAGGTAGTAGGAATCTCCCTCTTCGTGCCGAAGGTACATACCAGCAGTTTCCAGCCAGTGTTCGAGAGATGCTTCGATATCTGGGCTATACAGTTCGACGTGCGCTAGGGTATGGACACCCATATCTGGAGTATGATGACAGCACCAGTTAAAATTATCTTTACATATCATACAATACCTGTCTGGTGAAAAACAACGGTATTATTTCTCAGGTACACGCGAGCGCGAAGGACAGATAAGGCGAATTGCCGAACACAGTGATGTCGACTCCACAAGCAGTGCCACACTCCGGCGTTTCCAAGCATGAGACTGAACATCTCGAGGCTGCTTCCTGAACGTGGAAACAAGACGAGGGGATAGCTGTTGCCAATCCAGTCTACTGTCGATTTTCACACATAGCTACTACTCCCACTTCATTTTGGAAACGTATGGTGACTCTCCACTCAAATATGTGGAAAAGATAACTTCATTTACCAGTGCTAAACATCTTTCATGCTTTCCAGACGGTCTGGATCGAGGTTCCAGCTTACGTTAGTGTTCTATACCCTCAAATGAGCCTCGATCGAATATAGTGTGGCAAAACATGCCAATGCCGGTTTGGGAACCGGTTGAACGCTGATACCTACGTTTGAGGCTGGGTTGTTGCGTGATGTTATCATATTCAGCGTTCAGCAGCTCGGGTTCGAATAGCTACTTGAAGAAGAAAATCGCAATCCAGTGGTGTCTCTCACGACACAACAACAGAGATCAGGTTCGCAAACCTTTCCATCACAACACTAACTTTGTTATTGCCGGAAATCCGGTTTGACCATGTAGAACTGCGGGGAATAACAGCAATAGTCTTGTTATGGAAGGGGCATAGATTCAATTTCTGGTCGATCTCACTGTGAAACCGACCGACCCTGGTATGCAGAGGGAACGGCAATGATAATTCCAGATACTACGCAACTGTTACATTGCTTTCGAGAGGAGCTACCAAACCTAAGGTTTAATTGGTGAGAATTTGATTCTCAAGTATGGAAGAAAGTGACCCACCCCGGACAATACATGCGGTCGAAAAAGCGTCAGAAATCATTCGAACGCTTGCTAGGGAGGGTACTATGGGTGTCACTGACCTCTCGTCAGAACTCGACATCTCAAAGGGGACCATTCATACCCATCTGGCCACGCTGGTTCAGGAAGGATATATTGTCAAACAAGAGAATGAGTATGCGCTCAGTCTACGTTTTCTGGGGTTAGCTGAACACGTGAAAGACCGCCTCGAGATCTACGATATGGTCCAGGAAGAAATCGACGCGCTCGCTGAAAAAACATCTGAGCGCGCCCAATATGCAGTGATGGAGTCGAATAAAACGGTCTTTGTCTACCGGGCAGAGGGAGAAAACGCGGTAAGAGCCTCAGTTGGTATCGGGGAGTATGAATACCCACATTGCACCGCGGTTGGAAAGGCGATGCTCGCCTATTTACCCAATCACAGACTCGAATCCGTGATAGAAGAACACGGGCTCCCAAGGCGAACGGAGAATACAATATCGAATGCAACCGACCTCAAGAATGAGCTTGACACAGTCCGCGAACGAGAATTCGCGATCGATAACGAAGAACGAGCGAGGGGAATTCGATGTATCGCGACTCCGTTACGTGATGATGTGGGTCGTCTTCTGGGTGGAATTAGTATCTCCGGACCTGCTCGTCGGCTTACTGATGAACGGATTGAAAACGATCTGAAAGACGACTTGCTACGATCAGCTAACGTGATTGAGGTCAATTCCGGGCTAGATACCTGAGTCAGGTAATCCATTGCCGAACCGCCTCGAGACGGTTGGTACGTCACACAATCCTGCCGATCACCGCCAGCCGTCGGTGTCGTCGGACTATTGGAGCACAGGGTGTATCGACGGTGGTATGCTCAACGACTGATTCGAGACAGCTGACCGTCCAGTTCCTACCGGCAAACGGCTCGAAGGAGTTGGACCTCTGATGGATCTGATGGGATTCACTCGAGAGAGTTGAGCAGAGCAAATCGACAGCAGTTCGGTGGTGTTTGATCTGATCAAACAGAAACCTCTGTAACACAGCGAATTAATCACTCGGATCAGTCCCTATCCATCAATCAAAGCTTACAATTTTACTGAAATCAATATTGTATACATTAATATAATAGTGGAATTTACTCAGGCTAAACCCAGGGAACGTCTCGGTAATCGCCGCTTGGAAGCTAAGGTTGCTGTGAGGGGGTCTACGATCAATGACTCCGTTTTGTTCTACGCACGCTGCGTGGGGCCGAGAATGGGGCCCTTCCACCCTTTTACTACGACATCCTGACCCCATGGGTCCCAGGGGTAGGTCTTCGCGGGCGTCAGTTGCATCACAGACTACTGATGGGGGCACGATGGTCGCTTCGTCGCTTCTCATTTCCCACGGAGGGTTCCTCGTCTGTTGGGGTCGTTGACTTTCGCGTTTCACGCCTGAACTGCCGCGTCAAACAGACTACGCTCGTCCGGTTCGACTCATCAGTCGAGCCGCGGGATATTATTCACACGCCTACGACAGGAGTGCCAGATTCAGGTGCTCTCTGCCGCCGGTACTGGTTCGGACCCATCGGCTGCGTCTCCAAGTTGCAACTGTCGTTCGCCTATTATTCTGGCTTACAGTTTTGAGATCGATATCCGGCCTTTTGAAAGGGCGACGTTCTATTGGATCCCCATCTATCGCTAAACCCCACCGATAAATATATATGGACTGTCGCACTACGATGGATTGGTTACGCATGGCAGAGTTTCCACTGCTCGTACGGTTCAGGACTGATGACTATCCGACACTCGTGCCTGTCGACTCCGAGGACACAGTAGCGGAAGCAGCTAACAAAATTACTCGTGTCGTCGACAGCAGGGCCCACATCGATCACGATCGGTCGTTCGACGTAATTCATAACGGCAAAGTCGTCGAAGATTCGAAGATAGTCGGTGAAACCTTCGATCCGACGGCGTATATCGAAATCCAATACGAGGGCGAGGATATTCCAGATGGGTTCGGTGAATCTCACCCTGCATGGAATGATCAGAGCATGCTTGAGAAGCACCCCGAACACCTAAAACCAGAATAACATGTCGACAGAAAATCGAAGCAACACTGGCGAGGCAAAGCACATCCTCTGCGATGATCACGATCTATGGGCCGACGAAATCAGGTTTTTCGACGTCGGTGGGGACAAAATAATGGTATGGCGGGATAAAGAGGCTGACCTCCATGCATACACGGCAATGTGTCCCCACCAGAACCGCGATCTGGAAGAAACCGGCGAACGAGAGTCCTTTTGTGGAGTTCACGACGATGATAAGGTCATGACGTGTGCTGCTCATAGCTGGGAATTTGATTTAGAAACAGGTGAGGGACTCAACCCTAGCGGCCCGGAGTTAGAGGAGTACGAAATAGGTATCGAGGACGAGCAAATATACGTGGTCATGGAGGATGATGGAGAATGACTAAAGTAGGTCCTGTCCTTCGGAATAACGAAGAAACGAAGGCTATCGTCGAGGGAATAAAGAAAGACACTGATGGGGAAGTCGAGGTCATTGACCGGCGTGCGTATATCAGAGTCGAATCTGAGGATCACTGCGTAATAACACAGGACACACTCGACGAACTGCTCGGTGTTGGTGCGGTAGAGGTCCCTGGTGGCATTGAAGAAAAACTGTCTTCGTTCAAAGGCTACATAAAGCCTCAATCGGACAAGGTTGAGTTCGTAAGTGACGTTGCCGATACAAAAATTGACTAATTGAGGAGATTCCAATGAGTGATAGCGAATACCCGATGAAAGAACAGACGTACCGAACCTACTCGACGTGGGAAGAGCGTCGAGTTCCTACTACCTACGACATTGCCCACCAGAAAACGAACTTCGATATTGGTGAAAACTACGCAGGAGAAGTTCCTCGCCTGGCTGTATCGTCCGACGAAGCTCTCCCCCAGTGGTACAAAAAATACCGTGAAGGAAGCGTCATCAAAGGGGATATCGACGATCTAGAGTCGTGGCGAGACCCCCGTGAGATGACCTATGAGAAGTACAACGAGTTGATGGACGAGCGCGAGGTGGGAATCGAAACGCTGTACGAACAGGCGGAGGTGCTTGAACGTGGGACCGAACGTGAGGACGATCCGTGGTTGGAATTCCAGCTGAACGGATTTCTTCCACTACGATATCCTGCTCACGGGTTGCAGATGCTGGCATCGTACCTGACCATGGCAGCTCCATCGTCAACCATCAGCACAGCAATGTGTTTGCAGGCAACAGACGAAATCCGACGCCAGGAACGATTGGCACGCCGAGCAACTCAACTGGACGAGGCCTTTCCAGAGAAGGGTTTCACTGACAGTGAGCGAGAAATCTGGGAAGACGATGAAATGTGGCAACCACTCAGAAAGGCAATCGAGCAGCTACTCGTCGAATACGACTGGGCCAAATCGTTCATCGGGACGAACTTGGTTCTGAAACCGCTGCTCGAGGAACTGGTGCTGGCTCAGTACTCGACGCTGTTCGACAAGAACGACTCTGACCTGTACGCTCAGGTGCTCGAGAATTTCTACCTGGATGCAGACCGTCATCAGGAAGTAGCCGCTTCCGTAACCGAACACCTCATCGAAATCGAGCCGGAAAATAGAGAGATCATTCAGGCTACTGTCGACGAGTGGTACCCTGTGTGCCACGAATCTATCGAGGCGTTCGAACCAGCGTTCGAATCAATGCCGCCAGTCACTATGGACTTCGATGAAGTACTCGGTACTATCGATGACAAATATGCAACGCTGCTCACGGATCTCGGTCTCGAGGTGCCATCGTGAGTGAGGCACTGGCAATGAATCAGAACGGGTAAATCCCACACGGTGGCCCACATTTGTTCTACAGTTGTCTCTGGCTGACTGTGATTAGGCCAGACTCGCGCCTTCTGGCGATTACGAGCGCTTTGCGAACCTGTTTTGAACGGATGCTGTAAGAGTGATATCCGAGTTCAAATGGGGCGAAGTCATCCGTTCTAGCTTAGCGACTAACTGAGACGGTGATCACGCCGAAAATGCGTCGAGTCTCACCGCAATCATACCGAGATAGCTGCTGCTCAAGCAAACCAGCCGGTTCTTGGTCATGTCTCCCGTCGAAGGCGGCGCACTCGCAGTCGTGAGTGCGCCGCCGTTCCAGAGCCGTCGCTGACCAGCCTGGGCGATCCAGCCCGTCTCGTCAGGCGAGTTCGTTACCAGAACTCGCCTGACTCCACCTGTTCACGTAACCTCGGACGGTGTGGATTTGGATCTCGTGACGACCACAGCAACAACGAATCGAGATCCGGTAGCTCGTACCCCAGATCCAACATCAGGTACAACTGGATCAGATGAGCGTGGCGTTCGACAGCGTGTGAACATCGTCGTCGAGGAAGCCGCGTCGACGACGCCGCGGCGTCGTCGGCGCAGTCTCGCTGCTTTGCGTCCAGTTTCTGGAGTTCGTCGACGATAACCCGGCTCATCAGCAGCGAGAGTGCTGCCATGATGATCAGCGCCTCGATGATGTAGGCGTCGGTCGTGTTGATCTCGTCCAGACCGAACCGTGATTTGAGTTCTTTGAACAGCAGTTCGATCTCCCAGCGCGCCCGATAGAGCTGTGCGATATCGGGCGCGCGGTAGTCGTCTCTCTCCAGATTCGTCAGGTACAGATGATACTCGCCGCTGTCATCGTTGCGAACGCCGACTAATCGGAAGGTTCGGGTCGCGCTGGCGCCCGACCCTCGTTTGCGGTCGAACGAGAGCGTGATCTGTACGTCAATTTCCTGTCGCTTCAGGTCGTCGAGGACGGCCTGCAGCGACTGGCCTTCTAGCGGAATGCTGTTCCCTCGCCACGTCCGGAGTTCTTCGACGATTTCGAAGTCTGCGTTTTCTTTGACGCGAGAGACGAACCAGCCATCATTGGCGTCAATGCGGTCGAACAGCCAGAAATCGTAGTAGCCGAGATCGAACAGAATGAGGGCGCCAGCTACCCACTCGCCGGTGGGTAGCTGGCTCCGTTCATGGGTGCTCGCGTCGGTCGTCCGAAATCGCGTTGGAAGTCCCGTTGAGAGCGATTCGGTGAGATGGAGTTTCGCCCCGGCTCGGTCATCATCGAGTGCGTAGACATCTTTGGCGTCTTGGTAGAGCGAGATGATCGTCGCGTCGACGATGAGGACGTCTCGAAATCGTTCGAGACGTCCGCTCAGCTCGGTTTGGCCGGTGTCGAGATTCTCGATGGCCTCATCGAGAATCTCTCGAAGGAGTGCGACGAACCCTGGTTTGAACCAGCCGTGAAACGTCGCATACGAGAGTTCGTCGCAGTCAGCCATCTCGACGTAGCGTTCGAGAAACGCCTGAATGGATCGATCAGAACCAGCGGCAAAGCCGAGGGAGAGCGTGTAAAACAACGCGACGACGTCGAGTTTCCGCTCTCGCTGGATAAGATTCGTTGCGCGAGCACGCTCGCGCAACTCATCGGATGGAAACGCTCTTTGAATTCGGTTCACAACTACTGAATCCGGTGGTTTGTACACACTTCCCACCGGATTCTCACATTCCTAGTTACTGACGATTCTAGCTTGGCGTCTCTGGATACCCCGACCTGTTAAACTAGAACGGATGGGGGCGAAGTCTACAGTGGACTGCAAACAGCCCGGAGTGTACATCAGCCGCGGCGAGTCAATCGGATAACTCGTTCTTTGCTGGGCAAAGTTTATTAGATATGAGGAATATGGTATAATTGAGTATGCTGCCAAATGTCAGGCGTGAGCAGTGGTATCAGACAGCCACCAATACGAATTGGGAGCCGGAATATGTCGACAAAGACGAACTCTTTCCGGAAGAAATGTCTGGTGAGGACAAGTACGATCTTCCGGACGATGCATGGGAAGACTGGGAGGAGACCTACAAGCAAACGGCACGTGAGTACTACGAAACACAGGGGGAGAAGGATAACGCGGTGTACGCGGTCAGTTCAGCAATGGAGCAGTCTGACCTGCCCCAAGCGCTCGGAATGGGATGGGAAGACGTCCTTAAATTCCATTTCGCAACTGTTCCTCTTCTGGAACGGGCCGCTGTAACATCTGAAGCACTCTACGCTCGGTTTGCACCAGATAGCGCGTGGCGGCACATGGCACATTTCGGTGCAATGGACGAACTTCGTCATGCCGAGTTACAACTTCGACTTCCACATAGCTTCGTGAAGGAAGATGCTCAGTATGACTGGGCAAAAAAGATGTACCACACGGAAGACTGGGCGTCTGTTGCCGGTCGTCATCTCTTCGACGACTTCAAATGTTCCAACGCGATCGATTCTGCACTTCAGATCACGTTCGCCTTCGAAACTGGCTTCACCAACATGCAGTTCCTTGCGCTGGCTGCTGATGCTGCTGATACAGGGGACATCGAATTTGCTGAAGCCATTTCATCAATTCAGACTGACGAGGCACGGCATGCCCAGCAAGGTACTGCGATCATTGAAATTCTGGATCAATACGATGATCTTGACCGTGCACAGTATCTCGTCGACAAGTCGTTCTGGCGATGTTACAAACTGTTCTCTGCACTAACTGGTCCAAGTATGGACTACTATACCCCAGTCGAGGACAGAGAGATGTCCTGGGGTGAATTTATGGAAGAATGGATTGTCGATCAGTTCCTCGAGAACATCGAAAACACAGGTCTCGAAAAGCCATGGTACTGGGACGACTTCCTCGAGACCGTTCGTAGGGCCGATACGAGTCACTACATGGCTGGCGGGCACTACCACTGGCGCCCGACTCTTCCAATTACCCCACCCGGTGTGACCGAGGAAGACCGTGAGTGGCTCGAGGAAAAGTATCCTGGCTGGGAGGAACGATGGGGCGAGAAATGGGATCGTCACGCTGAAGCAATGCGAAACGATAATATCGAAAAGACGGTTGCAGACGACCTCATCGTTCTGTGCGACCTCTGCCAGCTTCCAGCGATTGACTGTGATCACGTCCACGATCACAACCGTCTTCGAATCCACGAACACGAAGGGGAACGGTATTTCTTCTGTTCCGATCAGTGCCAGTGGATCTTCGAAAACGAGCCTGAACGGTACAAAGATCACAAGAGCATCCTCCGGCGCTTCCTCGATGGTGACATCCAGCCTCAGAATCTCGAGGGAGCTCTCGAGCATATGGGGATGGGTGAGGAGAACGCTCATGAACGAGGAATTGACTTCCGTGCACCAGACTGGGGAGATGACTGGAAGGACTGGTCTGACCCAGCAGCTGGCACTGGGGTAGCAGACGACTAGTCGCGACCAGTATTGGATAGTCTCCAGAACAGTAATTGGATTTACAACTCTTTGCCGTTATTTTGCATTAGATTGATTCCACTACCGTCGTTACAAACTGGTATGGATGGAAATGACTGGACTGACCAGATCAAACCAGGCGACTGGGCCATTCTCGAAATTGGAAGTACAGAAAAGCGAGTGAAGTTCATCGAATATACTGATGGGTATGTTCATTACCAATTTGAGTCGGGGACCAGACGAGCCGACTCAGCGCAAGTGTGGCAATTCAAGTGGAAACGTGGTGATCTTCGTCCAGATGAGTCTGAGGAATAACTGAACGGAGACAGCGTCTTCAACAGTTACTCTGCTATAGTAACAACTGAAACACTTTGCACACTGATGAGTCAGCTGACGACCCACCGTCTGAGTACTGGCGTTTGGGGGCTACCTTTGCATTGATTGGCGGAGTGAGGACTGGTACACAGTACGCCCTCTTCGGGGGGTAGCATACGATGAATGTGCCGTTGGTTCTGTCTCTCTGGTCGGTCTCCCTCAACGACTGCGATATACTTAACTTACTGCGAGTGCTACTGTCACCCAATGTCTACAGAAGACAGTGAGATAAATTCGCTTGGCGAATGTCCAGCATGTGGATATGCCTTCCAGGAAAAGGACATCTTGGATGGTTCACCGCCGCTTTACGGTGAACCCACGGTTCGATGTCCAAATTACGATGGAACTGATCCCGAAGATGAACATCGGGACGTATTCGAAGACATTGAGGGGACACCGCATTCGGTTCGTGTTTCGAACCTGAAATAACACTCAGTACCGCTGGCACAATTCTGGCTGTAATTTTCCACGCGATACCAACGGATTTGGCCTCACGAAGATCTACGAGTATGGAGAAAGAACCAATTCCAGATCGAGAATTGCACCGCTTACTACAGGTTGCTCTGGTTTTCGAGACGATAATTGAGAACCGTGTTCAACATTATCACGAAAACCATGCATCAGAGCCTGAAACCCAAGTACTCAAAGAAACACAGGAAGAGTGCAGAGAGCATCGGGAAAGGCTCATTGATTTGCTCGAGACCCTGGGGTTTTGTCGAGAATCGCATGTTGAACTGGCAGCGACGGTTTCGAGCCGGTATTCGCATTGTGACCCGACTGAGGTTGAAGCCCTTCGCGATCAATTAGCCAGTGAGATTGCTGCGTACATATTCTACAGTCGGGTACTTCAGCGATTGTCCTCAACAGAATACGGCGGAGACGCTGATTTAGGAGAGGTAATAGATGTTTTAGAGCCGATTAAAGAGGAGGAAAAGCAAGGTGTGATGGAAATTTTGGCTATTTTCAGTACCTCACAAAGCGTCCCTGCCAGCTTGGACTGAAGCCGCAGTTTCATCCTGATCGGTAGTGATTGACGGGAGTTCTGACCGAAGATCGAGCAGAGTCGTCGCTGTCGGCGGCGGTCAGCCGCCGACGCGACGGCGTTGCCACTCGCAGGAAGGCTGACTTGGTCGGGCCTTAGCGGTGGAACCGATCGTCCGGTGGCCGATTTGCAGGGACGGCCCGACGCACCGCGAGGGCCGTCCATGTTGCCCGGCACAGCATCTTGATGAACTCCTTGAACGACCAGGACCAGAGGCGACGCCCGCCACGGCGGGGCGTCGCCACGTACTCCCAGTGCAAGTACCGCCAGACGTTCTGTAACAGCAAGCTCACCACAACGTACAGCAGCCGTACTACCGGGTTTTGTGTCGTCGTTGTTGCAATACTTTGCTCGGAGAGCCGGTACGTCGCCTCGATACCGAAGCGTTTCGCGTAATGGTATCGAGCGTCTCGTGGTGAGTTGATGAAAGGCGCGTCAGCGGCGTAGCCGTGACGCGCCACCCCGTGTTCGTCGTATCGCCCGTTTTGGTAGGTGCAGTCGATGTAGACGGGAAACTCGACGGTCCAGCTGTGACCGTCGAGTTTCGCCGTCAGATCGTGCTGGATGACGCGGCTCCAACCTTCCGAGAGTTCCTGCTTGATCGTCTGTCCCCAGCGGATGATCGGCATCACATAGGCGTGGTTGTGCGCCTGAAGCAGCGTGAGACACTTGCTATCGTAGAATTCACGGTCAAGATAGACGGCCTTGACGCTGAGGTCAAGGCCGTCGAGAATACCGAGAAACTCGGCGAGGACGCTGCTGGCGGTGTCGCCGTCGGTGAGACGGCGCACCGCCAGCGTATAGCGCTTGTTCTGTACACGCGCGTAGAGTGTAGCATAGGCGTGGAATGCGGTAGTTCCACGTTTCGCTTCCGAATGATAGAGGCCGTCTGTGTCGTCTTCGTCACCGTAGTAGGGCCGCAGGTGGAGGTCTGCGCAGACCTCCACCTGCTCAGGAAGCACAGTGAGTACGTCCTTCTGGAGAAGCGTGTTCCCAACTTGTTCAACCGATTCGAGGTCGAATTTCTCGCGGAGATGGTACAGAACGGTGTTTTGGTGAGGAGAGTCTTCACTGTCCTCGCAGAGTGTCGAGACCGAGGTCCCGTCGGCGCACGCGCCGACGAGGACCTCATAGATGTCTTCAGCATCGATTTGAGCATTATCGCTCAGACCGAGAGAAACTTCCTCGTCAATCGTGTTGACGAGGAAGTTAAGGAGCTGGTCCTCGTGGATTGAACCGTCTGCTTGCTGTGGGTTCTTAGGCACAACTTCAGCAAGCAGACGTCTCAACTAACCAGCTTTGTGAAGTACTGATTTTGTATCCTTGAGGGACATTGAGACCGGCTGGATAGACTGACTTCTGCCGTCACAAATCGTCTTGTCTCGATGTCACGCGGAACTTTCCCATGATCACGGTGGATGTAAAATTGGTCAATAGCATCCCATCCAACTAGGAGAAATAGAACCACTTCCAATTGCTATTGCGAGAACGTGTGAAAGCCAGCAATCCGGAGGAGTGGTTGATTCAACGACACGGTGACAGGTTTGTGAAGAAGCAGTGTTGCGACAAAGAAATCCAACCCACCAAAGACTTTATGAGTGCGGACGAAAAAGAGCTAATTGATGATGTCAGTGTCAACCAGCATCACGGAGTCGTGTGCTCATTGCCCATACTACGATGCCTTCCATGGTTCGTGTGACCACGCAATGCGTCAAACTGTAATAAAAGAATTAGTGGCACAAAACGAGGCTTCCTGTCCAATCTACCCATCAATTCAGTCGAAAGCAATGAACGATCTCGAGGAAGAAATTTAAGGACTCATCCATCACCGAACGAGGCACCGCTATTATTATCAGCCCAAAACAGTTCAAGTGCCGTAGATTCAGTATCATCTGGTACAGCTCACCGGATTGCATTGTCGTCTGATTGGAAATTGCTCTGACTACCAGTGTGACAGATTCGGTGGATACCGTGACATCGCTCTGGCGACTCGCTAGATGGCGACGACCGCCGATGAAAGCTCATGTAGCTCGAAACGATACGCTGGAACGATTGTAGTCCGTCCCGCGTGAAGCCTGCTGGTAACAATCTAATTTCCTGATCTCAGAGCGTCAATGAGCCACTCTATTTTTGCCCAGTATAGTAATTCTTCACATCTGAATAATTAGTCAGCATGTAGAAATATAGGAAATCTTAATAGGTTTTCCTATGATTAATTAACCATGGCCTGGTCTAACCATGCCTGGTGGCCCAACCTGCTGAGACTGGACGTTCTCGACGATAACGCCTTTGATGCCAGGCCATACGGCGAAGACTTCGACTACGCAGAGGAGTTTGAGAAGCTCGACCTCGAAGAGGTAAAAGCGGACATCGAGGAGGTGATGACCACTTCCTAGGATTGGTGGCCAGCTGACTACGGTCACTATGGGCCGCTTTTCATCCGGATGGCGTGGCACAGTGCCGGGACGTACCAGACCGCTGACGGTCGTGCTGGGGCTTCAGGTGGGCTTCATCGCCTTCCGCCGGAGAGCAGTTGGCCGGACAACGTCAACCTCGACAAGGCCCGTCGTTTGCTCGAGCAGGTCAAACAGAAGTACGGCCCAAAACTTTCGTGGGGAGATCTGATCGTCCTCGCGGGTAACGTTGCCCTTGAGTTGATGGGCTTCGAGACGTACGGTTTTGCTGGCGGCCGTGAGGACGAGTACAAGTCCAACGAAGCTGTTGAATGGGGGCCCGAGCAAGAGTGGGAAACGACCTCAGCCGAGCGATACAAAGATGGTGAGGTTGGAAATCTCAAGGACCCGCTTGGAAACACAGTAATTGGGCTCATCTACGTGAACCCTGAAGGACCGGACGGCGAGCCGGATGTCGAAGGATCCGCGAAAAACATCCGCGAAGAGTTCGAGCGTATGGCGATGAACGACGAAGAGACGGTTGCGCTCATCGCCGGTGGCCACACTTTCGGCAAGGTCCACGGTGCTGATGATCCCGACAAACATCAGGACCCCGAACCCGAGGCTGCACCCATTGATCAACAGGGTCTGGGCTGGGACCACGAGTTTGGCGACATCGGTGGGATGATCTCCAGCGGGATAGATGGTACCTGGAATGCCACGCCAACTCAGTGGGATATGGGCTACGTCGACAATTTGCTAAATCACGATTGGGTCTCGGTTAAGGGCCCCGGTGGCGCGTGGCAGTGGCATCCGGCCAACGAAGACGAAGTCGAGTTCGCGCCGGGTGCACAGGATCCTGAGGACATAGAAACGCTAATGATGCTGACGACGGACATCGCCCTGAAGCATGACCCCGATTATCGGGAGGTTCTGGAACGCTTCCAAGAAAGCCCCGAGGAGTTCCAGAAGGCTTTCACCAAGGCATGGTACAAGCTCATTCATCGCGATATGGGTCCGCCCGAGCGATTTCTTGGCCCTGAAGTCCCTGACGAGGCGATGATTTGGCAGGACCCTGTTCCAGAGGTCGACCACGAACTGATCGGCGAACAAGAAATCGAGGAACTCAAAGACGCAATCCTCGGATCCGACCTCTCGATCCCCCAACTGGTCAAGACTGCCTGGGCGTCGGCCTCAACCTACCGTGATAGCGACAAGCGCGGCGGTGCAAACGGCGCGCGCGTCAGGTTGGAGCCACAGCGGAGCTGGGAAGTCAATGAACCCAATGACCTTGCAACGATTCTGGAGATCTACGAAGAAATTCAGGGGAGATTTAACAGTTCACGCTCCGACAGTGTCCGGGTCTCGATGGCTGACCTGATCGTGCTAGGTGGCAATGCGGCTATCGAACAGGCGGCAGCCAAGGCTGGCTACGACGTCAAAGTCCCGTTCAATCCCGGTCGCGCCGACGCCACAGCAGAACAGACTGACGTCGACTCTTTCGACGTGCTTGAGCCAAAAGTCGACGCTTTCCGGAATTATCTCGGCGGTCAGTATGACGATTTGTACGACCAACCTGAAGATCGGATGGTCGACAACGCAGAATTGCTAAACCTAACAGTCCCCGAGATGACAGTGCTTGTCGGTGGAATGCGTACACTTGGTGCGACCTACGGCGACTCCGATCGCGGGGTCTTCACCGATGAGTCGGGAACCCTGACCAACGACTTCTTCGTGAACTTGCTCGATATGGATTACGAATGGCAACCTGTCGATGAGAACAATGAGGCCTTCGAAGTTCGCGACCACAATACCGGTGAGGTAGAGTGGGAAGCTACCCGCTTCGATCTGATCTTCGGATCCAACGCTCGGCTTCGAACCACTGCAGACGTCTATTGTGCCACCAACGGAGAGAAGAAACTCGTTTATGACTTCGTTGATGCCTGGCACAAGGTGATGACACTCGACCGCTTCGACCTCGATTGACCCTTGACGAGACAGGCTTAGTAGTAGTCCCTGAATCGATATTTCACGTGAACGTTCAAACCCTCATCCCAATGGAGGTGTCAACTGGCGCTATCAAGCACAAACTCTAGACCGGTTTCTGACAGAATTAAGCAATCAGATGGAGATAGCCTGAACGCTATAGCTCCGGTGGTTTTTCTCCCAGTATATCCTCAATAGCCTCTCTGAATTTTTCTACATTTTCCTTGTGCCCAGATGCTGTCGATGCTTTTACTTCAGGAAGATTTGTTTGCTTGGCAAGTTCCATTTTCCCTGAAAACCCTTCTCTTTCACCGATATATGAATAGTACTTCATTAGCTCTTCTCCCACAAATAGGTCTTCTAATGCCAGAATAAATGGGTCGGCTTCAGATCCCCACTCCGTAATTGGCTTTATTTCCCACTCACAGACATCGTCTCCGGCACCTTCACATTTGGACTCTAATCCAAGGACGGGCCGCTCGATAAATCCGCTACACCAAGCAGATGCATAGCCCATTAAACTCCAGCAGACTGGTTGATCACTTTCACCGTTGTATATTATATGTTGCTGTGCTTCGTACGAGTTTTTCCATGTTCCTTTAAATAAAAAGTCCCCAGATTCACGATCATATTCAAGTTCTGTGGGAGATGCTGAGACCATTCCTTTATCGGTATGGATTTTTGGGCCTGCTTTTAGAAGTTCATCATCTGATTCGAATTCGTAGTTAGTATTGATTTGGAGGAAATCTGAATAGCCAGATTGAAATCCAAATCGGAAAAAGAATTTATATGCCTTTTCTTCTCCAAACTCATTTAATATCTGTTGCCGAAGTAATCCAAAGGCATCGGCATTTAATATCATCATTCTATCGTTGCGGAATGTATTAACACCAGGTTCGGTACCGTATTTCAAGTCCTCCTCGAGATCAAAGTCTGATGCTCTCATTCGGTCTAGGGTTACATCCACAGAGTGAAATATCTATAGGTTCAAGAAATGGTCGTGTTTAGTTAGTCTCATTGTGCCCAGTAGGCGAGGGTCTGGAGCTACGATTCGCCCGTATTCGGATCGACGTGACTGAATAAGTTTGAAAATGAAGGGGTTCGTCGATTTATCTCACAAAAGACACGTTCGATCGCGCTTCGATCGCCGTGGCGTTCGTACCGAAACGTGAGGCCACGTCGCTCGAGTGCGGTCTGCAGCTACGGGGCTGAATCGACGAGAACCACGGCGTCCTCGAATTCGTATTTCTCCTTCAGCTCACCGAGGAAACGTTCGGTAACTTCCGTTGTTCGGGTTGAATACAGCCGGACGTGCAGGATTTGTAGCTCGTTGGATCGACCGCCGTATACAGCCAGTACTGCTGGCCATCGATCCAGATCACCGTTTCGTCAAACCCAACCTGGTCAGGACTGGCCCAGATTACTGTGCAAGATTGGCCTTGTGCACCCAGTCGTGGACGGCTTTTCGACTCCGTTCGACACCGTACTTCTCGAGTTCTCGAACGGTATTCGAAAGCGATAGTCCGCCCAGATGGAGTCGAATACCGAGCGCCATCAGCTCACGCGGTGTCCGCTCTCGCTGCACAAACTCCACGTCGACCTATCCACTAGATCTCCAGAGGCGGGTTGTTTTAGACATAGGCACCGAACACTGCCACCGCTTCACCTCTTCATACCCAAACTAAACACCGCCGTAATCGTACCCACAATTTTCATCAAGTGACCCACCAACGTCAGTACTCCGAACGACTATTTCGTTATCAATCTCGTGGGCAGTAATTGTTGGGTCATGCGTGATTAAGGAATCAGGTGACTCTTTCAAATACTTCACCTCTCCCTCTTTATCCCACTAGTATATATCAGAGTGAGTATTTTCATAATAACAATAGGATATTGGGTGTGGTATTTTCATCACCCTCATACTAATCAGTAATACAATAGTAATATCTGATCGGTCACAGAGCGATCAGTCTTATGTGGCGACGCCTCGAGCCCCCTAGCATGGCCAAAGACGCACTCGAGTGGGACCTCTTCGATCGAGCGCCGGACGATCGGGTGCAGGTGCTCGACGCCGATGGGACGGTCGTCGCACCCGATCTCGAGCCGGACCTCGAGGCGGAGACGCTGCGCTCGATGTACCGTGACATGCGGTTCTGTCGGCGGTTCGACGAACGGATGGTGAGTCTGCAGCGCCAGGGACGGCTGGGAACGTACGCACCGCTGGCCGGGCAGGAGGGCTCCCAGATCGGGTCGACCTACGCGCTGGCCGACGAGGACATGCTCTCGTTTCAGTACCGCGAACACGGGGCGGTCGCGACCCGCGGGATGCCCTGGGAGTACGTGCTCTACTGGATGGGCCACGAGCAGGGCAACGCCGCGATCGCGGATCTGAACGTCTTTCCGCTCAATATCTCGATCGGCGCGCACATCCCCCACGCAGTGGGCTGGTCGTGGGCCGCGACGCTTCGAGGCGACGAGTCGGTGAGCGTCGTCCACTTCGGCGACGGCGCGACCTCGGAGGGCGACGTCCACGAGGGGATGAACTTCGCGGGCGTCTTCGATACGCCGACGCTCTTCTTCTGTAACAACAATCAGTGGGCGATCTCGATACCACGAGAGCGACAGACCGCGAGCGCGACGATCGCCCAGAAGGCGACTGCCTACGGCTTCGACGGCGTTCAGGTCGACGGCATGGACCCGCTGGCGACCTACGTCGTCACGAAAGTCGCTCGCGAGAAGGCTCTTGCGGACGACGGCCGCCCGGCACCGACCCTGATCGAGGCGATCCAGTACCGCTACGGCGCCCACACGACCGCGGACGATCCGACAGCGTACCGCGACGAGGACGACCTCGAGCGCTGGCGCGACCGTGACCCGATCGATCGGTTCGAGGCCTACCTCCGCGAGCGGTCGATCCTCGACGACGCCGAAATCGCCACCATCGAAGACGAGATCGAGGCAGACCTCGAGGAGTTGATCACCGAGGCCGAAGCGGCCGAGGCCGACCCGGCGGCGATGTTCGCGGACGTCTACGAGGAACCGACGCCGCGACTCGAGGCCCAGCGCGCGTCGCTGGCCGACCTCCGGGAACGCCACGGTGACGACGAGTTACTCGATTACGAGTAATTCGGAAAATCGGACCAGACGATTCACCCCTGAGACGGTTAAAACGCGAACTGGAACAGGCACAGGTTGACGGGTGGTAAGTCCCGAGCGTCGGCACATGCAACTCGAGCAGCGGTCGCGGTCGGTCGAGTCCACCTGGAGTGGATCGGTGCCGACTGCGTTCGACGGTCGAATTCTCGGGCTCGTCGTGATCCTCGCCGGGTTCGCGGCGTCCCTGAACGTTCCCTACGGCGGCCTCCAGTTTGCGGTCGTCGCGTTCGCCCTCCTCGTCGCAATTGGCACGGTCGCACACGTCCTCGGTGAACGGCAGCTTCGACGGCTCACCGAGGGCCTCCTCGAGCACTGGCTCGAAGCTGGTGCACCGATCGAAGACGTCCAGCGGTCCTCGACGGGGCTGCGGACCGAGTGGACCGTCCTCACGCCCTCGGGGGAGGTGACGATCGGTGGCCTCGCGCTGGTTCCGATCGGACGGTTCGCGGTCGAGTGGAACGGCGTCGGCGACTCGGTCGAGGCAAGCGCGGCCACCGAACACCTCGATGTGCTGGCTGGCGACCTCTACGAGGAGATTTTCGAGATCGAGGCGGGCGTCCAGCGATAGGTCCCGGTCCCCGGTAGCGCGCTGACGAGTGGTTCGGTACCTGTCGGCAGCAAATCATTCTTCGGGTTGCAAAAATTATGCCTGATTATTGGTGATACTTGCCACAACCTTCATTTCCCTTAGTATGGTGGGTGATGACATGGCAATCGGCAAATATCGCGACTCACCCACCGAGATGGACGAACACGAGCGCAAGATCGCGGCCGCACAGTACCCCGAGGGCGGACTGGTACTCGGGATCGGCGTCGGCATCCTCGTGGCAGTAGTCACGCTCGAGCCATTGCTCGTGGTCACCCCGTTCGTCGGTGGCCTCCTCGGGTACGGTATCGGACGGCAGCTTCGGCGACAGAAGGTCGAGCGGATACGAACGCGTATCGCCGACGGCGGTAGTGAGTCCCGTGACTGAGGCCGAAACCGAGACGCTGTCCTCGAGCGTCGGTCTCGTCGGCGTCCTCGCGCTACTGGTCGGGAACGCCATCGCGGTGCCGATATTCGTCCTGCCGGGTCCGCTCGCTGGTGATGCGGGGCCGGCGATCGCACTGGCGATCGTGTTAGCCGCCATCCCGGCGAGTTTCGTCGTCCTGTACAACGCCTTGCTCGGGTCGGCGATGCCGGTCGCGGGTGGCCTGTACGTCTACATCTCGAGGCTCACTGCGCCGTTCTGGGGGTTTCTGGTACCGTTTACGATTCCGCTCGTCGCCTGGGCATCTTTGCTCATCACGGCGACCGGGTTCGCCGAGTACACGCGGATCTTCTTCGACGTCCCGTCGATGGTGCTCATCTACGTCCTCCTCGCGTTCGTGCTCCTGATCAACCTCGTCGGTCTCAGGGTCGTCGTTCAGGTGCAACTGATCTTTTTCGCCGGGCTCGTCGTCGCGCTGGCGACGTTCATCCTCCCGGGCGCGACAGCCGTCGAGACGGCGAACTACCAGCCGTTCTTCCCGGATTACGGCGCGTTCGCTCTGGCGGTCGTCGCACTTTTCTATCCGTTCCTCGGATTCGGCCTCCTGGTCGAACTTGGCGAGGAGATCGACGATCCTGGGCGGACGATTCCGCTGGTGCTCGGCCTCGGGATCGGATTCGTCGCCATCGTCTACGTCGCGCTCATCGCCGTGCTCGTCGGTGCCGTCCCGTACACGCAACTGGGGAGTGAAGCCGACCTCGCACTGGTCGCGGCGACGTTCCTCCCGTGGTGGGGACAGTACGTGGTCGCCTTCGGGGCTATCTTCGCCGTCGTCACGACCGTCAACACGACCCTGCTCGTGTTCTCTCGGACCCTGATGCGTGCGAGTCGCGACGGAATCTTTCCGCGCGCGTTTGCCGAGATCCACCCGCGGTTCCAGACGCCACACTACGCGATCGTCGTCCTCGGCATCCCGCCGTTCGTGCTGGTTCCGCTCGCCGACCAGATCGTCGGCCTCTCGACGTTCATCGGCCTCGCGAGCCTGACGGCGTACTTCTTCTGTGCGGTCGGGCTCTGGAACCTCCCGCGGGACTTTCCGGACCACTACGCGAACGCGCCGTTTCGCCTTCGGCGGTACCGCGGGCTCTTGCTCGCCGTCGCTGGCGGTGCGCTGGCGACCGGCTCGTTCTGGGTCATCACCCTCATGCAAGAGCCGATCGTCGGCGGCGTCCTCATCGGCTGGTTCGTCGTCGCCTACGGCTACTATCGGTATCGGCTTACGAAGGTCGACCCCGTCGAGACGTACCGAACGATGACCTCGCTCGACGCCCACGAACGCCGTCACGACGACGGTGACTAGTGGCGATCCAAGCCTGAACTGCGAGGTCGAACCGATCGGCGTCAGTCGGATCGACCTCGCAGTCGACGTTTGGAACGGTACTAGTACTCTGCCAAGCGTCGACTGCTGGGCCACATCGAGTGCGTTCGACCGCTTTCAGCATTGGCCTCCTCCCGCGCCTACAGACGCGTGTATGCGCCCGTACTATGTATCAACCGACGTCTCGAAAGGGAGTAACCGACTAACTCGGCACGAGGACCGGCCAGCGGAGGTCGACGCGAGGTTCCCGTCTGAACGGTAGGAGAGTTTTAATACGTGTGTGTTGTACCGGGCCATGGACCATGGCAACAACGTACACGCCATCGGAGATGATGGATCGGAACTCCCGCTCGAATCGGTACTATCGGAACGCCGTCGAGCGCCACTGGGACCCGGGTGAAATCGCCCTCGAGCAGGACGTCGAGAACCTGCTCGAGCACGTCGAGTCCACGCCGGGGTACGACCAGCAACGCTGGAAGGGAACGCTGTCGGGCATCGCGAAGTTCGGCGCGGGTGAGGACGCCGTGACCGAAGACCTCGCCCCGCTCGCGACGGTACTCGAGGACCTCGACGATCAGTTGTTCCTGACGACCCAGCTGTACGAGGAGGCAAAGCACGCCGACTTCTTCGACCGCTACTGGCGGGAGGTGATCTGGGCCGTCGAGGACGAACTCGGCTGGGAACGATCGAATCCGCGCGACGACGTCTGGTTCAACGAGCCGTACATCGAGCTGTTCGACCGAAACAAGAAGGCACAGTATCGGCTGCTCGAGGAAGACACCCCCGAGAACCGCGCGAAGGCGTACTGTCACTACCACCTCACTGTCGAGGGGATCCTCGCCCAGACGGGCTACTACGGGATGCAGACATCCTACGGGGGAGAGTTCGAGGAACTGCCGTACTTGCCGGGGCTCGTCGAGGGGTTTACGAAGATTCGCAGCGACGAGGGCCGCCACGTCGGCTTCGGGATGAACCAGCTCAAGAAGCTGATCAGGGAGGGCGTCGACCCCGAACTGATCGAAGACACCGTCGCCGAACTCATTCCGCTCGTCCAGGGCATCACCGAAGACGATCGGTTCCAGCCCGACGACGCCGAACCCGTCGGCCTCGAGGAGGGCGCACTCGCCGCCTACGCCGTCGAGAAGCACACCGACCGGATGCAACAGATCACCGACGCCGCAGCAGAGATTCCAGACGTCGACGAACTGGTGCGCCTCGAGGGCGACGACTGAGTGGAGAGCCCGTGATCCGAAAACACGCGTCGCTCACTCGAGTAACGCAGACCGTTTGATCTTCCCACTCGCGGTTTTCGGCAGTTCCTCGATGACCGTCACCTCGCGTGGGTACTCGTGTTTCGAGAGTTCCTCGCGGGCGAACGACTCGAGTTCGTCCGGCAGGTCAGCGGTGTCTCCGGCGTCGTCGACGACGGTGACGAACGCGGCGACGATCTCGCCGCGCGTTTCGTCGGGTTTGCCGACCACGGCAGCCTCCTCGACGGCGGGGTGGTCGATGAGCGTCTCCTCGACTTCTTCCGGGCCGATCCGATAACCGGCGGAGATGATGACGTTGTCAGCGCGACTGACGTACCAGAAGTAGCCGTCGTCGTCCTGACGTGCGAGGTCGCCCGTCCGGAGCCACGGCCCGGTGAACGTCTCGAGCGTCGCCTCCGGACGGCCCCAGTACGTACCGGTCGCGTCTTCGTCGCGCTTGATCGCGATTTCGCCGACCTCACCCTGTTCGACCTCCTCGCCGTCCTCGTCGAGGAGGGCGACCTCGACGCCCGGCGTGACCCGTCCCATGCTTCCGGGTTTGACCGCCCAGTCGTCGAACGCGTAGTTGCAGACGACCATTCCGCCTTCGGTCAGTCCGTACGCGTCCTGCGGGGGTGCGCCGAGGCCGTCCTCGCACCAGGCGACGGTATCTTCGTCCAGCGACTCGCCGGCGGAGACGAGCACCCGGAGGTCGATATCGTACGCGTCGAGGTCCATCCCGGCTGCACGGGCCTGTCGGAGCGCCGTCGGCGGGATCATCGCGTTGTCGACGTCCCACTCCTCGAGTGTCTCGAAGAAGGTGTGGGGATCGAACTGGCCGCGATAGCAGCCGATGGCCGTCCCGCGGATGCCGGACATGATCGTCCCCATGTTGAGGCCGTAGGACCACGACGGCGACGCGGCGACGAGGTAGACGTCGTCCGGGCGGAGGTCGACGACGTACTCGGCGTACGCGTAGAGTTCGATCGGACCGCGGTGGGGACTCAGGACGCCTTTCGGCTGACCCGTCGTCCCCGACGTGTAGGTCAGTGTGTAGGGATCGTTCGGGTTCGTCTCGACGGTCTCGAACTCGCTCGAGCGCTCGCGAATCGCGTCGAACCCCTCGACCTGCTGGTCTGTGGCCCCGGTCGCCTCGCCCTCGAGCGTTACGACGCGCTCGAGCGCCGACAGCGAGTCGTCGACGGCCTCGCAGGTGTCGTCGGTCGTCAAGAGTAGCCTCGTACCGGAGTCCTCGAGTCGGTAGTTCAGCGCGTCCGGGCCGAAGACGGGCGCGAGCGGGAGGTAGATCCGCCCGGCCTGAACCGTCCCGAAGACGACCGCGTACAGTTCGAACGTCGTGGGAAGCATCGCGCCGACGCGGTCGCCACGCTCGGTGTGCTCGAGCAGGTAGTTGCTCACGCGGTTGGCGGCGGTCGCCAGTTCGGCGAACGTGTAGGTCTCCGTCTCGCCGCTCTCGAAGTCTCGAATCCGGAGGCCGGTTTCGTCCGAGTCAGCGTGGCGTCCAAGGGCCTCGTCGGCGACGTTGAGTGACTCTTCGTCCCCGACGTGTGCGTGGACGTCCCAGCCGCGGTCAGGGTCGTGCAGGTCGCGAACCGCTTCGTAAATGTCACCATATGCCATGGCCTCCATTCCCACGAACGGTGCAATATTTCTTCGGGTCAGTTGATACGATCGATCGCCGTCGCCACTGGCAACGAGACGGGACTGGAGCTCCGTCGGTACTCGAGGCGATCACCCGACGAACGCACTCCTCAGCGACTGCCATCCCGGCGAAACGATTATACATCCGTCCGTTGACAGTCGGGACCGCCATGATGCGTGTACAGTTAACACTCGACAAGTTACTCGAGCGCGCAGTCGACCTCTTTCCCGAGCGAGAACTGGTGACGAAACTGCCCGACGGAAGCGTCCACCGGTACACCTACGCGGACGCCTACGGGCGAATCTGCCAGCTCGCACACGCGTTAGACGGCCTCGAACTCGAGGCGGGTGCCCGCGTCGGCGTCGTTGCGACGAACCACTATCGGCACTTCGAACTGTACTTCGGGCCAGCGTGCTCGGGCCGGTCGATCCACATGTGCAACATGCGGCTGCCGGACCACCACTTCGTCCACACCATCGAGGACGCTGACGACGAGGTGCTGTTCGTCGATCCGTGGCTACTCGAGAAAGTCGAGGCGAACGCCGACGACCTCGAGAGCGTCGAGCAGTTCGTCGTCCTCGGCGAGGAAGTTCCCGAGACCGACCTCGAGCCCGTGGTGGCGTACGAGGACCTGCTCGAGGGCCACCCGACGGAGTACGAGTGGCCCGACGTCGACGAGACGGCCGAGTACGGGATGTGCCACACCTCTGGGACGACGGGGCTACCGAAGGGCGTCCCGTACACCCACCGGGCGATGTACCTCCACAGCATCATGTGCGGGCACACCGACGCCAACGGGATCGGCGAGTCGGACGTGGTTCTCCCCGTCGTGCCGATGTTCCACGCCAACGGCTGGGGGCTGCCTTACGCCGCGACGTTCGTCGGCGCGAAGCAGGTCTTCCCGTCCGTTCACACCGACCCCGAAGCGATCGCCACCCTGATCGACGAGGAGGAGGTCACCTTCTCGGCCGCGGTACCAACAATCTGGCTCGAGATGGCCGAATTCCTGGACGAGAATCCCGACGTCGACATCTCGAACATCGAGCGACTGACCGTCGGTGGCTCTGCTCCACCGGAGTCACTCATCCGGAAGTACGACGAAGAGTACGACGCGCCCATCATCCAGGGGTGGGGGATGACCGAGACCTCGCCACTCGGGACGCTCAGCACCCTCCGGAAGGAGGTCGCGGAACTCCCGGCCGAGGAACGCGACGAGTACCGGGCGATGGCCGGGTTCCCCGTGCCGGGAATGCAGGTCCGCATCGTCGACGACGATGGTGACGAAGTCCCCCGGGACGGCGAGACGATGGGCGAGTTGCAGGTCCGCAGCCCATGGGTGACCGACCGGTACCACGACCGCCCCGACGAGACCGAGGCGTCGGTCACCGAGGACGGCTACCTGAAGACCGGCGACGTCGCCGTCCGGAACGAACTGGGATACGTCGACGTCGTCGATCGCGACACGGACATGATCAAGTCCGGCGGCGAGTGGATCTCGTCGGTCCAGCTCGAGAACGAGCTGATGGCTCACGAGGACGTCGCCGAAGCCTCCGTCGTCGCGGTCGATCACGAACGCTGGCAGGAGCGGCCACTCGCCGTGGTCGTCCCGACCGACGGGGCCAGTCCCACCGCCGACGACCTCGAGGACCACCTCGCAGAGACGTTCCCCTCGTGGTGGCTGCCCGACGCCTACGAGGTGATCGAGGAGATTCCGAAGACTTCCACTGGAAAGTTCGACAAGAAGCGACTGCGCGACCGGTTCGACGTGGTACTCGAGGCCGAGAGCGATGCCGAGGCCCCGCCCGAGGCCGAGCCCAGCTCTCACGACGACGCGGACGCGCCCGAACTCTGACGCCACCCGTAGTCGACGGGGCTCCCAGTGAGCCCGTTGCAGGTACGCTGAACGTTAAGGTGTCCCACATGGTTCTTCACGTATGTCAATTAGTGGCACTGGTGGTGTCAGTTTCGACGTCGACGACGAGACCGCACTGATCCTCGAGAGCCTCGAGGAGTTCGTCGCACAGGAGGTCGAACCGCTCGAGGAGGACCTCGATGATCTGCTGACCAACCCCCGGAGGGGGTATCACGAGGACGGTCGGCTCACCGACGAGTTGCTCGAGGCCCGTGAGGAAGTACGCCGACGATCCGCCGAGGCCGGATTCTACGCGATGAACTTGCCCGAGGAGGCCGGTGGGCAAGGCGTCCCGCCGGTCACGTGGTACCGGGCGAAAAAACGACTCGCGAGCAAGGGCCCGGGCCTCGCACGGCACGTCCTCGCCGGTCCGGAGGGACCGAAACCGCTCCTGTTGCAGGCAGCGGGCGAGCAGGTCGAGCGCTACCTCGAGCCAGCGATCCGGGCCGAGAAGTCGACGGCGTTCGCCCAGACCGAACCCGGCGTCGGCTCGGACTCGCCGAACATGGAGACCACGGCGCGCAAGGAGGGCGACGAGTGGGTCCTGAACGGCCGCAAGCAGTGGATCACGAACGCACCCTATGCGGATTTCATCCAGGTGTTCGCCCGGACGACGCCCCAGGAAGAGGCCGGCCGATACGGCGGCATCACCTGTTTCATCCTCGAGCGCGGCGAGTACGAGGTCGGCTCGTACAACAACGTCGTCGGCGCGCCGGGATCGCAGGCCGAGATCCACCTCGACGACGTCCGGGTCACCGACGAGCGGGTTCTCGGCGAGGTCGACGGCGCGTTCTACGCCGCGATGGAGTTCCTCTCGCTCGGCCGCCTCGAGCTCGGCGCTGAGGCCGTCGGCTTCAGCGAGTTCCTGCTCGAGCGGGCGACCGAGTACGCGAACCAGCGGCAGGCCTTCGGCGAGCCGATCGGGAGCTTCCAGCAGGTTTCGGCGAAGCTGGCACGGGGGCGTGCGAAGACCTACGCGGCCGATGCCGCGGGTCTCAAACTCGCCTGGAAGGTCGGCCGCGACGAACGGACGGTGATGGACTCGTCGATCCTGAAGTGGTTCGCCACGAACGTCTTCTGGGAGATCGCCGACGCGGCCGTCCAGATCCACGGCGCGAACGGACTGGCGGAGGAAAACCCCTACATGGGACTGCTCCACCAGGCGCGCATCCTGCGGATCGTCGAGGGAACCGACGAGATCCAGCTCAACACCATCGCCTCGCAGATGGGAATCGGGGGTGAGTGACGATGTCGGAACGAACCGCGGACAACGGTCGAGCGTCCCTCGAGATCGCCGACGGCGTCGCCACCGTCCGACTCACCGATCCCGACCGCCGAAACGCGTTCTCGCCGGAACTCGGCGAGGACGTCCTCGCTGCGTTTCTCGAGATCGACGAGCGCGACGACGTCTCGGCGGTCGTCCTGACGGCGTCGGGCCCGGTCTTCTGTGCTGGCCTCGACCTCGAGGTTCTCCAGGGTGACGACTCCGACCGCCGGGAGTACCTGTTCGAACTGCTCGGTGCGGTGACCGAGTGGTGTTCGTGGAGCGATCGGCCGGTGATCGTCGCCGCCGACGGGCCGGCACCCGGTGCGGGAGCGATCCTGATCGACTCCTGTGACCTCCGGGTCGGGAGCGAGGACGTCACGATGTGGTGGCCGGAGGTCGCCTTCGGCCTCGCCGGACAGACGATCGCCGCGCGCCTCGTCAGACAGGTGGGCTGGCCGAAGGCGACCGAATTGATGCTGCTCGCGGACGAGGCGGAACTCGACGCCGAAGCGGCCAGGGATCTGGGATTGCTCAACCGGGTCGTCCCCGGCGACGAGGTCGAAGAGACGGCGCGGGAGATGGCAGCCGTTATCGCCGAGCACGACCGCGCACACGACAACGTCGCCTCCCACCTGCAGGCGATCCAGCACGCCCGCGAGGAACTGATCGGCTCGAGCGTGCCCTACGCGAACTGGCTGGGTCGCGATCTGCGCCGGGTTCTCGAGGAGTGATCGGGGTGTTCGTTCGACGCCCCACGATCTTGTCGGGTCAGAAGCTAAAGAGGTCGACGCCGCCGGTGACGCCGACGACCTGTCCGGTCACGTAGGAGGCCCGCTCGGAACTGAGGTAGGCGACCATGTCCGCGACGTCCTGTTCGGTCCCGAGGTGGCGCATCGGCGTCGCCTCCGCGATCCGGGCGAAGTAGGGGTCGACGTTCTCGCGCAACGCTTCTGGGCTGAGCTCTGCGAAGTCGCTGACGACGATGTTCGGCGCGATCACGTTCGAGGTGACCCCCGACTGGGCCCCCTCGAGGGCCATCGTCCGGCCGAGTCCGATCATCGCGGATTTCGTCGCCGAGTACGAGAGCTGGCCGAAGCCGCCGTACCAGCCGGCCATCGAGGACATGTTGATGACCCGGCCCCAGCCGCGTTCGCACATCCGCGGGAACACCTCCCGGCTGATGTTGTAGGTGCCGGTGAGGTTGATCTCGACGTCGCGTTCCCAGACGTCGTCGTCGTAGTCGGCGATCCGCGAGCGCGCGTCGACCATCGCCGCGTTGTTCACGAGGATGTCGACGCCGCCGAACTCCTCACGGACGGCTTCCATCGAGGCGGCGACGTCCTCCCGATCGGTGAGATCACACTCGAGGGCCAGTGCGTCACCGCCGTCGGCCTCCTCGTTGATCTCGTCGGCGACGGTACTCGCGCCGTCGGCGTCGACGTCGAGGACGACGACGTTGGCCCCTTCGTCAGCGAGCGTTTTGCAATCTGCACGTCCGATTCGGCCGGCTCCGCCGGTGACGACGGCGGTCCGATCGTCGATTCCAAGATCCATCGACTCGACTGATCGACGTCCGTCCCAGTAAGTCTTTGCAAGTGAGAAACACGCACGGTCTGAATGCCCACCAGCGCGACCGCTCCCGAACTTCCGCAGTCCCAAGGACTTTGGTCGACGTTAACATAGACTCGCCACCTATGACACAGCACTCGGCAGTCATCGTCGACGCAGTCCGAACGCCCTTCGGCAAGCGTGGCGGCTCGTTCAGTGACACCCACCCGCAGGACCTCGCGGCCGAACCCCTGCGGGCACTCGAGCAGCGCAACGGCTTCGAGCCGGAGACGATCGAGGACGTTATCTACGGCTGCGTGACGCCGGTCGACGAGCAAGGACTCAACATCGGCCGGCTCGCGCCGATGGTCGCCGGGTGGGGCGACGTCGTCCCCGGCGTCCAGCTCAACCGGATGTGTGGCTCCGGCCAGCAGGCGGTCAACTTCGCGGGGGCGAACCTCATGGCGGGCCAGCACGACGTCCTGATCGCCGGCGGCGTCGAACACATGACGCGCGTCCCGATGGGCTCCGACGGCAGCGGCGTCACCGACACCTACTTCGAGTACTTCGACGAGCTGACGACACAGGGCGAGGGCGCAGAACGAATCGCCGAGCAGTGGGGATTCAGCCGGTCGGAACTCGACGAACTCGCCGCCGACTCCCAGCAACGCTGGGGCGAGGCCTGGGAGGAGGGCCGTTACGACGATCAGGTCGTTCCCGTCGAGACCGAACTCGAGGGCGAATCCATCGTCGTCGAGGAGGACGAACACCCGCGGCCGGAAACCGACGTCGAGACGCTCTCGAATCTTCCGCTGTCGTTTCGCGAGGAAGGTGAGGGCTTCCACCACCCGGGCAACTCCTCCGGAATCGTCGACGGCTCCTCCGCGCTCCTGCTCGCAACGGAGGAGGCAGCCGAGAAACACGGCTGGGAACCGATGGCCCGGATCGTCCAGACCGAGGTCGTCGGCGTCGATCCCGTCACGATGCTCACCGGCCCGATCCCGGCGACCGAGCAGGTCCTCGAGAAAGCCGACATGGACATCGAGGAGATCGATCTCTTCGAGGTCAACGAGGCGTTCGCCTCGGTCGTCGCCGCCTGGCTCGAAGAGACCGGCGTCTCCTGGGAGGACGTCAACGTCAACGGTGGGGCGATCGCCCACGGTCACCCGCTCGGGGCGACCGGCGCGATGCTCCTGACGAAACTGGCCCACGAACTCGAGCGCACCGGGGCTGACACCGCCCTCTCGACGATGTGCATCGGGTTCGGGCAGGGTGTGGCAACGATCATCGAGCGCGTCTGAGGCTCGCGTCGGGAATCAGGTGATTTTCGGGCTCCTGTCTACTCGAACAGCTCCTCGTGTCGACTCGCGAGGTCGGTGTACTCTCCCGTGGCGTACTCTTCGAAGATCGACTCGGGATCGATCGTCGTCTCCTCGAGCGGGGTGATCTCTGCGGGGACGCCGCGGACGAACGACTCGGCTGGAACCTCGTAGTCGTCGGGGATGACGGTTCCCGCGGCGACGACCGACTGCGCGCCGACGGTCGCGCCGGCGTTGACGGTCGCGTTGAATCCGACCAGCGCGCCCTCGCCGACGCCGGCTTCGTTGAGCACCGCGCCGTGGCCGACCATCACCCGGTCGGCGAGACTCGAGGCGTGGATCGTGGCGTTGTCGCCGACGTGCGTGTAGCGGCCGATCCGGACCGGGTCGACGTCGCCGCGGCAGACGACGCCCGGCCAGACGCTCGCCTCGGCGTCGATCTCGACGTCACCGACGAGGACGGCGTCCCGGCTCACCGCCGCCGTGTCGTCGATCGTCGGGGTCGTACCCTCGAAGGCGTAGGTTCGACTATCGTCCATGACTGGACGGTCACCGACGAGGGTAAAAACGGCTCTTCACCGCTGGATGACGGTTCGACGTGGATGAACGTGATGGAGCGAAACCGCTCGAAGGGGAAGTATTGCCTGAACCCCTCCAGCACTGTCGAAACACTTCTCATCGAGACGACCGACGTTCGAGCTAGCATGGAGTTTCCCGACCGGGCCCACCTCGAGTCCGTCGTCGACGACCACGAGTTGCCGGGTTTCGCCCGCGTCGCTTACGAACCCGAGACGGAGACACTCGAGAACCTGCGCGAACGGGTCAGGGAGGCCGTCGTGGAACTGTCTCTGTCGGAACTCGAGCGCGGGTCGACGGTGGCAGTCGGCGTCGGTAGCCGCGGGATTCACGGGCTGGCCGACTACGTCCGCGAGGTGATCGACGCGCTCGCAGACCGCGGGCTCGAGCCGGTGATCGTCCCGGCGATGGGGAGTCACGGCGGTGCGACGCCGGAGGGACAGCGCGAGGTGCTCGAATCACTGGGGGTGACCGAAGCGGCGATGGGTGCACCGATCGACGCCCGGATGGCTGTCGAGGAGGTCGGGGCGGTTACGGTCGGGGACACGCCGACGCCGGTGTACGTCTCGCGAGCCGCCCTCGAGGCCGACGCACTCCTCGTTGTCAACCGGGTGAAACCGCACACGAACTTCACCGGCCGACTCGAGAGTGGCCTCTGTAAAATGACCGTGGTCGGCCTCGGAAAGCGAGAGGGGGCGAACGCCTTCCACTCGACGGCGATCGCGGAGGGGTACGTGCCGACGCTCGAGGCGCTCTTGTCGGTCGTCCGGGACGCGCTCCCCCTGCGTGGCGGCGTCGCTATCGTCGAGAACGCCGACGAGGAGACCGCCCAAATCGAGGGGGTCCGTGCCGACGGGTTCGAGAGCCGCGAGCCCGAGTTGCTCGAGGCCGCTCGTCGGGAGATGGCCACCTTGCCGTTCGACGACCTCGACCTGCTCGTCGTCGACGAGATCGGCAAGGAAATCTCTGGGGCGGGGATGGACACGAACGTCATCGGTCGCTACCGCGTTCTCAACGCGCCCGATCCGGAGAACCCCGACGTCGACCTGATCTACGTCCGCGGGCTGACCGACGAGACCCACGGCAACGGGAACGGGATCGGACTGGCCGACCTCACCCGGCAGTCGGCGATCGATCAGCTCGACCTCGAGCAGACGTACACGAACGCGGTAACCAGCGGCTCGCTCGCCAAGGCGACCCTGCCGGTGGTCGCTCCAGACGACGAACTCGCGGTCCACATCGCCCTCGGCGCACTGGGCGGCTACGACCCCGAACGCGCACGGATCGTCCGGATCAGGAACACGACGGACCTCTCCGAACTGCACGTCTCGGAGGCGCTGCTCGAGGACGCCGACACCAGTGCCGACCTCGAGGTCCTTGAACGCGAGCAACTGGTCTTCGAGGACGGGACGATGCGATTCGTCCCGCGATAGCAGATTCCCCGTCTCGGGGTGGACCCCTGTTCGGAGTTCTATCGGAGTCCACACGGAGGGGAACACGTTTGCCCACACCAGCGTATCACCGTCGTATGGGAGGAATCGACGTTCGACATCGCAGCGCCCTCGAGCGCTCGCCAGCTCACGAGGTGGCACTCGAGTGTCTGCTCGCAGGGATCGAGGCAGCCCAGCCAGCGGCGTGCGTCGAGCGGCGGGTCACGTGCTGCGACGGCAGCCTCGTCGCGGACGGCATCGACGGAATCGACAGTGCCGACGGTGAGAGCCGATACGATCTCGAGTCGTTCGACGACGTCGTGATCGTCGGCGGCGGTAACGCAGCAGGCGGCTTTGCGGCGGCGCTCGAGGCCGAACTCGGCGATCGTCTCGACGCCGGCGTCGTCGTTACGGACGATCCCGCACCGACGGACGTCGTCGACGTGCTCCCCGGAGAGCATCCGACGCCGAGCCGGGATGGCGTCCACAGCACCCGCCGGGTGCTCGAGGTGGCCGACACAGCGGGAGCGAACGACCTCGTCGTCGCGGTGGTTACCGGCGGGGCGAGTTCCCTGCTCGCGGCACCCGCCGGGTCGCTCTCGCTCGCCGACCTGCAGGCCGTCACCGACGCTTTGCTCGCGGTCGGTGCACCGATCGCAGAACTCAACGCCGTCCGCAAGCACTGCTCGGCGATCAAAGGTGGCTACCTCGCGCGTGAAGCGGCCCCTGCGACCGTCTGTACAATCGCACTGAGCGACGTGGTCGGCGACCGCCCCAGCGTGATCGGGAGCGGCCCCACGGTCCCCGACGAGACGACGTACGACGACGCCCTCGAGGTCCTCGAGCGGTACGACCTCGGTGACCGGATTCCGGATACGGTTCGCGACCACCTCGAGTCCGGGGCGGGTGGCGAACACCCCGAGACGCCCACCGCCGGGGATCCGGCGTTCGATCGGACCCGGACCCACGTCGTCGGGAGAAACCACACGGCACTCGAGGCAGCGCAATCGGTCGCCCTCGAGCGCGGGTACGAGCCACTGATCCTCTCCTCGCGCGTCCGTGGCGAAGCGCGCGAGGCGGCCCTGACGCAGGTCGCGATCGCCGAAGAGTGCCGGGCCACGGGGACGCCCGTCGAACCACCCGCCGTGATCCTCTCGGGCGGTGAAACCACGGTGTCCGTCTCTGGCAGGGACGGAACCGGCGGCCCGAACCAGGAGTTCGTCACGAGTGGCGCACTCGGGTTCGCCGACGGTACCCGTAGCGTAGACGGCGTCGTCGTCGCGGGCGTCGACACCGATGGCGTCGACGGGCCGACCGACGCTGCCGGTGCGATCGCCGACGCCGACACCATCTCCGAATCGGCGGGGCGAACGGCTCTCGACGACCACGACGTGTACTCGCTGCTCGAGGATGCTGACGCACTCGTTCGAACCGGGCCGACCGGAACGAACGTCAGCGACCTCCGGGTGATCGTCCTCGAGTCGGTTGACGATGCGTGAGTGATCCCGGACCCAGCTGCCCCAGAAAATATATGCAAACTGTCATCACCACGAAAAGGTAACGGAAGATATTATTCCTCAGCCGGTCCACTCGTTCGATCGATTCCCGGGGTCGTCGGTGCATTACGGCCGTATTCCCGTAAAGGATCGCGGACAGAACGCTTTTACCGCCAAGCCGAGTACCTCGAGACAGTGAGTGAACGAACCACCGACGCAGCCGCAGAATCGTCGTGTGGGTGCAAGGTCGGACGCGTCGGCGACCGGTACGCCCTCGGCGAACTGGACGACGAACTCGTGCGATACTGGACCGATCCGTCCGACGACCGCTACAGCACGCGGGAACTTGCGACCCACGTCAACCAGCGCATCCTCGAGACGGCACTCGAAGAGGCGGGCCTCCAGCTCAAAGACGGTGAGGTCGAGAACATGTACCGCCTGCTAACCGACGACGACGTCAGCAGCGGGACCCAGGTTCAGACCAGAAAGGAACTCGAGCGCGACGGCGTGGACATCGAGGACGTCGAACGCGACTTCGTCTCTCACCAGACCGTCTACAACCACCTGCGAAACTGTCTCGAGGCCGAACTCCAGACACCGTCGGACGAGGAGCGACTCGAGCGCAGCCGCGACAAACTCGGTGCGCTTCGCAATCGAACGGGCGCGGTCACCGAGGACACCATCGCCCAGCTCGAGCGCAACGACGTGCTCGACATCGGCGAGTTCGACGTGCTGGTCACCGTCACCGTGACCTGCAAGGACTGCCGACAGCAGTACACCGTCCGGGACCTGCTCGAGCAGGGCGGCTGTGACTGCAATTCTGAGTGATCGCCGCTCCGTCTCACGCCCCTGTGACTCTCGACCCGGGTGCTTTGCTTCTCAGTTCGGACGTCGTCTACGGACGCCTCGCCTGGCCATCGCCGCGGTATCGCTCGCGTCTGTTCTGCACCGTCATACCCGGTACGCACGGTGGATCGACTGGGTTCGAGCGGTGCTATCTCGAGTCGTTTCGGACTCCGACGATTGATCAGGCTGGTTCTGTGTGATGATTAGTGTCGGTATTGTACGATACATATGGATCTGATAGGTGTGGTTGCAAGGCTTCACTCGGCCCACTCGGCGTCACCAGGTTGCGTGTGGAAGATTGCCTCCTCGAGCAACGCGATGGCCTTCTCGAGACCTTCGCGCGAACTCAGGAGGGAGTCTTCGTGTTCGATACTCAGTGCGCCGTCGTAGCCGGCCATGCGGAGCGTCGAGACGACGTCCTTCCAGTGGGAGGTGTCGTGGCCGTAACCGACGGTGCGGAAGATCCACGACCGGTTCGGTTCGTCAGGATACGGCGTCGTGTCGAGGACGCCTTTCTCGCGGGCGACGGCGTCGTAGATCCGGGTGTCCTTGGCGTGGACGTGGGCGATGGCGTCGTGGTCGCCGAGCAACCTGATCGCGTCGAGCACCGAGATTCCCTGCCAGTAGAGGTGCGAGGGGTCGAAGTTCGTACAGATTCGGTCGCCCGTTTCCTCGCGTAACCGGAGCATGCTGTGCGGGTCGGAGACGAGCATGTTCGGGTGCATCTCGATCGCCACGTCGACGCCGTGGTCGTCGGCGTACTCGGCGAGTTCGTCCCAGTATTCGACGGCGACCTCCCACTGGTACTCGAGCGCCTCGGCCTGCTCGGGCGGCCACGGTGCGGTGATCCAGTTCGGTACCTCGTCGTTCGGGCCACCGGCGGGCAAGCCAGAGAAGCAGGTGATGGCGTCGACCTCGAGCTGTGCGGCGAGCCGGATCCCCTCCCGGAGGTGCGTATCCGCGCGTTCGGCGCGTTCGTCGTCCGGGTGCAGCGGGTTGTTGTGGGTCGCGAGGGCACTGATCTCCATCTCGTGGCCCTCGAGTAGCGACCGCAGCTCTGCCTGTGCCTCCTCGTCGTCGAGGTACGCCTCGCGTTCTACGTGGTCCTCGCCCGGGTGGCCGCCGACGCCGGGTTCGATCGCGTCGATGCCCCGCTCGGAAAGGTACGCGACGGCGTCGTCGATGGATTCGTCGGCCAGCGGTGGGGTGTGGACTCCGACGTGCATAGGGCGGGCTTCCACGGACCGCACAAAAGGGATTTTTCCGGCTCGAGAGAGAGTCACGTGGGCGAAACGCTCTCGTTACCGTGCGTGTCGGACGGCTCACTCGAGAAACTGATCGAGCGTCGCGTCCAGCCCATCGCGAACCTCGCTGACCAGCGCGCCGTCGATGTCGAGTCCGAGGACGTCGACTGCGGCCCGGCCGACCCGTTCGCGCAAGTCATCGCGTGTGTAGACGCCGAGTCGCCACTGGGAGTACTGGGCCGCCCGCAGCGCCGCGACCAGCGGCGACTGTTGCTCGAGGCGGCGGATCTCGCCGTTGACCATCACGCGCGATGTCGACTCGGGCATCGAAGGGCGACCCTGGATGTCGAGGATCACGGTGTCGGGGTCCACGTCGGCGGCGTCGGCGATCTCGCGTTCGAACGTGAGGACGGTCTCGTGATCGGCCTCGATCACGCCGCCGGGAACGTCGTCGATCTCGGCCCAGACGGCCCGCTTGTAGAGGTCGCGCTCGTCGAACCGCCGCGAGAATTCAGCCGTGGCGGGGCTCGAGCGCAGCGCCACGAGGAGGTCGGCGTCGTCCATCCGCATCAGTGTCGCGGCGTCGACGTCGTTCTCGGGGGCGTCGAGCAGGCGTTCTGCCGCCCGCCGGAGCATGGCCTTGCTGATCCGGGCGACGCTGTGGCTGTAGACGGTCGGGTTCATCAGTGCGCGGGCGACCAGCAGGCTCTCTGCGGTCTGGACGTTCCCCTCCGCGAGGACGAGCTCGCCGTCGGTGAACGTCAACTCTCGGACGAGCCGCCCGTGGTCGATCGTCCCGTACGGGACCCCGGTGTGGTGGGCGTCCCGCACGAGGTAGTCCATCCGATCCACGTCGAGTTCGCCGGAGACGAGCTGGCCGAACCGCCCCTCGCCCGCGACGAGGTCGGCGATCGTCGCCGGCTCGAGGTCGTGTGCCCGGAGGACGTCTCCGACGGCCCCCTCGGCGAGGAGGTGGTGGACGTCGTCGTGGTACCTGCCGGTCCGCCGGTGGGTGAGCGCCTCGAGATTGTGGCTGAACGGGCCGTGGCCGACGTCGTGGAGGATCGCGGCAGCTCTGACGCGTTCGGCCTGCAGCCCCTCGACGCCGAGGTGCTCGAGTGCCTCGCAGGCGAGGTGGTAGACGCCGAGGCTGTGTTCGAACCGGGTGTGGTTCGCGGAGGGGTAGACGAGCGAGACGGTCCCGAGTTGTCGGATGCGCCGGAGTCGCTGGAGCGCCGGCGTGTCGACGAGGTCCCGGGCAACCCCGTCGACGGCGATGTGGTCGTGCACGCTGTCCTTGATTACCTTCATTGCCGGCCATTGGGCGGGTCGCTACAAAAACCGTGGTCTCCGTTCGCCATATCCGGATCAGTTACCGGGGAATCGAATACGTCTCAACCATCACGGCAGGGGCTTTCGGGATGGTCAGCGGCAATTCGTCTCCATAGCCTGTTTTGCTTGCATTTCTGAACGCACAGGACCAGAGTTGATCGATTACCGGCAGGATTTTCAGCGGCCACTTCGAACCCCCGAGTATGGACGTGATGACGCTGATGACGGTCGCACTGTTCGTGATCGTCATCGTCTGTCTGATCGCGTTGCTCTACATCTCCGCCTACTGGGAGGCGTAACGATAATCCGGTGTTCTCTTACCACGCCTCCCCGAACCCTCGGGCATGCAGATCAAAGACCGGGAGCCACTCGAGGGTGGGCGCGAACGGGTGACGGTCGTCCCCGAGAGCGTCGACGACCTCTGGCACCTCCAGTACGTCCTCGAGCCCGGCGATCGGGTCGCGGGTGACACGACCCGTCGAATCCAGCGCGACGACGAGCAGATGCGGGACACTGGCGGCGAGCGCGAACATATGTGGGTCGCCATCGCCGTCGACGACGTCGAGTTTCACCGCTTTGCGAACCGGCTTCGCGTCGGCGGCGAGATCGTCGCCTGTTCGCGCGAGGACCAGCTGGGATTCCACCACACGCTGAACGTCGAAGCGCGCGACGAGATCTCGATCGACAAGCGGTTCAAGCCCGACCAGGAGGCCCGCCTCGAGGAGGCTGAAGAGGCCGCCGAAAACCCGGACGTGGCGATCGCCACCGTCGAGGAGGGGCAGGCCCACGTTCACACGGTCGCCCAGTACGGCACCGAAGAGCGGGCGACGATCACGGGGACGACCGGCAAAGGCGAGTACGCCCGCGGTCGGTCCGAACTGTTCGCCGAACTCGCAACGGTCCTCAAACGGCAGGACGCCGACGCGATCATCCTCGCCGGTCCCGGGTTCACGAAACAGGACGCCTACAAGTACATCGAGGAGAACGAACCCGAAGTCGCCGAACAGGTGACGATGGTCGACACGGCGAGCGTCGGCGACCGGGGCGTCCACGAGGTGCTCAAACGCGGTGCCGTCGCGGACGTACAACAGGAGACCCGCATCGAGCGCGAAGCCGAGTACATCGACGAACTCACCCAGCGCATCGCCCAGGGCGTCAAGGCGGCCTACGGGCCCGAAGAGGTGAAGAAAGCCGCCGAGTACGGCGCGATCGACCGCTTGCTGATCCTCGACGACCGCCTGCGCAAGGAGCGCGGCCCCGACGGCGAGTGGCCCATCGACGTCGACGACGTCGTCCGCACCGCCGAACAGAAAGGCGGCGAGGTCACGGTCTTCTCGAGTGAGTTCCCGCCCGGTCAGCAGCTCTCGAACCTCGGCGGGATTGCGGCACTGTTGCGGTACCGACTCGAATGACCTGCGTCACGCTGTCTCTCCCCGTTACGCGTCAGGTCGGTCGCTAACGTCGATCGGGAGCAGACAGTCACCGATAGTGTCCACTGTCCTACACAATTAACACGCTCGTCGGTGTGCTGGACGCTATGAGACAGCGGTACGTCCGATTCGCACTCGTGGTGTTTCTCGTCGGGCTCCTCCTCGCGTCCGTTCCAGCGACCGCGGTCGCCCAGTCGGAGACTGGCGTCGGTGGCGGCGTCGTCGTCCAGGATGGCGAGACCGTCGACAGCCTCGAGGGGGTCGCCGGCAGCGTCGTCGTCGAGGAAGGTGGGACCGTCACCGGTGACGTGAGCGGCCTCGCGGGCGACGTGCGCATCCACGGCACGGTCGAGGGCGACGTGAGCGCCGCCGCCGGGAGCCTCGTCATCGATGGGGAGGTCGCCAGCGACGTGAGCGCCGGTGCTGGAAACGTTCTCATTGCAGAAGACGGCGAGGTCGACGGCTCCCTGCAGGCCGGAGCCGGAACGGTCCAGATCGACGGTGCGATCGGCGGCGACGTCGCGGCGGGTGCCGAAACAGTCCGTCTCGGTGACGAGGCCAGCATCGAGGGCGACCTGACCTACGGCGGTTCGCTCGAGGGCAATACCGACGCCGTCGCCGGCGACGTGACCCACGATCCGACGATCGGACCCGAGGGCATTCCGACTGTCCAGCCGTTCGCCGAGTGGGCGGTTAGCGTCTACGCGCTGGCGCTCAACCTGTTGCTGGGGGCTGCACTCTTGCTCGTGTTCCCGCGGTTTTCGGCCACCGTCGCACGACGCGTCGCAACGTCGCCGGTCAGGAGCGGATTCGCCGGGCTCGGCGCGCTCGTCCTCGTCCCGGTCGCGCTGGTCGCGTTGCTGATCACGATCCTCGGGATCCCGATCGCATTCGCCGGTGCCTTCCTGTTCGCGCTGTACGTCTGGATCGCCGTCATCTACGGCCGGTTCGCGGTCGCCGCCTGGATTCTCGGCCGCCTCGACGTTCACAACCGCTGGCTGGCGCTGCTGGTCGGGCTCGTCGGTGCCGCGCTGATCGGGCAGATTCCGTACCTCGGCGGGCTCGTGAACTTCCTCCTGCTCCTCCTCGGGCTGGGTGCTGTCGCGCTCGCCCTGTACGACCGGCGGCGAGCTGGATCGGTGACCGCGGGAACCGGGGGACCAGCCGACGGTCCGGCGGAGTGACTCGAGTCGAACGAGACGAACGACCGACTCGATCGACACGTTCGCCGTCGAGCCGGCGATATCGCGTTTCTCCGGACACCCGTCGACAGCGGCTGTCCAGCCATCGAGGTGGTGCCGTGGCGGACGGATCGAACGCTTTCGATCTGGCGGATGTTGAATTATATTGGAATTATACGTTATCGACAAAACCGGGTGACAAGGGGCCAAAACTTATTTGTCAGTCTGCGGACTGGTCGGGATCATGGAGAATTCGACGGAGACGACTGCCGAGAGCACTCCCCGGACAGGGAGAGCCAGGGGGACGCTCAGACGGGTCTACGATGCCCTTCGAACCGACGAATCGAAGGCCCACGTGACGATGATCACGTTCACGTTCGTCGCGATCGGGGCCGTCCTCTCGTTGCCCTTCGGCGTGATGCTGTTCCTCTGGGACATCCAGGTTGGTGTTGGCGGTGCTGCAATCGTGTCGTACCTCGGCGTGCAGACGCTCTTCGCCTCGGGAATCCTCGCTGCGGGACTCGGGCTGTACGTCGGCTCACGGTCGAGCGATCACGTCACTGCACTGTCTGCCTCGGGTGTCGGCTCCTACCTCGGGTACGTCGGGATCGTGTTGACGATGGTGGTCGCGATTCGACTCGTCGGGAGCGACGTCGTCGTCTCTTCGCTCGGGTTCGAGATCGAAGGATTCCTCGCCGAATTACTCGTCGCCGGCGTGGGAATCGGCATCGTCGGAGCAGGTGCCGGCTCGCTCGGCTACTCGAGCGGTGCCTCCCGTCCGGAGCCTCGAGACGCACGGCGAGACGAACGCCCGGACGTCGGTGACGTTCTCGGGCGGCTTCCCGGCACGATCACGGACCCGGAGACGAAGCGACCGGTTCTGACGGCGGTCTACGCCATTGGACTCGTGGGGCTCGGGTACGGGGTACTGACGATCTTGCTCAATTTCGCTGCCGGAGCGATCGTCGGCCCGTTGCTCGCGTACGTCGCGAGTCACGCCATCGTGTTTTCGGCCCCCTTGTTCGCGGCCTACCTCGGTGGCAAAGCCGGTGCCAGCTATTCGCTGGACCGGGCACTCGCCGTCGGTGTGCTCGGCGGCGGCGGTGGATTCGTCGCGATGGTCCTCGTGATGATCCTCGGCGGTGCGTATGGGCCGGGGGCTGACGTTGCGACCCTCGCATCCGCAGGGGCTGGCTTCGTCGACGGCGAGTACGCCGACGCCATGGTCGAGATGCTCGAGGTGTCGGTCAGCATGTCCCCACAGGGCTACGAACTCTCGCGAATCCTGGTGATTGGAACCCTCGCGAGCGCGATCGCCGGCGGTGTGGCCGCAGCACTCACGAACGGCATTCGACGGGTGATCAACTGATGACAGACGACAGTGCACACGACGACGAGACGACGGCACCGGACGCCACGCCGCCGACCGATTCCGGGGAGACGGGCCCCGAACGCGCGGACGAGGTGGAGACGACCCAGGACGACCACGGCGCCACCACCGGGTCGCCCGCCGATGAACCCGGCGACGGCGTTGAGTCAACCACCGACGAACCTGAAGACACTGCGGAGACTCCCACGAACGAGTCCGAGAACGCGACGGCGGCCGACTCGAGTGACGTGCTCACCCGATTCGTCGACGACACCGTCGACCGGCTCGGAGAAACTGACGTCCAGCGTGGAATTGGTGAGTTTGCGAGCGTATTCGCCGCTGCCGGCTTCGGACTGGCTATCCTGGTACTGGTGTCGCTCGTTCGGCTCGTCGGCGTCGACTACACCACGATGGTCGGGATGGTCGAGGGACTGTTGACCCTCCAGGAGGTGACGATCGTCCTCAGTGGAGTCGCGATAGCTGGGCTGGTCAATTACGTGCTGCTGGCGGGACTCGTCGGCGTCGAGTCGACGGTTCGGTTCCCCAACCGCGGCCGGGCGATCACGGTCGCGGCCCTCGGTTCGGCGGTCGGCGTCGTCGTCATGATCGGCGTGCTGGTCGTCGCGACGACGGTTGGCGTCGCCGCCGTCGGCCTGGTCGCACCGGCGTCAGACGAAGTTGGCGCCGGCGAACTCCCGGGTGACGGTGACGATCCGTTCGGCGACGAGCAATCGGCCGGTGACAATCCGTTTGCCGAGGACCAGTCGACCGGCGAGGACCAGACTGACTCCACCGAAGATGGCGCTGATGATGGTCTGGATCTCCCGATCCTGGAGGTCATCGGTGCCATTTTCGGCGCAGTTATCTACGCCGTTGTTGCGGCCGTGCTCGCTGGACTCGCCGCGGGTGCGAGTGCGTACCTGACGACCCGGTACGGAACGACCGCGGTCTGATCCCGACTGACTTCGCCCCGGCCGTTCTCGTCTCCGTTCCGATGTCCCCCTAGCCACGCATCTCTGCGTCGACCGCCGTCCGGACGACGCGGGCGATGCCCAGCATGGCGACGAAGGTCCCGATGAAGACGACCGCGGCGAGCAGGAAGAAGCCGATGGCGAGCGCGCCCGGGTTTCCGAACTGGAGCAGGTGTGTGATCAGGAACCGGTAGGTCAACAGCACGAACAGAAAGCCCGCGGCGACGTAGGCCGACCCGCGCCAGTAGGCGCCGTACTCTTCCGGTGACAGTTCCATGCAATCCGGTGGTTCGTCAGCCCTCAAAGCACTGCCGGACGACTCGAGTCCAGAAGGGAACCCCGTCGCCCGAAATCGCGTCTCGAGCGGTCACTCCGATCCGTCGGGCTGACTCGCGTCGTCGGTGACGATTCCGCCTGCGATTTCGTCTGCGACGCGAGCGCCGGTTCGTCGCTCGACAGCCCGCGTCTCGAAGATTCCGCGAGCGCGGTGGGCAGCTTCGGGGTCCACCGAGAACGCGAGGTCCGGGTAATCGACGTGGGAGAGAATCAACGGTTCCGCCGGAACGGGGGCGATTCCCTCGTGTCCGGGGAGGGGGTCGGGTTCGAGGACGCGGTCGATTTTCTCGAGCGGTTCTTTTCCTGTGGCGACGCCGTGTGCGAGCGAGACGAGGCGGCGGACGAGTTCGCGGGCGAAGCCGCCGGCAGTGACGGTCACGACGAGGTAGTCACCGTCGCGGGTCGCCTCGAGTGTCGGCGATCGCTCCGTGTTGTGGTCGTCCGGCGTGAGGTTGTGGAAGTCGTGGGTGCCGGAGAGGGCGTCACAGGCAGCCCGAAACCGGTCGTCATCGCAGTCACCGTCGGGTGGCGCGAACAGGTGATACGTATAGGTTCGACTGCTCGCGTGGTGGGTGGCGTGAAAATCGGGCGGTGCCGGCGCACTCGCCCACGCGCGAATCGACGCCGGGAGTTCGGCGTTCAGTGCCCGAGGAGTGAGCCACTCGGGCGACTCGAGGGTGATCGTCTGGGCGAGTGCGGAGACGCCGGCGTCGGTTCGGCCGGCCGCGGCGTAGCCGTCGGGTTTGTCGACGTCGGGGGTGAGGACCTCGAGACGGCGGAGTGCGTCGAAGATGGCGTCCTCGACGGTCTCGCCGTGAGGCTGGCGCTGGAATCCCCGGAAGGGTGTGCCGTCGTAGGCGATCCGGAACGCACGCAGGGCCGTTGCCATCTGGTCGATGGTTCGAGGCCAGGGTGTTAGCCCCGTCGGTCCTCTTTACCTAGAGTTCGACCGCCATCATCACCTCGTCGACGTAGTGGCCGTTGAGCTTGTAGTGGTCCTCTCGCACCGCCTCGGTCTCCCAGTCGTGAGCTTCGAGGAAGGCGATGGCGTCTTCGTTGCTCGAGGGGACGCTCTGGTAGACCTTCTCGTAGCCGTTCGAGCCGGCCCACTCGAGCCCGCGTGCGAGGAGGTGGGCGCCGATGCCGTACCCACGATACTCCTCGAGAACGCCGACGGTCAACTCGGCAGTGTGTGAGAGTTTCTCGACTTCCGGCGCGTAGAGGTGGACCCAGCCGACCACCTCCTCTTCGACCGTTGCGACGAAGAACATCCGGGACTCGAGTTCGTTGTGCCGGAGCAGTGCCTCCTGATGGTCGATTTCGTCGGCGACGCTTTCGGCTTCGATGTAGGTCTTCTCTTCGGCGACCTGCCGGATCGCACCGACGATTCCCGTCAGGTCTTCCTGTCTGGCCGGTCTGATGTGGAACTCGAGGTCCTCGGTGACGTACTCCTCGGCCGTCCCGGCGTCGATCGTCACCCGGAGTTTTCCGTCTGTTTCCTCGAGGCGACCGTCGCGTTTGAGGATCGCGACGTGGTGGCGGAACCCGCCGGGGTCGACCCCGAGAGCGCCCTGTGCGTCCTCGGCGTCGACCGCACCGTGGCGCTCGACGTACTCGTAGATCTGTTTCCGGTCCTCGTGACCGAACTCGAGTGATTCACTCATTCCCATGGTATGGCATACCAGACCACCATACTTAATCGTTAGCGATAGCGGGTCACGAACGTCTGTACTACCGATCGGCCGAACTGTCGTGACGGCCCGAACGATCGGGTAGTTCCGAATTTTAATGTACTCACACGTGAATCCTGTCGGACTTGCCGCCACCGTTCGTGAGAACGTGTACGTGGAAAGCGGCTCGAGCGGCCGAGCGGCCGTGGTGGCTCTTTCGATGCGCGAAACATGCTCGAACTCGAACTACTGGTTGCTGGCTGTGTCCTGATCGCGACGCTCGTGGCGGGACTGGTAGCACACGAATCGGCACACGCACTCGTTCTTCGGCTCGTTGGGATCGAGTACGAGGTCTCGTTCTTCTCCGGTCGGCGTGGTCTCCTTCCACGGCTGGCGAGCTGTCCCTGGGCGTCCGTCCGGCCGATTCCGACGGGTTGAGAGCCGGTCTGGACTCTCAGGATTGCTGCCCTGTCACCCGCACTACTCGCGGTCCCACCGCTTGCACTGGGACTCAGCGGTGGAATCGCGGCCGATTCGCCGATCCTCACGGCGGCGATGATCGGGTGGCTTGCCTGTTCGATCCCCAGCCCGCAGGACTTCTCGGTCGCGTTCTACGCTCACCGAGCACTCGAGGGTGCAAACGGAGACGAGAGCGGCGAGTTCCGCTCGCACGCCGACTGAATCCCGCGGCGGGGTCGGAAGAGATATCCAACCGCTCGAGCAGTCGCGTCGACTTCGACGCCGGTCGCCAGCTACGGGGTCGCAGCGAATTCGCCTCCGCTCCACCGGCTTCGACTCGAGAAATCGAACCGTACCGGTGGTGCTCGCAGTCCAGATCGCCTGCCCAAATTGCAGCGTCGCCGGCCAGGACGTGATCTAGACAGGAACTTCCTCTGGATCTCGGTCCCAGTGGCGGTGCTGGGCGATGGCGTCACGGAACGACGAGAGGCGGGACCCCGGTACAGCAGCCCGTCTCAATGCTCGACGAACTCGAGCAGGATGCCACCGGTATCCTTCGGGTGGAGAAACGCCACCGTGTGCCCCCACGCGCCCGGCCGCGGCTCCTCGTCGATCAGGGTCACGTCGTGGTCGCGTGCCCGCTCGAGTGCTGCCTCGATGTCGTCGGTCGCCAGCGCGAGGTGGTGGATCCCCGGCCCGTTCTTCTCGAGGTATCGGGCGATGGTTCCTTCCTCGAGGGGCTCGAGCAGTTCCAAGTAGCCGTCGCCGAGGTCGAGGAAGACGACGCGCATGCCGTCGAACTTCTCTTCGTGGACGGCCTCGAGGCCGAAGAGGTCCTCGTACAGCGCGGCGAGGTCACGGGCGTCCTCGGTGGCGATCCCGGCGTGGTCGAAGTGAACGTCCATGATCGACCGTTACCGACCACCCATCATATATCGACGGGGTTCGGCGTCGCTGTCGGTCGCCCGCTGTCGCCGAATCGGGACCGAGCGGACGTTACAGGAAGCTTATGTGATTTCGGTAACTATCTCCCGGCGATGTACGTTACGAACACTGAAACGGTCCCCGACGGCGAAGTCGTCGAAGTACTCGGCATCGCCCGCGGTAACACCGTCGAGGCCAGAAACGTCGGCCGCGACATCACCCAGGGCATCCGAAATATGTTCGGCGGCGAGCTGAAGGCCTACTCCGACCTCCTCTCGAAAGCGCGAGACGAGGCCATCGTTCGCATGGAGGCCGACGCCGAGGAGATGGGTGCCGACGCGGTCGTCAACGTCCGCCTCGAGACGTCACAGATCACCGACGGCGGTTCGGAAGTGATGGCCTACGGAACGGCTGTTCGCCTCCGGTAGCACGCCAGCGCCATTTCAAACAGTGTGAACCCTTGCCCTTGACACCCTCCTCCCACTGAACAGTAGACGTCGAACCTAATTTGCGCCGTTGCTGGCAGGGAGGTCGTCCACACGCTGCAGCAACCCGACACACCCATCTCGATGCTGCCCAAAACAGAGGTCGAGATGGAGGTCGATCCCGATCCGGCGGCCGAACGCGAAGCCGACGAGATCGCCAGTCAGATCATGCGTGGCTGGGAGACTGGCCCCGGGGCCCCGATTGTCCGTCGCAATCCGGTACGGATACACTGCGAGTTCGAGCCCGGAGAGCGAATCGACCGCATCAGGAGCAACTGCTTCGATCCCGGACGGATCGAGTGGCGTTGCCGCTTCCGCCGCGTGCTCCCGCAAGAGTTCGACGATCGCCGTCGTCACGTCGGCTATGGCGCTGTACGTCATCGGTTCGGGTATTGTCGGTGATGGCGGGTGTCAGTTCTCATCGTGGCGAATCCGGTGGCGTTGTTGCTGTTGTTCTCGTTCGGTCGGTCCCTGGAGATACTCGAGATACGGTTCGAAGTCACGGTCCTGAATCCGACTGTTTCGGTCGCGTTTGTACTGTTCGAGCGCTTCGACGACGTGTCGCATCGTGATCGTCTCGGCGTCGGCCTCGGCGGCGTAGATCGCGATGTGTTTCGCGAGGTTGTCGATCGTCCCGCCGCTGTACTCGAAGTCGGCGAGCCACTCGGTGTCGATGTTCTCGACGGGCATCGACGGTGGGAAAATCGACTCCCAGATCGCCCGTCGCGTCGCTGCGTCGGGTTTCTCGAAGCGGATCGTATGCGTGATACGCCGGGAAAAGGCGGTATCGATGTTCTGTGCGTAGTTGGTCGTCAACACGATGATGCCGTCGTAGTGTTCGATCCGCTGGAGCAGGTAGTTCACTTCGACGTTCGCGTACCGATCGGTCGCGTCGGAAACTTCCGCCCGGTCGCCGAAGATGGAGTCGGCCTCGTCGAACAGCAGGATCGCGTTCGACTGTTCTGCGGCCTGAAAGATCTCCTCGAGATTCTCCTCGGTTTCGCCGATGTACTTCGAGACGACCGACGAGAGGTCGATCTTGTAGACGTCCATCCCGACTTCCTTTGCCAGCACCTCGGCGGCCATCGTCTTCCCGGTCCCCGGCAATCCCTTGAACAGGGCGACGACGCCCGCGTTCTTGTCGCGGTCGCGAAATCCCCAGTCGTCGTAGATGCGCCCACGGTTCGTGACGTGGGCCTCGAGGGTCTCGAGTTGGCGTCTCGTCTCGTCGCCGAGTTTGATGTCGTCCCACGACAGGTCGGGCTCGACGTGCTGTGCCAGGTCCTCGAGTGCGTCGGCGGACTGGGCGCGACAGCCGGCGCGTATGTCGTCGACGGTCGGCTCGCCGTCGGCAGCCAGCGTTCGAGCTGTCGTCAGCGCCGCCTCCAGCTGTCCCTGGGTCAGATCGAACGTGCTCGCCAGCCGTTCCGGATCGATATCCGCCGCGAACTGGTCAGCCCGGTCCGTCCAGAATTCCCGTCGCTGTGCGATAGTCGGTCGCGAAAACGACTGGATCGCGTCCAGCGTTCGGTCCCGTCGGTTCGACGGCGTCCACGACTCCCGGCCGACGACGTAGAGGTCGGTCTCGAGGTCGCCGACGCGGTGGACGATCGCCTCGAGTGACTGATCCGCGTCGGCAGCAGCCTGGTCGGCGTGGTGGAGGACGAGCGGGAGGCCGACCAGTCGCGCCTCGCGGACGACCGCCTCGAGGGCGTCGGCTGCGAGGACCGCCCGCAGGTCGGCCCGAAGCAGCCGGTCGCTCTCACAAACGGCTTCCACAGCACGGTGCATTCCGGCTCCCTCTGGGCCGTGGACGTAGACGCGCCGGCCCCGACCATCGGGATCGGGCAGTGCCTCCAGCTCCGCCCGACACGCCGGGGCTATCAGCAGCTCCTCGAGCGACGCGTCTGCGTCTGCGATCGTCAGTGGCTGGTCCTGGATTCGGGTCTCCCGCTCGAGGCGCGTCCGTACTCTCAAATCGAGGCTATCGTCTCCCTGAAGAAACTCGACGATGCGGTCGTCGACGGAGAGGACGTCGAGCCTCGACGGACTGGCGTCCTCTCTTGCCGTTCGGTCGACGATGCCGTACTCGAATAGCGGCGTGGATTGGGAGAGCGCGTCGTGGCGGTCGCCAGTCGGGGTCGTCTCCCGGTGGCCTGCGTACCATAGCAGTCGCTCGACGATCGCGACCGTGGGTAACAGTGCCTGTCCAGAGCCATCCAGCCGTCCGTAGATATCGGTGATCGACCGATCGATTTCGGGGGCGAGGACGAACAACAACACGTCTTTCTCTTCCCGGGACAGGTCGAACGTCCGGCAGAGGTCGTCCAGCGGCAGTGCGATAGCTTCGTCGCGGCTCTCGGCGATGCGTTCTTCGATCGTTTCGGCTCTCTGTTGTGCCGTTTCGATGGCATCCGTCGTGGGTGGCGGCTCAGCTCCGGTGAACGTGGCCAGACGGGTCTCACCGACGAGACGGCCCGGCTCGTTGGACTCCTCGCCTCGGATTTCCGTCTCGACGACACACTCGAGAACCGTGCCGATCCGCTCGAACTCCGCGCGCAAGTGGTCTCCGGCGTCGGTGTACATATTCATCGCATTCCAATTATTCCTCGGCTAGAAGGGGTAATTCTCCATCTCTCCAACCACGTATCACTGCCATATGTTCTTACAGAATGTAGTTAGCACGAAAAGAATTATGGTGTTCGTGTTAGAATAGAAATCAAGGCGAGCATGTCCAATCGAACCCCCAAGTACGGACGCACCAACCGCGCCCGGAGGCGTAGACGATGACAGACTGGACGCGTTCTCGGAACGCGCGCTCGAAATCGGACTCGGACAACGAGACGAGCGACAAATCACAGGCGAAGACAGCGGAGACAACGTCCTCGTCGGCCGCTCTACAAAATGGAAGTTCTAAACTCCTGGCGGCCGCCGCACTCGAGCAAGATGCAGCCAAGGTCGAGACTCACCTCGCCCCGGCCAGACTCGACAACTCCGCTGCGGCCGTGGATCTCGCTGATTCGGCGGTTCCACGACTATTCGGTCGTGACGAGGGTCAGATTCAGCGCTCGCTCGAGGGAACCGACACGACCATCGACGAGGTGCCCGGCAAGGTCCTGGACGTGCTGAGCAACGGTGGCCAACCGCTGGATCAGCCCGTCCAGCGCGCCCTCGAGGAGCGGATGGACGCCGATTTCTCGGACGTGCGCATTCACACGGGCGGCACTGCAGCGAAAGCTGCTGAGGCGATCGACGCGAAGGCGTTTACCTGCGGGAACGATATCGTGTTTAATTCGGGCGAGTACGACCCCGAAAGTCCGGAGGGTCAGCACTTGCTCGCGCACGAACTCGCCCACGTCACACAACAGAACGGTGGCGCGCCGATTTCGATGATGCCCCAGGAGGGCGCTGATCTCGAGATTGACCCTGATCCGCAGTTAGAACGGGAGGCCGACGCGGCGGCCGAGCAGGCACTCTCCGGTGAGGAGCCGCTGGTCGTGAGTCGGATGGGGACGGACGTCCACATTCAGCGGATGCCTGCCGGTGCTCCAGTGAAAGGTGCAGAAGGTGGCGCGGGCCTGGCCGGCCGGGTGAGTGCCATCGAGGAGTCACTAAGTGAGCTGGAGCCGTTGAAGTCACTGGCCGATCGGACCGACGAGCTCAAAGCACAACTGGACGGTTCGGGCGACGACGGGGTCGCGAAGAAAGTTGGCGCGGCCGGTATTTGGGGCAGCGTCGGTGCCGCACTCACCCAAGCTCAGCATGCTGGTGCTGACGCCCTTGGCGTCGAAAGCCTTCTCGGCAACCTCACTGGCGATGCCCACGCCGACGCCGTTCTCGGAACGGTCATTGCCGGGACCACCGCCGCGAAGGTCACTGGCGGCAAAGAAGGCATCTCCGCGCTCAAAAAGCGCGCCAAAGCGTGGTTCTCCGAGTGGCGAGCCAAGAGTGACGAAGACGAGCACAAGAGCCGGGAAGAAGAAGAAACTGAAGACGAAGATGATAGTGTTCTGGGAATCTTCTGAAGTATGAAAGCCAATATCGCAGGTGAGACAGACGAAGGTGTAGGAATAGAAGTGGTTGACGCCAGCGGAGAAAAACATAAAATTGAGATGCTATTTGATGGCGAAATTGTCTATCACAATCAGGAGGAATATCCTGATAATCCCTCTGAACGCACCAACACCGAAGACGAACGCATCACTCAGGCTCGCCGCTATGCAAAATATCACGTCTACCGAGAAACAGGGTACGACACGATTGAGCCGCGTATGAACCCGGATCGGATCGCTGCGGTACTCGCGGCCGTCCACACGATGGACGACGATCAGTTCGAGTCGCTGTTCGAGCCGTTCCACCGGCAAGTGGTTAGCTACGACGATCCGTCAGTCGACCCACCGGTCGATTCCCTCGAGTACGTCGATCGCGAGGAGTTTAGACTCTACATGCTCGACGTCTACCTCGCGGAGGATCTCGAGGAGGTCCGAGCGACCGCGGACGCGTACAGCGACGAACTGGCGACGATTGTTGACGAAGTCGAATCTCAGACCGACAGTGGAGGCCTCCGACAGAAGGTCGCCAGTTTCGCCGGCCAAGTTCAGCAGCGAGCGGCGTCCGGCGACATCGAGCCGCCGGAGTTCTCTGTCGAGGCAGTCTCGGATGTCCACCTGCTGTACTACGAGGACACTAATGACGACCGCGTCGTCGAAGGCAATCGTCCGTTTGATCGAGAACCCGATGCCCGCCTCGAGTTCACGCCGATGCCTGCGCATTCAGTTGAGCAGTTCCGGCCCCTAATCGAGGAACACTTGCTCTGCCAGATCAGAGACTGCTACGTCGGGATGGGCGAGGAACCGCCCGCACAGTACCGCGTGCTTGGTCATGGCCTCTACAAATTCGCCCAGAAGTACCGCCACTTCGATTGTTACCCCGACTACGCCGATCCGAACACCGACGTTCCAGGCTACAGGGCCTAACCCAGACCTGCAGACAGCATTCATGAGTGTCGAATCCCGTGTCGCGTCGCCGCAGCCGACGACGAACAACTCACGTATCCCTGGCTGGCAGTCGGCGTTCACACTCGTGTTCAACTCCGGCGAGTACGATCCCGAGAGTCCGGAAGGCCAGCATCTCATCGCCCACGAGGTCGTCCACACGCTGCAGCAACCCGACGCTCCCATCTCGATGATGCCCAAAACCGAAGTCGAGATGGAGGTCGACCCCGACCCGGCCGCCGAACGCGAGGCCGACGAGATCGCCGGCCAGGTCATGCGCGGCTGGGAGACCGGCCTCGAGGGCGAGATGGCCGACACCGAAATCCACGTCCAGCGGTTTACGGGGGCCATCGCCGATATCGGCAGTACTGTGGCAAGTTTCGCGAAGGTCAACCACGAAACGCTGAAAAACGATCAGAAGCGTGAAGCCGACAGCTACGCTCAGATGGGGGCCACCGAGGGCTCGGTCGAAGACCGAGTCGAAAATCTCGAGGAGCAGGTGTCCGAACTCGGCAAGTACGTCTCCGAACAGATCCGGCCCGCCTCGACCAAACGAAAGATGGTCTCCGAGGCTGGAAAGGACGCCCTCTCGAGTGGAGCCGGATTAGCGACTGGCGCGGGGATTGCCGCGTTAGGGCTGGCAGGCCCGCTGGGGGCGATTATTGGAGCCGGTCTGGCTGGGGCTGCCACTAAAGGCATGCTCGATACCAGCCCTGCCATCGGTCAGACTGCCGAGCAAATGGCATCTGGTCGCGTCCATGAGAAGGCTGGTGCCTTGCGCGACCGCCTGCCAGGCTGGCTCGGTGGCCGGGATGAGGATGACGAATGGAGCGAGGGTTCGAAATTTTGAGGTGGTTCGATGAAGGCAAAAATAATCGGTGAAGATAAAGACGACATTGGCACTCGTGTTATCGATAACAATGGGACAGAACATCAGGTCGAAATGCACAAAGATACTGGTGAAATCTATGCCCATGAGTCTGAAGCTTATTCACAAAAACCCGAAAAGCGTACTCGAGAAGAAAGCGAGTACGGCAAGCAAGCCCGACGCTACGCCCAGTACTACGTCTTCCTGAATCGGGGTTACGACACAGTCACCCCGAAGTGGAAAAACCCCGTCCACCTGCAGGCGGTTCGGTCGGCGATCGATTCGATGGACCTCGAGGAGTTCGAGGATCACTTCGGTGATCTCTACCAGCAACTGAAAAGTCACCACGACGACGATACCGAGCGCGTCCTTCACCCGCCGGCAGACTCGCAAGACGAGGACTACCATCTCTATCGCAAGCACGTCTATCTTGGTCTCGATCCCCTCGAGACCGACCTTGCGGATGACGCTCGAGAGCTCGCTGCGGAGTTTGGACTCGATTTAGACGAGCACGCACCGACGAAGACGCCACTAGCGGGACTAACCGACGATGGCCTTGACGCATGGACGGGATTCTCTACGGAGTTGTTCGACCGCTCCGACGAGGACGAGCTGGCAGAGTTAGCCGAGGGCTTCTACGTCGATACGACCTCCGAACTGCATATGGCGTATCTCGACCACGACGGCATCGAGCAGGTAACGACTGCGATCGAACCCGACAGGGAACCCGACGCTCGGTTCGAGGAACCACCGGTCGATCCCGGCACGCTCGAGCAGTTCCAGCACGGGCTGTCGTTCGATCTGGCGTGTCAGATCCGGGATTGTTTCGTTCGAATGGGTGTGAAGCCACCTGAGAAGTATCGGATCCTGGGTCTGGGTCACATTGCTGCTGCACTGGCCTACGAGGAGGTCGACTTCTATCCGGACTACCATGCTCCTGACGAGGACGGGGCGTATCTCTCCGACCTCGACTCGAAGTACTTCGGTGATAACTCCCTGCTCGGCAGTGTGAAATCACTGCTGAACTGACCGAACTAATACTGATTACTCGAGAATTACGCTGATTCACTCGAATTCCGCGCGCAAGTGGCCCCCGAGTCGGTGTGCATATTCATCGAATTCCAATTATTCCTCGGTTAGAAGGGGTAATTCTCCATCTCTCCAACCACGTATCGCTGCCATCATGCCCTTACATAACGTAGTTATCACGCAAAGAATTATGGTACTCACCTTAGAAGAAAAACCAAGACAAGTATGTCCAATCGAATCTCCAATCGTGGCCACACCGACCGCTCCCGGAGGGAAGGGAGATGACAAACTGGAAACGCTCCCGGAACGCGGACTCGGACGACGAGACGAGCGACACGTCACAGGCACAGACAGCCGACACGACGTCTTCGTCGGCTGCTGTCCGGGATGGAAGCCCCAAACCGCTGGCGGCTGCTGCTCTCGAGCATGCCCGGGTGGAGACCCACCTCGAGGCAGCGTCGTTCGATCACTCCGCTGGCGCTGTGGAGCTCGCCGATTCGGCGGCCCCGCGTCTGTTCGGTCGCGACGAGGCTCAGATCCAGCGCTCGCTCGAGGGGACCAACACAGCTATCGACGAGGTGCCCGGCAAGGTTCTGGACGTGCTGAGCAACGGTGGCCAACCGCTGGATCAGCCCGTCCAGCGCGCCCTCGAGGAGCGGATGGACGCCGATTTCTCGGACGTGCGCATTCACACGGGCGGCACTGCAGCGAAAGCCGCTGAGGCGATCGACGCGAAGGCGTTTACCTGCGGGAACGATATCGTGTTCAACTCGGGCGAGTACGACCCCGAAAGTCCGGAGGGTCAGCACTTGCTCGCGCACGAACTCGCCCACGTCACACAACAGAACGGCGGTGCGCCGATCTCGATGATGCCCCAGGAGGGTGCCGACCTCGAGATTGACCCTGATCCGCAACTCGAGCGCGAGGCCGACGCGGCGGCCGAACAGGCGCTGAGTGGTGAGGAACCGCTGGTCGTCAATCGGATGGGGGCCGAGGTTCACATTCAGCGGTCGGTCAAAGGTGCACTGTCATCGGTTGCCGAACAGGTCCCTGGCATCGGCAGTTCCGAGCAGGAGAGTGACGATGACCTCGAGTTGCAGGAACTCGACGACGGCGATCTGGCGGAGACGGTCGGCACGCTGGTCGAGAACCAGCGCGAGATCATGAGTCACATCAAAGACCAGCAGAGCGAGATGGTCGACAAGGTCGGCGAGGCCACGGGCAAAGGTGCTGTCGGTGGGACAGTCGGACTCGCAGTCGGTGCCGTGACGGCGAATCCAGTTATCGGTGCCATCGCTGGCGGCATGGCTAGCGATCTCGGGAAGACCCTGTACGGCCAACTCTACGACCGCGGCACTGACGCCATTGCAGACGCCGAGGTACCCGAGGTCAGTGCTGACTGCCTCTCGGGTATCAGAGGGACGATCGACCAACTAATCGACGAGAAACTCCGCCAGCGCTTCGGTGGGGTCGATACTGGCAGCACTCGCTTCGGTTGACTATGAAGGGAAAAATCATCGACGAAGACGAAATGGGGTTGGGAGTTCGGGTCACAGACAATAACGGGGTCTCGCACACGGTAGCCGTTGGATTTGATGGAGAAATTCAAGGGCATTCCCAAGACGGCTATCCGGATAAAGCAGCCAAAAGATCTGACGAAGGCAACGAACACGTCGAACAGGCCCGTCGGTTCGCCCAATATTACGTCTACTGCGAGCGCGGCTACGACACGGTACCGCCGGAGATCCACCCCGAACGGCTCAATGCGGTCCGCGTTGCCATCGCGTCACTCCCACCGGAAGAGTTCGAGCAGTACTGTGGCGACCTCTATCAGCAACTCCGCAGTTACGATGACCCCGACGTCGACCGGGTGATCGACGTTCCGGTCGCAGCCAAAGACACCGACTCGGTACTGTACCGCAAACAGTTGTACCTCGGGCTCGACCCTCGAGAGACGGAGTTCGACGACGTCGCCGCAGCTATCGCGTCCCGTCACGGTCTGGAGCTGTCGACAGACTCTCTCGAGGACGCCTCGCTGGAAGATGACGCCGACCTCGCTGGCTGGCGAGACGTTGCCCAGGAACTTGGGGCGCTTGCTGACGAGGCCGACGCCGATCTCTCGCCAGGGCTCGAGATCGCGGGTGCATCCCCGCTGCACATGACCTACATCGACGGCCGTGGCGAAGAACACGTCACCGATCCCGACGCACCTTTCGACCGTGATCCCGACGCGCTGCTGGAACTGCCCGTGATGGACGTCGAAAGCCTCGCCCAGTTCCAGGAATACGTCAATCACAATCTGGCCTGCCAGATCCGTGATTGCTACGTTCGGATGGGACTGGAACCACCCAGGCCATTCCGAGTCCTCGGCTATGGCCGCTTCGAAGCCGCCGAACAGTACAACCGACTCGAGATGTATCCCAACTATATCGATCCCGAGGAACAGCGAGCATTCGCCTGACTCGATGAATCGCAACTGTCGTGCACCAAATATGATCCGAACTCGCCAGAAGGTCAGCACCTGCTCGCGCACGAACTCGCCCACGTCACACAACAGAACGGTGGCGCGCCGATCTCGATGATGCCCCAGGAGGGCGCTGATCTCGAGATTGACCCTGATCCGCAACTCGAGCGCGAGGCCGACGCGGCGGCCGAACAGGCGCTGGCGGGAGAAGAGCCGCTAGTGGTCAATCGGATGGGGACGGACGTACACGTGCAGCGGGCGTCGAAAGACTGGAATTCAGGGGAGTCGGTGTACGACACTCTCTATGAGGGCGACGACGTCGAGAAATCCATCGACTCCCAGCACCTCCTCGAACGGGTCGTCACCCAGGCCAAAGAGATCGACTGGGTTAGCGTCTTCAAGAAGGCGGGCATTGCAGCGGTGAACGCCAACGCAGTGACGAGTGCAATGATCGCCGCAGGCGACGAGGTCGACGGACAGCTACGCAGTGACGCCGTCAGCCAAGACGGCCTGATCGCCCAAATCGGCCAGCACGATCCACCCCAAAGCTGGGTGGATACGATTGCCTCCCAAGCAGCCGATATGGTTCAGAGTGACACTGGAGACTACCCGGCTTAAGTGGATATGGAGGGCGAAATAATCGATATTGAAGACGAATGGATCGGTGTTAGAGTAACCGACAACAACGGTGTCAAGCACAAAATTGCCGTTGAATTAGATGGTGATATTCGAGGTCATTCCCAAGATGGGTACCCCGACGAAGCCATCAAGCGCACACCGGAGGGAAACGAATACGTCGAACAATCCCGACGCTACGCTCAGTACTACGTCGCCCGGGAACGAGGATACGACACGATCGAGTGGCGCCACAACCCAGCCCGATTACTCGCCACAGCAAGTGCCGTCGCACAGTTGGACACCGACGCCGTGGCGGAGCACTTCGGCGACCTGTACGACCAAGTCCGAAGTCACTCCACCGACGTCGAGCGACCAGTCCCGCTGCCGGACGGCGTGCGACCTGGCCACGTCAATTACCAGCAGGACGTCTATCTCGGACTATCTGACGAGGCCATGGTTGCCCTGCTCACCCTCGACACCGAAGTCGAAAATGTATCCGTCACGCCAGGTGAGTCGATCGAAGACCACGTTGCAACGCTACTGGAGGCCGCGCCGGCCGAAATTTCTGTGCCAGACGCGTCAGACCTGACGATCGAAGCCGTCTCGGGCGTCCACGTCCGGTGGGACGACGAAGCCGGCCAGTACCACCACGACCGAAATGGTCAGCCGGACCTGGATCGAAATCCGGACGCGCGATTCGACGTCCTCCCGTACGTGCCCGAAGACATCGATAAATTCCAGACACAGCTCTCCCGGAATCTGCTGTGTCAGGTCCGTGACGCCTACGTTGGGATGGGTGTCACCCCGCCCGAGCCGTTTCGGATCAAAGGACTCGGTCGTCACCAGATCGCGACGTTGTACGCGCAGTTCGACTTCTACCAGCGCTACCACGATCCCAGCGCAGACATCGACTGGGACGCACTGGCGACCGATCGAGCAGTCGTCGAATGAGTTCCACTGCTAGCGGCAGTGACTCTGCGTCGGCCGCGCCAACCCGCGTGCGATTTCCCGACAGCGTTCCCACATCGTTCGAGAGTCGAGGCTACGGTCCGGAGGCCAGGTCGAACATCTATTGGATGACCAAGGGCACCGGGATCGATCCACAAAACGTTCCGGAGCGGGTCTTGGACGTGTGGGGTACTCCCAGAAAGTCGCTCAATAAACCCGTTCAGCAGGCACTGGAAGACCGCGTGGACGCGGATCTCTCGGACGTGAGAATTCACACGGGCGGCACTGCAGCGAAAGCCGCCGAAGCGATCGATGCTCGAGCCTTTACCTGCGGCAACGACATCGTCTTCAACGCAGGCGAGTACGACCCAGAGAGTCCGGAGGGGCAGCACCTTCTGGCGCACGCCACACAGCAAAACGGCGGTGCGCCGATTTCGATGATGCCTCAAGAGGGGGCGGATCTCGAGATCGATCCTGATCCGCAGTTAGAGCACGAAGCCGACCAGGCGGCGGAACAAGCGCTGAATGGTGGCGAACCGTTGGTGGTCAACCGGACGGGGACGGGCGTCCACATTCAGCGCTCGGTCAAAGGTGCACTATCATCGGTTTCCGAACAATCCCTGGCATCGGCAGTTCCGAGCAGAAGAGTGACGATGGCCTCGAGTTTCAAGAACTCGAGGACGGTGATCTGGTGGAGACGGTCGGCACGCTGGTCGAAAACCAGCAGGAGATCATCAACCAGATCAGGAGCGCCGGTCACTCACCGAGCACTTGGGCAAGGCAACTGGCAAGGGTGCGATCGGTGCGACCTGCGGGCCGGTCGGTGCGGCTGCTGGCACGCTGATCGCTCCCGGATTGGGTACCGCATCTCGATCAGACACCTCTTCCTCGATAGCGGGTTCTATCAGGTTCACGTCGTTCCGGAACTCGAGCAACTTGGCGTCGATTACATCATCCGTGCACGCCTGAGCAACGGGATGAAAGCCCGTCTCAGCGCCGGTGCTGAGACGGTTATCGACGACTATCTCATGCAGCGGAAGCGTGAGTCAACCGCCTCAGCTGCCGTGACCGTGTTTCCGGTCCCACATCGATCGACCGAGGACGAGCATGTCTGGTTTGTCACGAATCTCAACCTCGAGCCTGGGGTCCGCGAGAGCGTACGCGTCGGCGTTCCGCCACCGCTGGGGAATCGAGATCTCCTACCGCCAGGTCGGTGACTTTCTCCTGAGAACGTCGTCGCCGACGTTCTCTGTACGGCTCTTTTCTTCCTGTTCGTGGTTTCAATGTACAATCTGTGGATCCTCACGAATGTACTCGTCTCTGATGGTGTTATCCCGGAGAAGCCGTCGATCTCGATGCGTGTCTTCAGGGAATTCGTTGTTGTGACTGACTACGGGTAGAAAGTGGTCGGTCCGACCGAGCTGATCGGTCAGAACGCCGTAACCGAGTCAAAACGCTCAGGAAAAACCACTGCTGGCGGCGTTTGTTCGCTTCCTCCCGTTCTGTTTTGCCCGTGAACTACCCCTGCCTACTCAGCGGCTTTCGCCGCTTCCTTGAGGCAGGGGCTTCCTGAATCAACGACGTTGTCAGACTGCGTCTGACAGCCTGTCGAGGTTCCCTCGACAAACGCGACTTGCAGACACGGCGAGCGTATCCACAGCGGTCGCAGTCTCCGCAGGCGTGTCTTCGGAGTGAACCACTCCTAGTCGAGTCCAGCCGCGTTGCTGGACGTTGAACGCAGCGTTCCAATCACGGTCGATTTCAAAACCACACGCTGGACAGGAATGCTCTCGAACCCACAGCGGCTTCTCGGTTTCCACACCGCACTCAGCACATTCTTTTGTCGTGCCTCGCGCTTCGACTTCAACGACGTGACAGCCGTTCTTGTCGCCGTGATGTTCGAGGATGGTGAGGAAGTCGCGCCAGCCGATTTCAGCCTTGGTCCGGGCGTTCTGCGAGGTCTCAAGTATTCTCCTGACGTTGAGGTCTTCGACGAACACTGCGTCGTACTCGGTGGTGTAGAAATGCGCGAGCTTGTGCTTGAAGTCCCGTTTCTTGTTCGACATACGTGCATGAACCTCAGCAACGCGTTGACGTTGTTTCTCCCAGTTGTTCGAGCCTTGCTGTTTCCGTGATAGCGAGCGTTGCTCGCGTTCGAGGCGTTCGCGGTCACCCGATAAGTCGAGACGGTCCACCGAACGTCCAGCACTGTCGTGGATGAAGTTCAGCACGCCGAGGTCGAGTCCCACCGTGTCTTCAGGGCCGATGGCTTCGGACTCGGGTTTCTCGGGGGCGTCGGTGTCGATGGTGAAAGACGCGTACCACTCGCCCGTTGCGTCTTTTTTCAGCGTAAGCTCTTTGATTACGCTATGGTCTGGGAGGTCGCGGTGGAAGCGAACTGGAATCTCGCGGGTTTCGCCTTTGAGTTTTTTGAGCGTGAGGAGTGCGTGTCCGTCGGGGCCACTCTTCTTGTCGAGTTCGAAGCCGGATTGACGGTATGTGAAACTCCTGAATTCTCGTGGAGATTTCCAGTTCAGCGATCCTACGTCCTAGCCTTGCGCTTTGAGTTCCCCGAGGCTGTTGATGTTGTCACGGATGCGTTCAACGGCTTTCTGTAAGACGGTGGAGTAGATTTTGTTCAGGTCTGACCACCAGTTTTTCAGTTCGGGGATGGTGTCGCGGACCATCCAGACGCGCTGCCGGAGCGTCCCAGCGTCTTCGGGTATCTTGTTGAATTCTCTGAGCGCGTGGTTGTATAATTGTCGTACGGTGTCGCATTGTCAGTCCATCGCTTCGCGTTGCTCTTCGTTTGGGAAGAGTCGGTAGCGTGGACTGTACTTCATACGACGTGGTAGCGTCTACGAATTATTGTTAGTTAAGGACTCTGATTGAAGATGCTTGTAACTCGCGCGGGCGCTGTATCCCCGCCCTGCTCACTCCCTTCGGTCGCTCCTTGAGGACGGGGGCTTAGCGCCCTCTCCTTCAGCTAAAGTCGCAGCATTACAATCCAGGTCAGTCAGTCAACCAACTTCGCTCGGCCGTCTACGTTGAACCGAAACTACTGTGAAGGGCGAGTTTTTGCGCCTGTTCACCCGATAATCACCTCCAGTTGGGTCAGCGGATGACGGTCACCGAAACTGGCGCGCGGCGAACGACGTACTCTGCGACGCTTCCGAGTAGAACGCGACTCGTCATCGAGCGACCGTGACTTCCCACGACGATGTGGTCGACTTCGAGATTCTCGGCCGCACGAACGATCTCTTTGCCGGGTTTGCCGACTCGCTGGTCGGTCTCGATCGTTCGGTCGTACCCGGTTGCGATCGTTCGGGCCTCTCGAAACAGCTCTTCGGTCGCCTCACGATAATCAGATTCCGTAGTCGACCGCAGTCCACCGGTGAGTTCGGTGTACAGGTGGGTGTCGGTCGGATCGGCCACGTGTACAACGGTAATTTCCGCATCCTGATAGGACTGACAGGTGTGTTCGAGGGCCGCTCGAGCGGGTTCGAAGTCGTCCAGCGGAACGAGAACGTGGTCCATACGCAGAAATCTATCACCGGGGAATAGTATTCACCACCCGATACTGGGTGGTGGGAACTGACCGGGTCGTCTGACGCCTTGCGGTGTTTTCGACCGACGGCGATTGGCCAACACTATAAGAGCCGCCGCGTCCAATCTCGAGGACGTTATGACTGGAATCGAGTACGACGACTTTCTGGACCTCGCGTACGAACCGGCGGCGTCGGACCTCGTCTGTGACTTTCGGCTCGAACCGGCCGAGGGGATGTCGATGGAGGCGGCGGCGAGTCGGGTCGCCTCGGAGTCTTCGAACGGCACGTGGGCAGCCCTTCACGTCGACGAGGACGAGTTAACGCATCTCGGCGCGGTTGCTTGCGACATAGATGGCGACCGGGTCACCGTCGCCTACCCCGAAGAACTGTTCGAGCCCGGAAGCATGCCCCAGATCCTCTCGTGTATCGCCGGGAACATCATGGGGATGAAAGCCGTCGACACGATCCGACTGCTCGACTGCCACTGGCCCGAGGGGCTCGCCCAGAGCTTTCCGGGTCCCCAGTTCGGGACCAGTGTCGCCCACGAAAAGCTCGACGCCGGCGACCGGCCGGTGCTGGCGACGGTTCCCAAGCCCAAGGTCGGACTCTCGACCGAGGCCCACGTCCGCGTCGGCGAGGAGGCCTGGCGCGGCGGCATCGACCTCCTCAAAGACGACGAGAACCTCACCGACCAGGAGTTCAACCCCTTCGAGGACCGCCTCGCCGAGAGTCTGGCCGCCCGCGACCGCGTCCAGGAAGACGTCGGCGAACGCAAGGACTACCTCGTGAACGTCACCGGTGAGACCACCGAGATGCTCGAGCGCGTCGACCTCGTGGCCGACCACGGCGGCGGGTTCGTCATGGTCGACGTCATCACCTGCGGCTGGTCGGCCGTCCAGAGCGTCCGCCAGCGCTGTGACGACCACGGGCTGGCGATCCACGCCCACCGTGCCATGCACGCCGCCTTCGACCGCCTTCCCCACCACGGCGTCTCGATGCGCGTGCTCGCACAGATCGCCCGCCTCACCGGCGTCGACCACATCCACACTGGCACCGCGGGACTGGGCAAACTCGCGAACGAGGACACACCGGGGATCAACGAGTGGCTCACCGGCGATCTGTACGGCCTCGAGCCGGTGCTCCCCGTCGCCTCCGGCGGACTCCACCCCGGCGTCGTCGACCAGTTACTCGAGGCGCTCGGGACCGACATCATCGTCCAGGCCGGCGGCGGCATCCACGGCCACCCGGACGGGACTCACGCCGGTGCGAAAGCACTTCGGCAGGCCATCGACGCCTCGGTTGAGGGAGTCGCCCTCGAGGAGTACGCAGCAGAACACGCGGAGCTGGAGACGGCCCTCGAGAAGTGGGGCGCGGAGACGCCACGGTAACGCCGGTCGTCGCCCAGCCAAGACAAAATTCTTACCTGTTCGCGTTCGACCAGTTCCATGGTCCGTCCGTCTCGCCGCTCCCTCCTCGCCCTCGCCGGAAGCACTGTCGTCACCGCCACCACCGCAGTCGCCGGCTGCCTGAGCCGTGTCGAGGACGCGACCCGTGGCCAGTTCGAGAATCCGACCGACTCGCTCCCCTCGGCCGGAGAGAACGCCGGAAGCTGCCCCGACTACGACGTCGACTGGCTCGTCGCCTACCGCGAGATCGATCCCGACGAGGTTCCCATCTACCTCGAGCCGTCGACCGACTCGATCGGTGAGACCGAACGGATCACGTTCTCCCTGCGAAACGAGTCCTCCAGCGAGTTCTCGCACAACCAGTCCAACTGGCGGCTGCACAAGCGCGTAGACGGTGAGTGGTACTTCCTCGCCCCTCACGATGTCATTCTGCCGCTGCACAGCCTTCTCCCGCGCGAGAGTCACGAGTGGCACCTCTCGGTCGACAACGACGGCGTCGAGGGTGGGACCGCCATCGAACGGTCGCAGACGTACGCCGACCGCGATCCAATCTCCGGCCTCGGCGGTGGCGAGTACGCCTTCGGGACGGACGGCTGGTTCGACGACTCCGACGAACGAGTCGGGTTCTGCGCCCGTTTCGAACTCGAAGCCGACGAACTCGAACTGACGCCGACCGGCGAGGTGACGAAAACGAAGTGGGACGACGGCGTCCTCGTCGCACGGTCGACGCGTGGGGACCCGGAAAGTGACCACTCGCGGCTCGGTGCCTACGAACTCGAGCGCGTCGACGATGACGTCGAGGGAACGCCGATGATCACCGAGACCGTACTCCGGAACGACCAGCTTCGGGACGTGATCGCCCTCGCGCGCGAGCACGACGCCGATCGCGTTCGCCTCGAGGAGTACGACGGCACCTACCCGATCTTCGGCAGTCGGGAGGACGGCCACTACGAGTACGACGGCGAGACCTACGAGATTTCGACGCGCGAACTCGAGGAAGGGGAATAGGGCGTTGTCGACCGAACGCTCGAGATCGTACTTCGAAGTATGATACTTGAAAGTACGATACTCTCAAGTAAGTTCCTCTACCGCCGAAGTACGCCATCTGAAGCGGCGGGCTGTCAGGTTATCCATTCACGCGTGTGCGATCACCCGCATATCGTCGCAACATTCGTGACTATCCACAACCATTATATTCTCGTCAACCACTCGACTAGGTGTGGTTTACGAGACTGGAAACGAGACGGTCGACGACGCACTCGAGCGGGTGCTCGCCGGCGAGCGACTCGATCGGACCGACGGGATCGCGCTGATCGCCCAGCCGGTCGAGCCGCTCGCGGAGGCCGGTGCCGTCGTGCGCGATCACTTCGGCGACGGCACGGTCGACGCCTGCTCGATCGTCAACGCGAAGGCGGGCAACTGTGCGGAAGACTGTGGCTTCTGTGCGCAGTCGGTCCACTTCGACACCGGCATCGACACCTACGGCTTCCTCGGTCCGGAGAAGGTCCTCGAGGCAGCCAGACGAGCCGAGGCCGACGGTGCCCAGCGCTTCGGCATCGTCGTCGCCGAGAAGGGCGTCTCGAAGGAACGTCGGCCAGAAGAGTGGCAGGAGGTCCTCGAGGCGATTCGACTCGTCCGCGAGCAATGTGACCTCGAAATCGACGCCTCGCTGGGAATCCTCACGGAGGAAGAGGCCGCGATCCTCGCCGAAGAGGGCATCCGCCACTACAATCACAACATCGAGACCTCGCCGCGGTACTTCCCCGAGGTCGTCGGTACCCACAGCTTCGAGGATCGGGTCGAGACACTCGAGGTGGCCAGAGACGCCGGGATGGACCTCTGTGCGGGGGTCATCCTCGGCATGGGCGAGACGCCGACCGATCGCGTCGACGCAGCGATCGCGCTGCAGGAGATCGGGGTTTCCTCGCTCCCGGTGAACGTACTCAATCCCATCGAGGGGACGCCACTGGCCGAGCGAGCGACACCGCTCTCGACCGACGAGATCGTGAAGACGGTGGCGGTCTACCGGCTGCTCCACCCCGAAGCGCGGGTGCGGCTCACCGGCGGCCGCGAGGTCAATCTCGAGCCAGACGAACAGCACCTGCCGCTCGAGGCTGGTGCCGACGGGTTGCTCACCGGCGACTACCTCACCACCGAGGGACAGTCACCCGGCGAGGACATCGCGATCGTCGAGCGCGCGGGCCTCGAGCCCAACCGCGCGGTCAACGACTTCGATCCCGACGCGGTCAAGGCCCGCCACGGCGTCGACGCGGCGTCGCCCGACGGCACGACGGGAACTGACGATTCGACCGAGACGGCGGCGAGTACGGCTGTCGAATCGAGCGACGACTGAGAACCGACGACCAGCGAGACGAGAGTCCGCTCCACAACACGACACACGCAGACGACACACGACACATGGACGACATCACTTTCGCAGTACTGGGAACCGGTGGAATCGGCCGACGAGCACTCGAGGTCAGTCAACACAAGGACGCCCTCACCCCCGTGGCGGCGTGTGATCGCCACGGCGTCGCCATCGATTCAGCGGGCCTCGACGTCGACGAACTGCTCGAGGCGACGGAAGGGAACATCGACAGCGGGCCACAGGGCGAGGACGTCGCCACCGACGGCGGCGCTGTCGCCGAGGGTGACGGAGCCACGGCCTCCGGCGGCGTCAAACAGCACGGTGAGGGCGAGGGCGTGGTCGCCTCCGCGCAGGCCCATCCAAGCGAGGACCCGATCCAGGAGATCATCGACCACGGCGAGGCCATCGACGCCGTCTTGCTCGCGTTGCCGAACTACGAACACGACTTCATCCCGCGGACCGCAGACCGGTTCGTCGAGGGCGGCTACTCCGGCGTTCTGATCGACGTTCTCAAGCGTTCGCGCGTTATCGGCATGCTCGACGAGCGTAGCGAGACCCTCGAACAGGCCGGTATCACGTTCGTCTGCGGAGCTGGCGCGACACCCGGCCTCCTCACGGGTGCGGCAGCGCTGGCCGCCCAGTCGTTCGTCGAGATCACCGACGTCGACATCTGGTGGGGCGTCGGCCTCGAGTCCGGCTACGAGGACAACCGCGGCACCGTCCGCGAGGACATCGCCCACCTTCCAGAGTACGACCTCGAGACGGCCCGCAGCCTCTCCGAGGACGACATCGAGGCTATCGTCGACGACCACGACGGCGTCCTCGAGTTCGAGGACATGGAACACGCCGACGACGTGCTCCTCGAGCGCGCGGGTGTCTGTGACGCCGCGGACGTCACTGTCGGCGGCGTTCTAGACGTCCGAAACGACGAGAAGCCGACGACGACCACGGTCCGCGTGACCGGTCGCACCTTCGACGGCGAGACGGCGACTAACACCTTCCAGCTCGGCGACGCGACGAGTATGGCAGCGAACGTCAACGGCCCGGCGCTGGGCTACCTGAAAGCCGGCGTCCGTCGGAACCGCGCTGGCGAGTACGGCGTCGTCGGTCCAGCCGAACTGATGCCCGGATTCTGACCAATGAACGGGCCGTGACCCACGTCCATACAGCGACTGGCCTCGACAGAATCGCCGTTTCGACGGCCGAGAGCGGGCGAACCGATCGCACAGTGTGCACACGACCGAACCGTGACAGTCAAATCGTGGCGACGATACCCTTCACCCAGATGGAAGACCGCGGGTTCGACCTCGAGGACCGTCTCGAGGCCCTCGAGTCGGCCGAACTGAAACGACGGCTCTCCCCCGTCGACCGTGTCGCAGAGCGCGGCTACTTCGCCCCGCCCTCCGGAAGCGAGTTGCCAGTCCTCGACGGCGAGGAGGCGCTGGTGTTCGCCTCGAACAACTACCTCGGACTCACCGACGACGAGCGGGTCGAGAACGCCGCCCGGCAGGCTGCCTCGACCGTCGGAACCGGCGCTGGCGCGAGCCGTCTCGTGACCGGCGATACGATGGTCCACCGCGACCTCGAGCGCCAGCTCGCAGAGACCAAGGGATGTGATCGGGCGCTCGCCTTCTCCTCCGGATACGCCGCGAACGTCGGCACGATCACGGCACTCGAGCCCGACGTGGTCTTCTCAGACGAGTACAATCACGCGAGCATCGTCGACGGCTGTCGGCTCGCTGGCTGTGAGACGGTCGTCTACGGCCACTGCGACGCGGCGAGTCTCGGGGCGGCGCTTGCAGAGCGGGCAGAACGCGCTTCCGGGACAGACAACGAGAACGAATCGTGGCTGATCGTCACCGACACGGTCTTCAGCATGGACGGCACCGTCGCACCACTGGAAGCCATCTGCGACCTTGCCGAGGAGTACGGCGCGTGGGTGATGGTCGACGAGGCCCACGCGACGGGGCTGTACGTCAGGGGCGGTGGCATCGTTCAGGCCGAGGGACTCGAGGACCGCGTGCAGGTTCAACTGGGGACTCTGTCGAAGGCGCTCGCCAGTCAGGGCGGGTACGTCGCCGGGAGTGACGCGCTGATCGAGTGTCTGGTGAACGACGCACGGTCGTTCGTCTTCTCGACCGGGCTGGCACCCACCGCGGCCGCGGCCGCGAGCGAAGCGCTGCACCTCTCTCGGCACACCGACGTCCGAGACCGCCTCTGGGAGAACGTCGCCCACCTCCGTGACGGCCTCGAGACGATGGGATTCGAGGTGCTCGGCGACTCCCAGATCTTGCCGGTTTTCGTCGGAGACCGGCGGGACGCGCTCGCACTCGCCGATGGGCTCCGCGAACGCGGGGTCGTCGCCCCGGCGATCCGTACGCCGACGGTTCCCGAAGGGACGAGCCGGATCCGGGTGACGCCGATGGCCACCCACGATCAGTCCGACGTGGTGGCCTGTCTCGAGGCGTTCCAGGCCGCCGGGCAAGAGGTGGGACTACTGTGACCGCCATCGACGACGCGTCCGATGGCGCGGCGTCTCGCGCACCGATCGCCGTCGTCGGCACCGGAACCGACGTCGGCAAGACCGTCGTCACGGCCGGACTGACCCGCTGGCTGCGCGAGCAAGGTTACGACACGCGAGCGATCAAACCCGCACAGACCGGTCATCCCCCGGACGACGACGCCGGCTTCGTCGGCGAGGCCTGTGGCAACCCCGACGCGGCGACCTGTCCCCGATACCTCGAGCCGGCGCTCGCCCCGCGGATTGCAGCCGAGGTCGCGGAAGAAGCGCTCTCCTACGACAGGATTCTCGAAGCCTGTGAGCGCGAGATAGCGACCACCGACCTGCCGGTGGTCGAGGGCATCGGCGGGCTCCGCGTCCCGCTGGCCGGCGACCGGGAGGTGATCGACCTCGTCGCCGACCTCGAGGCGACCGCCGTCGTCGTCACCCGGTCGGGACTGGGGACGCTCAACCACACCGCACTCACCGTCACGGCGCTCGAGCGTCGCGGCGTCGACGTCCTCGGAATCGTCTGCAACGAGTACGCAGGGGCGACGCTCGCCGAGCGAACGAATCCCGCGGAACTCGAGCGGATGACGGGGTGTGCAGTCGAGACGGTGCCGCCGCTTCGGGACGATAACACGACTGCGGCGGACACGACCCCAGAAGCCCTCGCAATCGGCGTCTCCGAGTCGCTCTCGTCGTCGTTTCTCGAGCGGCTCGAGGGAGTCGGCACCTGAGACGGCACCGACGGTTCACATGAAGTCGCCCAGCCCGGACTGGTTCTCGTCGTCTTCGGCGTCTGCAGCGCGGTCTTCGGGAATCGGTTCGTCGGCGTCGTCCGACGTGTCTTGCTCTTGCCCGTCTGAATCGGACGAGTCGCCCGCAGCCTCGAGCGTTACCTGATCGTCGGTCGCCGACGCTGTACCTGCTTCGTCGTCGTCCGCATCGCGTTGGTCCTCCGCGTCGTCGGCACTGCCGAAGAAGGCCGAGCCCGAGTGTTCGACGGTCTGTTCCTCGAGCAGGTCCTCGGCCTCGTCGACGATCGACTGGACCTTGTTGGTGTCTTTGCCGCTGCCGGTGACGAACGACACTTCGCCGGCGTCGAGGTCGTAGGTCGCGGTCATCCTGACGGTCAGGTCGCGGTTCCGGCAGTGGTGGGTCATCGCCGAGAGGTACGGAAGGATCTCCCGGCGGGCGGTCGCGACGCTCGTTCCCTCGCGCTCTGCGATCCGTTCGGCGATGGCGTCGCGGGTGTTGCGGGTTCCCCTGGTTCGGCCGAGTTTCGACCAGTAACTCGGCGGGCCGTAACGGGTCCACCCGCCCTTGGGTTCCTGCCGGGAGGCGGCGACGCCAGCGGTCATGTTGTCGGTCGCGTAGCGCCAGTAGGAGTAGTTCTGCGAAGAGCGCACACGCCCGAGCCAGCGGTCGGCGTTCGCGAGGAAGCCGTAGGCGTCGGCCAGTTCCGCACCCGCGTAGTCCTTGGGGACGTTGTCTTCGATCCAGTTCAACATCTCGTCGGGGTTCTCGTCGACGTCGTAGGACGCTCGCAGCGCCCCCTCGGCGTCCTCCTCTTTGATCACCGTATCGAGAAAGTCGAAGATCCCCTGTGTGCGGTCGCGCTCGCTCGTCACGACGTCGTCTTCGGTCAGCCGGTCTGCCTCCTCGGCGACCGCCTGCAGGTCGTTGACCGCAGAGCGCAGGTCACCGCTCGTGTTCTCGGCGATCCGCTCGAGGGCGGCGTCCTCGTACTCGATGCCTTCCTTGCGGCAGATGTCCCGGAGGACGGGGACGATCGAGCGGGCAGAGACGTCCCGGAACTCGATCGTCTCGCAGGCGTTGCGAAGCGAATTACTCATATCGTAGAACTCGTTTGCGACGAGGACGACCGGCTGGTTGGCCTCTTTGACGACGCTCGTGACGGCCCGAGAGCCACCGTAGTCGGCGTTGCCGTGGAAGTTGTCCGCCTCGTCTAAGATGACGAGTCGGCGGCCAGCCTCGCCGCCCGTCAGCGTGCCGCTCTTGGACGCCTCGCCGGCGACGCGTTCGATGACGTCCTTCTGGCGGTCGTCACTGGCGTTGAGTTCCATCACGGGCCAGCCCATGTCGTTCGCCAGCGCGTGGGCCGCGGAAGTCTTCCCGACGCCTGGACTGCCGTGGACGATCACCGCCTTCCGGTGGTCGTCCCACGTCCGCGCCCACTCCTCGAGTGCGTCCCGGGCCTTGTTGTTCCCGCGTACCTCCGACAGCGTCGTCGGGCGGTACGTCTCGGTCCAGTCGCTCATATTATCATGACCTCCTCATGATTCATGTAGATGGAGCGCATTCGAGAGTCCATGGCGTATATCCAGATAGTGGTATCCGACGAGCAAAAGTCCCGTTGGTCCGACCATGTAGAAGACGACCCAGCCGTTGACTCGATGTCTGATCTGGTTCGGACGGCAGTTGAGAAGCATATGGCGCGTGACGACTCAGAACCAGAAGCAGCCGTCACCACCCAGGCCGTCGAGGGTGAGCTGGATGATATCGAGGCCCGACTTGGCACCCTTGAAGACAAACTCGACCTGCTCCGGCTCGAGAACGTCGAAGAAGACCAACTCGAGGGAATCGTGGAAAATATCGCCGAACAGTACGCAGCTGGCACCTCGGATACCATCCTGAACGAACTTGGTGCAGACCCGGATAACGAGTGGCCCAACCGATGACGGAAACCGACTTCGAGGACTGGCCTGATCCGCTACAGCGCCACCTCAAGCGAGTCAAAGCACGGAACTCCGAACACACCCTCAAGAACCGAGTGGTGACCCTCGAGCAGTGGCGTGACTACTGCGAGGAATACGGCTACGACGTCTTGGAGGCGGATACCGACCTGATCGACGGCTGGTTAGACGATATGAGGATCGAGGGCTACGCAGACAAATCAGTGCTGAACAAAGCCTACGACCTGTCTGCCGTCTACGGCTACCTCGATGATCGGGACGTCATCGACACGAATCCGTTCGATGGTATCGATCTGTCGTGGCTAGCGAACGAACCGAAACTCGATGCCCACTCCGAAATCCGGTACCTCGATATCGAGGAGTACGAAACACTGATCGATGCCTGCCGTGATCTCCGGGATGAACTCGTCCTGCGACTGCTGTGGGAGACCGGTATTCGTGTCTCGGAGGCGAGCGAAATACGGATCGACGACATCGACCGAGACGAACGACAGATCGAAATCCGAACGTCTAAACAACAACGAGGTTCGAACGAGAGCCGGACGGTCTACTACCGATACGAGTTAGCCCACGTCCTTAGAGAATGGTTAGACGGTGGTGGACGCAACAAATACCTCCACGCGGATTCATCCGATCGGCTGTTGCTCACCAAGCAATCCCCGAAGATGCCAACGCAACGGTTGGGCGAGATCGTCCACGAGGTCACCGACCGAACAGACCTCCAGGAAGTCGTCTATACGGACGTGAACGGGAACCCTCGGAACCGAATCACCCCACACACGTTCCGGCATTCGTATGCGGTCCACCGCACGAAAAACGGGATGCCGATCATCTACCTGCAGGACCTACTCGGTCACTCCGAGATCGACGTGACCCGGCAGTATCTCAAGTTCCGATCGGACGACATCCGTGAGGCTGAGAAGAAATACGCACCCCGGTAGACTTACTAATTGTAGGGAAACGAGCGTTACAGATCTCTAACCCGGAGGTGTTCGAGGAACCATTCACGCACCATTGAGCTAAGTTCCGAGGTTGCCTGCCAGTCAGTCGAATCCGAAACTTTACCATATGACATCATGCTTGTAGTTCCGATCGTGACTTTGAAATTGTCTCCCTCGTAGTAGATCTCGGCCTCGAGTTTCTTGATAACCCACGGCGAGTCATCCCCAAGGTAAGACTGGACCTCGTCGTCGTTTTTAATATCGTGTCCCTCGAACTGAATATTTTCTAATTGCTGCCCATTATCGTCCTCGTCTTCGTCTTCCTCATCGCTCGAATCTACAGATGTATCCTCCAGTTTGATCGTGTCTACCTGGAGAAGTCCAGGAACGTCTTGGTCGTCACTCGGGATGCCGTCGTGGAACTCTGCGAGGAAATTATTAATTCGGTCAACAGCTCCATCAGTGTGGGTCGTGTAGTCTGCTGCCGGTGCGAAATCAATCGACGTTTTGTTGTTGAAGTATTTTCGTGCCTTCTGAACGTCAATTACGCTTGTGCTTTTAATGATTAGAAGTCGTTTGTCGGGGTCGATTTCGAACTGAATGAACCCGTCACTCATCGTCGGCTGGATTTCCCCATTGAACGTCAGGTTCGTCGTAACATCCGTGTAGACGTACCTACCACGGATATTTCCATTATCGGCTACCTGATACTCGAACCCGTCCTTTTCCTCGCCTTCTGCATCAGGATCATAAGCGGGGTCAGAGAGTTCTCGTTCGAGAAACGCTGTGGAAATGGAATCCGGCTCGATAATATCGAAGTAGGTCTCCGAAATTCTGTTTTCTCCCTTCTCAACGATCTGCTTCACTTGGTCGACGAACTCGAGTAGAATATTATCGTCCCAGTCAACGTCCAAAAAGGCTTCTTCCGCCTCGTCGAAGGTCGAGAATTCAGCTGACTCACCAGTGATGTTGCGATAAAGTCTCTCCACCGTTATTAGGTGGACTCGATTTGGCTGGACGTAGTTTCGGAGTACGTTGGTAACTCTTTCTTCATAGGAGTTTGCCTCCTGAATGCTCCCACTCATTTATCTAGTCAGTAATAGCACACCATTTATTAAAGGATTTGGTAATATACTACAGTGATGAATGGAGAAGAGGGGGACACGGATTCTAACTTGGAAACTGATGTGTCTGTGGTTTCCGATGAAATAGCAGGTCTCAGAGAAGACCTAACCGAGATGCAAGAAACCCGGAGAAAGCGGTCTGAAACCACCCGGGTTCAGCGCGCACACCTGCTTGTCGCCATTGGCGTGATTGGTGCGTTCGCTACCTTCTATAACCCTTCAGAAGATCCTATTCAACTTGACGTCTTCTGGACAGCCAGCGAACCAATATACGCACTCTTAATACATGTTGTTCTCTTCATGGCGTATATTCCGGCTCACCTCTACACGATTACCGCTTGGACGTTACCAACAGAAACAAGGCTAGATAAGCTTCATGACCTTGTTCTTCCTTTCGCAAATCTGTTCCTCCTGCTGGGTAGCCTCCCCCTTGTGTTGATGATAATTCTGAATATAGACTTCTCAGCTTTACCGTCTGTTAGAATCGCTGCCCTGCAGACAACCCTATTCAGTCAGCCGATTTCAGAAAGCGTATACCCAGCCAGTAACTCCTTTATCATACTTGCAGTCACCCCCGTAAGCTACATACTGGTAGAAATTATAGTATTTGCGTACCCAGCATACAGGTATGCGAGAGCGTTCGAAGAAAACATGTCTAATATCCAGACGGGCTCGAGATCCCGAAGGCTCCACCTCAGTACGGGTTCGTCTGGCGATTCTGCGAGAGTTACGATAACAAATTCTAACGATCAAGAGGTTTCTGGCGAAGATATAAAGCTGGAAATCGACACTCCGCGTGGAGTCATAGTGGAAGACGTGAGGCACGCAACAGAAGCAGATTCTGGCTACAGGCTTGTTGATGATCTTGCTCCAGATGAATCGATCCGGCTCCCGATAGAACTAGGTGAGATTCCTGGTGTCAAGTACGACGACTATCGAGGTGAAGAAGTCGAAGTTGATGTATTTATACACGGAGAAAAGACCTCTACAGAGCGGTTCACACTGTAGGACGGTTGATGTGCGAAGCTAATACATCGACCAAATAATCAGTGAACTCTTCTACCTCATAATCGGGAGAGTAAACCTCAATATACCCAGACTCAGAGGCACGCGCTTTTACGGCATCATCGGAATAGAAGTGTTCAATTCCCACCTGATTACACGCTGAATCTTGGAGAATATCACTAGCGATCGGATCGTCTGCAATATCCGATCCATAGAGCGTCCCGTTTTCAGCTTGGGTCCCATGCTCGTAGAATCCGAGCATCCAGAGGGATGGCTCTTCCTGATCTAAGATGAACCCGTCAATATCGATTTCAGCTGGTTCATAGGCACAATCTGTGGTTCGTCCCAGAATATCGAACATCATCGAAGGAGCACCACTCTCGAGGATCACAAACTGGTTTGGAACTTGAATAAATTGGGCTCTTTCAGCTACCTTACGATAGCGAGATTCGGACTGAACGTTTCCGTTGCCGTCGATCTCCGACTCTTCGTACTCTACTTGTTGTTCGATGGCAATCGTTCCTTCCACTATTCGATGCCCAGACGGCGTGGTCGCAGGTGGATTGGTTTTGATACTCCGTTTCAGCTCGGCACCTTCTCGTTCAACAGTGAAGATCTCAGTATCAACCAAGCTATCCTCACCAACTGGAATGCCAATGGAACCAGACTTCATTTTAGAAAACAATGTTAATCCGACAAGTAAAAATCTGGTCATTCTACTGGTTGAGTTCTCAGCCAAAGATTCATCTTCGGTTCGCTGTACCCCTCCTCCCACCTACAGGTAGCCACGATCACCCAACCGAGAAGAAGTGCACAACTCGGTAGTCGCCTACTCTTCGTCTTCTTGCTCCTTTCTTTTACGCTCTATAATCTTCTCTATAGCTGACTTCCTTCCGTCCCGACCGTTCTGTGTAGACTCGTCTTCGTAGCCTTCTAAGTGCGATTTTAACTCCGAGTTTATTTGTGAGTAGAACGGATAGAGTTGCTTTTCTACTCGTTCTTTGATGTCTTCGATACTCTGGTTGGACTGTGCAAACTCGTCTTCCGGGGTGGACTCCATCTTTTGAACCTCCGATTCGGTCTGTTCGGCCGTCGTGTAGTTTTCCGCCTGTTGCCACTCATCGCTGGATTTGCCTATTCGCATAATGGAGGGCCTCTATTGGTCTTCTAGCCGCGATTCAAGCTCTTCGACGCGCTCTTCGAGTTCGTCGATCCGTTCTCGGTTTTGACGAATCACAACAGGCATAGAGACCGTATTCCACTCATCTGGCCTCGTGTAGTAGATCTTCTTATCGTACCCGTGATAGACTGCTTTGCCCTCGAGTCTTCCCCACCACTGCAGGGTAACAAGTCGGCTCGCCACATAACTCACCAGTGGAGCTTCATTCCCGTCTTCGTACGCAGACACGAGCGGTTCAGGAATCAGTGGGGTACCACCTGTTTGCACGATTACCTCGGCCATTTCTGCTGCTGTGAACGCTTTGCCTTCGTACAGATTGAAATAATGGTCGATGTCCGCCACCATTGTGTATTCGTTCATCGCCGATTGCCATTCCTCTGAGTCGGTTTGCATTGCCATGATGAGCGCACAGCCCCAAGCCTACCTCCTATATAAAGATCCCGCCGGAAGACTCACCCGGAACTTTATATGAATCCATGACTCTGCGCTATTCGCCACCCCCAACTCTTAAACTGTCAGAAAAAGTATGTTTATTATGGTACCGGCTAACGAACCACCCCACATAATCGCTCCTGATATCGGGACAGCGTACACCGAACTCCTCGAATCGAGGGTCGAGGGTCAATGTCCATACGACTACCACGTCATCCATATCGCAGACCCGGTCTCCACGACCGACTACGACGAGTTCTCACTGGAGCGCACCAACTGGACCGAGATCGTGAACGCGGGAGACGCCCTCAGCCGCTTCGAGAGCTACGAGTTCAACGACGGTAGTGCGGGCCGGTACTGGTTACAGGACCGTGTAGAAGAGCTATTCGAGGGTCTGTACGGCGAGCGACTAACCGGACCCCCTAACCAAATCGAAATGATCGTCGATCGGCTCGACCAGGGAAACCATGGACAGACAACCAACGCACTCGTCGCGCAACCATACCAGCTCGAGCCCGATCTCGAGAAGGCGACCCATGGGCGACCGCTGGCAGCCGACATCCCGTGCCTCACCCAACTGCAGTTCAAACCGCGAAGGGACAAACTGCACCTCTACACCACGTTCCGGAGCCAGTACGTCGATACGAAGTGCTATGGGAACCTCATCAGCCTCGCGCTGTTGTTGGCAGAGGTCTGTCGTCGGACGGAGTACGATCCCGGTTACATGGTAGAGGGGGTCCACAACCCGATCTTCCGCAACTCGAGCGATGGAAAGGGACTCGCGTCGAAACTCTCTGAGACTTCCACAAAGTAGTTCTTCACCTAAGATTGATGAAGTGACAATACCGATGAGGGAATAGAGAGTAACATGGCTCGAGAAATCGGGGAATACGATTGGGAGAGACTCAACATCAACGAGAGGACATTACGATCACTTGACGATGAGTCCATAATCGATAATATTGAAGAGAATTGGATCGAGAACGACCAAATCTTCGAGATGATGGTGAGTACTTTTAATAGCATGTTTCAAGGCGTAGGAGACTCCGCAAAAGCATCATTAGGTGCCGCTGTGGTCTGTGCACGGCGGAGTTGTAACCGTCGAGCCAGTAGTAGTGCAATCGCAGACGAGTTGTCTTGCTCTCCCGAATCAATGTTAGACCGGACAAAGAGACTGAATATCCCCTCGCCAACTCCTGAGGTGTCGCTGAGAGAAGTTACGGCCAACTGGGATGAGATCGAGGACACCGACTACGAACGAGCAAAAGAAGAACTCGAGCGGATTCCACCGGAGAGCTATAGTGGCCATCAAGATGTTCTTGCTGCCGTCGCACTATATCGAGCCGTGAATGAATTAGGTGGGAGGTCAGCACCACAAGGCCGTCCGGAAAAAGCAGAAAGAAGATTATCGGCAGCAGAGGTCGCAGATCGGTTCGACGTGAGTCGGCCCGCGATCCATACAGCACACAAAAGACTTCAAAGAAAATAGAGGATGCGTTTAGTACGGTGAACATTTGCCGATAGACGAAAAATCAGCTCCAGGTTTGTGGAAGAGTGACAGTGTCGAACTCGCCATTAAATCTACATTGCCTGTACGCTCTAACCCCTACCCGTTAGAGCCTATGCATACGGGAGAAGGTTTCTTCTTACGGTTTGGAGGGGTCTGGTGCCGACTATCGACATATTTGAGCAACGGCAGAGCACAGCCCTTGGGGGTCGCGTTCGCGCGTATGCGCTCGCTCGCATTACTTCTAAGATGTCATGGAAGATGTTCGTTCTCTTCCGTACGTCTTCTCCTCTCGGGATGACTCCTTCTCTTGTATTCCCATTGTTGTAAGATACAATAATGGGGATTGCGCCCGCGAACGCTCGTACGCGAAGAGACAGGACTCGCCGACGACAGACCAGTATATTATCTGGTGTCGATGGAGGATGGCAGGACGGCGGCAGACCTGCGGTGCTGTTCATTCCACATTGGTCGAAAAGGTCTTCCGACATTCGACGTCCCGACGGAAGAGTAGGACATCGAAGATTGGAGGACGTGCGGAAGACTTTCTGGTACGAAGATTACTACTTCTACTGATCTTATTCAGTATTACAATTAGGGTGATATGGTAGCCACCCATGTAATCCTCGTACCACCATACTCTATCTCGCCCGTCCAGAGACCCAGGCCATGGATTCCGGGGACGTAACCCGGATCCCTACTCACGACCCCTTTGTGGCCGAATTATGGGATCGCTTTCTAACGGACGTCTCCCCTCGTGGGGGATACCGCATCTATCCATCATCCTGCAAACACCCATTTGTAACGATGGGATATCAAATGGTCCGCAGCGACAGTCTGGTGTATTCCAAGCCCCGATCAACACTCACTGGTTCACGGTACAGGTTTGGATTTCCTTCGCGACCAGCTGTTGCTCACGGTATTTTTGTCGGCAGCCTCTCGGGTTGGGAATTCCTTCCCGGCCAACCGTTGATACGAATGAGAACAGAAGTTCCCATCGTTGGTATTCTTTCTCGTTCCCAACATGTAGTTTCCTGGGAGATCGGATAGTTTGGATACCCGATCTCCTCAGGCTACCAAACGCTGGGAACAGCGCCCGAAGCGGCCAACTTCGGCTAAATAACAGTATACGCCATACCCACTTATTCCTTACTACCATGTATTTTTGTCTATCGACAAATGTTTACTAACATAATATCCCTTATGTTTTGGTGTTCGGGGTGTCGGTCGGGTAGGGAACTGGGTGGTTTCTCCCGCAATTAAAGATACATGTTCTATACCGGAAAAGGGCTACCCCGTTCGCCGGGTTTGTGCTATCCTTACATGGCCGAGGATATATAATTCTAATTTCCGTATTAGTGGTTAATACGCACCTTTAACTGGTGGTATCCGGTGAGTCCTCGAGTCAGCGGCAGACCGGTTACTGCGTTAGTTTCGATAGAAAAATATTGGAACACTAATTACTAAGTGGAAATGGTACGTATCGCTTACTGCGGCGTTCGATGTCACGCCGAGCGCCGTGGTGTGTCAATCGACCTTCCGCGATCTTAGGCATCTTGGCATAATCACCTGCGACTCCGCCATCCCCTCGATCAGTGCGTGGGTCATCCTTCGTGACACACTTTCCACTCTCCGCCTGTCCCATTCCGGAGAGATCAACGACGTTGCCATAATGAGGATCGACAACAATGCCACTCAGTTCCGTCATTCGACAGCTCAGAGGGACCGTCTCGAATATCACCGGCCTCGTCGGTAATTTGAACCCCATCGCACTGCTCCCTCCCACAGTCCGGAGTAGTCTCGTATGGGTGAGAGACGCCTACCCCCGTGGATTGGGTTTCGCAGACCGTGAGACCCATACCATGAGCTTCGTAGCAGTCTTCGGTTTGCTCCTGCTCAAGACGGGCTGGTGGCTCACGATCCTCTCGATCCTCTACTTCGTTCTGATGTTCCCGATCGTCGTGGCTCGCTACATCCCCGCTGTCGAACAGAGGTGGCCATTCGACAAAGACTCGTGGCCCTTCTGGACCATGAAGAACGAGGTGTAGAGCCATGAAACGAGTTACCTGCGTCATCCTTGCATTGGTCATGGTAGTCTCTCTGCCCGGTGGAGTAGGTCTGGCATTGCCTGCTGCCGCCGACGGGGAGACAGGCCCGGCCAATGAACTCGAGGCCGATGGGAACGTCTACCAGTTCGAACAAGACGGAGTAGCATCTGCAGAAATCAGTCCTGGGGTCGATGTTACCATCGCAGAAGACTCGGATGACGTGGGATACGACGACTTTATTGTCGATTCGGTGAACGACTTTCTGAAGGTCGAAAACACGGTCAATAGTGACCGAAAGGTCGAATTCTACGTCTCGAACGAGTACTTCGCACCACGACCCAACGATGGTCTGCGGTCATTGACCGATGGTCCTGAGGCGTCCCTGAAACGAGTCGCGATCGATGGGGAGCAATACACGGAGGTCTCAGTCGAGTTCGAATCCGACAAGACCGTCATCTATCCCGTCGATAAGATCATGGGTGGCGTCTTCACGGTGCGAGACGGGACGAAAGACGTGATCACAAACGAGACGCCAGTGCCGGAGACGAAAAACGAGGAGATCTGGGAGGAACGGTCTGTTGACGTAGATGAGGTTCGGAATGATACGACTATCGTCGATGCGACGTTCGGCGATGAGAATCGGACTGAAATCTATGTTGCGTACGAACCCGATAGGACTCTTCCAGCCGGAGAGAAGCTCCCAGTACCGGAATGCGGGACTCCGGCTGACATCGACGACGTCTGTATCGAGGACGAACGCGGTGGTGAAGCACAGATACTGTTCAAGAACGTGGGTACAGCGGAACCAGAGATCATGTACAAACACGACATCGGCTTCATCGAGAGTATGGCATTGGGTGCGAACGATATGGCACAGATTCCAGAACGGATCGATATTCCGTTCCTTGGAGGTGAAGACGGATGAGGTTCGATTTCCTCCCGCGATCCCTCTCCGGGGCCTCTGTACTCGTTGTGCTCGCTGCCTTCGCGATCATCACGGTTTTCGCTGGTGCGCCCTCGATAGGGATGTATCTCTTTGCAGGAGGTGTGGTGTACCTCGCCTATCTCGTGGTTCGAAGGTCCCACGATCGGCTGAAGTACGGGAACCAACGTCCTCGACGCGGTGGGAACTGATGTACGAGCTGCTCGGCAAGACAACGCAAGACCATATCGAACAGGTTCTCCTGCAGGAAGCGATCGCAGTCATCAACAATCCCACCCGTGGCCCGTACATCAAGACGAACAAACTGGCGAAAAAGACGGACTATCGAACCCAGGAACTCGGTCGGGTCTGCTCGGAAATGGAGTGGCTCGAGCGACAGAACGGACAGTCGAAACCGAAGTATCGAGTTACAGAGAAAGTGCTTGACCATCCCGACGTGAAATCGACATGATCGGCCCGAGTCCGGCTATGATCAGCCAGCGGTACGTCGATCGAATAGACGACCCGGAGCTGGACCTGAAGGCAAAGGAGTACATCGCAATCGTCTTCGAGGAACGTGACATCCCGTGTTTCGTCGGACTCGCGCTGGTGTCCGAACGACTGCTTCGGGAGGCGCATTCACTCGAGGAAGTCCCGGTGATGGACGAGGTCCCCCGTACTGACGTGCTGATCGACCACTACAACCAAATCGACCGGTTCGACGATATCGAGAACTCGCTGCTGAAGCACATCGAACGGGAGTTGCACCCGATCGAGGCGGACGTAAAGGCGATCGAGTTCAACGATGAAGTGCGGATTTACTCTGCTTCACGACGGTGGGCTTGCGAAGTAGAAATCTAAGGGACTACCATGTTCATCCTATTCGTATCGTAACTTTCGCCATTTGCGTATTAGTGACTAATACGCATTCCTGGATTCTTGTAGTTCTACCCCGTTTCTGGTGGTCGATCGATTACGGGGCAGACGGCAGATATTACGGGGTCACTCGAGAGTCCGTAAACGCAGTACGGCGACGTGATTTTCATGACCCGGATGCGGATGCTAACGTGCTAACGTGCAAGAAAAACGGGGCGGTACGCATACCTGTAATGCGCGGGTGCGAGTAGCGCGAGGGCGCGAAACCCGAAATCTCGAAATCGTATTAGTCTGTTAATTCGTTCTCATGGTGTTCATGCTCAACACCACCGTCACTGATTCCTCTGAAAAATTCGGATGGGGTAATTCCAGGAGGCCGTGGGAGGCGTCTCGAGCTATCCGAAATCGGAAGGTAGCCTACGGCGTTCCCCATTCCGAAATAGTCTGGCAGCTCTCCTGTTAGCTCCGATTTGAAACGAGGATGCTACCGGCCTAACGAGCGCGTTCGGCCGCGCTCGGGTGCTCGCTGGGAACGACGTCAGTTGTCATTTATCACCTAACAAGTGGATGATAATTAGGAACAGCACTGGTAGAAGTATATATCCAGCCGGAAAGTAGGGCGAACTGCCACTGCTTTGTGCCGGTGCTACGGCTCCGCCGATTGGAGCATCTACGGATTCATTGAGTGACCCTGAGGACTCGTTGATGAACGCTGTTGATCGATTGTATATCCCCGTAGATTCATTGAGTTCGCCTACTGACTCACGGAAAATCTCTCGATCAATATCGATCTCAACGTCATAATCGAGATCATTGGCAGTAGCTCGAACCTCTTCGAGTTCGCTAACAACGAACTCGACTCGATCCTCCGAGGCCAAACTGTACGGCACGGCGCGGAGTGCCCAATGAAGTTCGCTCATTGCGAGCGCGATGCAGCCGTTACATCCGTGATTGGCATATCGGAGGAACGTCCGGTTCGATACGAATCTCGTGCCGTTCCACGCCATCTGATAGGGTGCTGTCGATTGCCAAAGTGCGACTTCCAGTCCAAACGCCAAGGAGGCGTAAAGGAAACTCTCGATATCACCTGGTTCCGGATCGTCTTTGATTGCACATGCCGCCGCTTGGAGGTTATTGAGGCTCCCAACGAGCGGCGTGAATCTCGTTAGTCTGTCAACGTCGTCTCCTATTTCCTGAACCTGAGATTCAGTAATTGCAGTCGTGAGGTTGTGATCGTTAAGAATCCGAGCCCCGAACCGGACCCGCCGGATGTGGTGGTTTATTCGATCGACATCAGTAACGATCTCGTCTGTTGTCTCGTCAGATATCCGTTCCTCAACGCAGAGCGCGTCAGCACATTCAACGATAATTTGGCCACGATCCGCTTGGTCTACTTCACGAAAACTGTCGAAGTAGACCTCAGCTATGGAGTCTTGGGAAGAAGCCTCCACAGTCGACGCAGATGCAATGGCTGCAACGGGCGCTGCGCCCACAGAGCAGATTAAATGGCGCCGGCTTATCGGCTGACCTTCTGTCGCCATGTTCTGAATGTCTGTTTCGGTGTTGTGAGTGATCTAACAAAAATCTAGGCTCTGTCACACAAAAGGAGTAGAATCGATTACCCAGAGACGACCGTATCCGGCACTTTGTCTTCCGGAACTTCGAAACTGTACGACCCCAACTCTTCTGTGGCCATACTCATCATCGGTCCGAACTCGCCTTCGTACAATTTCACGTCAAAATTCATCGATGGATAGTCTTCGTCTCTAATTTCCCGAATCAGGTCCAACGTTAGAGGACCGGAGAAGTCCGGCGACTCGCCGCTCATTATCGCGTCCTCGATCGAGCTGTGGTGTTCGTGTAGAATCGCCCACCCGTCGGTATCGTGGTCCTCTTCGAAGACCAGTACGAATTCGTCGTTCTCGTTCCACCGATGTTCGTCGATGTATTCGTTCCCCAGTGCCGTTTCGACTGCAGAGCATCCGGCTACCAGAGCGATCCCGCTGGCAGCAACCCCACCAAGGTATTCCCGACGGTTCATTGTTTGTAGATTACATAATGGGGAGATAGAAGTTTTGGTAGTCCAGGATAAGAATAGGGATCTCTCGAGGTACCCCGCCCAAATAATTCGGACCGGGTATCTCAGCCACCCGAATTCGGGCGTTACGAGGTTTCTAAAGGTGCCGTTTTGCGCGGGGGGTAGGGGTTACGGAATATAGACGGGGTAGATTTAACCCCACCACTCGACACCGTAATGTAATTCGTAGGGTTCGGGCATACAAGACGGCTCTATTCGCCTAATCCGGGTACGTGCTTCTCGAGCCGTTCCTTCTCCTTCTGTCGCCATGCTTCTTCCTCTACCCGTCGTCCCTCGATCGTTCGCTGGACGTCGTCGATCGACGGTTCATCGTCTTCATCTTCGGCCTCCACCGACTCACCGTCATACTCGAGCTCGCCGACGTCACCGAACTCCGAGAAGTCCGTCTGTGTCATGCCTCCACCTCCCCGAGCGGATCGAGTTCTTTCTCTCCATTCTGTACCTCGACCCGTCGTCTTCTCCACTCCTCGTCGCCCACGTACTCGGCGTCCCAATACCGATCCGAATTCTCGAGGATGGACTGGTAGGATGTCTCGTCTACTCCGAAGAACCGAGCAGTTGGGGCCTTGGCACGTCCCTTGTTTACCTCTCGGATGAACTCGGAGATTCGTTCGTACTCGCCTTCGACCGGTTCCAGGAATCCGTCTTCGACCGTGTACCCTCGTGGTGGGTTCCCGACGTGCTTCCCTTCTCGCTTCGCCTGCCGAATACCGGACTTCGTGCGCGACCGAATGCGCTCGAGCTCGGCTTCTGCCATCCGGGTGAGAATATCGAAGAAGAGTTTCGACATCGCGTCGTCTTCGTCCGGTGGGAACTCCCGGAGTGGCGAGACCGTTGCGATCGTAACACCTGCCTCTCGAAGTGTGTCTGCCGTATCCCGCATCTCACGGGCAGATCGACCGAGTCGAGTTAATTCCTCGAAGGCGACCTTATCGTAGTCGTTGAGAGAGTCCATCAGCTCGTCGTAGCCATCTCTCCCCGTGAAGACGTCCCCATGTTCGACGTCGGCGTAGAGGTCCTTCCTCGAGACATCGAACTTCGATTTGATGTCCTGATACTGCCGCTCCGGGTCTTGCTCGGACGTACTCACTCGGATGTACGCTGCAGTTGCCACTATCGGATCACCTACGTAGAACTATAACCCCATTTCACTTAAATTTCAATGGGTTAACATACACCAAGCCCAACCGGACGGATCTACTACCGTATTAATCGCTTATACGGTTTCTTCGATCAGATAACAGGAGTCGCTAATCATGAACACATCATGACTATTTACCCCACTTCTCGGTCCAGTCGCTCATTGTGTCGTGGTTGGGGTGAGCCGTGTTTAGTGGTTCCGGAGCGTTTCCCCGAATCGGTACCGTGGATGAGGTGAGCTACCGCCTCGAGTCGGTCCGGCCAGCGAGTTCGAGCATCGTCTCACGTGCCTCGGCACGGAGTTCGACGGCAGATTTGTCGACGTCCTCGAATTCGTCTCGAAGTGCCTCGAGTGCGTCTTCAGCGGCCTCTGTGGACATTACCTCACTATTGTTCAGTGAGTGCAAAAGTGTTGGCGGCCACCCGGTCGGCAATTTCGAAAGAACACAATAGGTATTTGACGTATCAGTTCCCTCCCTCGAGTATGTCCCTCCTCGCGAGTATCGCCCTGCTCGTCCTCGTCGCAGTCGTCGTCGGCGTCGGAAGCATCGTCGCCTTTGGCTCCGGGCACCTCGTCGGTCGAACGGCCCGCACCTGGACCGACGAACGGGCAGTTCGCTGGCTGAACGGCCTCGCCATCGCGATTCCGGCCCTCGTCAGCATCGCCGTCTGGATCCTCGCTCGAGCCGCGGTCGATCTCGGCAACGCCGAGACCCTCCTCGAGATGCTGGTCTCGAGCGTCCTCGCTGCGGTGGTCACGGGTCTCTCCGGTGCGGTCGTCGGAACGATCTTCGTCTTCGCGATGCTCCGGTCTCGGCCGGCACTCCCCGGCGTCGAGAATCCGGCTGCGACTACGAAAGCCTACGCTCGATACCTTGCCATCGTGTTCGTCTTCACGTTCCTCCTCGGGTCGGCACTGTTGCCAGCACTCGAGGCCGGGCCGCTGGCGGTTACCGGGCTCGTGGTCGTCCTCGTGTTCGCCATCTGGGTGCTCTCGCCCGTACTCGGGGCCCTGAAACTCGGGTCGCGCTCGCCGACTGCCGCCGAACGGGATCGACTCGAGTCGCTGCTCGAGGAGGCTGACGTCGACGTTCGGTCGGTCAGGGTGCTCGACCGCGAGACGCCGCTTTCGGTCTCTATCTCCGGGCCGCCGGGCCTGCGGACGCTGTTTCTCACCGCCAACGCGTTCGAGGTGTTCGACGACGAGACGCTCGAGGCGGTGCTGGTTACTCGCGACGAGCAGGTCAGCCAGTTCGAGTGGCTCGCACGGACGGCCGTCGTCGTCGCAGCGCTTGTCCCGATCATCTGGGGCGTTCTCGGTGACGTCTCGCTGGTCGTTGGCCTCCTCACGACCGTCGGAATTGTCCTCGTCGGGTTCGCTGGCACCCGACGACTGCGCTACCGGGCTGATGCGAGGGCCGCCGATCGGGTCGGCCGTGGCTCCCTCGTCGCAGCCTACGAACGCGCGCTCGAGTCGGCTGGCTTCGATCCGGAAGAGGCGGCGGGATCGTCCGTGTTCACGCCGACGCCGTCGATGGGTGCCAGACTCGAGCGACTGCGCGACTCGAGCGGTGACGAGAGCGCCACCGTCGACGACGCCTGACCCCGCCGCGTCGGCAGACGGGGTCCGGTAGCTACTTGGGACGACCGTGCAACCTCACCCCATGGGCGGACGTGGACCCAAACGGGAACTCGCCGAGAAGATCGCCGGGGAGATCACGCTGAGTGACGATCCGGGTGCGACACTCCGGAAGTGGCGAACCGACTTCGACGTCTCACAGACCGATCTGGCAACCGAACTCGACGTTTCCTCTTCTGTGGTCTCCGACTACGAGAGCGGGCGTCGGGAGAGCCCCGGCATCGGCGTCGTCGGCCGCCTCGTCGAGGGACTACTGACGATCGACGAACGCCGCGGGGGCGACCGCATCCGGCAGTACGGACGGGTTCTCTCGGCCGGCTTCGACAGCGACGTCGTCCTCGACCTCCGGGAGTACGCCACCTCGATCCCACTGTCGCGTATCTACGGAAATATCGGTGCGACCGAGATCACCTCGGGAAATACTGACCGTGTCAGCGGGCACACCGTCATCGACAGCATCCACGCGATCACCCGCCTCTCGAGCGAGGAGTTCTTCCGGCTTTACGGCCAGAGCACGAACCGCGTGCTCGTGTTTACGGGCGTCACACGCGGGGAGTCACCGCTCGTCGCCCTCCGGGTCGTCAATCCGACGCCGAACGCGGTCGTCCTCCACGGCATCGACGAGGACGCCCTCTGGGACCACGCCGCGGACCTCGCCCGCATCGACGGCTACTCGCTGGCCGTGACCGACGCCCCGCTCGAGGACCTCTTAGAGCACCTCTCGTCGCTCGAGTAACATGCTCGACTGGACCGAGCGGCTGACGGTTGCGCTCACGATCGGCTTTCTCAGCTCGCTCGCCGTGGTCATTACTCTCTCCAGGCCGATTGTGTGGCTCGTCTGGGGTGTAGCGATGGTGCTTCTGGCCGGCGCGGCGCTAATCGTGGTGAACCGGGACTCGCCGCCGGGATGAGGTCCACACCAGTTCATCCATGGTCGTTTGCGCTCGCGCTGCCGCGACGGACGGGTACCCGGGTGATACGACGGTGATCGACTGATATATCCGCATCATAGTGATGAAAACATTTATATTTCTAACTTAATAACACAAACGCCACTGTGTCAAATCATATCTCTCCTCGGGAACGGTCCGACGAATCACCCGCGAGTGATCGGACCGAAATACTAGACGATTGTTCTGGGCGTGGAACGGCCGACGATCCTTACGTACTCACGACCGTCGTCGACCTGGATGCGATTCGTGTCGAGCCGACTGCCCACTACGAACTCGGGGCGGACATCGACGCGATTGAAACTCAGTCGTGGAATGATGGAGCAGGCTTCGAACCCATTGGTGACGACGCGACACCGTTTTCTGGAATGCTCGACGGGTGTGGTCACGAGATAACCGGCTTGTACATCTGTCGCCCGGAGGACCGTCTGGTCGGTCTCGTTAGTGTCAATACTGGGACGATCGAACGACTCAAGCTGGATTCGCTTGAGGTTACCGGCGCAGCGGTCACTGGCGGGATCGCTGGCGAACAGCTCGGAACGATCCGTCGCTGTACGGTCGATGGAACAATTGAAGGGGAGAACGCGGTCGGCAGCGTGGTAGGAAAGAACCTCGATCGGATCGACGCAGTCACGTCGAACGCGACGGTGACTGGTGAGGAGTCAGTCGGTGGACTCGCAGGTGAGAACAGATGTGAGGTGCTCGACAACGGGCTTGCTGGTGACCATCGCGGGGAAATCAGTGACTCTGCTAACGAGGGGACGGTTACTGGAACGACGCAGGTCGGTGGAATCACGGGCAAGAACTCGGAGACGATCCGCGACTCAACGTCGACTGGGTCGGTTTCGGGCGAGACGGATGTTGGTGGCATCGCCGGCCACAACCGGGGCACTATCGAATCGGTTCGGAGTGACGCGGAAGTGACCGGTGACAAACGGGTCGGTGGGCTGGCCGGAGAGAACAGCACCGGTCAGGTGCTTGACTCACACGCTAGCGGCGACGTGATCGGCGGCCGCTCCGTCGGCGGTATCGTTGGAGAGAACTCGCACAACTCATCAGTAATAAAGAACAGCCGGGACGGGTACATCTCGGGAGCGAAATGGATCGGCGGCGTGGTCGGCTGGCAGGAGGGGACTGTTCGCCACTGTGCGGTGACGGGAAGGATCGAAGTGGACGAATTTGTGGCCGGTGGAATCGCCGGCAAGGCAGGTTCTGGCACGATCGAGGAATCGGTAGCGGACTGCAATATCGACTGTTCCGGGATCGTCGTCGGCGGTCTCGTCGGAAAGCTCGGGTCCAGAACAACACTCCACGATTCGCTCGCTACGGGCTCGGTTTCGGGAGAGGGAATCGCCGGTGGCTGTGTCGGTGAAGGAGAAGCAAACGCAGAGATACGACGCGTTCTCGCCACGGGGCGGGTTCGGACGTTCGGCGACGAAAGCGTTGCAAAACGGCTCGTGGAGCGAATCCTGACGGTTCTGGGATACAGTGGCGTCGGCGGGGTCGTCGGGAAGGGACGCGCGACGGTCGCCGACAGCTATTGGGACACTGAAACGACGAACCAATCGTCCGACTCCATCCTCCCTGCTGCGCGCGGACTCCGTACGGAGCGTCTGCAGGGCGACCCAGCGCAGGAACATCTCTCGGCGTTCGATTTCGACCAAACCTGGCGGACGAACGACGGGGACTACCCTACTCTTCGATCGCTCCCCACGACGGATACTGACTATAGTGACAACTGATACGGGTTACTGTCCCAATCACACACCTGTCGTGCGATCGGGTGTGCGTTGACGTCGGGTCGGTACTATCTGTCTCGTCGAGCACGCCGAGTGCCCAGAGCCCGATTCCGATCAGAGCGAGCGCGCCAACGCCATACCCGACGATCGCATTGTAGAAGTGACGCGTCGTCTCGGTTTCACAGCCCGGCGAGACGACGACCTCCGGAACCGCATCCCCGTCGTTATCACCGGGCCAGTAAGTCGCGAGTCAGTCGAGTCATCGGAGTCGTTCTCGACGACGGTCCCGAGCACCGCTATCCGTTCCGGACCCACGCAATTCCCGTCTCGGGGGTGGCTTGCCAGTACGCGAGCCCGACGACGAGCAGCCACACGTGAACAGAACAACAGCACCAGTACGAGGATGGCCCGTAGGCGGCGAGGCCGAATACCGACGGGAGGCCGAGCTGCGTCACGTTCGCACCAACACAGATTGCGGATCTATTACATCCGGTTCCGGCACTGCTCCTGGTTCGTCACAACGTCGTTGCGGCGTCCCGTGGGGTCGCTGCGCACCCGTTCGGAGGTCAGGCGCGTCGGCGAGAAAACGAGGGTGAGCTGATCGAGACGCTCATACGGACCATTGCTGGTCAGTTCCAGCGCGGCCGCAAGACGGATCGTGGCGGTGAATCGGTACAGGTCATATCAGGCGATCTGGTCTTCGTACTCCTCGGCGGTCAGAATGTCCTCGAGTTCGTCCGTATCGTCGGGGTCGATCTCGAGCATCCAGCCCTCGCCGAAGGGGTCGTCGTTGACCAGTTCCGGTGCGTCGAAGAGTTCCTCGTTGACGTCGACGACCTCGCCACTGACGGGCGCGTAGAGGTCGGAGACGGCTTTGATCGACTCGACGACGCCGAACTCGTCTTCCTGGGTGACGGTGTCACCCTCGTCGGGGAGTTCGACGAAGACGACGTCGCCGAGTTCGTCCTGTGCGAAGTCGGTGATGCCGACGCGGACGACGTCGCCGCGGTCGTGTGCCCACTCGTGCGATTCCAGGTATCGTCTGTCCTCGGGGATTTCGAAACTCATTGTGTGTGGTGTGCGATGTGCATCAGGTCTACGCGGATCTACTTAGACGGTGTCGATAAACGGCGGTTGTTCGACGCGAGCTTTCTTCGACTGGCCGCGGACGATCACCTGCAGGGTCGTGCCGGGCTCTGTGAACTCGCTGCGGACGTACCCCATCCCGATCGGTCGGCCGAGCGTCGGACTCATCGTCCCACTCGTGACCGTGCCGATCACGCGGCCCTCGCTGCTCGTGATGTCGTAGCCGTGCCGGGGAACGCCGCGGTCGATCAACTCGAAGCCGACGAGTCGCTCCTCGAGTTCGTCGGGGTCGATCGCCGCGAGGGCGTCCCGGCCGACGAAATCGGTCTCGAGGTCGACGGCGAAGCCGATACCGGCCTCGTAAGGCGTCCGGGGGTTCGATTCGGGGTCGAACTCCTGGCCAGCGAGCAGGAAGCCCGCCTCGAGACGGAGCGTGTCGCGCGCGCCCAGCCCACAGGGCTGGCAGTCGAATACCTCCCAGACGGTTTCGGCTTCCTCCCACGGGAGGAGGAGTTCGAAGCCGTCTTCGCCGGTGTAGCCCGTTCGCGCGGCCAGACACTCGACGCCGGCGACGGTCGCAGCGGTGATCGAGAAGCGCGGCTGATCGCTCAGTGACTCCTCGCTGGCTTCGTCGACCAGGATCGGTGCCGACGGTCCCTGGACGGCGAACATGGCGTACTCGTCGGTTCGGTTGTCGACGGTCGCCTCGAGGTCCCACTCGTTGCGGTATTCGACCCAGCGTTCGTGGGTGCGCTCGTCGGTGCCCGCGTTGGGGACGAACAGGTAGGTCGGGTCGCCGTCGCCACCGGCTGCCTCGTCGGGAAGCCGGTAGACGATGACGTCGTCGATGATGATCCCGTCGTCGTCGGTGATCGCCGCGTACTGGGAGTTTCCGGCCTCGAGTTGGCTCACGTCGTTGGTGGTGAGTCGCTGCATCAACGCGGTCGCGTCCGGCCCGGTGACGTGGAGCTGGCCCATGTGAGAGACGTCGAAGATGCCGGCGTCCTCTCTGACCGCTGCGTGTTCGGTCTGGATCGAGTCGAACTCGACCGGCATGTCCCAGCCGCCAAACTCCGTAAACTTCGCATCCCGGTCACCGTGGTGATCCCACAGCGGCGGCTTCGACAGCGGCATACTCGAGCAGTCAGTGCGGGAGTAGTAATGTCTTTTCGTCGGCCGGAGGTGACGGCCAGTCTCCGTCCCCTGTTGTACGTATCAGTTTCCTGTCTTTCACGAACGTTCGTCTACAACCACTCGTACGAGACGCCTGCTGGTGGCTGCCTCGGGCCTCGATGCGCCAGTCTGGAAAATCGAAAAACGTCAACGTTACGTGACCGGTTCACGAACGACAGTGTATATCAGAGCACACTGGGCGGACGTTCCTTCCCGGCGACGTGACGAGCGAGGTGACGAGACGCCGGGACCGACCCCGTGCACGAGTGATCGACAAATCATGACGACGAATCCTCCCGCCGTACGCGACGAGATCGCTTCAGACCCGGCCGCCGACGGCCGGGCCGACTACGACTATACTTCGGGACCCATCGAGCGACCGGACCTGGTCGCCGACCTCCGGGAGCGGATCGACGGCGACGTCCGGTTCGACACCTACACCCGGAGCCTGTACGCGACCGACGCCAGCGCCTACCAGCAGACGCCGATCGGCGTCGTCTTCCCGCGATCGACCGACGACGTCTCGAGCGTCGTCGCCTACTGCGCCGAGCGTGAGATCCCGGTCCTCCCGCGTGGCGGCGGCACGAGTCTCGCCGGGCAGGCGGTCAACGAGGCCGTCGTCCTCGATTTCACCCGCCACATGGACGACGTCGTCTCCGTCGACCCCGACGCCGGACGTGCTCGCGTCCAGTCCGGGGCCGTCCTCGAGACCCTCAATGCGACCCTCGCCCCACACGGGCTGAAGTTCGCACCCGACCCCGCCGCCGGGAACCGGAGCGCCATCGGTGGGGCGATCGGCAACAACTCGACGGGCGCGCACTCGCTGGTCTACGGCAAGACCGACGCCTACGTCGAGGAGTGTGAGGTCGTCCTCGCTGACGGCACGGTCACGACCCTCGGCGAGACGGACCTCGAGGACCTGCGCGTGCAGGCCGATCCCGACGGTGACATCATAGAGCGCGTCGCGAGCGAGGTCGTTCGGATCGTCGACGAGGACGCAGACGCCGTTCGCGACCGGTTCCCGAACCTCAAGCGCAACGTCTCGGGCTACAACCTCGACGTACTCGTCGAGGAAGCCGAGTCCGGGTCGGTGAACCTCGCACGACTGCTCGCCGGAAGCGAGGGGACGCTCGCGGTCGTCACCGAGGCCGAGGTTTCCCTCGAGCCGGTTCCCGAGACGAAGGCCGTCTCGTTGCTGTTCTACGACAGCGTCCTCGACGCAGTCACCGACGTCCAGTACGTCCTCGCACACGAACCGGCGGCGGTCGAACTCATCGACGACGTGTTGCTCGGGCTGGCCCGGGACACCGCGGAGTTCGAGGACGTGGCGGCGCTCGTCCCCGAGGGGGCAGACGCCGCTTTGCTCGTCGAGTTCTACGCCGAGGACGACGATCACGGCCGCCAGCAGACCGCGAATCTGCTCGCAGATCGCGTCCCCGAGTGTGAGGCCGACGCCGATCCCCGGGGTGACCGACCCGATGCCGACGAACTGCTCGCACTCGAGGGGCTCGAAGCCCACGCCGCGGCTGATCGCGACCAGTTCTGGAAACTCCGGAAGGCCGGCCTGCCGATTCTGCTCTCGCGGACGTCGGACGAAAAGCACATCAGTTTCATCGAGGACTGTGCGATCCCGCCGGAACACCTCCCGGAGTTCGTCGACCGGTTCCAGTCGCTGTTGCTCGAGCTCGGTCGGACCGACGACGCGGCCTTCTACGCCCACGCGGGGCCGGGGGTACTCCACGTGCGCCCACTGGTCGACACGAAAGCCGAGGCCGACCGCGAGGACATGGTGACGATCGCCGACGAGGTGACGGACATGGTCGTCGAGTTCGGCGGCTCGGTCTCGGGCGAGCACGGCGACGGTCGCGCGCGTACCCAGTGGAATCGCAAGCTCTACGGCGAGGAGCTCTGGCAGACATTCCGCGAGCTGAAGACTGCGTTCGACCCTGACTGGTTGCTCAACCCCGGGAACATCTGTGGCGACCACGACATGACCGAGCACCTCCGGTACGACAGCGACTACAGCCACGACCCCGGTTTCGACCCCGCGCTCAACTGGGACAACGAGAACGGTATGCAGGGGATGGTCGAACTCTGTCACGGCTGTGGCGGCTGTCGCGGCGATCAGGACACCACCGGCAGCGTCATGTGTCCGACCTACCGCGCGGCCGACGAGGAGGTCACGGCCACCCGCGGCCGGGCGAACCTCCTGCGCAACGCGATGAGCGGCGACCTCCCCGACGACCCGACCGACGACGAGTTCGTCGAGGAAGTACTGGACCTCTGTATCGGCTGCAAGGGCTGTGCGCGTGACTGCCCGAGCGAGGTCGACATGGCCAAGCTCAAGACCGAAGTCATGCACGCCCGCCACCAGGAACACGGCTCGAGCCTCCGGGACAAACTCTTCGCGAACTTCGATCGGCTCGCACCGCTCGGGAGCGCACTCGCCCCGCTCGCGAACGCCGCCCAGACGCTTCCGGGCAGCGGCACTATCGCCGAGAAGACCGTGGGAATCGCCCGCGAACGATCGCTCCCACACTTCCACCGTGAGACGGTTCAGGACTGGTTCGACGCCCGCGGCGGGTCACGGATTCCGGAAAGCGACGCCGAGCGCAAGGCCGTCTTCTTCGTCGATACTTACACGAACTATAGCCACCCTGCCGTCGGCCGGGCAACCGTGCGCGTGCTCGAGGCCGCTGGTGTCCACGTGGACCTCGCACGCCGGACCGACAGCGGTCGACCGCCGCTCTCGAAGGGGTTCGTCGATCGGGCTCGCGAGACGATGCGGGCCAACGTGGCCGAACTCGCTCCGCGCGTCGCCGAGGGCTGGGACGTCGTCCTCGCGGAGCCTTCGGACGCGGTGATGTTCCAGTCCGACGCGCTCGACTTGCTCGGCGGCGACGCCGTCGAGTCGGTCGCCGGGAACAGTTACGGCGTCTGTGAGTACCTCGACACCTTCCGGCTCGACGAGACCGTCGAGTGGAACGCGCCAGCGGAGTCGCTCGCTTACCACGGCCACTGCCACCAGAAGGCGACCAAGAAAGACCACCACGCCGTCGGCGTCCTCCGCCGGGCCGGCTACGACGTCGACCCGCTCGACTCGGGTTGTTGCGGGATGGCCGGCTCCTTCGGCTACGAGGCCGAACACTACTCGCTCAGCCAGTCGATCGCCGACATCCTCGTCGACCAGATCGACGACAGCGACGCCGCGGTCGTCACCGCACCCGGAACCTCCTGCCGGACCCAGCTCGGCGACCGGGCACTCGAGCCCGTCCCCGCCGAAAGCGCGTTAGCCGGCAGCGCCCTCGACGGCGAGGAGCCACCGACGCCCGTGGAACTGCTGGCGTACGCCGTCGCGTAACCGCTCGAGAGCCAGAGTCTGGTCTCGAGCGCTCGTTCTCACGTCCGTACACGATCGTCTCCGGTGCGAACCGGAGCGATCGAACGGATTCTCCGTCGCTCGTCGTCTACAGTGGCACAACGAGAGTGTCTCGAGGCCTGTCCCCGAGGTACTTCACCGGCCCAGTTCGTCGAACGTGAGCCTGTACGAGCCGCTGCCATCCACGGCGTAAACGAGCGCGTGGACCGATTCGTCACCGCTCAGGTCGAGGGTACACTCCTCGTCGCTGCCGGAACCCGTCGAGGCCTCGTCGTAATTGCTCGGCCCCGGACGCGATCCATCACGGGTCACGTAGAGGTCGAAGTCGGCGTCGGACGGTCCCTCGAGTGTGATCGTCAGCGAGCAGGGATCGTCCGTTCGCAAGCCGTAGCTCCAGTGGTCGCTGTAGCCCCACCAGCCACTCGAGAGGTTCCCGTCGACGGAGGCCGTCTCCCGCTCTTGACCACACCCACCGGAGTCGTCGTCCCCGTTCTGTTCTTCGTCATCGTCTTGCTCGTCATCGTCGTCTTCGCCGTTCTCGTCATCGTCGTCAGGCTGGTTGCCGCCGGTTTCCTCGATGACTTCGTCGGGCGTTCGTTCCTCGCCACCGAGTTCGATCCACATGCCGCCGGGATTATCGAGATCGATCTCGGTGACCGCACCGTCGATCAGGTAGGCGTCGCCGTGGCCGCCGCTCGAGCCGCCGCTGGCGGTCCACGTGCCGTCGTCGTTCTCCGTAATCGTGTCTCCGGACCACGTGCCACCCCTGATCTCCTCACCCGCGGGGCTCTCGTAGGGAGCCTCGGCGAACTCGAGAGGCCCGTCGGCGACGAACTCGTAGTAGGAGGCGCCAGCGTCGGCGTCGGTGACGAACGCGAGCAGGTTCGCTGGAACGTCCGTTTCGGATTCGTCGTCATCCTCGTCGGGTTCGTCGTTCCCGCCGGTCTCCTCGATGACCTCGTCGGGCGTTCGCTCCTCACCACCGAGTTCGATCCACATACCATCGGGGTTGTCGAGCTCGATGTCGGTGACCGCACCGTCGATCAGGTAGGCGTCGCCGTGACCGCCGCTCGAGCCGCCACTGACGTCCCGGGTTCCGTCGTCCCGCTCGTCGATGGTGTCGCCGCTCCAGGTGCCGCCCCGGATTTCCTCGCCTGCGGGGCTCTCGTAGGGGGCTTCGGTGAACTCGACCGCCCCGTCGACGGTGAACTCGTAGTAGGAGGCACCGGCGTCTGCGTCGGTGACGAACGCGAGCAAGTTGTCCGGTGCGTCGTCACGCCCGTCGTCTGTCTCCTCGTCGTCCTCGTCATCCTCGTCGGGTTCGTCGCTTCCGTCGTCTGGTTCGTCCGCACCATCGTCGCCGTCGTCGGGCTCGTGGCCCTCGGGAACGGTGGTGACCGCCGCTGCTGCGTTGATCCGCCCTGCGCCCTGATGGGGGCCGCGAAGTCCGACGTCCTCGGCTGTCGCCTCGAGGTGCTCGCGCAACGCGTCGACGGTGAGGTCCGGATACCGTGAGAGAACGAGGCCGGCCACGCCGGCGACGACCGGCGCAGCCATCGAGGTTCCCGATGCGCGGGTGTAGCCATCGTTCAGCGTCGTCGAGAGGACGCTCACGCCAGGTGCGGCGAGGTCGATCTCCGGCCCGCGGTTCGAGAACGAGGCGAGCCGATCCCTCGAGTCGACCGCAGAGACTGCCATCACCGCATCGTAGGCTGCCGGGTACGACACCGAACTCCCGTCGTTCCCCGCAGCACCGACGAGCAACGTCCCCTGCTCGACGGCGTAGTTGCAGGCGCGCTCCAGGGTGTGCCAGCCGCTTCGACTCCCCAGCGAGAGGTTGACGACGTCTGCACCCTGGTCGGCCGACCACTGGATCGCGTCGGCGATGTCGGCGAGCGACCCGCTCCCTCGCTCGTTCAACGCCCGGGCACAGAGCATCGAGCAATTGCTGATGCCTGCGTGGCCCGTGCGGTTGTTCGTCACGCCGCCAGCGATTCCGGCGACGATCGTCCCGTGGGTTTCGTTCGAGTTTACCGGATAGGGGTCGTTTCCGCGACCTGCGAACTCTGCACCGATCCGGTCGTCGACGTTCGCCTCGAGGTTCTCGTGGTCGTACTCGACGCCCTGATCGACGATCGAGAGGACGACGTCGCCGTCGCCGACGGTCTCTGCCCACGCCTCTTCACACCCGATCCGCTGGGGGGCGTACTGCTGGTCGTACATCGGATCGTTCGGCCTCGAGAACGCCTCGAGCGTCGCGTTTTCTTCGACGTACTCGATCGCGTCGATCCCCTCGAGCGTCGACCGAACCGATTCGACCGCCTCGGCGGGAGTCGATTCGGGGAGTTCGACCGTGACGTAGTGGAGCGTCTCGTTGCTGTGGACGACCGATCCGCGGCCGAGTGCCGACGCGACCGTCGATTCGGCGTCCGGGGTCGACGTCGAGACGCCGACGAGCAACTCCGTTCTACCAGCACTCGAGTCGCTACCGTCGTCGGCGCTCGCGAGGCCGGTCGAACCGAAGAACGCACCGAGGGCACCGGCCGCCTTGAGTACCGATCGTCGATCGCCGTCCGGGGGCACACCATTGGTCATGTGACGGAACACATCTATTCACGAAATAAGTAAAATCTTCCCGAACAGAGCGTAGTTTATCTGGACATATTTTCGAATCTAACTCGTCATTCCTAACACTAGTAGAATATAAACCGCGAACAAATGAACGTCACAGAATGTAGTACGTTCGAACAGTGGATAAACTGTCCCGGTGTTTTCGCCAGCAAGCGTGGGGATCGGTTCCGGACGGACGCCACCGGCGTTTCGCCACACCTATCTCTCACTCGCCACTATCGTGGCGCATGTTCGACGCCGTTCGCGCCCGCCTCGCTCGCTCACAGTCCACGGAACACGCCTCGTCCGTGGATCCCACCGGGCCCTCGGTCGGGCTGTTCGTCGACGGGCCGAACGTCTTCCGCGAGGAGTTCGACGTCGACCTGGACGACCTCAGGGACGTCGCCCGCGACCTCGGTCGTGTCGGCATCATCCGACTCTACCTCGACGAGCACGCGACGCCGGGACTCATTCAGGCCGCCGAAGCCAGGGGATTCGAGGTCGTCATCACCAGCGGCGACGTCGACGTCAAACTGGCCGTCGACGTAACCGCACTCGCTAGCGACGGTGCCGTCGACCGCGTCGCCATCGCCTCCCGCGACACCGACTTCAAACCCGTCCTCGAGCACGCTGGCAAGATCGGCCTCGAGACCGTCGCCATCGCCCCCGGTTCCCACGGCCGCTCGGACGCTCTCCAGAACGCCGCCGACGAGGCGATCACGCTCGAGGGGTGACGTCCGTCGGCCACAGATTCACCCGTCTGGTGGGGACGAGAGACGACCCACCACGTATTTCTGTCAGCGGGCCAGTCCGAACACATGGATCGACAGTCAGATGACACGCCCGACGACGAACGCTCGGAGCTCGACGGTCCCTCGACCGGATCGGCGAACGGGCGGGATGCAACCACACACGACGAGGACGACCACGTCGACGGTCGGGAAACGCCGGATGCCGAAGGTGGCGAGGGCCTGAACGACGTGGGGGACGATTCGAACGTGAACCGCCGCGCCAGCGGTCGCACGCATGGACCAGACGAACAGTTCTGCTCGAGTTGCGGCGAGCTAATCAAACGCGAAGCCGAAATCTGCCCACACTGTGGCGTTCGTGTGGCGGGAACGTCGAGCACCGACCGAAAGGACCCCGGGATCGCTGCCGTCATCTCGCTCATCGTTCCCGGCGGTGGACAGGTGTACAACGAACAGATCGTTAGAGGAGCGGTTTTCTTCGGGATTTACGCCTGTTTCTGGATGTTCGTCTTCGTGACCATGTTGATCTTTATCGGCTTCCTGTTCATGTTCCTCGCGCCGGTGTTCCACCTCGTCGCCGCGTGGGACGCCTACGCACAGGCGACCAAGATCAACAGCGGCGAGGTCGTCGTCTGAACCGCCCCTTCGAACAGGTGCGTCCAGTCGGCGGATTCGCCAGCGCGCACTCACGACACCCTCCGGTATCGCGCACTCTCCGTGTCCGTTATGTCGTTCTATCCCGAACGGCACACCGATGGACGCTCCGGACGACCTGCCGGCGGCGGCGCTCGAGACGTTCCCGCTCACGGTCGCTGTCGTCGACGACGCTGGCGATATTTTGTTGACAAATCGCGCCTGGCGCGAATTCGGGCGGGAGAGCGACCCTGAGTCGGCCGATGAGAGCGTAAATCACGTCGGCGTCAACTACGTCGCCACCGCCGCGATGGCCGAGGACGACGACGAATACGCAGAACGCGCCGTGGCGGGTCTCGAGGCCGTCCTCTCGGGCGACCGGGAGACGTTCGCGATGGAGTACCCCTGTCACACGCCGGATCGCAAGCAGTGGTTCCTCATGCGGGCGACGAGCTTCTCGATCGACGACGACCGCTACGTCTCGGTCGCCCACCTCGAGATCACCGAGCGGAAACTCGCCGAGCTCGCCGCCGAGGAGGCCGCCGAACGCGCGCGAGAGCGACACCAGACGCTCGAGCACGTCGTCGACCGGATCGACGGCCTCGTCCGGGACGTCACCGACGCCGCCGTTGGCGCTGGAACCCGCGATGAAGTCGAACGCCGGGTCGTTCGCCGACTCGTCGACACCGAACCCTACGTCCTCGCCTGGATCGGGCGCGTCGACGTGACCAGTCGACGCGTCTCCCCGCGCGAGTGGGCCACGACGAGTGACCTCGGCCTCGAGGACGGCGACCTGACCCTCGGTGACGACGACAGCCATCCAGCCGTCGAGGCGCTCGAGACGGGTGACCCGGTCGTCATCGACGACCTCGAGTCGTTCGCTGAAGCCGATCAGTGGTGGCCGGTCGGCGCGTCGACGGGATTCCACTCGGTGGCGGCGCTCCCGCTCACCTACGGCGACGTCACCTACGGCGTGCTCGTCCTCTTCGCCGACGATCCCAACGCCTTCGCCGACCGCGAACTGCTCGTCCTCGAGTCGCTCGCGGGCACGATCGCGACCGCGATGAACGCGATCGAGGCGAGACGGATGCTCACGACCGAAGCCGTCGTCGAGATCGAACTCGAGATCGACGACCCCGGACTCTTCGCGACCCAGATTGCAGACGCACTCGACCGCAGCGTTCGGGTTCGCGGACTCGCCTCGGAGGACGGAACGCCGATCGCGTTCGTCTACGTCGACGACGCTGGCGTCGACGCCGGAACCGTCTCGGGACTCGAGGGAATCGCGAACGCGACGACGCTGGTCACCTACGAGGACGGAACCCTCCTCGAGGTCGCACTCGAGGGCGGTCTCGTCCCGATCCTGTCCGAACGTGGAGCGGTTCTCCAGGGCCTCGACGCCGCAGACGGGCAGGCGACGCTGGTTCTCGAACTCGCAAACGGGCAGGCGGCCCGTGCGATCTACGACGTGCTCGAGGACCGGTACGACGTGGTGGACCTGCGCAGCTATCACGAACGCGAACGACCGGCACGGACGCCCCAGGACCTGGCCGGAACGCTCGAACAGCGACTGACCGACCGCCAGCAGATGGCACTTCGCAAGGCGTACCTCGCCGACTACTTCGAGTGGCCTCGCAACGTCTCCGGCGAAGAACTGGCGGAGTCGATGGGCATCTCGCGGTCGACGTTCCACCAGCACTTGCGGTCGGCCCAGCAGAAACTGCTCGAGGAACTGTACGACGGTGACACCGTCTCCCGGTCGTGATCCGGATAACCTGCCTGTCAGTCTCGAAGCTGAGATATTAACGGGTCACCAATTGTATTTCTTGGTTGACTATTTTTCGTTGGATCTGTCTCACGTCCGGTGAAAGCCCTACTAGTGAGGGGGTGCTATTTTATAGCTATTTGTCGTAAGTATGCTACTCCGTCACCCCCGGGTGGACGCGACCTTCAGAATGCAACGGGAACACATCGAGGCTGGCAAGGCGATACAGAAGCGAACTGGCAAGACGTTCTATCTCGCGACGAGATTCCTCCCCCAGCGGGTTCGCCACCCGACACACGTCCTCTACGGCTTCTTCCGGATCGCTGACGAGGTAGTCGACGACGCAGCCGGCGTCCCGCCGGACGAGCAACGCGCCGAACTCGAGTCACTGCGCGCACAGGCCCTCGGCGAGGTCGAAGCCGACGAGCCGGTGCTCGAAGCCTTTCAGACCCTTCGCGAGCGCTACGATATCGCCGACGAGGAAGTAGCGTCGTTCGTCGACGCAATGATTACCGACATCACGACCGACCGATACGAGACGTACGCCGACCTCGAGTCCTACATGCGTGGCTCGGCCGCCGCGGTGGGCGTCATGATGACGGCGATCATGGAACCCGAGATGGAAGAGACGGCACTTCCACACGCCAGACGCCTCGGCGAGGCCTTCCAGCTCACGAACTTTCTGCGCGACGTTCGTGAGGACGTCGTCGAACGCGACCGTATCTACCTCCCGCAGGAAACGCTCCGGGAACACGGCGTCACGCCGGAGCAGATCGAACGCCTCGAGTACTCACCGGCGTTCGCCGATGCGATGGCAGAGGAACTCCAGCGAGCGGAAACGCTGTACCGCGAAGGCGTCGCCGGTATCCGGTATCTCCCCGAGGACTGCCAGCTCCCGGTGTTGCTCGCGGCAGTCCTCTACGCCGAACATCACTCCCTGATCCGGGCTCGAGACTACGACGTCCTCACCGACGAGCCGTCGCTGTCGACCGTTCGCAAACTCCGGTGTCTGGCCCGGACCCGCTGGCACTGGCACTGGAACCGTGACCCGGAGGCGGTCTTCCAGCGCGTCTCGGCCGTGCCGGTGGTGGAGCCGGATCGACACGGGCCGGGACACGGGGGTCGAGTTCCGACGCGGTGACTACTGGTCGTTCCTGAAATTCCGCCTGACACACCAGTGTCAGCCCCTGCAACTCGAGCGGAGACTCTTTGTCCCGGCGTGCGATTCGACAGCTACGCGGTCATGGACCCGCCAGATACCGACGCCGGTGACCAGCCCCCCGACTCGAGTCGTGACCCGGGCCTGTTGCGAGGAATCGTTCGACTCGTGTTCCTCGCGGCTGTTCTCGCATTACTCGTCGGCGGCGTCGCCTACGGGCCGGAACTTCTCGAGGACCGGGGTGTCCTCGAAGACGTCGAGATCAACGACCTGCCGTCGCCGAGTCCCGATCCGCCGCCTGCCGGCGAGCGAAACCCCGACGTCGCCGACCCGGACGATCCCGGTGAAACGACCTACGAAACCGACGTCGAGACAGTCTCCTCCGTTGCTGTCGAGGACTTCGTTCACGCCGAAGTCAACGACCGGCGGGCCGACCACGGTCTGGAACCGCTCGAGTGGGACGGGACCGTCGCGTCGGTCTCGCGCGCCCACAGCCACGACATGGCCGAGCGCGACTACTTCGCCCACGAGAATCCCGAGGGTGAAGGGCCGTTCGACCGATTCAACGACGTCGAGGGGTACTGTCGGGGCTACGGCGAGAACATCGCGCTCACCTGGGTCGAGCGACCCGTCGACGGCCCGGGAGATGGGGAGGCAACCACTCACCAGACTGCAGCGGGGCTCGCGACCGGACTCGTCGACCAGTGGATGAACTCCACAGAGCACCGGGCAGCGATCCTCGAAGACCACGGCGGGCCGGCCTGGGATCGCGGTGGTGTCGGCGTCACGATCACCGAGGAAGGAGCGGTGTACGCGACGCACAACTTCTGCACGGAGTGGTAGGATGAGACGTCCTCACGGGATCTGCGCGACAGTTCTATCGACTCGAGACACGCTCTCTTCTCCCTGCGACCCGGGACAGGAATCGGCGCTCGAGGTGGCTCCGCTGACCATGGACGGGAAAGAGACGGTGCTGGCGATATACCGAACGGCAACCGATCACGAGATCACGTGTCTGGCGGCCGGATTCGCCTACTATCTCTCGCCAGAATCGTTCTGCCCCTGGGGGCCACGATCAACGTCGTCCGAACGAACCCTTCCCTCACAACCTGACGGCCGCTCGCTCCCAGTCTGGTCGGTTTCTGGCTTCACCGGTTCGCACACACTGCTGTCTCCTCCGTCTTCGCTGTCCTCCAACCGTTCCACCCCACTGTGCGAATTCATGTCCGGTTGCTGAGTTTTATTACGATGGCACCGCCGTGAGGGAAAGATTATGCCCTCCGGGCTGTCATCGACCACCCATGGGTGAGGAACGCGGGGAACGACCAGACGCGAGTGAACACGAGGAGTCCGTTACCGACGAACCGAGTGGAGCCGACGGCCTCGAGCCGACCGGCGGGCCGCGACGCGTCGTCTCAGAGGAGAGCGTCGACGACGTCGTCGCGTCGCTCAGATCAACGCAGACGCTCGAGAGTGAGGTGCAGGAGGACCGAACTGATTCCAGCGACGGCATCGAGAACGCACCGGACGACACCAGTGTTGTGCCACCGTCTGAAGACGATCCGTCGACGCCCCAGTCGCCACCGACGCCGACTGCCGAATCTCCTTCGGGAACGGTCGACCTCGACGACCTCTCGGCTGACGCTGGACCGCTCGCCGGACGCCTGCAGACCGATTCCGACGGCTCCATCACCGGGAACGAACTGGCCACCGACTCCGCAGTCGACGCTGAATCCGCGACGGGAACCGGGAACGAGTCAGCGGCTGAAGCCGGCACTGACGGCCGAACTCTCGACCGTGGCCAGCCCAGTGAATCGACTCGAGCAGACGATTCGGGCATCGCCACCAGCGCACCAGACCCCGCCACCAGCGCACCAGACCCCGCCACCACCGACGCTCCGGACGACCCTGCCACCGACGCTCCAGACGCCGCCGCCACCGAGGCTCCGGACGACGACCAGCCATCCGGACTGCTTGCCCGGGTCAAGCAGTTTTTGTTCGGGTAAGGTCTCGAGGAGTTCCGTCAGCCGAGACTCACTGGCGGTCGCCTCAGGCGTCTCCTCTTGGACGGAGAACCGGATTCACTCTTCGCACGTTACCACACGCCCCCTACGCGACGTCGCCGGCCAGCAGTGCCGTGTTCTCCGAGACGACGAATCGGGCAAGCGAACGCTTCGAGTGAGCGTCCATCAGGTGCCCCTCGAGACTTCGGTCGGGCGAGACGTCGGCGTGGCAAATCGGGCACTCGATCGGTGGTCGGGTAGCCATACCACAGCTACATCGTGAGTACGGAAACGTATCTACCCAGCAACAGCCTGTCGAGGTGTAATCACGGAGACTCGTCCTCGACAGTGGCTCACGTCGGCGTCCTGTAGAAACCCGTCGCGGTTACGTGAATACGCGCGCCGCGTTATTCCTCGCCGTCGGCAGCGTCGTCCGCACCGTCCTCCTCACCGCCGATGTCCGCCTCGGCTTCGGGCGCGTCGCCGTCAGCCGCTGATTCACCCTCGAGGTCATCGCCCTCGATCAGGTCGACGTCTTCACCTTCGTCGTCGGCTTCTTCCTCGGGATCGACGTCCTCGAAGTCGACTTCCTCGAGGTCGACGTCGACGGTCTCACCCTCGACGACGGCCCGTTCGGGGACCTCGGTCTCAGCGAGATAGGCGTCGAAGCCGTCGTCCGACGGTACCGTTACCGAAATCTCGTACTCGTCGAGCGCCTCGACGGCGCTGTCGGTGTAGCCGTCCTCGACACCCAGTTCGTCGTTCGTCGCGTGGGCGACGGTCAGTTCGAACGTGCCGTCTTCGTTCACCTCACCTTCCTGCACGTAAGTGAACTGCCGATCCGTGTTCGTCTCGAGATCGACAGTCGCACTCACGGTGGCGTTCTCGGGATCCTCGACGTTCTCGCCGACGGAGCCGGTGAGGGTCGCCCCTTCGACGCGCTCGTAGGTTTTCACCGGTGGGGCCTGCCGCTGGTCGATGATCTCGACGTCGAAGCCGAACTGCTGGAGCTGGGCGACGTCCATCTGGGCCCACTGGTCGGCCATTCGGTTGACGGCGATCAGCGGCTGTCCGTCTTCGGTGACCGCGAGCTGATCCGTTTCTGGATCGATCGCGGCGTAGGTGACGAACGGCGTCGCCTCGCGCTCGTTCTCGTGGACGAGACGGTAGTTCTCCGAACCGATGGCGTCGTCGAAGTACAGCTGCGACTGGATCGTGTCGTCGTATGGAAGGTGGCCGAACCGGTCTGCGATCTCGTCGCGTTCGACCTGCTCGGTCGGCGAGAAGTCCTCCGGCGTCGTGTAGTACTGGTAGTCCGGACCCGTCCACTGGGTGATCGCGTTGAACTTGCCACCACGGATGCCGGGCGTGAGTGCGCTGCCGGCAACCATCTGATCTTCGACCATCACGTACCGAATCTCGGCGTCGGGATCTTCACCCTCGAGCTGGGTCTCGAGTTCGTCCGGCGAGTAATCCTGCGGCGAGATGCCTGCAGCGATGGCATCGAGTGCGAGTTCGGCTTCCGCTTCGGACTGAGACGTCAGGTAGGCGGCCGAGGAGCGAGCGTTCTGCTGGAACGGGTTCGAGTGCGGGATGCGCTCACCCTGAACCGTTATCAGGTGGCCGTAGTCCCACCACGTCATCACGCCGTAGGAGCCCGGCGGGTAGTCGTACTCGCCGTCTTCTGGGTACTCGTAGGTTCCGTAGTAGTCGAACTCGTCGTCGTAGCCCGCGCCGGCCCAGTTACCCGGCTCCGGCGTGTTCTCGGCCAGCCAGTGGTTCGAGTTCTCCCAGGTGTCGGCCTCGCCCGACGGCTGGGCCGCAGCGCCGCGGTCCCACGCCGTCGCCGCCGCGATCGGTGGGAGCAGCGGGGCGAAAAGCAGCATGACGACCATGATCACCGCGATCACCTGGTAGCCTTCGACCTGTCGAAGCGAGTTGAGGCTCCGTGTATAGTCGATGTCGAGGTCGAGCCACCGGATCGCCTCCGCGACGAACACCGCGTTGACGATGGCGACCGGGAGCACGAGGTAGTACGCGAAACGAATCTGGGTTGCGGTCATGCTAACGATGATCAGCGACCAGACGATCACCAGCGTGTGCTCGGCTCGGAGCTGTCGACCACGGAAGGGGCGGGCGACGAGAAGTGCGAGACCAGCCAGCATCGTGAAGAACGCGGTCCCGACCTGATCGGTGACGTGGCCGATGTAATCCGGCGGCCGCTGGGCCTCGGCGACAGTTGCTGCCGTCCCCTGGTCACCGATCGGGAGCATCCGCGACTGGACGTTGCCCACGAACGTGTCGAAGAGATCCGGAAGGACCACCGCGAGCGCGCCGAACGCAACGACCAGGAGGCCAGCGATCGCAGCCGGGTAATACTGGCGCTCGAGGTCGATGCCGTTCCACTGCCGGGCGAACCAGGCCATGAAGACACAGCCGATCGCGACGAGTGCCGCGGAGATGGGCTGCAGGGTGCTGAGGCCGGTGACGCTCGTGCTGATTCCTGGCACCTCGATCAGGAGTGCCGTCCCGATGGCGGTAACGCCCATGCTGATAGCGCCGACGAAGGCTACGTGATCCGGCGAGACGTTCCGGACGTAGTCGAGACAGAGCTGGACGGTGAAGTAGATCGCGAAGATACCGATCAGCGCGATCCCCGGCGGCCACACCCAGATGTAGAGGGTAAGGGCGATTCCGGCGAGGATGCTGTAGAGTGCAGGTCGACGAAGCGCGTTCCAGTCGGCGTCGACCACCAGTTCGTAGATCGGCCGGTCCTGTTCGACGACGCGGAGTGCGACCATCATCGCGAGCACGGCGATCGCCATGAAGAGCACTTCGGCGACGTGGTGCTGGAGCATCCCGGCCGTGGAGCGACCGAGGAACTCGCCGGGTGCGAGTGCGAGGAGGACGACCGAAACAATTCCACCGATCGTCCCGCCGAGCCGTCGACCGGCGAAGAAGACCGGAATCGCGACGAGCGCTGCCATCACCGGGACAGCGAGCAGGGCGACGGTGTAGAGGGTTTCCGTGGAGGGATCGCCGAGCCCGACGATCATCGCCGCGGTCACGATGAGCTGGTCGAACAGCGTGCCGAACTGGCCGACATAACTACCGTCCGGAAATCCAGTCCAGATATCGAACGGCATCGTTCGCGGGTAGTTTTCGGCCGTCCAGTCGATCGCACGCCAGTGATACCAGGAATCCACCGCGGCGAGGGCGGGATTGCCGTCCTCCATCGCGAACCTGTCGTACGCCTGCACTCGAGTCAAAAACATGAAGATCATCACGACCCCGATGATCGGGATGTGATACCACTGATCCCACCGCTCGAGGAGTGACAGGTCCGTCCGCTCCTCTACGTGGTCCGTTTCGGTGCTCATTAGCACTCACGAGTGCCAAGTAGCGAATAAACTTTGTCATCTACTCGCGGCGCTATCAGGTTCTCTGGACTGTGATCGCCCCCTGTACTGTCTGTGCCGCTGACCACTGGCCGACGTTCGGGGATACCCGATTTGAAATCGAGAGACTGTCATAACCCGAATCGCTCGTCGCACTCTCGGTGTCGTCTTCCACCAGTCTGTGTCATCGGAAGGACTTTGCGTTCCCGGTAGACCATCACACTCAATGGGAGGTCTTCGTTCGAGTCTCCGTCATGGTGCCCGACTCGTCGTGGCTCCGGTGGTGTTCGTACTCTCGCTCGTCGTGCCGCGAACCGACCATATATGGGTGTTTATGGCCGGTGAGGGCTCGAGATTCGCCGACAACTCGAAGTACCTCTTCTTGCACTGCGACGAGAAAGCTGACGTGCGGAACGTCTGGATCGGAACCGACCCCGAGATAATCGCAGAGATACGAAACGCAGGACACGAGGCGTATCTGACGAGAAGCCTCCGTGGAAAATACGTCATGCTGCGAGCGGGTGTCTACTTCGAGACCCACGGTCCGATCGCGCCCGAGTATACGGGGACCGCCAGGCTCGTCCACCTCACCCACGGCAACTACCTCAAGGTAATGCTCAACGACCACACCCGCGACTGGCCGTGGCTCCTCGAGTTCGCGGTTGACGTGTTCTTCGAGCGCCGCCGACGGTACGTGGTTACCTCCGACGGGTCGCCGATGGATAATATGATGAGTATGCGTGATGTACCGGCCGAGCGGATGCTGGTCACTGGCTTCCCCCGGAACGATGTTCTCCTGCAAGACGTTCGGGGCGAACGGCTCGGAGTCGACCAGCGGGTCCTCGAGGAGTATCTCCAAGTCGCAGGCAACGGCGATGTCGTCCTGTACGCACCGACCTACAGGGAAGCCTACGGTGAGCGTAACGGCACATCGTTCGCCGAATTCGACATCCCGTTTGCAGCGCTGAACGACATTCTGGCCGACCACGATGCGCACCTGTTCGTCTCACCCCATCCGGCGACGACGTTCGATCACAATCTCGAGGGATACGACCACGTCAGTGTACTCGAGACGGGCGGCGACCTGTATCCGTATCTCGAGCACTGTGACGTTCTCGTCACCGACTATTCCGGAATCTTCTATGATTACCTGTTACTCGATCGGCCGATGGTATTCTATGCGCCGGACCTCAAGGCGTACGAGTCCGACAGGGGACTGTACTTCGACTACGAAGACCACGTTCCAGGTCCGGTCGCGACCGATTCTTCGCAGTTCGTTCAGTCGATTCGGGAAGCAATGGACGGTGACGACAGGTATAGTGACAGACGTGAGCACCTCCGAGACGAGTTTTACGCCGATCCGGATGGGAACGCTTCCGAACGCGTCGTCCGAGCAGTCGTCGAGTGGCTGCAGTGACACTGGAATACTAGCCGTAGACTCCGGTGATTCGGACCCTATTCTGTTATGAGTTACCCATACAAAAGCTTCACAACGCTTATTCTGACCCCTTCTCAACTCGTACCGAATGCAGGTTTCCGTCGTCGTCTGTACGTACGCACCCGAACGCTACGATGACTTCGTCGAGGCCGTCGAGAGCGTCCTCGAACAGACCTACGATTCGCTCGAGGTCGTACTCGTCGTCGACGGGACCGAAGAGGTCTACGAGCAGGTACAGTCGGATTTTGGAGCCCTGGAGAACGTCGTCACACACTGTAACGACGAGAATCGGGGCGTGTCCGCCAGTCGGACGACAGGTGCCGAACTGGCGAGCGGTGACGTAGTCGCGTTTATCGACGACGACGCGATCGCCGAACCCAACTGGGCCGCGGAGTTGGTGGCGGTGTACGAGTCGACCGATGCACTCGCAGTCGGTGGCCGAATGGTCGGGGAATGGCTCGCCGGCCGGCCGTGGTTCCTTCCTGAGGAGTTTTACTGGCTCGTCGGCGTGACCTATCCCGGCTTCGCCGAGGACGGTGCAGAGGTGCGAAACACGTTCGAATCGAACATTTCGTTTCGTCGGGACGTCTTCCTCGAGCTCGGTGGATTCGACCCCGATCTGGGACCGACAGCCGACGAGTACAGTCACTCCGAAGGGGCCGAGATCGGTGCACGATTGCGGGCGACGTATGGTCGGGGAGTCGTCTATACCGCCGACGCGGTCGTTCGACACAAGGTCTTCGAACATCGGATTCAGTTCAGCTGGTTGTGCAAGCGAGCTTTCGAACAGGGACAGTCGAAACGAGCGATGGAACGACGGGACGCTGCGTCGGCTGGTGAAGAATACGGGTATCTGCGGATGCTGTTCACCCAGCATGTCCCGCGACGGATTCGACAACTATTGCAGTCGCCATCGAGCGCTGCTGTGGTGCAGTTCCTGATGATGTTCGTCTTCACTTTGATCGTGGGTGTTGGGTACGTGCACAGCGCTGCAATGGCGTTTAGGGGTGAGTAACTGTCCAATGCAGTGAGAACGACTGCTAGAGAGCCACCGGACACGAAAGCCATCTTCAGCGAGCTAATTTCGCGTGCATTCCAAAGCGGTACGTATTTTCGCTGCTGCACGAAACGAGATGCTATGTCGGATATCGACGACGTCTGCGTCGTCACTCATCCGCTCGGATCCGCGAGCGACAGCCACGCTCGAACGCTTCTTGACGTCATTTCAGCGATCACGTCGGTATCGCTCGTCGCCATCACAGTCTCCGCAGACTCGTCACTACGTGACGAGTATGAGTCCATCCAGATTTCTGAGGAGGGCACTGGTGGGAGCATTCCCGTAGCCGCGGCGCGGTTCCTCCTGTACCAGTTTCAGATGGCACGTGTTATCCGTCGCCGTCCCGAATCGACCGTGCTGTTTTTCGGCGTGACGTCGTATCTCCTCCCGATCATTGCAGCAAAAATTACGGGGAAGAAAGTCGTCCTCCAGCCCCGTGGAGACGTTCCACTCACATTGCGTCTCCAGTGGCAACAGCGTATGCCCAACGTCTTCGCGCGCACTCTGGCGGGATGTGTGTGGACACTCGAGTGGATTGGGTATCAATCGGCCGATGCCATCGTCACGTACACCCCGTCGATGGCCGAGGAACTGGGACTCGATCGATTCGACTACAAACTCTATCCTCACGGGGCAAGGTACGTAAATCTCGATCGGTTCTATCCGCATCGTCCCTTCGAAGAGCGGGATCGCGTGGTCGGTTTCCTGGGTCGACTCGACGAAGAGAAAGGAATCCGGACACTCGCCGAGGTCGCGAAACGGCTACCAGACGACGTTACGTTCCGGTTTATCGGTGACGGAGCGCTTCGGGACTGGCTTGAGGCGGAACTCTCCGAGGAAATCACTTCAGGCCAGGTCGAAATAACTGGCTGGGTCGACCACGATGCCGTTCCCGAAGAGTTGAGCCATCTCCGGTTGCTTGTGATGCCTTCCGCGCCTACTGAGGGACTACCAACAACGATCCTCGAGGCGATGGCGTGTGGGACGCCGGTCTACGCGACGCCCGTCTCGGGTGTTCCGGACGTAGTTCGGGAGGGAGAGACGGGGTTTTTGATGGACGAAGTTGAACCTGCGGAAATTGCTGAAAGCATCACATCGATACTGGTCCGGGACGATCTCGATGGATTGAGCCATAATGCTCGAGTTATGATTGATGAGGAATACAGTTTCGATGCTGCGGTTAAGCGATATCGAGTGATTCTGAGAGATGCTTAAAATGGATCTCACAGGGCGGCCAGTGAAATGAAAGATATTTACCACACCGATATAATCAGTCGCCATAATGACTGTCGTCGTTTTCGGGATTGACGCACTTGATCCGGATCTGGTCGATCCTGACCAACATCCCAACTTAACTCTAGAGACCCACGACCGGATTGAAACAATTAACAGTTCAGCCGGCGAACCGAGCACACATGAGCTCTGGCCGACGATTATTACAGGCCTTTCACCCGAAGAACACGGCCTGAAACTCGACGACGGTGTAGCATGGGAAAATCCTGTACTAAACTTTGGCAGTACGGTCGCTGACTACTTTCTCCCGAAGTCCCTGCAAACGCGAATCGGCGGCTGGCTCCTGACGAATACGGAGACCGATGCATTTCGAACGAACGTAACGTACTACGAGAAAAACGAGCTCTCGACAGTCTTCGACGGCTACGAGTCGAAAGCAATTGGGATTCCAAACTACGTTGTTAATCCCAATGAAGAAGATCGCGAACATCAATTACGACGACAAATGGGTGATCTGTTTGCACGTGATGGTGACGCTATGGGTGGCCACACGTCGTCGGACCCGGATCAGTTCTACGAACTGTGTATGGAGATGTCGATGATTCGGCTCGCTCGTATCCGTCGGGCGCTCCGTAGTCGACAGCATGAACTCGTCTTTGGATATACGAGCGGCCTCGATCTGATCGGACACGTCAGCTACGATCGACCAGCATTACAAGGACGGGCGTACGAAGAGCTAGACGAGTTCGTGGGGGAACTCGTTTCCGATCTAGACGAAAGCAACGAGCTCGTGTTAGTCAGCGACCACGGCCTTCAGGACGGCCTCCACACCGAGGAAGCGATGGTTGCCGCGACTAAACCAGCAATGATCGAGAAAATCTCAAGCGTTCTCGACGTGTGTGAAGCGATAGAATTCGAGCTGGATCATACCGACCATACACCAACTCCACCAAGTGATCAGAGAACTAAATTAGGCGACTCAGACAAAGTCCGAGAACAACTCGAAGATCTCGGATATTTGTGATCGTTCAGAGTTACTCCATCGACGGTTATGTATATTGACTGTCTGGATCGCTTTCATCATCGCAAAACCCCGAAAAAGCCAGTACTTTCTCGACTGTCGACTCCTTCCAATTCGGCAAAAGCACGCGCCGAACGAACGATCGATCCTCACTAAACGTCTCATCACCAGCGAGACAGGTCTCGAGGTGCTCGAGAAACTCTTCTGCTGAATCGATGGTTTTGCCAGGAAAATATCGGTCGTAGTCGAATGCAATCCCACGCTGATCGACAAACTGTTCGTGGCGATCGGTAACAAAAATCACTGGTCGATCGAACGGGAGGAAATCCATGTAAATCGACGAATAATCAGTAACGAGCACGTCTACGTGAGCGAGCAGTTCTAGCGACGATGGCGACCTGTCCTGTCCGGCGTAGAAGATAGTCTCTCCATCGACGAACTTCTCGTAGATTCCACTATCTTCCTCGTTCGGGTGCATGCGGAGGAACAACCGAGCGTCTTGCTCGCGGAGAAAGGTTCGTAACTCTTCCAGTTCGAAGTTCTCGAAGGGAAACGGCGTCGACCGGTACGCACCGTCCTTGTGGGTCGGCGCATAGAGGATGGTATCGTGGTCCGTTTTGAGTTCTTCAACGTCGATTTCTTCAGGAGGTGGGGACGGATCATCGCTCAGAAGCTCTGCGATCCGGTCATACCGTGGATACCCGAGTGTCTCAAAGTGAGCGGGATGTCGCCCTTCGGCACTCGAGCGAAAGAACCGTTCCACGTCTGAGGCTACTGATTGTGCGTCAATCCCTGTGTATAGATACCAGTCGAGGACGGTATTCTTCACCCGTCCAAATAGCGAGGGAGAAGAGTTGTCATTGGCATGCCGCCGATAGGCTTTCGTGATTACACCGTGATAAAATAGCACACAGGTTCGGCGGTAATTTTGCCAGAATAACCGATATCCATGGAGGTGATGTGGGCCTTCAAGTACGACGAGTCGACAGGTTGCAAGTTTGAACAAGAATGAGAACGTGTCTGATTCGACAATCGTAACTTGATCATTGTATGGCGATTCAAGATCGTTGGTGGAAGTGTCCAGTTGATCTTCTTGTACACAAACGTAAATCTGACCGGCAGAGACTTCCGATAACCGGTCCAACAGAGGTTTGACATCAGCGTCAAGAATAGCATACTGGGTGCAAATCATCACGTCTGATCGTTTCTGACGTACGAATAGGTCAATGACTCCAAAAATGATACTTAAGCTAATACGTCTTAGATACTCGACCATCACTGCTTGGTATGACTCAGAGTCGTTCAAGTACTTCGATTCAATGATGGTGTTTATCCCATCCGGCTCTATTCGCTAATAAATTATAATACCTGATACTCTAATGAGTGTCGTGAAAGTCCGGGGAACGGCCATGGTATATCCGACACGAAACTACGCCTATCTTATTTATGAGGATTGATGATCTGGTCGCCGGATATTAGGTCAGTAGCGAGCGGACTCCCCTCCAGTCACTAGCAGCATTTTAGCTAGCGTCACGACAGCCCTGGCAAAGCGGAAAGTTTAGACGTAATTCATCCACCGTTTCTTGCTACCCGGGATTTTTGCATCAGGCCAGCACAATCTTTTGATTCACCAGAGATCTATACGACACTTCTTATTTAGCTACGGCCGAATAATCTCAACAGCTCTACAGCGAAGCACTGTCGTTGAATATAAGCCCTCGAGATGCGATCCTCAAAGTACTATGACTAATCCCCTGCTACGTGCGTATTATATCTCAAAGAATGAAGGGTTACGCTCATTGTTTCGCAAGAGCGTCGATTTTCTTCTAACACCTGTTCCATCTATCGATAATTTAAAATTTGCTGTTAAAGACCGGACCGGGGACTATCCCTGCGATAGAACGATTATGGTAACTCTTCGTCAATCGATGTTTGACTCGGATACGTTATCCGTCGTTGTCCAATCTGTCAAGAGATCTGATATTGATACAGTATTCTTACTGGTTTCGTCGGAGAGTAAATTCATCTCCTCGAATAAATACGCCCTCGAAAGCATCACGGGGTCTGATACTGAGGTGAAAATAATCGAGGAAGGCTCTAGCCACCTTCCGAGTGCCGTTGCTCAATCACAGTTCATCTTCATCCGGAACGGTCCAGAACTCGCTGGCTACCGGTTTGTTAATACGAATTCGGAACGCAAGTTTGTGCGGATATTCCATGGTTTTGCTAAAGCAAGTGGTGGGTTCAGAGAACGAAACGCAGAAAGCGGGGCAGTGAGCACTGTTAGGCTTCCACGCCGATTCCGCCCTATTGACATATATCCTGTTGCGAGTGATGTCGAACTTTTCTATCGATCTGCAGCAGAAGGCATTCACCCGGCTCAGGTGAAAAAATGCAGCTACCCGAAATACACTCGGCTTAAACGGCTACGGACTGGAAAAGATTCCCCCATTCTGCCAGAAAAGACAAAAGAATCACTCGGTAATGATGGTTGTAAATCCCGTATTCTGTATGCGCCTACTCATAAAGGAACTTACGAACCGACAGAGTTATTCCCGTTTTCCGATTTCGATCTTCAAGTGCTGCGGGAGCAGCTCGAGTCGTTAGATGTTGTCCTTTATATTAGAATGCATATTCATGAAGAACAAGCGGGCATTTACGACGAATATATTGACGGCGACATAATAAAATATGCTGGACACGGATTCTCTCCCTCAGCGGCCGAAATCCTTCCCGAATTTGATGTGCTCATAACGGATTATTCGTCAATATACACGGAGTATTTGGCACTAGATAGACCAATTTTATTCATCATTGACGACACGAATCCCTACTGGACTAACAAAGGCCTTGCTTTCGATGATGAAAAGTATACTCCTGGTCCTAAGATATCCGACTTTGAAGACTTCTTGCTAGAACTAGAAAACCACATCACTGATCAATCCAGATATTGTCGTGAACGAGAATTTGCGATAAATTCACTCGTACCTGATCGAGATATCGATTTCCTTGATTGCATACTCGACAACTGTATAGAGGGAAAACCAAATCGCAGTAGAGATATTGTCCAGTAGGTCCTCGGAAAGATACGCTCTGCACTTATGAATATTGGACAGACATCACTGATCGTCTTTCTCTCAAAATTGGCAGGGTCCGCGTTAGGATTCATCGCAACGATTTACTTTGCTCGAGTGCTCGGAGCGGAAGTTCTCGGAATCTATGCTGTGATCATGTCGACTGTTGCTTGGTTGCAAACAGGCGGCAAAATGGGGATCGCGAAAGCGACGAATAAGCGTATTAGCGAAGGGGAAGACCGTGGAAAGTTCCTGGTTGCAGGAATAGTTTCCCTGGTATTGTTTATTACTGCTATTTCTCTTGTGGCTATTGCAGCAACGCCATTTATTGAATCGTATCTCAGTGATTTTGAGAATTACTCTCAAACATCGGTGGTCTACTTCATATTGCTGTTGTTGGCTATTAAGTTAGTGTTCATATTCGTGCTGGAGGTCTTGAGGGGGCTGCATATGGTGCATATCGCTGGACCTCTAAAACCAGTCAAAACCGCCACCCAGAGCATTATTCAGTTGGCACTTGTTTTTGCGGGTTTGGGTCTTATCGGAATGCTGTTAGGATATTTTATCGGGGCAATTATTGTGCTGCTGGTTGCCGGAGTCTTCCTCAAAATCCGCCCAGCGAATCCGACTTCTACTCATTACCAGTCTCTTCTTAACTATGCGAAGTTCTCCTGGCTCGGTGGACTAAAATCACGGGCACTAAACGATGTGGACATACTAATTCTCAATGCGATGGTCGCCACCGGGTTAGTTGGGATTTATTCCGTCGTCTGGAGTCTTTCGAAGTTCCTCGACCTGTTCAGCAGTGCCATTGGGGAAACAGTGTTCCCAGAGATAAGTAAAATCAGTAAACAGCAGGAAATTGGTGAAGTAAAATTACTTATCGAAGATGCCGTTGCATACGCCGGCTTGATTACGATTCCGGGTCTAGTTGGTGGTGTCGTGATTTCCGATCGGCTGTTGCAGATTTATGGCCCGGAGTTCGTCCAAGGTGTAGAAATCCTCTGGATGTTGCTTCTAGCGGTCCTCTTTTTCAGCTATTATCGGCAATTTCTCAATGCGCTTAATGCTCTTGATTTCCCAAACTTGGCATTTTTTTCTAACATCGTGTTTGTAGTGTCTAATATCGTCCTGAATGTGATATTGATCTGGAGATTTGGCTGGATCGGTGCAGCAGTGGCAAGCACCCTTTCGATATTGATCGGACTGGTAGCGTCGTATCTCTTACTCATACGAATTGTTACAATTGAAATCCCGGCGAACGAGATTGGACGTCAATTAGTTGCTGCTATTGCAATGGGTGCAATCGTGGCCATTACTCGGGGAACGATTGAATCAGCGGGCCTAATTGAAAATAATACCATTATCGTGCTGGGGCTCGTTTCACTTGGCACTATTGTTTATACGGCGACCTTGTATCAGATATCTCCGAAATTCCAGACGACAGTCGAACGGAATATCCCCTTCAACGTACCATTCCGACAGTAACTTCAGAAAGTGTTTCCAACGGATACTGTACAATCAGAAGCTGTTACGATTATTGATCCACAATTGATATATATGATGGAGCGAAATCACCGTCAATATGACCTCGCCCCTTGTGGTATTCTTAGGTGCCGGCCGTCCCTTCTCCGGCACCGAACCATCTGCACTCCGCCACACAGCTGGCGACCGTCGAGTCCTCGACTGGCTCATCGATGCCTTCACCTCTGAACTCGAGTCCCCCGAACTCCACTTCGTCGGTGGCTACCGCCTCGAGGAGATCGTGGAGGAATATCCAGAGATCCACTTCTCGAGAAACGAAGACTGGGAAGACACAGGGACTCTTGGGTCTCTCCTCGAGGCGCCCCTCCAGAGCGACCGCCCTACCTACGTCTGTTATGCCGACGTGGTCTTCCAGGCGGACGTCGTCGACCGACTCGAGCAAGCTACTGCCGACGCCGCCATTGCAGTCGACGAACGATGGCGAACGCGCTACAGTGCTCGATCGGACGAGAGTCGCGAACGCGCCGAAAAAGTTCGATACGAAGGAGACCATATCGACCGCATTTCGAGCACGCTCGAGCCCGCCTCGGCCGATGCGGAGTTCACGGGGCTGGCACGGTTCTCCCCGGCTGCGATCGAGTTCCTGTTCGATATCGTCGACCGTGGTCTCCTCGGTCCGGAGAACGCCCTCCCGGATCTCGTGACGGCGCTCTCGCTGGCCGGAATCGACCCGCACCCAGTCGACGTCGACGGACACTGGGCTGAACTCGAGACCGCGGCGGATCTCGCCCGGTTCGTCCTCGATACGAAAGCCAATACTCTCAAACGACTCGAGTCGATGGTCACCGAGAGTACGATCGCACCGCAATATACGTTCACGGTCGAGGAGTTCGCGACCGACCCGGCGACAATCTTGGCAGACATCCGCGAGGCATTCGACGTCGAGGTGATCGTTCGCTCGAGCACGCTCGCGGAGGACGGCTGGGAGCATTCGAACGCCGGTCGGTTCGAGAGCATCCTCGACGTCCGGCTCGAGGACGAGGCGCTTACGGACGCGATCGAGACGGTGATCGACTCCTACGACGACAACCCGGACAACCAGGTCCTGGTCCAGCCGATGGTGGAAGACGTCGCCGCGAGCGGTGTGGCGATGACGCGCACCGTCGAGGGAGGAAGTCCGTACTACGTGATCAACTACGACGCGGCGACGGGGAGCACGGTGACCGTCACGGACGGCACCGGCGACGAGATTCGGACCGTCGTCGTCCGCAAGGACGCGGTGTCGTCGTTCGCGAGCGACGTTCCAGCATCCGACGATGACTCGACCCCCTCGCTCACCTCCGACGGTGGAACGGTCGCCCGACTCGAGGGCGACTCCACGATCGCCGGTGATCCGGCGCTCCGGCTCCCGTCGGTGCTCCGGGCGATCGACGAACTCGAGTCGGTCGTCGGGCACGACGGGCTCGACGTCGAGTTCGCGGTCACTGACGACGGCGAGGTGTACGTCCTCCAGGTGCGACCGATGACCGTGGACGCGGGCGAGCGGTCGGTCGACGACGACGCCGTCGTGCGGGCCGTCGAGGCGGCCCGCGAAACATTCTGCGAGAGCCAGCGATCGTCGCCGTTCGTCCTCGGCGACCGGACGATCTTCGGGGTGATGCCGGACTGGAACCCGGCCGAGATAATCGGTCGCAGTCCGCGCCCACTCGCGGAATCGCTGTACCGATACCTGATCATGGACGAGGTATGGGCGACCCAACGCGCGGAGTTCGGGTATCGAGACGTCCGCCCGCAGCCGCTGATGCAAACCTTCGCCGGCCAGCCGTTCGTCGACGTCCGCGCGGATTTCAACTCCTTCGTCCCCGCGAGCGTCTCCGACGAACTGGCCGCGAAACTCGTCGACTACTACCTGACCCGACTCGAGGACCGCCCGGAACTCCACGACAAGATCGAGTTCGAAATCGCGCTGACGTGCCTCCCGTTCGATTTCGAGTACCGGGCCGAACCGCTCCGGGAGGCGGGCTTCGACGACGACGAACTCGCGGAGCTTCGCGAGGGACTCGGAGAGATCACCCGCGGGGCGTTCGACCGCGTCGAGAGCGGGCGTGATATCGCGGCCGTCGAGGCGCTCGAGGACCGGTACGAACGGCTTCGCGAAGCCGACCTCCCTGACCTCGAGGCCGCTCGGCGGTTGCTCGAGGACTGTCGGCGGCTCGGAACGTTACCGTTCGCCCACCTCGCGCGGTCGGCGTTCGTCGCCGTCTCGCTGTTACGATCGCTCGAGCGCAAGAACGTCCTGAGCGACGACGACGTCTCGAGATTCCACAACTCGCTGTCGACGGTCGCCCGCGAATTCGAACTGGACGGCTACCGCGTCGACACTGGCGACCTCGCGTTCGAGGAGTTCGTCGACACGTACGGCCACCTCCGGCCGGGAACGTACGACCTGACGTCGCCGCGGTACGCGACCGATCCCGACGACTACCTTCGGCCGACCGTCGAAGCAGCGACCGCGCCCGGAGACCATCCCGACCCGCGGGACGTCTGGGACGAAGATACGAAAGCCGAGATCGAACGCGAACTCGAGGCGATCGGGCTCCCAGCGGAGTGCGAGCGCTTCGTGACGTTCCTCGAAGAGGCCATCGAGGGACGGGAGTATTCGAAGTTCGTCTTCAGCAAGAACCTGAGCGAGGCGCTCGAGCGGATCGCAGCCTTCGGCGACGGGAACGGGTTCGACCGCGAGGAACTCTCCTACGTCCCCATAGAGGAGTATCTCGAGCTGACGACCAGTCCGCCGGCCGAGGATCTCGAGACGTGGCTCGAGCGGCGGATCGACGAGGGTCGCGGGCGGCACGCGATCGCCCGTGCCGTCGAGTTGCCGCCGTTGCTCTGTGACGACGCTGACTTCCTGTGTTTCGAGCGACCGGCGCGGGAGCCGAACTTCGTGACGACCGAGATGGTTCGGGCGGAACTCGCTGAGCCCGACCTCGAACCGGACGTCGACCTCGACGGGAGGATCGTGATGATCCCGCAGGCCGATCCCGGCTACGACTGGCTGTTCGGATACGACGTCGAGGGATTGATCACGATGTACGGCGGGACGAACTCTCACATGGCGATCAGAGCCGCCGAGTTCGAACTGCCTGCGGCGATTGGCGTCGGCGAGTCGCTGTACGAAAAGCTCAGTGGCGCGTCAGTGGTTGAACTGGATTGCGAAGCAAACACCGTCGAGACGATTCGATGACTCGGCCCCGAATCGGACTCACCCAGCGCGTCTACGAGGTCGAGGCCTACGAGGAGCGACGCGACTGTCTCGATCAGCGGTGGGGACCGTTCGTACAGTCGTTCGGCCTCGACCCAGTCCCGCTTCCGAACCGGGTCGAGGACGTTGCAGGCTACGTCGATCGGCTCGAACTGGACGGCGTCGTCGTCACCGGTGGCAACGACTTCGCTCACCTCGAGGACGGGACGAACGTCGCTCCGGAGCGCGACGAGTTCGAGCGGACGCTCCTCGAGGCCGCGATCGATCGCAACCTCCCAGTCCTTGGCGTCTGCCGCGGGTTGCAGCTACTCAACCTCCACTTCGGCGGTTCGCTTCGCGACGTCGACGGACACGTCGCGAAAGAACACGAACTCGAGGTGGATCCGAACGCGACGGCCCTCGAAGACGTCCCCCGGACCATCCCGGTCAACAGCTACCATGGGTATGGCATCGGCGAGGACGACCTGGGCGACGGCCTGCGCGTCTGTGGGCACGTTTCGGACGGGACGATAGAGTGGGTCGAACACGACCGCTATCCCATCACGGGGATCATGTGGCATCCCGAACGCGAGTCACCATCGTCCGGGCTGGATCGGCGCATTATTAGGTCGCGTCTCCCAACCGAAACTGTATGAGCACGGGGACGACGGCCATCCACCTCGCTGCCGGCGAGGGGACGCGACTCAGGCCGCTGACGAACGATCGACCCAAGCCCCTCGTAGAACTCGGCGGTACCTCGCTGCTCGAGCGAAACGTCGAGACGCTCGAGCGTGCTGGCGTCGAGAACCAGATCGTGGTCACGGGCCACGAGGGTGACCAAATTAGGGATCTCGGCCTCGAGACAGTCCACAACGGGGTATACGACGAAACGGAGATGGTATACAGTCTGTTCAGGGCCGCAGACGAGTTCCCTGAGGAGGGAGCCGGCGACCTCATCATCTCCTACGGCGATATCGTCTACGAACGGGCGATCGTCGAGGAACTGCTGGCCTGTGACGCCCCGATGTGCATTGTCGTCGACCGCGAGTGGCGAGCCCTGTGGAACGCCCGGTTCGACGACCCGCTCGAGGACGCAGAAACCCTCTCGCTCGATGGCGAAGGCCGAATTCGTTCGATCGGAGACACCCCCTCTGGCTACGACGACATCGACGCCCAGTACACCGGCCTCCTCAAAGTGCGGAACGATCACGTCGAGCCCCTGATCGACGTCTACCGCGATCTGGACGATCAGCAGGACGGCTACGTCTCGGTCGACACGACCGCGTTCCTCCAGGGGTTGATCGACGACGACTGGCACCTCCAGGCCGTCCCGGTCGACGGCGGGTGGCTCGAGGTGGACACCCTGTCCGACCTCGAGCACTATCGCCAGCGATACGAGGATGGGTCTCTCGACGAGTTCATCTCGCTGTGAGGTCCCCCACTGACGTCGTTCGCCTGACTGGACACCGGATCAGTCCGAAACGAAAAACCGACAACCCCCAATCACGGTCGTTCGTCGTCGGTCGTCACTCGACGGTCACGCTCTTGGCCAGATTCCGCGGCTTGTCGATCGAGCGCCCCTTCAGATTGGCGACGTGGTAGGCGAACAGCTGGAAGTAGACGTTCGCCACCAGCGGTTCGAACAGCCCGACCGACGGAACCTCGAGCGCGACGTCGACCGATCCCCCCTCACCCGCCGATGAAACAACGCCGATAGCGGGTGCCCCCCGCGTCTGGGCCTCGACGACGTTGTGCATCGTCGCCTCCCGTTCCGCAGCCTCCGTCAGGACCGCCAGAACGGGCGTATCGTCGTCGACCAGCGCCAGCGGGCCGTGTTTCAGCTCGCCGGCGGCGAACCCTTCGGCGTGATCGTAGGAGATCTCCTTCAGTTTCAGCGCGCCCTCGAGGGCCACGGGATAGCCGAATCGCCGGCCGACGAAGAAAAACGACGACGCGTCCTGATACTCGCGAGCCGTCTCGAGCACCTGCTCGTCCTCGTCGAGAACCTGCTGGACGGCTCCCGGGAGTCCTCGGAGATCAGCGAGGACGTCGCGAGCCTCGGCGGCCGACAGCTGGCCGCGCTCGCGTCCCATCCGGACGGCGAGCAAGGCGAGCGTGGTCACCTGCGAGGCGAACGTCTTGGTCGCGGCGACGCCGATCTCGGGGCCGGCCCGGATAAAGGCCGTCTCGTCGGTCTCCCGCGTGACGGTGCTGCCGAGCGTATTGGTCACGGCGAGGGTTCGAGCGCCGGCACCCGCGGCTTCCCGGATCGCCCCCAGTGTATCTGCGGTCTCACCGCTCTGGGTGACTGCCACGACGAGCGTGCGCCAGGGGTCTCGTCCCCCATTGAACCGGTACTCGCTCGCGATTTCGACGCTCGTCCTGACGTCTGCGAGTTCCTCGAGCAACTGCGCGCCGTAGAGACTCGCGTAGTAGGAGGTTCCGCAGGCGACGAACTGGACCTCCTCGAGCGAATCCAGGTATCCCTGCGGGAACGAGACGTCGAGGTCCACGTCGCCGCGGTCCCGATCTACCCGACCCGAGAGCGTCTGTCGGAGGGCAGCGGGTTGTTCGTGGATCTCCTTTCGCATGTAGTGGTCGTAGCCGGCCTTCTCGGCGGCGTCGGCCTCCCACTCGACGGTTTCGATCGCTGGCTCCACTGTCCCGCCGCCCCGATACACCGTCACCGACTCACCCTCGAGGGCGACCAGGTCGTCGTCTTCGAGGTAGGTCACCGACCGCGTGTGCTCGAGGAACGCCGTCACGTCGCTCGCGAGGAAAGAGCCGTCATCCCCGTGTCCAATTACGAGCGGGCTCTCGTGGCGGGTGGCGACGATTCGATCCCGACCGGCGCGGACGGCCGCGATGGCGTAGCTCCCATCGAGTCGGTCGACGACGGCTTCGAGTGCCGACAGCAGGTCGTGGCCGCCCTCGAGTTCGCGCTCGAGGAGGTGGGGGACGACTTCGGTGTCCGTATCACTGGCGAACGCGTAGCCGTCGGCCTCGAGTTCCCTCCGCAGGGCCTCGTAGTTCTGGATGATCCCGTTGTGGACGACGGCGACCTCGCCCGACTGACTGCAGTGGGGGTGGGCGTTTCCGTCCGTGGGCGGGCCGTGGGTCGACCACCGCGTGTGGCCGATGGCTGTCGTCGCGCCGGGCGCGTCGGGGACCGACAGTTCGCCGACCTCCCCGGCTCGCTTCGCGACCGTCAGGTCGTCCCCGACGAGCGCGACGCCCGCGGAGTCGTACCCCCGGTACTCGAGGTTCTCGAGTCCAGCGGACACGAGCGGTCCGGCCGCCTCGTCTCCAGTGTAGCCGACGATTCCGCACATGTTAGCCCCTCCTGACGACCGCATCCGGTTCGATCCGACCGCCGACGGTTGCCCCCGCGTCGACGACTGCGCCGTCGCCGAGCACGGTTCCCGGTTCGGCCGTTACCCCTGCCCCGACGACGGCGTTGTCACCGACCACGGCTCCGAGGGCGATGCCCTCGTGGACCTCGCCGTCGACGACCATCGTCGCGCCATCGCCGGTGAGCGTGGCGTTCGCCCCGACCCGGGCGTTCTCGCCGACGATCGAGTTTCGGACGACCGCACCCGCTTCCACGACGGCGTCGGGGAGAACCACGGCGTTCGAAACCACGGCGTTCGCCTCGATCGTGACGTTGTCACCGATGGCCGTCGCGCCGCCGATCGTCGCGTTCGGCCCAGTCGAGACGTCCTGGCCGAGCACGCTATCACTCGGGGCCAACTCTCGACCGCTCGAGCCACCGTCCTGGTCGACCTGTGCGGCGTTCACGTCGAGCAGATCCCAGAGGTGGGAGACGTCGAGCCAGCGACCGCCGTACCTGACCGCTCGCATCGACTCCTCCTCGACGAGGCCCTCGAGCGTCGTCGTGATCGCGAGTTCACCGTCTCGTGTCGGCGTCTCGCCGATCGCGTCGAAGATCGAGGGCTCGAAGCCGTAGACGCCGGCGTTGATGAGTTCGGCGGTCGTCGACACCTGTGGCTTCTCTTCGATTTCGGTCACCGTCTCGCCCTCGAGGGTGACGATTCCGTACTCGCTCGCCGATTCGGAGCGCGTGACAGACAGGACCGGTTCGCCGGTTGCCAGCAGTTCGTCCCGGACGCGTTCGACGAGGTCGGCGTCGACGATCTGGTCGCCGTTGAGCACCACGAACGGTCCGTCGACGCGTTCTCGTGCCTGTTCGATCGCGTGTGCAGTCCCCAGTTGCGACGCTTGCTCGACGTACTCGATGTTAACGCCCCAGTCGTCACCGTCCCCGAAGTAGTTCCGAATGCGTTCTTGCTGGTAGCCGACGACGAGGACGATCCGGTCGATACCGGCGTCGACGACCGACTCGAGGACGTGTTCAAGGATCGGTCGGTTCGCGACTGGAACCATCGGTTTCGGTCGCCGGTTCGTCAGTGGCTCGAGCCGGCGACCTTCGCCGGCCGCGAGGACGACAGCCGGCACGTCGCTCTCGGTCATGCCTGCTGGTCTCGGGCGAATAACCGAATACTTGATGGTCGCGTACACGCCGGTGGCAGTCGGGGGTGGAGGGGGCAGGGCTCGGTCGACGCTCGACCCCGGGTACCGACGACGCGACCGAGACCCGGGACCGTCCAGCGGCTGCTTCGTAACAGACTAGTGACCCGCCTCCGTCCACGGGGGTATGACCGTGCTGGTAACCGGCGGGGCCGGATTCATCGGCTCGCACCTCGCCGAGGCCTTCCTCGAGGACGGACGCGAGGTCGTGGTGATCGACCCGCTGGACCCGTACTACGATACGGACATCAAACGGCGAAATATCGACCGCTGTCGGTCGGTCGGCGGCGACCGCTACGAGTTCGTCGACGGCTCGATCACCGACGAGGCCCTCGTTCGCGATCTCGTCTCGAGTCGAGACGTCGAGTACGTCTTCCATCAGGCCGCACAGGCGGGCGTTCGGACCAGTGTCGAGAATCCGAAGAAGCCCCACGAGATCAACACGACGGGGTTGCTCAACCTGTTACTCGCCGCCGAGGAGGCGGGTGTCGAACGGTTCGTCAACGCCTCGTCGTCGTCGGTCTACGGCGAGATGGAGTATCTCCCGTACGACGAGGATCACCAGAACGTGCCACAGAGCCCCTACGGCGTGACCAAGCTCACGGCCGAACACTACTGTCGCGTCTGGACCGACGTCTACGACGTCCCCACCGTCAGTCTCCGGTACTTTACGGTCTACGGGCCGCGGATGCGTCCGAACATGGCGATCACGAACTTTACGTCGCGCTGTCTCAACGGCGAACCCCCGGTCATCTACGGCGACGGGCAACAGACCCGGGACTTCACCTACGTCGACGACATCGTCGAGGCCAACCGCTCACTCCTCGAGACCGACGCGGCCGACGGAGAAGCGATGAACGTGGGTTCGACGGGCAACATCACGATCGAGGAACTCGCCGAACACATCGTCGAGGAGACGGGTGCTGACGTCGACCTCGAGTACGCCGAGGCGAAGGAAGCGGACGCTCGCCACACGCACGCAGACGTCTCGAAGGCGACGGACCTGATCGGCTACGAACCGACGACCACCATCCGTGAGGGCGTTTCCAGATTCGTCGACTGGTACCGCGAGAATCGTGACTGGTACGAACCGCTCGTGTTGAACTCCTGAGTCAGCGAGCGAGCGTCTGCACCAGTCGGTGGTTCCTCCCCGTCGTCGAGTGAGTCCGGTACTCGCGGAGCCGAAAGTATTTGGCCGCTGGTTCGGATCTTTTTGGGTATGCAAGCTGTCGTGTTGGCCGCGGGCAAGGGAACCCGCCTCCGGCCGCTCACCGAAGACAAGCCGAAGGTACTCGTCGAAGTCGACGGTAAGCCCCTGATCGAGGACGTCTTCGACAACCTCATCGACATCGGCGTCACCGAGTTCGTCGTCGTCGTCGGCTACCAGAAAGAACAGATTATCGAGCGCTACGGTGACGATTACGAGGACGTTCCGATCACGTACACCCACCAGCGAGAACAGCTGGGGCTTGCCCACGCCATCCTCCAGGCCGAGCCGTACGTCGAGGACGATTTCGTTCTGATGCTCGGGGACAACATTTTCCGGGCGAACCTCGGCGACGTGATCAACCGCCAGCGCGAAGACCGGGCCGACGCGGCGTTCCTCGTCGAGGAGGTCCCCTACGAGGAGGCCTCCCGCTACGGCGTCCTCGACACCAACGAGTACGGCGAGATCGTCGAGGTGATGGAGAAGCCGGACGATCCACCCTCCAATCTCGTGATGACCGGCTTCTACACGTTTACGCCCGCAATCTTCCACGCCTGTCATCTCGTCCAGCCCTCCGATCGCGGCGAGTACGAACTCCCGGACGCAATCGACCTGCTCATCCAGTCCGGGCGAACCATCGACGCGATCCGGATGGACGGCTGGCGGATCGACGTCGGCTATCCAGAAGATCGCGACAGCGCAGAAGCGCGCCTCGCGGCCGAGTCCGAAACCGGAAACGGTGCCGAACCGTCGACGACTGCCGAATAAGACCGCAGCGAATTTACAGCCACCTGCACCACGCCTGCGCCCCGCCTCGTCCCGACCGGTGCTACTTTCGCCGCTCGCCACGCTTTGCCCTCGCTGGTCGACCCCTCGACTCGACCCTATTCGTCCCCACTCCCGGTGACCTCCTCGAGTGAGGACGCCTGCAGGGAATCGACCGCGTCGGAGGCCGCTGCTCGAGTCTCGTAGGCCTGCGTACTCTCGAGCAGTCCCGTCTCGGTGGCGTCGACCAGCCGCCAGCGCCAGCCGTCGTCGGCGACGTACAGTTCGAACGCCGGCCCCTCGAGTTCGAGCACGGACGCCCGCTCGATGGCAGATCGAACGTCGTCGACTGCATCGCGGGCGTCCTCGGTCGAGGTCCACGAGTCTGCGGCAGTGGCAACGAGCTCTCCATCACCGTCGAGCAGTCGCCAGCGCCAGCGGTCGTCGTCCAACTCGACGAGGTCGAACGACGCGCCGGTGCGATCGATCCGTCCGGCAGACGGGGCGAGTCGCCTGAGTTCGTCGACGGTCGACCGGACCATCGACTCGGTCTCGAGGGTGTCGACGGCGACGCCGAGAGGATCGCAGTCGCTCGAGACGAGCGTCCAGTGCCACTCGTCGCCGGCGCGCTCGAGTCGGATCGCCGCGGTGTCGCTCGCGAATATCGGTGCCTCGTCTGCGTGGGTCTGGAGCACCTCGACGGCCTCGTGAACAGCGTCTCGGTCGGAATAGCGCGCCGTGCCGTCGGCGATCGGTTCCCGGTCGCGATCGAGCACGCGAAAGCCCCAGTCGCCGCGGTCTGCGAGCTGGACGCTGTAGCTCCCGACCTCGTGGGTCCCAGCGTCGGCTACGACCGCCCGGACCTCCGCGATGTGGTCGACCAGCTCGTCTCGCGTCGTGAAGCCGCCCCCGGCGACCGCAACCGCGTCGCCTCCCGGAAGGACGAACCGCCAGCGCCACTCCTCGGCCGGGTACGGCTGAAAGACCGGTCCCTCGAGCCGATGGACGGCCGCGTCCAGATGGTCGAGCAGGCGCGTCATCGCCTCCTGAGCGGCGTCTCGCGTGGGATGGACGGCCGGTCCAAGAGCGACGAGTTTGCCGGTGCTGTCGATCAGCCGCCAGCGCCAGCCGTCGTCGGCGACGAACAGTTCGAACGCTGCGGTTTCGATCTCGAGGACGTCGGCGTCGGGGGCCTGCTGTTTCAACGTGACCATCGCCTCGGCGGCCTCGGTCCGCGAGTCGTGTTCCGTCCCGCTGTCGGCGAGCACGCTCCCGTCTTCGTCGATCAGTCGCCAGCGCCACTCGCCCGAGTCGGTCTCGTAGACCCGGAACGCCGCGTCCTCGAACTCGATGAGTTCTGCCTCACGGGCCTGCTCGCGGACGCGCTCGATCGCGTCGCCGACCGCCTCGGCATCGGCCGCGGGTTCGGGACCGACGGCGACGACGTCGCGTTCGGCGGTGACGAGCCGCCAGTACCAGCCGTCACCACCGCCCGCAGCGTCGTCACTCGAGGTCCCACTCGATGCGCCCTGTCGATCGTACTCCGACTGGGACTGTCGATCGGCTGTCGTCTCCCCGGGCGATCCGGAGGCCGTCTCCTCGGGTGACAGTGAACTCGTCTCCTCGGGTGTTTCAGGACCTGCACCGCGAATCGGATCGGTGGCCGTAGCCGTCTCCCGGCCGGCAACGTCCGCGTCGCTGGACGGCTGCTCCGACGATGGCGACGCGCCGTCCGTCCGTACGTCGTCTCGGGCGACGGCCGTCGGTACTCGATCGCCCCCTGAGCCGTCCGGGCCGTTCTGGGAGAAGACCTCGAACGCAGCGTCCTCGAGCCCGAGGACGTCCGCATCGGGTGCGTGCTCGGCGAACAGGTCGGCCGTTCGTTCCGCGTCGTCCCGACTCGAGGTTACGTCTGACGACCGGGCGACGACGCGGCCGGTTCCGTCGACGAGTCGCCAGTGCCAGCAGTCGCCCTCCCGATACCGTTCGTACGCGGGCTCGCCGGCGACCGTCACCGCAGCCGACTCGAGCCCCGATCGTACCTCGTCGGCCGCAGTCTCCGCGTCCCGCCGCGTGTCGTACCGTTCGGTCGCGTCCGCGAGAACGTCGTGGTCCTCGTCGACGAACCGCCACGACCAGTCGTCGCCGTCTTCGTACAGTTCGACGCCGACCCGGTCGACGGACACGACGCGGGCATCCACGAGTGCCTCGAGGAACGGATCGATCGCCGCATCGGCCCGGTCGGGATCGGGGTATCCGTCGGTGCTCTCGGCGAGGGGAGTCCGTTCGTCGTCGAGTAACTGCCAGTACCACCGACCGTCTCGTCGGATGATCGCGAACGCGGCCGTCCTGGCGTCGAGAACGTCGGCGTTCGGGCCGTGGTCGGTCACGGTGGTGACCGCATCCCGTGCGTCAGACCGGGTTTCGGACGCTCGAGCCGCGGTGGCGAGCGTGGTGCCGTTCGAGCGAACCAGCGACCAGTGCCAGCGCCCGTCCCCGTCTTCGTACAGCCGGATCGCCGCGTCTCGAATCGCCCGTAGCCCTGCGTCGTCGATCACATCTCGAAGCGCCTCGACGTCTGCCGCGGTCTCGTCTCGGGCGGATGTGCCCTGAGAGCCCTCGGCGACGGTCTCGAGTCGGTGGATGCGCACCGGCCACTCGTCGTCCCCCGGGCGGGTTGCGACGTGGACTCGTTCCCCGGCGGCGACGGGAACGCCCATCTCGTCGGTCGCGACGTCGGCTCGATCGGCTCCGTCGACCTCGTGCTGACGGTCGAGAAAGCGAATCAGGACGACGACACACCCGAGCACTGCCAGCCCGAGGAAGATCGCGACGCCGGTGTGCAGTTCCAGTCCCCGGTCCGTCCAGCGAACCGCGGCGACCGATCCCGGAAACGTGAGACCGGCGGCGGGTGCTGCGACTGCGGCGAGGACGAGCCGTCCGTCGTCTCCCTGGCCGCTCGAGCCGTGGGTGTTCGCCGGCGCTCGCCGCAGCCAGTCGACGACGCGAACGGCGAGTCTCGCCGCGTCCCGGCGAACGGCGCTCGAGACAGCCATGTGTCTCCGTCGGAGAGCCGGCGGATCATAATAATAGGCACCTTACGAACCGTCGGATTCCGACGGGCCGAGTGCCGTTTCCCAGTACAGCGCGTCTGGGCAGAACCGCACCGACTATAAACCGCTTCGGGAGGTGCCGAACAGTCACGAGTACGAGACCGTGAATCGGCGGTCTGGACGTGGAAGGAACGCTTACATCCAGTCTGACAGCCACGCCCACTCACCGTCGACGGTCGCCTGCTGTCCGCTGGATATCGGCCGGGGCTGAACCCCCGTCGTTGGAATTGATCGGGTATATGGGGCAGTCGCCGGTGCCGACCGCCGGCGATTGTGACGGTCGTTGGCATCGATCCGTCGTCGACAGGGACTGCGGCTGGACCAGTCCGTCGGCCGACGGGACTGTCAGGCCTACCAGTGTATGACGTACGCTTATACGCTCTCGCCAGTACGTTTGGGGTATGCAACCGCTGGCCGGCGAGTCTGTCGTGGTGATCGGGAGCGGATTCGGCGGACTCTCGAGCGCCTGTTACCTCGCTGACGCCGGGGCCGACGTCAGGGTCGTCGAGAAGAACGAACAGTTGGGCGGTCGGGCGAGTGTCCTGGAGCGCGATGGCTTCCGGTTCGATATGGGACCGTCGTGGTACCTGATGCCGGACGTATTCGAGCGATTCTTCGCGGACTTCGACCGCACCCCGACGGACTACTACGACCTCGAGCATCTGGACCCACACTATCGTATCTTCTTCAAGGAGAGCTCCGAACTCGATTCTGTGGATCCTGCCAGCGAGCACCACTCGAGCGTGCACGGCGATCGCGTCGACATCACGCCCGACCTCGAGCGAACCAAGGAGATTTTCGAGGAGTACGAGGCAGGTGCCGGGGAGACCCTAGAGCGCTACCTCGAAAAATCACGGGAGAACTACGAGGTGGGGATGGAACACTTCGTCTACGAAGATCGCCCGCGACTGCGCGATTACCTCGACCTGGACGTCGCCCGGAACGCTCGCGGGCTCTCGCTGATCGGGTCGATGCAGGGCCACGTCGAGGACTACTTCGATCACCCGCGGCTCCAGCAGATCATGCAGTACACGCTGGTCTTCCTCGGCGGGTCCCCCTCGAACACGCCAGCGCTGTACAACCTGATGAGTCACGTCGACTTCAACCTCGGCGTCTGGTACCCCGAGGGTGGCATCGGCAGCGTCGTCGACGCCATCGTCGACCTCGGAACTGAACTCGGCGTCGAGTACGAGATCGGCCGGCCGGTCACCGAGATCAAGGGCCGCGAGGGCGCATTTCTGCTCGAGACGCCCGACGGTCCGATCGAGGCCGATCTGGTGGTCAGTAACGCCGATTACGCCCACACGGAACAGGAACTCCTCCCGTCGCCAGGACAGAGCTACGACGCCGATTACTGGGAGTCACGGACCTACGCGCCGTCGGCGTTCCTGCTGTACCTCGGCGTCGAAGGAACGGTCGGCGAACTGGCCCACCACACGCTCGTGTTGCCGTCCGACTGGGATCGTCACTTCGACCAGATCTTCGAGGACCCGCAGTGGCCGGACGATCCCGCCTACTACGTCTGCGCACCGAGCGAGACCGACGAGACGGTCGCTCCCGAGGGCCACAGCGCGCTCTTCGTGCTCGTCCCGATCGCACCCGGACTCGAGGACGACACCGGGACCCGAGACCAGTACCGCGATGTGGTGCTCGACGATCTGGCCAGGCACACGGGGACGGACCTGCGAGACCGGATCGTCCTCGAGGAGCGCTTTTGCGTCTCGGACTTCGCCAGTCGGTACAACAGCTACGACGGGACGGCCCTCGGGTTAGCTCACACCTTGCGCCAGACTGCACTCTTCCGGCCGCCCCATCGGTCGAAGGGCGTCGACGGGCTCTACCACGTCGGTGGCGACACGACGCCCGGCATCGGGATGCCGATGTGTCTCATCAGCGGTGAGTTGACCGCAAGCAAGGTACTCGAGGACCACGCCTAGGACAGTATGGCTCGAGAAGGGGCGGGTTCCGGCGGTGGCAATACCAGCAGTGGCGATTCTGGCGACGATTCCGGCGGCGTTTCCAACGGTGGCCCCGGCACCGACGAGGCCGGCAGCGATCGTCCAGAAGCCACTGCCATCGGTGATCGCTCGTCCTCGAGCCCTTCGTCTTCGACACACTCCCTCTCGAGTCTCCGATACCTGCTGATCCTCTCGCGACCGCGGTTCTGGCTCTACCTCGCGGGGCCGGTGATCGTCGGCGTCGTCTACGGTGCGACGACGGTCGAGCAGCTGTTCACACCTATTACCGTCGGCCTGTTCGCGTACTTCCTGCTGCCGGCGAACGTGTTCCTCTACGGGATCAACGACGTCTTCGACAGCGAGATCGACGCCGCGAATCCGAAGAAAGCCGACAGGGAGGCCCGCTATCGCGGCCAGCGATTCGTCCCGGTGGTCGTCGCTGTCTCTGCGATGCTGTCGCTTGCGTTCGTTCCGGCTCTCCCCGCAGACGCCCTGTTCTGGATCGCCGTCTTCCTCGTGCTCGGGGCGGCCTACAGCGCGCCGCCGGTCCGGTTCAAGACCACGCCCCTGCTGGACTCGCTTTCGAACGGTCTCTACGTCGCTCCCGGTATCGCGGCGTACGTCGCCGTCGCGGGGAGCCAGCCGCCTGCACTCGCCATCCTCGGCGGCTGGCTGTGGGCGATGGGGATGCACACCTTTTCTGCGATCCCCGACATCGAACCGGACCGCGAGACCGGGATCCGGACCACTGCGACCGTCCTCGGCGAGCGACCGACCTACGCCTACTGCGGGCTGTGCTGGCTCGGGAGCGCCGTCGCGTTCGCCGCGGTCGACCCTCGCCTCGGCGCACTGCTCGGCGTCTACCCGCTGCTCGTGGCCGTCGTCGCCGCCTCGAGCGTCTCCGTCCACCGCGCCTACTGGTGGTTCCCGGCGATCAACACGCTCGTGGGGACGGCGCTGACGATGGGCGGGCTCTGGGTACTCGTTCACGCGTGACCGGTCTGTTTGATGCTGGTCGATGACTCGAGCACTTGTCGGCACACTCGAGCGGCGAAACCAGATCCGATCGGTACACTCGACCTGATCGGCACATCTGAGCTATGGGCGGTGACTGTAGACGACGAACTCGAGGCTGTGGCTCGGTTCCTGATCGAGGTCGGGGCCTAGTTGTACTCGCGCCAGCGGTGTCCACACTCGGTGCACTTGAAGAACCGCGTGGGCGGTTCGTCAGCCGAGGCGGTCTGTTTGAGCGTGTACCACGCTTCCTGTGTGCCACACTCGTCGCAGACGACGTCCGTCGACTTCGGCTTCCCCTCGAAGTTCGCGTCCTCCGTCGACTCGATCACCTCGTCGCCGGTCTGGGCTTCCGTCGTGACGAACGCCGCCTCGGCATCCCGATCGCGCGCGCTTGAGGTGTCACACTCCTCGTTCGTACAGACCATCCGATCGCCGTCGGCTTTCATCATCGAGCCGCACTCGTCGCAAAATTGCATACGTCGGCGTAGGTGTCGGGGATGCAAAAGTGCTACTCGAGCGTCTCGCTGCTACTCCAACTCGTCCCGTAATACGAGCCCTAGGCGGAACCGTCTCGAAATCGCTCGAGTGGGACGTCTGAAACCTCGTCGTAATCGTCGTCGCCACCAACGATGAGCATGGCTCCGAGAGTGTCTGCAGTTGCCAGAGCGAACGAATCTCCTAACGCTGGATTATATTCGAAGACGTAGTCCGATGCGTCGCTCCAGAGCGATTCCACACCGACACCCTCGATTCCAAGATCGCGTAGCCAGTCGACGTACTCGTCCGCTGTTTCTCGCCCATACTTTCGAGCGAGGGTGTATCTCACTTCCGCCAGGTTGACGAAGTTGACGTAGGCGTTCACGTCTTCGGCGGCAACAGCGTCGAGGAACGTTTCGACGACGTCGCTTCCGGGTTCATCCGTCGCATGTGCGATCAACGGTTCGGCGTCGAAAACGACGTCTTCTGGTACCGTCGTCATGTCTCGAATTGGGATTCGCGCTCGTTTCGGTCCTGTTTTCGTTTGTCTCTGAGTATTTGTGTAGCGGGAGTGTCGGTTTTTGGTTCTTGGCGGGATGCAAATCCACGCATCTCACTCGGTGACCGAACCTGCTCGACGACGACGTCTCCGTCTTCGGTTTCGCGGAAGAGGACCTTTCCTGGCGCTTCGATACCAAGCTTGTCACGGAACCGCTTCGGTATCGTCGCCTGTCCGTGTTTGGTGACGGAAACGACCTCTTTCTCTGAATCAGAGGGGTGTTCTGACTTACTCATAGTTCATAGATACGGTGCACTCATACGAAAGCGTTCTCCCTGTGAGTTTGCGAGTCCGGCGGGGGTTGGTGGGGTATCCACGACGTCTCAGTACTCGCGCTCGAGCGCCTCGTCCTCGAGGACGACGGGACAGTCCACGACCCGGAACGTCCCGAGGTCGGTCAGTTCGATAATTTCGGTGCCCTCGAGCCCGCAGCTAACGTCGGGCGGGGCCGAGAAGTGCTCACACTGTTTGCAGTAGCGGTGGGCGTCGATTTCGCGTTCGTCGCGGTCGTCCTCGAGCGGCGGCGTCTCGGTTGAGGTGTCCTCCTCGAGCCGTTCCCAGAGTCGGTCACTGTCGAGTTCCGAGACCGTGTGCTGGTCGAAGAGGCGGTCAGCCTCCGTCTGGGTACCGGCGTCAGTACTCGAGGCGGTCTCCCGCTCGCCGACGCTGGCTGCGAGGTCGGCCAGCGGCGCTTCCGTCGGATCGTACGTGACCTCGCGCTCACTCGTCTGGTCAGGAATCCCACTGGCCCGAGTCTCGTCGTCAGCCTCGAGCGTTCCGCCAGCGTCACTCGCACTGTCGGTATCGTCTGGTCCACTGGCCGGCTGGTCGTCGCTCATCAGTCACCCCCCGTTTCGGCTCCGCGAAACCCCCCTGTCACCTCGTCGTCGTCCGCCGTCTCGGCTGCGACCGCCTCGAGGGCGTCGCTCGGTCCCTCAGCTGCAACGCTGCGGGCGTGACCCTCGAGCGCCGGTGGATCGCCGGTGACGAGCGTCGGCGAACCGAAGAAGCCGGATTTCGGTTCGACGTCGGCGATCGTACTCGCGCAGGTCGGACACTCCGGTTCGGTCAGGAGAGCGACGTCGACGCTCTCGCCACACTCCTCGCAGGCTGCGCTCGAAACGCCGAGCCGGTTCGCCGCGAGTTTGAGGCTCTCGACCCGGGCCCGCCGACGTTCGCGCTCGAGGAGCGTTTCCTGTCGCTCGCGAAGGTCGAGGACCGCCGAGGCGAGGACGGTCGCCCGCGACTCGACCTCGTCTGCGCGCTCGAGGAGGTGTTCGAGCACCTCCTCGAAGTTCTCGAAGCCTGCGTCGAGCCGGCGGTCGATGGCTTCGACGGTCCCCTGAACCGACTCGAGGTCGTCCTGATCGGCGTAGGAGGAGTGATCGTGGGCCGCCGGTGCCTTGGCGTCGGTCTCCCGTTTGACCTGGATAACTCGGTCGCGGACGTCCTCGAGGAGGTCCTGAAACTCTTCGCGGGCGTCCTCGATGTCGGTCTGGAGGTCGGTCTCGAGTTCCCGAAGGTCCGAATCGGCGGCGAGAGTATCGAGGTCCGCTGCGTCCGGGAGGCTCGAGAGGACGTCGGGATCGATCGCGTCGGCGTCGTCGGTGGCGACGGCGTGTGCGGCGAGAAGGAGTCGGCGACAGGTCTCTTCGCGGCTCTCGTCGTACCGATCGGCGACGTTCGCGAGCCAGTCGTCGACGTCGGGCGGGAGCGAGATGGATACGGGGGAGCGCTCCGTTTCCTCGCCAGCCATTTCGAGACGCTACGGCCGTCCTGCTGATAAGGATTGTTGCCATCCACGATCTGCGTGAAAAGTTCTCACTCGCCAGTCCTGCGATTCCGCTCGAGTCCCCCCGGTGGCGGTCCAAGCCTGAACTGATAGCTCGAACCGATCGGCGTCAGTCGGATCGACCTATCGGTCGACGCCTGGAACGGCACTAGCGGATCTTGCGGACGTTGCTGATGTCGAAGCCGCTGTCGTGGATCTCGGTCTCGAACTGGACGACGTTCTCGTCTTCGAGCCGCGAGAGAACGCCCCGGAGTTGCTCGACGACGAGGGTGCGAGCGCGTTCGGCGCCGCCGGTCTGCCAGCCGAACCGGAAGGTGCCGTCGGCGGCCTCCTTCAGTTGGCCCAGTTGCGTCTCCTCGAGGACGTCCGCGTTGACCAGCAGCAAGATGACGCCGCTCCAGCGGTGGGACGCCCGTGCGAGCCCCTTCAGCATGACCGTCAGGTCGGCCCACTCGAGGTGGTCGTCGGCGACCGCGACGAGGTCGGTGATCGAGTCGACGACGACGAGATTGCCCGCTGCGTTGTCGGTCAGGTAGGCCGCGAACGCCTCGACGACGTCGTCCCTGCTGGTGTGGCTACCGAGACTCTGGAGGTCGGTCGGCCCGTCGTCGTACCACTCCCGGGGCACCGGCGTCGCCTCGAAGTACTCGCGTGCCAGTTCGCTAAAGGCCACCTCGTCCATCCCCGTCTCGACGAAGTCGTCGTCCATGACGACGGCCATCTCGCTCGCGACGGCGTCGCGCTCGTCGGTGAAGGAGACGTAGTGTATCTGTTCGGGCAGCACCGCACCCTCCTCGAGGGTGCCGTAGTGGAGGTCGAACAACTCGTCTCGCGCGATAGCCAGTCCGTTCATCACCGTGCTCGTGTAGCAAAACTCCCGCGCGCCAGCGCCCGATTCCCCGGCGAGCAGGATCACGCTCCCGGCGGGAACGCCGCCGCCGATCGTCCGATCGAGCCGCGATATCCCAAGCGGCATCCGCTCCATACCGCCTGTCTCGAGGGCAGGCGCTTACCTGTTGTGGCACCAGTCGGCCGCCGCTTTTCACGATGGAATCGGATCCACTGCGGTGGCGGAATCGTCACTCCTCGAGTCTCACGCGCGCTCCCTCGCTCGCTGCCTGCGACAGCACGACTCGCCCGTCGAGTCCCTCGCACTCGAGGGCGTCCTCGGCGGCTGCCCGGGCCTCGTCGACGTGGGCGCGATCGGTCACGCCGTAGACGACCGGCCCCCACGAGGACTGGCCGACGCCCGAGAGGACGGGACAGTCCTCGAGCGCTTCGACGAGGACGCCCGCGGGCGGGCGGAAGACCCCGCCCTGGGCGTCGGCGTACCAGCTGCCGTTCTTGCGACCGATCTCGGCGATCGCCTCGCCGAAGGACTCGAGGCGGCCGGCGGCTGCGGCCGGGAGGAGTTTTCGGGTGACGATGCCGGCGATTTCGTCGGCGACCGCGGGGTCGGCTCGCTCGACGACGGTTCGCATGCTCGCGTCTTCGTCGTCGCCGCTGCGGCCGGGCTGGGCGTCGGGGACGATCACGAGAAAGCGCCAGTCGTCGGGCAGATCGTGGCGCGCGACGACCGGGGGAACCGTCCAGTCACCCGCCGCAGGTGGTTCGGTCGTAAAGCGATTCGTCGGGTGGCCAGCGTCGACGACGAACCCGCCGGCCTCGAACGTCGCGACCCCGACGCCGCTCCGGCCGCCCCGGCCCATCGCCGGTGCACGAGAGCGGACCCGCGGCTCGAGGTCGTGGGCCCTTGCAGTCGCCGCGAGGACGGCCAGCGCGAGTTGCGTCCCGCTGCCGAGACCGACGTGACGCGGAAGCCGTTCCTCCAGGGTGAGTGAGACGCCGGAGACCTCGAGGACGTCGACGGCCCGCTGGGCGTAGTCGGCGACGAGCGAGTCGTCGGCCTCGACGCTCGAGGCTGGTTCGGCGACGACCGTCACGCGAGGTGCTGTGAGACCGACGCCGATGCCGCCGTAGAGGCGGCGGCGCGCGAGTGAGAGATTCTGAAATCCGACGTGGAGGCGGCCCCCGGTGGTGACGGTCGCGCGTGTCATCCGTATCCGGGCTAGCGCGCTCCCGTCAAAGGGGGTTTCGACGGTGGCAACGTCTGGGACGTTCTCGACCAGTTTGGTCTTGTGAGGCCGTGAGCCGACGGGTGTGCGTCTCGACGGCGCTCTCACCGTTCTTCGTCCGTGGAGTACCGGTCTCCGTCTCGGGGACGGTGGACCGGTCGCTACCGGGTAGACGCGTCGTACGTAACGTGAACGGTCGGGGTATGCGGTGAGTCGGGTGCGGGGACACCGTTCCAGTCGACGAGGTGGACGTTCGCCATGCGGCCGGAGAAGCGAAACCGGCGCACGCCGACGTCGATCGTTCCCTCGGCGACCTGGTCGGTGACGACTGTCGCGTCCGCGGCTGGATCCTGTCCGACCATCTCGAGGTCGCCGTCGACGGCGATCTCGTAGGAGGCGGGGACGCCGCGCCCGACGATCGTCACGAGGTTCGGAAGGGGATCGGTTGACTGTGCTGACTGGCTGCGTACCGGAACGTCGCGTGCCATAGTTCGACGAGGCGAATCCGGCGGTATAAGTTTTCTTGCTCGCGAATTGGCCGGTCTCGGTGACTTCCATCGGGCTTGACAAGCCGACGGCCGTCGGCTGCACGAGGCGGTCCCGGCGAGCCACCACTCTCTCGGGGGTCTGACCGCTCGCAGTAATCTGTCTATCCAGCGGCAACAACTGTTTTGTTTCTCTATTAGAGATAACACGATCACACCACGGTTACTGTTTCGCAGACATGGCAAGCCAATCGATTCACCTGACTGAGTATCGACAGCGGCGTATCGCGCGTGACGACCATCACTGGTGGACGACTTCCCGACCGGTAGCCGAGCAGACCCTGACCAGGTCCGAAACGGCTGATCGCTCGTCTGTTCGGAGTGCCGACCGATGATCGAACACACGACGCTCTTCGGGCTCTCGAGTGGCATCATCGGGTTGATGGCGGTCGTTTTCTTCGGCTGGACCGTCAGGCGATCGTCGCGGTTTCGTGTATACGGATTTGCCGTCGTCGTCGCTTGCGGTGCCATGAGCGTGGCCTATCTCCTCATGGCTGCCGAGGTGTTGACCGTCACCACGACTGGGAGAGAGGAATCTGTCGCCCGATTCTTCGGGTACACGATCGCGTGGGCTGCCGTCTGTGGAGTCGTCGGTGCAGTTACCGACGCAGACCGCCGGTACGTCATCGGATTGCTCGTGTTCGTCCTCGGGTGTCTCTGGGGAACCTTCGCGAGTTGGGTTCTGGGCGGTCTCGCCGGGACGGTCGTTTCGATCGGTATCTTCACGTCGCTGATCGCCATGGTATACGTGCTGTTCGGGCCGCTGACGAACTCGGCTCGGACGGTCAGCGCTGACCGACTGTTGCTCTACGAGAAGACACGAAATCTGGTGATCCTGGTCTTCGCTGGCCTCCTCCTCACGGGGCTCGTCTCCGAACAGAACTTCGGGCTGACCGACGCGTTCGTCGGTCAGTTAGCCGCGACGTACATCGATCTGGTCTGGCTCGCTGGCTTCGGCGGGCTGGTCTTTCGCTATCAGGATGCCCTCGAAGAGGCAGGGAACGGGCCGCTGGGGACGACGACCCGTGACGACGACTCGAGTCTCGGTGAGTCAGCTGCTGGAGCGGCGAACTGAGCGGCAGCGACGGTGACCTGCTGTCCTGTTTTCACGGCAGTTCGATCGTCGCCCCGGTCGCTCGGCCGTTGGTTTCGCGACACTCGAGCCACGCCCATCGTGTGCTCGAGTGTCCACAGCCGGTCAGCGGTTACGGCGTCACCGCGGTCGCGGTCACAATCGCTTCGCAACGACGGCCGCGTACAGGACGCGCCAGCCGAGGATAGCGACCAGCCCGGTGCCGGTCATCACGAGGCCGAACGGCCATTCGGCACCGCCAGCAAAGAGGTCGGACGCTCGCAGGAGGAGGCCGATGTTCGCCGCCGCGATCCAGCTGACTGCGCTCAGGCGGACGGCTCGAGGCACCGACGTCGCGACCTCGCGGGCGTACACCCCGGCGAGCAGCGAAGCGACGACCCAGCCGGCGACGAACGGGATCATCGTCTCGACGGACGCGACCGGGTCCGACAGGAGGCTGATCCCGTGGGAACGCTGGCCGAGGAGGATCAGTACGGCGATCACCAGCACGTCGACCGCCGCGAGTGTCAGGACGCGTGGATCGGTGCTGCCGGACCACTCGGCACTGCGCGTTGTCGCGTTCATGGCTGTTCTTCCGGATCGTATCCCTATCTGTCTCCCGATTCAGTTGCGACAGAGTCGACTCGATAGCCTGCGATGGATCGAGTCAGTCGACCTCGAGGCGTTCACGGACCACAGACGTCGACACAGGTGTCGCTACTCGCTGGGACAGTCTTCGAGTGGAGTGGTCGATTCCGGCACCGTACGCGAGCGCAGAAACGGTGAAATCGGCGACACGTGGTCGCCGAGACGTCCAACGGACGGAGCACTGCGAGGTCGACCCCCGCATCTTCCTCGAGTCTCGACAGGGACTTTGTTATCGTCGTCGTTCCTCCTCGTGGCGTGGTGCGGTGAAACCGGTGACACGTCTCACTCGAGGACTCCGCTGGATGCGAGTACGCACTGCCTAGTACCGTTCCAGGCGTCGACCGATAGGTCGATCCGACTGTCGCCGATCAGTTCAGGCATAGACCGCCACTAGTACCGTTCCAGGCGTCGAGTGACTAGTTCTCAGCCTCCTCGAGAGTTGGATAGAGCCGGTGTAATTTCGTTCGAGCGTCCTGGTTAGTGAATTGCCAGTCGATCGTGGCATCCATCTCGTTGCGCTCGGCTTCCCACGCAGCGACCTCCGACCGGAGGGTCGCTGCGTCGGGAATGCGGCGGTTGAGACACTGGGTCTGGAGCGAACTCCAGACGAGTTCGGCCATATTCAGCCAACTGCCGTGCGTGGGCGTGTAGTAGAACTCCAGTCGATCGAGATACTCGCGTGCTTTCTCGGGTGTGAGGAATCGATAGAATGCAGCGGGATTGTGCGTACTGAGATTATCCACGACTACCCGGATGCGGTCCGCATCCGGGTAGTCGTCAGCGATCGCCACCATGCAGTCGATCCACTCGGACGTTCGTCGGCGTTCCGTCACGTGAAGGCGACACTGGCCAGTCAACGGCTCAGTCGCAACGTGGAGCATTCGGGTCCCATTGCGTTCGTAGTGATGGTCTGTTCGAGCGACCGCTCCCGGTTTCGCCGGGAGCGGGTCGCGGACGTGCTTGCGAAGTTCCTTGCTGGACTCGTCGAAACAGACGACTGGACGGCTCTCGTCGTACGGTTCTTCGTACAGCGAAAGGATCGTTTCCATCCGGTAGACGAACTCGGCGTTCTCTTTTGGCGGAATCAGCCAGTACTCAGAGCGGTGTGGCTTCAGGTCGTTTTTTTAACCGCTGTCTGACGGTTTCCTCGGAGATCGAGTCGAACTCGATCTCCTCAAGGGTGACAAGGCGGTCAGCAAGCAAGGCGTACGTCCAGCGAGTGTGACCTTCTGGAGGCTCTGAACAGGCGAGAGCGACGAGATGTGCTTCAGCACGACCATCAAGTTTCGGCGTGTAGTCTCTGTCGGGTTTGCGGCGATGGATCGCCGCAATCCCTCGCTCAGCGTACGCTTTTCGTGTTCGGTGAGGTGTCGAGATGCCGCAGTCGAGGTGCTCACAGATCGTAGGATCTGTGAGCCCCTCATCACTCTTTAGAAGAATCTTGGCACGGGTGATGGCTTCGGCTCTGTGTTCTCCTTTCGTGACGAACTCCGTGAGTTCACGGCGTTCTTCCTCTGTGAGGTCAACAACGTGCTTCTTTCGTCCCATTACTGTAGATACGCGTCCAGAGTAGATAACCTAGTCTGTCGACATTTGGGACAGTACTAGACCCGGGACAGACGTCGGAACGGAACGTCCCAACTGACGGGCAGCGGACGGTCCCCGCCGCCGCTCTCGAGTGTCGTCTCGAGTCGGCTGCTGGTCTCGGTTGTGATCCTCGCCGCCGCCGCTGAAAGGTTTAACACGCGGTTCGTGGTGTTTCCGTACGTCGCCCGCGGCCGTCGCGGGACCCACTGAAGTGAGGTGTGATATCATTTCACTCCTCAACACTTAACAGGAGAGATACCGATACAGATAACAGGTGTTATCCATGACTGACCACGAACTTCCACCACTTCCGTACGACTACGACGCACTCGAGCCATCGATCTCCGAGCAGGTCGTGACCTGGCATCACGACACCCACCACCAGGGCTACGTAAACGGCCTGAACTCGGCCGAAGAGACTCTCGCGGAGAACCGCGAATCCGGCGACTTCGACTCGACGCCGGGCGCACTCAGTTCGGTCACCCACAACGGCTGTGGACACTACCTCCACACGCTGTTCTGGGAGAACATGAGTCCGGACGGCGGCGGCGAGCCAGCGGGCGACCTCGCCGAGCGCATCGAGGAGGACTTCGGCTCCTACGAGGGCTGGAAAGGCGAGTTCGAAGCCGCTGCCGGCGCCGCCGGTGGCTGGGCGCTGCTGGTCTACGACCCCGTCGCCAAGCAGCTTCGCAACGTCGCGGTCGACAAGCACGACCAGGGCGCACTCTGGGGTTCTCACCCAATCCTCGCCTGTGACGTCTGGGAGCACTCGTACTACTACGACTACGGCCCAGACCGTGGCAGCTTCGTCGAGGGCTTCTTCGACGTCGTCAACTGGGACAAGGTCGACGAAGAGTACCAGAAGTGCATCGACCACTTCGAGTAAGTCGGAACGCGACGATTCGGTCAATCTCGAACTTTTCTGCAACGTATCTGCCCAGCCCCCGGTGTCCCCAACTGGCAGTAGGATTATCCCGTCCGCGCTCGTCACTGTCGGGAAATGGCTGCCGAGGACGAACGGAGACTTCGGGAGAGGGGAACCGGTCGCGACGAAGCGGCTGACGATACCGGTGAGTGGGTGCTCGAGGGGCCGTCAGCACCCACGCCAGACGCCGCAGCCGCGGATCTGGCGAGTGACCTCGCGGACTCCTGTCGCGGCGACGTCAGGTTCGACGAGTACACGCGCGTGCTCTACGCGACCGACGGCAGCATCTACAGCGCCCAGCCAGCCGGTGTCGTCTTCCCGCGAGACGTCGACGACGTGCAGGCTGCAGTCCGGGTCGCCTCGGCACACGACGTCCCCGTCCTCCCGCGTGGGGCAGGCTCCTCGCTCGCCGGACAGGCCGTCGGCCCCGGTTGCGTGGTACTCGACCTCTCGAAGCATATGGACTCGGTTCTCGAGGTCGACACCGATGCCCGACTCGCTCGAGTACAGCCGGGAGTCGTTCAGGACGACCTCGACGCGGTGCTCGAGCCCCACGGGCTGAAGTTCGCCCCGGACCCGGCGTCGTCGAACCGGGCGACCGTCGGCGGTGGGATCGGTAACAACTCGACGGGTGCCCACTCGGTGCGGTACGGGATCACCGACGCCTACACCGAGGAGCTTCGGGTGGTGCTCCCGAACGGCGAGGTGATCCACACCCGCGAGGTCGTCCTCGACGGGCCGGAGTACGACGAGATCGTCGAGGCAGACACTCGCGAGGCGGCGATCTATCGGACGGTCAGGCAACTGGTCGAGGAGAACCACGATGAGATCGACGAGCGCTACCCGGACCTGAAACGGCGAGTGACCGGCTACAACCTCGATCGGGTGATCTACGAACGTGCAGACGGCGAGCGGGTGATCAACCTCTCGAAGCTCCTCGTCGGTGCGGAGGGAACCCTCGGCGTCGTCGTGGAGGCCACCGTCTCGCTGGTCACCCGTCCCGGAGAAACCGCGCTCGCGCTCTACTGTTTCCCCGAACTGCAGGCGGCCCTCCGGGCGGTCCCCGAAGCGCTCGAGTACCCCGTCAGCGCGGTCGAATTGATGGACGAGGAGGTCTTCCGACTCGCCCGGGAGTCAGACGGCTACGCCCAGTACGCCGAGCCCATCCCGGAGGAGACTGCGGCAGCGCTGCTGCTCGAGTGGGACGACGAACTCGTTTCTGGTACCGAGGACGGTGACGACGACGGCCACACCCAACGGGCGGCCTTCGAGGCTGCCGTCGCGGAGACGACCGCCCACTTCGTCGACGACGGCGACGCGTTCGAGGTGCTCGAAGCCTACACCGAATCGGCACAGGCTGATCTCTGGAACCTCCGGAAGGCCGCGATCCCCCTGCTCATGAGCCTCGAGGGCGATCCGAAGCCGTACCCGTTCATCGAGGACGCGACAGTCCCTCCCGAGGAACTCGCCGCCTACGTCGCGGACTTCGAGGCGGTGCTCGAAGATCACGACACGGAGGCTGCGTACTTCGCGCACGCGGGTTCGGGAACGCTCCACATCCGGCCAATCCTGAACCTCAAATCCGGGTCTGGCGTCGAGGCCATGCGGTCGATCACCGACGACGTGACCGACCTCGTCCTCGAGCGCGGGGGCTCGTTCTCGGGCGAACACGGCGACGGGATGGCCCGGACGGAGTTTACTCCCAAGATGTACGGCGAGGACCTCTGGGAGGCTTTCAAGCGAGTGAAAACCGCATTCGATCCCGACTGGCTCATGCACCCGGGGAACGTCGTCTACCGCGACGGTCCCGGGGACGTCGGTCCGGACTCCGAGCGCGGCGTCGGCGCTGACGTGCGCGACCACCTGCGATACGGGCCGAGCTATAGCTCGCTCGAGCCCCAGACGACCCTCGATTTCGAGCCGGAGGGCGGCTTCTCGCACCTCGTGGAACTCTGTAACGGCTGTGGCACCTGTCGGCAGCGCGACGGCGACGTGATGTGTCCGACCTACCGGGCGAGCGACGAAGAGATCGAGACCACGCGCGGGCGGGCGAACCTCCTGCGAGCGGCCATCAGCGGCGATCTTTCGCCGGAAGAACGCCACAGCGAACAGTTCCAGACCGCGGTGCTCGACCACTGCATCGGCTGCAAGGGCTGCCAGCGGGACTGCCCGACCGGCGTCGACCTCGCGAAGCTCAAAGCCGAGGTGAAACACCCGTACCACGAGCGCGAGGGCGTCACGCTTCGCGAGCGACTCTTCGCCGATATCGATCGGTTCGCGGCGATCGGCAGCACCCTCGCACCGGTCGCGAACCGCCTCCCGCAGGTTCCGGGAGCACGGTCCCTCCTCGAGCGGACCGTCGGAATCGCTGCCGAGCGAAGCCTTCCCACGTTCCACCGGGAGTCGCTGGTCGAATGGTTCGAGTCGCGAGGCGCCGACGGCGCCTCGAAAACGCGAGCGGCAGCGCCGCGGGCGAAGCGCGGCCCGCAGGTCGACGCCGACGAAGCCGATCTCGGAGTCGTTCTCGTTCCGGACACCGATACGAACTACTCGAATCCCGATCGTGGAAAGGCCGCCGTCGCGTTGCTCGAGGCGGCGAACGTCCACGTGCGCGTGCCGGACCTCGGTCCGACAGGCCGGGCGGCCTACTCACAGGGACTGCTCGAGACAGCCCGCGAGCAAGGGGAAGCGTTCCTCGATGACTGTGAGCCGTTCCTCGAGCGCGGCTGGTCGATCCTGTTCGTCGAACCGAGCGACGGGGCGATGGTGCTCGACGAATACAGTTCGCTCCTCGACGTCGACGACAGTGACCTCGAGCGCCTTCAGACGAACACGTTCGGCGTTTGTGAGTACGTCGACGAGCACGGTCTCGACGGCTGTTTCGCCTACGACCGCGAGGCCGCTGCCCGGACGCCGCTGGTCTATCACGGCCACTGCCACGAGACGGCCCGCGGTGCGGAGGGCCACGCCATCTCGGTACTCGAGCGGGCAGGCTACGACGTCACGCCGGTCGACTCGACCTGCTGTGGGATGGCCGGCAGCTTCGGGTACGAGGCCGAACACTACGACCTCTCGCGGGAGATCGGGCGTCTCCTCCGCGACCAGCTCGTCGGCGCGACGACCGGGAACTCGAGTGAGCGAGCACCGACTGGTGGTTCCTACGCTGGCGACGAATCGAAATACGACGCCGATAGGAGCCCCGGGCCCGTCGTCGACGACGGCGCTGACGCTGTTGTCGACGCGACAGTCGTCGCCACCGGCACCTCCTGTCGGACCCAGATCGGAGACTTCGACGGATTCGACGACCCGCTCCATCCGGTCGAGGCGCTCGTGGCCGTCCTCGAGGACTGAGGCGAGTACTCTCCACCTGCTGCCGGTTCAGGGCGCTTCGTTGTCGGGGAGGTCGGTCTCCGACGCGTCACGTTCGACCCCGGAAAATTCGAAGCGTGCGCCACCGGACGCGCTCTCGGTGACTTCGACGGTCCAGCCGTGGGCGTCGGCGATCTGGCGAACGATACTCAGTCCGAGTCCGGTTCCGTCGCGGCCGGTCGAATACCCGTGTTCGAACACCTGCTCGCGGTTTTCGGGTGGAACGCCGACACCGTCGTCCTCGACGACGAACGTGACGTGACCGGAGCCCCCGGCCTCGACGCCGACGGTCACGGTGAGTTCCTCCGACGCCCGGTCGTCCTCGTCCGGGACGCCGTGTTCGATCGCGTTCCGGAACAGGTTCTCGAGCACCCGGAGCAGCCGATCGGGATCGGCCTGGATCGTCGCACTCGAGTCGATCTCGAGGGTTGCCGATCCCGTGTCGACGCCCTCCCACGCTCGTCTCGCCAGTGCCCCGAGATCCACGCGTTCGGTCCCGGTCACGGCTTTCCCCTCGCGGGCGAGTGTGAGGATGTCCTCGATGATCGCTTCCATCCGACCGTGGTGTCGCTCGATCTTCTCGTAGTACTCTTCCTCCCCGGTCTGTTCGACGAGGCCGAGCGAGCCGCGGGCGACGTTGAGCGGGTTGCGCAGATCGTGTGAGACCAGACTGGCGAACTGCTCGAGGCGGTCGTTCTGGCGGCGAAGCTGTCGCTCCCGTCGGCTCACGTCAGTAACGTCGTGGGTGATCAGGACCCAGCCGACGTGGCGGCCGTAGTCGTCCTCGATCGGCCGGGTCGTCACCTCGAGTCTCGTCTCCGTCTCCTCGACGTCGATCGTCGTCCCGCCGGACCCGGTGGTGAGTGACTCGACGTGGTGGTAAAGTGCCGTCTCGCCGACGAGGTCGGCGAACGGCCGACCGATCAGACTCGTCGACTCGACGCCGAGAACGCTCAGCGTGAATCGCCCAGCGTCGTTGACGTCGATCAGCCGCCCGGCGTCGTCGAGGACGAACACGCCGTCCTGGACGGTCTCGAGGACGCGATCGCTGGCGATGGGGAGGAGGTCGATCAGCTGATACCGGATGATCGCGACCGCGAACAGGAGACTCACGACGGGGAGGACCAGTGGAGTCACGTCGACGTCGACGAGCCCGACAGTGAGTGCGAGGCTGGTCACCCCCGGTGTGAGTGTTGCCAGAACGAGCATCGCAGCCTGGCGGCGGTAGATCGACCTCGATCGAAGGGCAACGCCAGCGAACATCGCACCGACCGCCAGGAGTAGCGCGTAGCTGTAAGCCAGGTGACCGACCAGCGCCACGCCGTGATCCGGCGCGACCGCTATACTCGAGGCTGGGTCGGGTTCGATCGTCCCGAAGAAGTGGTTGCCGGGGTCAGCGATGGCGAAGACAGCGACGGTGACCGGATGAACCGACAGTGCGAGGTACGTGGCCGGCCCGAGAAACCGTTCACGGCCAGTGTACTCGAGAGCGAAGACGACCAGTGCTGCAGCGCCGATAGCGATCCCGACGTACAGAGCGCGGTACAGCACCGCCGAGAGCGCGGGGTCGGTGACCGTCACGTTCGCCAGCAGGATTGCGCTCCAGTACAGCCCGGCACCGACGTACACGAGCAGTGACCAGCCACCGGGGCGGTCTCGGTACTGCCAGAGAACGGCCAGCAGCAGGATCGACGTGAGTACAGCCGCGGCGTACCCGGCCTGCAGCGCCGGTTGCTCGAGAGCCACTCGGCTATGTCGTGTCGAAACCGCCTAAAACTCTCTGGCCAGCGGGTTTCCCCTCCCGCTGGTCACTCCGCTGACGACACGGCTCGTCGAGCATCCCGGTCGTGCCGTGGGTCGTGGTCGGGGTCGACGACTTCGACACCATGAAACTCGAAGCGTGCGCCACCGGACGCGCTCTCGGTGACTTCGACGGTCCAGCCGTGGGCGTCGGCGATCTGGCGAACGATACTCAGTCCGAGGCCAGCGCCGTCGGACCCGGTGGAGTAGCCGTCCTCGAACACCGCCTCGCGTTTCGAGGGTGGGATGCCGACGCCGTCGTCCTCGACGTAGATGCCGTGACGGTCGGACTCGATTTCTGTGAACAGGCCGGCGGCGACCTCGAGGGACTCGGCCGGTGGATCGTGGTCTCCAGAGACGCTACTATCGGCCCGGTCGTCGTTCAGGCGGGCCTCGAGTTCGGGGCTCAGATCGTCCTCGACTCCGTGTTCGATCGAATTGCGAAACAGGTTCTCGAGCAAGCGTCGGACCCGATCTTCGTCGGCGACGATTCGTGCGTCGCCGTCGACGGTGAGCGTCGCCGCACCGGTTTCGACGCCGTCCCAGGCGCGTTCGGCGAGCGCGGCCAGGCTGACGGGTTCTGGATCCGTCACGGGCTGGCCAGTGCGGGCGAGCGCGAGGACGTCCTCGATGATCGTTTCCATCCGCTCGTGGGAGTGTTCGATCTCCGCGAGATAGGTCTCGTCGCCGGTTTCGCGGGCCATCTCGAGGTAGCCGTTGGCGACGTTGAGCGGGTTACGCAGGTCGTGTGAGACGACGCGGGCGAACTGCTCGAGCCGGTCGTTCTGGCGCTCGAGTTCCCGTTCGCGACGGTGGCGATCGGTGACGTCGGCGATCAGGACGAGCCAGCCAACGTGGCGATCACGGTCGTCTTCGATCGGCGTCACCCGGACCTCGTAGTGGCGGCCGTCGACGGTCACGTCCGTCGTCGACGGCTCGGCCGTGTCGGTGAGTTCGGCGAACACCGACTGACGGTCCGGGACGTCGCCGATGATCGAGTCGACGTGTCGACCGGCCAGTCGTTCGTCTCCGGTTGCCAAAATCGCTCGGCCGGCGGGGTTGACGTCGACGAGTCGCCCCTGCCTGTCGACGACGAAGATCCCTTCCGAAATCGTGTCGAGGACGCGGTCGTGAGCGATCGGTACGATGTCCCCGAGCCGGTAGCGGACGATCGCGACCGAGTGGAGCCCGCCCATGACGACGTAACCGATCGGCGTCGTGTCGGCGGAGACAGGGCCGACGACGTGAACTGCGTTGAACAGCCACGGGAACGTCGCCCCGCCGAGCAGCGCGAGCGCCTGTCCACGGTACAGCGACCGGGACGTGATCAGGAACTCGAGGATGAGCGCGGTCGCGACGGTCATCAGGAAATACGAGTAGATCGTGTGAAGCTGGAACGCGACGCCCCACTCGACAGCGACACCGGTCACCAGCGTCGGATCCGGCTCAAGAGCGGTAAAGAAGACGTTCCCGGGGTTCGAAAAGGCGAGGGCGACGACGACGATTGGCTCGATCGAAAGCAGCGCGATCGTCTCTTTCCTGACGAATCGCTCGCGTCCGGTGTAGACGAGCGCGAACACCAGGACCGCGACGACGCTGAGGCCCACGCCGACGTAGAGGAACCGCTCGGCGAAAACCGAGATTGTGTAACTGTCACTCGCGGTTCCGACGAGCCGTGATGCAGAGAAGATAGCGGTCCCGAGGAGCGTCGCGGCGAGCGGCGTGGCACCGACCCGTTCGCGGTAGTGCCACATAACGACCGTGAGAACTGCTCCAACGGCGGTGGCGACGGCGTATGCGACGAACAACACCGCATGACTGACCGTCATCGATCGTGATAGGTCTACGATCGCTAAAAATGTGTGGTCGATTTGCCGGGATACAATTCGCTCGACGAACGACGTCGGCCCCTGCTCAGCCAGAACGGTGGGCGGTCGTTACTTCACAGCCGTCCTCGGTAACGATCACGGTATGTTCTTTCTGGCTGACGAGACAGCCGTCGTCCTCCTTCAGGACGGGATACCCGTGGAGGACGTTGTTGCGCTTGAGCCGGCGGACCGCCATCTCCGCGCGGTCGGTCTCGAGCCAGCGCGTCGCGAACGGCAGGGTGCGGAACTCCGCTGTAATCTGGTCGAGTGCCGCTCGAGCCTGTCGGTTCCGGACGTTTCGTTCGTGTTCGAGGGCGAAGATTTCCTCTTTGGCTCCCTCGGTGACCTTGCCGCCGCCGTCTGTGGCGAACGGTTCGATCGCGACGACGTCGCCGACCTCGAGGGTTGTCCCCTGTGAGACGGCTCGGTTGGGGATGTTCGGACTGGTGTGTTGTTCCCAGTGGCCCAGCCCGTGCCCGGTGAGGTTAACGACGGGGTTGTAACCGTAGCCGTCGATGACGTCTTCGATCTCGGCACCGATATCGCCGGTACTCACGCCCGGTTCGACGACGTCGATGGCAGCCTCGAGTGCCTGTTCGGAGGCTTCCGCGAGTTCGGGGTTCCCGGAGAGGTCGACCGTGATCGCGGTGTCGGCGAGCCAGCCGTCGACGTGAACGCCGATGTCGAGGTTGATCATCTCCTCGCCGAAGGTCGTCTCGTCGTCGATCGACGGCGTCGCGTGCGCGGCCTCCTCGTCCACGGAGATGTTGACCGGGAACGCTGGCTGGCCGCCGAGTTCGCGGATTCGATCTTCGGCGTACGCTGCGATCTCGAGGTGGGTCACACCGACCTCGACGCGTTCGGCGGTCTCCTCGCGCACCTGGGCCAGGATCTCACCTGCCTCACGGTGTTTCTCGTACTGCTCGGACTGAAGGTCCACCTCGGAATCGGCCATGCACCGGGGTTGTACCGGTCGACAAAAAGAGGTTCCGCTCTCGAGATCGGTAGCGCCCTCGTCCGGACCGATCGTGTATCCTCGACGCTCGCGATCCGCGCTCCGTTTCGCGGTCGCCTCAGGAGTCACGCCGGTCGACCCACGAACACCGTGGGCAGGCGGCCAGTCCCTGAACGTTCGACAGCGTCGTCTCACAGTCAGGGCAGACCCGAGCCGGATGATGTGGTGCTCGAAGCATCACTCCGGACCACGAATACGACGATATTTAATCTTGGGTACGACGATCGTCGATGATCCGTGGACGGCCGAAACCCGCACACTTACCTCGGGTGCTCGTGAACAACCGGCGACGATGACGGAGGTCGCGTTGCTCGTCGCGTTCTGCGCCGTAATGGGGGCCGTCGCGATCGTCAAGTTCGCCCTCGCAGACGAACGCGACCCCGTCGACGCGGGCGTGATTCTCGTCGTGTGGGGGATCACCGTGCTCGCAGCCCTGTGGACGGCACTCGAGGAGGGCTGGCTCGTCTTCGAGCACCACCTGTTGCTCGCGGTGGTCGGGATCGTCCTCGTCGGAAGCGGCGTCGCGGTGATGGTCGTCTACTGGCACCATTCTCCGCAGTCGACACCGATGCGCCGCCGGGTGGCCGAGTCCGGAGAGCGGGCCGAGTCCACCGACCATGAGGCGAACGGTGATTCACCGCGACAGTGACTCCGGAACGATCGCTCGTCAACCGTCGGCTTCTACCGACGACGATCGACGAGGATCCGTCCACCGGCGGCCAGCCGTCGTTCACGATCGTTCGACGACGTTTGCCGTCTGACGGGCTCGAGGTGACGATTTTCGGACGTTCGACGGATCGAGACGCGCCGACGCGGGCAGACCGGCACCCGTTCCAGACGGAAATGGTAGGTCTTTTACCCGCCCTCCGAGCAGTCTACAGACGAGATGAGTTACGACAAGATCGAGGTCCCTGAGGAGGGGGAAAAGATCACGCTCAAAGAGGGCTCGGAGACCGAACTCGAGGTTCCGGACAACCCAATTATCCCGATCATCTACGGTGACGGCGTCGGCAGTGACGTCGGTCCTGCAGCCCAGAAAGTGCTCGAGGCCGCCGCTGAGGCGACCGGCCGCGAGATCAACTGGATGCGCGTCTACGCTGGCGAGTCCGCTCGCGAGAAGTACGACGAGAACCTGCCCGACGAGACCGTCGAGGCGATCAAGGAACACCGCGTCGCGATCAAGGGCCCGCTGACGACGCCCGTCGGTGCCGGCTTCCGCTCGCTGAACGTCGGTCTGCGCAAGCTGCTCGACCTCTATGCGAACGTTCGTCCGACCTACCACCTCGACGGCGTCCCGTCGCCCGTCAAAAATCCCGAGCAGATGGACATGGTCACCTTCCGTGAGAACACGGAAGACGTCTACGCCGGCATCGAGTGGGAAGCCGGCACCGACGAAGTCGAGCAGGTCAAGGAGTTCGTCGAAGACGAGATGGGCGCGACCGGCGTCATCCACGACGGCCCGGTCGGCATCGGCGTCAAGCCGATTACGGAGTTCGGGACGAAGCGACTCGTCCGCGAGGCCATCGACTACGCCCTCGAGAACGACCGCGACTCCGTCACCCTCGTCCACAAGGGGAACATCATGAAGTTCACCGAGGGCCAGTTCCGCGACTGGGGCTACGAGGTCGCCGAAGAGGAGTACGGCGACGAGGTCATCACCGAGGACACCCTCTGGGAGGAACGCGACGGTGAAGCGCCGGAAGACGCCGTCGTCGTCAACGACCGCATCGCGGACAACATGCTCCAGCAGATTCTGACCCGCACCGACGAGTACGACGTCGTCGCGACGATGAATCTGAACGGCGACTACATGTCCGACGCCTGTGGTGCCCAGATCGGTGGCCTCGGCATCGCCCCCGGTGGCAACTTCGGTGAAGGCCGCATGCTCGCCGAACCCGTCCACGGCTCCGCACCCAAGTACGAGGGCCAGGACAAGGTCAACCCCACCGCCATGATCCTCTCGGGCCGCATGATGCTCGAGTACATGGGCTGGAACGACGCCGCAGACCTCGTGCGCGACGCCGTCGAGGAAACAATCTCCTCCGGCAAGGTCACCTACGACCTCGAACGCCAGCTCGAGGACGCCGAGAAGCTCGCCACCAGCGAGTTCGCCGAGGAAGTCGTCGCGAATATCGAAAAACTGGCATAAGCCAGTTTTTCGCACTCTCACGGCTTCGCCGTGAGAACATCGAGAAGCTCGCATAAGCTCGCTTCTCGGGCGTTCGGCTTTCACCGAACACATCGAAAAATTGACATAATCCAATTTTCTGGACAGTCAGGCCGCGAAGCGGACTGACGTTTTCGAGAAAACCCCATCAGGCTTCTCAAGCTCTCGCAGCGACGCCGCGAGAATATCGAGAAATTGTTGTAAACGCCTCTTCCGCAAGCTGGAACCGTTTAGAAAGTCCGCATGTTATCTACAGGACATTAGTATTCTGACTGTTTGGCTCGTAGCGGGTGATGTCGACTCGATCGAGTGGGACGTATTTCGGTGTGAACCAGTGAAGTGGGATACGATCTCGAGCCTCTCTTTCTGGGTCCGCTGTAACGGGTTGAAAGCAGCCACCGAGATCAGCGGACGAACAGTATGATTGCTGCCAGGTCTGTCGGTTCGCGGTCGGTATGGGGCTTCTTTCGATGGGAGTGGAACTATCATGTTCGAGCAGATCTAGTTCGGATTCTGATCGGCGAGGGGAAAGACTGAGCTGTTGATAACTATTATACTACACACCGAATAGAAAGTTTTTACATACTTATTATACCAATAAATAGTATGAGGAACGAGTGTTTGTCTCCGCTCTTGATTGTCGTACTCGTCATTGGCGGGACTTTCGCTGTGAGCGGGGTGGCTGCCGGTGGATATCACCCTTCGTTGACGACCGATCAAAGCGAAGGTGTTGCAACGATCGCCGGTGAAGACGAAACGTACCGTACGGTTCAAGCAGCGATAAACGACGCAACGGCTGGAGATACGGTCGAAGTGCGTAGCGGGACGTATCGGGAACCCATCATCGTAAACGAATCGATCGTTCTCTCGGCCCCTGACGGGGCGACTGTCGACGGAACCACTTCCCAGCAGAACGACCGAGGAATTACGATCAGTGGCGACAGCGAGCCGGTAGTCGATGGTTTCAGCGTGCAGGGATACGACGTCGGTGTGGCTGCGCAGGATACGGCGGGAGACTGGGAGATCCGAGAGATGGTGATCGAAGAAAACGAAATTGCTGGTCTATCTGCATCGAACTCGACCGGATCGTGGACCATTACAAACTCCACTATTCGAGAGAATTACCACGAGGGGGTTTCCGCCGCCGGTTCCAGCGGCGACTGGACGATCCAGTCTTCGGTTCTCGAGCGGAATCACGACGATGGAATCAACGGAGATTATTCGTCGGGCGAGTGGACGATCCGGGAGACGGTCATTCGATCGAACGGGGACGAAGGAATCGACGTGGAAAACAACACGGGGGACTGGCTGATCACTAACACTCTCGTCGAAGGGAACGATGACGACGGAATTGACGCAGACGGTCTGGAAGCGACAGGTAACTGGACCATCGAGGATTCCACTTTCCGTGAAAACGGAGACGAAGGAATCGACACCGACAACGCGCAAGGCGATTGGAAGATACGAAATACCACGATCAGTGAGAACGTTCAGGGGATAAATGCAGTCAACACGAGTGGAGACTGGAAAATCCACGATTCGACGATCGAGAAGAGTTTACGTAATGGTTTGAACACTCGTGGGTCATCAGGTGATTGGACTGTCGACGACACGATCGTACGAAACAATACGATCGTCGGCGTCGCCGCGAGAAACGCGTCTGGGGAGTGGTCGATTCGCAATACCGATATCGAGAACAGTACTGTCGGTGTGTTTGCCGTCGCTTCCACCGGGGATTGGAGGATAACACACACGTCGATCAAAAACATTCAACTGTCCGAGTTCGGCTTTTCGACCGTCAATGAGGGGATCGGAATTGATGCACGCGAGACGAGGGGGTCGTGGGAAGTTTCGGAAGGACGTCTCGAAACGATCGACGAGTATTCGGTTGACGCGACTGGAGCAGCTGTTCGCGGCGATGCGACCGGGAACTGGTGGGGAAATCCCGAACCGGACGCTGTCTGTACCGGCAACGTTACGTGTGAAAATTCGTTGATGGAGGGCCCTAGTGATATCGGTGCCAGTGCTTCCGCTGAGACCGACACGTCCGATGACGAAGAGAGAGCGGAACGGGACGAACCAGATGCGGAAGAAATACCGGGATTTGGGGTGTCGGTCGTACTGATCGCTGTCACGACCTTTAGTTGTGGCCTATTCTACCGTAACCGATTGGACGGCTCCTGATGTAATAGAGTGATTCAGGTGCTGGACGACGGCTGAAACCGGACCGGTGTTGAGGTTTCCCTCTTCACGGATTCTGTAGCTTCCGATTTACTGGAACCGGCACAAATAAAGTGTGCTGCGGAATACCAGTGCGGTATTAGTGCAGGTCCGGACTGGTATCGTAACAGAACGCGATCGTCATGTGTCCCGCACGATCGTTGCCGCCCTCAACGGTGGGTTCTTCTCGTTCGTACATCGATTCGATGCGCTTCTTAGCTTGGCTGTTTCGCGCCATTGCGATTTTTAGTTCTATGTGTTATAACTTAATGTTTTTTATCTAAATTCATATGTTTCTATGTTACTGGAGATGGTATATAAAATAGTATATATAAATAGTATTATCCACATTCGGCATGCTATGGAAATCACTTAGTTGGTGGAATTTATAGTGTGATAATAGATGGAGAAATCAAAATCGCATTATCGATCAATTACTGTATTACTCACTGGAATAATCGTACTAACTGGAATCGCTGGAATCGCAGGCAACGCTGCCGCGTCGCCCGTGGATCGAGTATCCGCGGGCCAACTGGATGCGAATGTAGCGGTCGATGCGGAAAGCGACGAGACGACCGTTCAACTCAATCAATCGGAGATAGATGAACTAACCGAACGAACAATTGAGCGAGTCGAAAAGATACGTGAACTAGAATTTAAAGAAGACGTGGATGTGGAGGTGATTTCGGTCGAAGAGTTCGCCGATCGGAACAGGGATGCATTCGCCGACACTTCGGAGTCGGAGGCCACACGAGAGAACGTGAAGTGGGAGGCGATGATGATGGTAAACGAGAGCACTGATGCAACCGAACTCCAGCAGGCGAACGCCGTCGAAGGACCGCGTGGCTATTACGACCCTGAGCACGAACGGGTCGTTCTCGTCGTAGACGACGAAGCGTCACCGGAACTCAATGAACTAGTTCTCGCACACGAACTTGTTCACGCGCTTCAGGACCAACACTTCGATATCAGCGATCGCTTTCACTTCTCCCCGTTCGAGCGTCCACCGATGACACAGGACGAGTTGAACGCGAAGAACGGTATCGTCGAGGGCGATGCCGTCCGTGTCGAGCAACTGTATCTCGATCGTTGTAGCGAAGAGTGGGAGTGTCAAATTCCTGATAGAATGCAAGCGGATGATGACGAACTTCCAGATAGACAGTGGGGAATGTATCTGGTGAGCCTCCAGCCATATAGTGACGGCCCTAACTTCGTCAATCACGTAGAATCCGACCACGGCTGGGAAGGTGTGAACGAAATCTATGAGAATCCACCTGCGAGTTCGCACCAAGTGATCGAACCCGAAGCATATCCGGACGACGAACCAGCGACGATCGAGTTCACAGATCGAAGCTCGAGCGACTGGGAGTTGGTCGAAGGAGAGGGCGATCAACCCGACTATGAGTCCGTTGGCCAGGCAGGGGCCGCGTCGATGCTCTTTTATCCGTACTACGACTCGGATCGTGACGACGAGGCGCCAGTGATTCCGGTGCTCAGTTTTCTCAACCTTACGGACTCCGGAGAACTGAGCGAGTATAGACCCGTCAAGTATGCGAACAACCCATACGTTTCCGGATGGAACGGGGACGCGCTGTATCCGTACGTGATGGAAACGGAAGCCGGTGCGAAAGAAACAGCGTACGTCTGGAAGAGCAACTGGGAGACAGAGCGTGATGCCGAGCGGTGGCTCGACGGGTACACCGAATTACTCAACTATCACGGGGGGGAGGAGAGCGACGAGAATCCGAATGTGTTCGTCATTCCGGACGACAACGATTTTGCGGGCGCCTACTACATCGATCGATCAGGCGACACCGTCATAATTGCCAATTCACCTACTGAAGAAGAGTTACCCGCAGTATATGACGCTAGTGCGGTCAACGGTGAACGACCGTCCGAGGATGAGCCGGTAGACGGCGGCGGAAGCGACGACTCATCGGACGGGCTGTCAGGATTCGGTATTGCAGTGACAGTTGTCGCTCTTATCACTGTAGCGTCGTCGTGGCGCAGGCTAGCGGAACGCTAGTTACCAAACTGAGACTCCGCCCAGAATCCTACCAATTTTTTATATTTATGGGCAATATATTATAGACGATGGGATCTAAGGCAATTCTGTCTGAACGAGAAAGACGAACGATCGCTGGACGCGCTCGAACATTACAAGAGCGGCTCGAGACGACCGGTGACGAAACCGAATCCGTCGTTGACGTCGACGACGTAATGGACAGGTGGCGGGAGCACGTTGCGAACGCTGATCCCGATGTATTTCGGACTCGACTGGATCGTGAGGGGCTCGACGAGCAAACGTGCCGGAACCGCATCGACGACGGTGGCTGGCCGTCGAACGAGCCGCTCCCGGCGTGGATCGATCGACTAGAGGCCCTGCTCCAGTACGTACACGAGAGCTCCCCTTCCGACTACGCGATTAGTGTAGACGAGGAACTACCGTTCGTGGACATTCTCCTCCCCGTTCTCGCCTTCGCGCGAGAGGGCATCGAACCCGTTTCCACCGAGTGCGTGACAGCGGATGCAGTTGAGGACCTGATTGAGATCCTCGCAAACCGCCTTTCGAAACTGTGGTCCCACACGGTGTTCATCGAGTTCAAAACACATATCGCGGAACGAGATCCGGACCTCGTCTTCGACGACGGAGACGTCAAACCCGATTCGATCGAACACTACGAGGAGTTTTGCGATCGAATGCTTCGCGACGAACTCGCGGCGTTTTTCGTCGAGTACGCGTTTTTGGGTCGACTTGTGGTCAGCGTAATAGACCAGTGGAAAAACTGGGTCGGTGAGTTGTGCGATCACGTGACCCGGGACCGAGAGCGACTGAACAAACGTTTTGGATCCGAAACAGCCCTGGGACCCGTGGTGGAAATCGATGCGATGGGGGACCCACACCACGGCGGTCGACGGGTGCTCAGCGTCACGTTTCAGTCCGGTACGACCGTCGCGTACAAGCCGCGCAACTCGGACATCGTCGCCGGATTCTACGATCTCCTGGACTGGATAAACAGGACCGGTGATCTCCTCCACCTCGAGACCCTCGAGGTCCTTCCCAGGGAGACCTACGCCTGGATTGAGTGGGTGGAACCAAGGACTTGCGGGTCCGAGACCGAGGTACGCAACTATTATCGAAGGGCAGGGATGCTCATCGCCGTTTTCTACGCGCTCGACGCGACGGACATGCATCTCGAGAACATCGTCGCCGTCGGGGACCAGCCGGTTGCAATCGACGTAGAAACGCTCGCCCAGCCGATGGTCAAGCCACAGAATCGGTCGGTGAACGAGGCGATCGAAGTAGCGAAAGACACCGTGGTCCGAACGGGAGCGGTTCCGGAACACGTCCAGTCACCGGACGTCGACGACGTCGCGGGCTTTTCGGCGAAACAGCTCGAGGTAAACATCACCGTGGACCGCTTCACCGACGTCAATACGGACCGGATGGACATCGAGTCGGTTCCACACCCGAATCGGGAGGGTGAAAGTCTCCCACAGTATTCCGGAGAGGTAATTGAACCCGAGGAGTACTCCGGTGCGATCGTTAGGGGATTTGTGGACGTATACGAGCTGTTTATGGCGAACGAAGGCGCCTTGTTGAGCGATGACGGTCCGATAGAGCAGCTGATCGAAAGAGAGCCGAAAGTACGGGCCCTGTACCGAGACACGGCGGTCTACACGAAAATCAACCGATCAGTGACGTCTCACTCGTACCACCGAACCGGACTCCGGTTCGGAACGCAGGTCGAGTCGCTCGCGAAGTTGCTGATTTCTGGCGAACTCGATCGGGACGTCTGGCCAATATTCGAGTGCGAGCGGAGTATCTTACGACGATTCAATACGCCTCGTTTCACCGCGAAGATCGACAGTACGGATATATTTAATCGAAACGGGACGGTCGTCGAAGACTTCTTCGAATCGAAGGTCAGCGATCAGATTCGAGACCGAATTCGTGGATTCAGCAAGGCAGACCTCGATGAGCAGGTAACGTATCTTCGCTGGGGGTACGGGGAATACGAGCAGATCCACGGAGGTGGCTCAACGGCGACGCTCTCCGCCACTGAGCTGGCGACCGGTGAACCGATCGACGGGTTGGTACTCGAGGAATCTCGACGACTGTACGACCGACTCATCTCGCACTCGAGACGCGACGACGGACTGCCGACGTGGGTTCTCCGCGAGGTGATGCAAGAGAGTGGAATCTACATCCACCCCGTCGAAGACAATCTCTACAGCGGCCGGCTCGGTATCGGACTGTTCGCCGCGGGATTAGCCCGACTCGACGACGACGAGTCGTACCGCGATTTTGCACTGGACGTCGTCTCTCCGGTGATGACCAGACTAGAGGACGACATCTCACCTCCGTTCCCAATCGGCGGGGGCGTCGGACTGGGATCGATGGTGTACGGATTCACAAAGCTCGGCGAACTGTTGGCAGACGATGCGTGTATCGCCGCCGCGAGCGAGGCGGCAAGGAGGATCGACTCGGAACGGATCGCCGCCGATAACCGATACGACGTACTTCACGGGAGCGCCGGTGCAATTCTCGGATTACTCGCCCTGTACGAGGTAACAGGTGAGGAGGACATCCTGGACCGAGCGGTACAGGCGGGGGACCACTTGCTGAATCACCGCCACGATCACCAGGGAGTTCTCACGTGGAGTACACCGTCTATCGGTCGTCCGTTGTGCGGGTTCGCTCACGGTGTCGCCGGAATAGCATATGCGCTGTTCCGCCTCGGCAGTACAACCGATGCCGCACGTTTTTCCGACGCCGCTCTTGAGGGGATCAGATTCGAGCGCCAACAGTACGATCACCAGGCCCAAAACTGGCCGGACTTGCGGCCCAATACCGAGACGGACTGGATGGACGCCTGGTGTCACGGGCGGACCGGTATCGGCCTCGCTCGCCTCGGGATGTACGAGATTGAGCAAATTCCCGAACTTCGTCGCGATGTCGACCGGGCGCTTCAGGGCATCGAAACGAACGAGTTATACGCTGCCGATCACCTCTGCTGTGGCAATTTCGGTCGGATCGAGTTCCTTCGGCGGGCGGCTCGAACACTTGATGAGCCCACTCACCTAGTGGATGCGAAACGACTTGCGGCTGCCAGCGTGGAACGGGCCACCTCGTCTGGACAGTTCTCGACACCGTGGCAAACCGAGCACTGGTACAATCCGTCGTTTTTCACCGGTGAGACGGGTATCGGATACTCGTTGATGCAGTTCGCCGCCCCATCACTACCGTGTGCGGTTCTGTGGGAGTGACAACACAACCATGCAAGAGCGATTCACGAGACATCTCGAACGATACACGACTCCAATACAGGAAACACGTCCCGGTGCGAGCGTCGACGATCTCGCTCCGCTCGGCGACCGGTTCGATCGAAAGCGGATCATCGGACTCGGAGAAGCGACACACGGTACGAAAGAGTTCTTCCAGCTGAAACACCGCCTCATACGTTTTGCCGTCACGGAACTGGATTTTTTATTGATCGGGCTCGAATCGAACTTCGCAGAAACGGTCGCGATTAACGAATATGTGATCTCGGGATCGGGTGAGCCGTACACCGCACTCGCCGGTCTCTCTTACTGGCCGTGGAAGACCGAAGAGATGCTGGCACTCGTCGAGTGGGTTCGGATGTACAACGAAGGACGACCGGATTCACAGAAGGTTCAGTTCTACGGGTTCGATATGCAATCGGTGCGAGGATCGGCGCGTCGAATAGAAACAATCCTCAAACGGGTTGATGCCGACTGTCGTGCGGAACTCGAATCGGAGATAACGACGCTCACGACGACGCTCGATCCGACGGACAGCGACAATACCTTCGGCTGGCTGACTGCGGCGACGACGGTTGTGACGGAACTGAGAGACCGATTTCGCCGACGGGAAGACGCCTACCGGGCGCAGTTAACTCCTCGAGAGTGGCAGTTGGCTACCCACCATCTGCGCGTTATCGAACAGAGTCTCGAGTTCCACGAGTCCGTGAGTGCGTCGAACGATGCCGACCCAAACGGCGTTCGTGACAGATGTATGGCGGAGAACGTGTCGCGAATTATGGGGTTAGCAAACGAGGATCGAATCATACTTTGGGCCCACAACGGCCACCTCAAACGAGGCGAGTTCGCGACGTCCCACCGAGCGAACGCACCGAAAACCATGGGACACCACCTCGAGCAGGAGTACGGTGATCGATATCATCCAGTTGGCTTTGAATTCGGAACCGGAGCGTTCCAGGCATACCCGGACCCAGACACGAGCCAGGAACTCAGCTTGCGATCGTTTTCCGTCGAGTCAGTCCCCGACGAAACCGTTCCGGCGGTCCTCGCAGGTGTCGATGGTTCGTGCTGGTATCTCGATATCACGTCGGCGGTAGGCGATCAGGTCGTCGACGACTGGATCGATACCGAACAGATTATGCACAATATCGGCTCAGTACACCTGGGAGAATTCGACGCCTACGTGCCTGTCACGTTAGCGGAAGCGTTTGACGGGTTAATTTACGTAACAGAAACGCATCGCGCAGTTCCGATCGACGCCTAATGCACTACGCTCGTTTGAACGTCGACTGAAACTATCCTTCCATACGAATGTATTTTTGGGAATAACGAGCGAAGATAATATATGTGAGACGCTAATCTCATACGGATACAATGGGAGAAGTGGACGCTTCTGGGTCCGACGGGACTAACTCTACTACCCTGTTCGAAAGCGAACAGGATGACATTGGCTGGCCGATCCCCCGGTTATTTCTGGAGTTTGGCCCGAAATACAAGATCCTGGTTTTGGGAGCCCTTCTCACGTCGGTACTGGGACCGTTTGTCAATCTCATCCCTCCGTATATTTTACAGACGGCAATTGATGCCGTGTTACTGGGTGATGAACCGTTCTCTCTGCCGGGTGTCTCCCCCGATCGACTCCCCGAGGACCAACTTCAGCAACTGTATCTGGTTTCCGCGATCATTATCGCCGCCTCTGTGGCCGGTGCGGTGCTTTCGTGGGCCGGCGGTTGGACCTGGGGTCTCTTCTCACAGGAAGTTCAGCACTCGATTCGGACCGAAACGTACGAAAAGGTCCAAACGCTCGGAATGGGGTTTTTCGATTCGGAGGAGACCGGCCAGATAATGAGCGTTCTTAATAACGACGTGAATCGGTTAAACCAGTTTCTCAAGGATTTTCTCCGTGATTCGCTTCATATCACCACGACGTTGCTCGGAATCACCATACTGTTATTTATGCTCCACTGGGAGTTCGCCCTGATCACGTTCGTTTTCTTTCCGATAATGACGCTTCTCACCAGGTATTTCGTGAAGCGGATTCGGCCAAAGCACGAAGCGGTTCGAAAACAGGTTGGTTCACTGAACGCCTGTATCGAAAACAACATAAGCGGAATTCGGGTAATCAAATCGTATACATCAGAGTCGAACGAGGCAGATCGTATCAGAGACTCATCAGAGAGGTTGTATGACAAACGGTGGAACGTCATAACGACTCGAATCAAGTTTTTTCCTGCTGTTTCAGCCGTTAACTGGATCGGATTCGGTGCGATCATCATTATCGGTGGAATCTGGATCATCAATGGTCCACCGCTGTTTTTCTCCGAACCGCTTACTGTCGGGACTCTCGTTGCGTTTCTCGTCTACAACGAACGGCTGATGGAACCGATACTGGTCGGCGGAAAACTCGTCGACAGGTACTTCAAATCGCGTGCATCGGTCGTACGGATCTTTGCGCTGCAAGATTACGAGACGGAAATCACGGAAACCGACGATTCAGTCGATATTGAACCAATGACGGGAGATGTACAGTTCGTAGACGTTACCTTCAGCTACGACGAGAAACCGGTGCTGAAAAACGTCGATTTGGAGATCAACCCGGGTGAGTTCGTTGGAATCGTTGGATCGACGGGATCCGGAAAGACGACGTTGACGAAGCTGTTGCTTCGCTTCTACGAACCCGACTCGGGCATGATCCTGATCGACGGTTACGAACTCGATCGAGTTTCCCTCGAAAGCTTGAGACGATCGATCGGTGTCGTCCACCAGGATCCGTATCTCTTCTCCGGAACGGTCCGTGACAACATTTCGTACGGAAGTCCCGAGGTGACAGAAGCCGAAATAGTCCAGGCGGCAAAACGGGCAAACGCACACGATTTTATTTCGGACCTCCCCGATGGGTACGATACGGCCGTCGGTCAACGAGGCGTCAAACTCTCCGGTGGCCAACGTCAGCGAATCTCGATCGCTCGAGCGATTATCGGTGATCCAGACATCCTCGTTCTGGACGAGGCAACATCGCACGTGGACAATCGAACGGAATCACTGATCCAAAACTCCCTCTCGGACATCGTCGCCGATCGGACGACGTTTGCGATCGCGCACCGACTCTCGACCGTTCGCCACGCCGACACGATACTCGTCCTAGACGATGGCCGGATCGTCGAACGAGGAACACACGACGAGTTGCTTCGCCAAGATGAGTTTTATTCTGATCTGTGGGAGATGCACATTGGAGAAGGAAATCAAACGTCCATCGAACGGGCCGGCTACACGAAGCCGTAACGCCACTCACGCTCGAGTCACGATCGTCGGTCAGCGGACGGGTCCACGGCGGGAACGTAGCGCTGGTGATTGCAACCAAGGACGGTTCGACCGCGTCGGCCACGTGGTACGTCGTAGAGCGATCGCTTGACCTTGATCCAGCGTCCCCGCGGAAACGCGAAAACGTAGACTGAGACTCCCACCGCGACGCGACCGGAGTTCGAGTCGGCCCGCGACCCCGAAGACAGTGAGCGCGACCCTCGAGGTGGTGCGGCCGATTGCGTCCGGTCATTTCTATCGCGTACTCCATCGATTTCGAGTATCATAGGTACTGAAATCCCGTTCTCGAAACAATCAATTACGGTTATTCGCCAGTTCGGTGTGTATTTGGCTGGAATACATGACAGACGATCGCGACCTTCCGGCGACACCACGGCGAACCTTCCTCGCCGGGGCCGCCGGTGTGGCAGCTCTCGGAACGGCTGCGACGGCCGGCGCGAGCGACCACCACGAACGCAAACGCGAGACGCCGAAGACGACCGACGACGGGGACCTGACCGGCCACGACCTCACGATGGACGACGGCTACCGGCTCCGCGTGTGGGAGCGGACGGCCAGCGACGATCCCGAGGAGGCGGTCATCTTCGTCCACGGAATGACCTACGGCGCGGTACCGATGTTCGACCCGCCCGTGGCCCCGGACTTCGGTTGGCTGCCGTTCGCCGCCGGGCGCGGACAGGCTACCTTCGCCCCCGACATGCGCGGCTACGGCGATTCGGAACGTCCGCCCGAGTACGACGAACCGCCGGAGGCGAACACTTCCGGGCTGTCGTTCGAACGCGAAGCCCGTGACATCCTCGCGTTGACCCGCTGGCTCCGCGCGGAACGGAACTTCGACCGCATCCACTACGTTGGTCTCTCGGGAGGAACGTGGCGCGGCCGGGCCGTCTACACGCTCGGCGACCCCGACTACGCGACGGTTACGCTCGCCGGCGGCTCCTTCGAGACGCTCCCGGTTGGTGCCGAGCCTGATGGCCCGTTTTACCTCCCACACACGCGCGAGGAGTTCGACGCGGCGTTGACCGGCGAGATTCCTGAGGGTGAGGCCGTCGACGACTGGCTCGGCGGCGACGAGTTCACCGCTCGGGAAGTCCTGGATGGCGTCTGGCAGCCGATCGTGACCTCGAACCAGCGCCTCGCGGAGCCGGATACGATCGCCAATCCGCTCGTACTCCAGCAGGCGACCTACCATCCGAAGCACATCGACGATCCGACGCTCGTGATCCGTGCCTCGGGCGACGAGACGATCAGTCGTGAGGGGGCGTTGAACCTCTACGATGGCGTCGGCGCGATCGAGGATCGAAAACGGTACGTCGAACTCGCGGGGGGAACCCACTTCGTGTTCTTAGAGCGCCGACGCCAGGCGTTCTTCGAGGAGGTGTACGGGTTCCAACAACGGTACTGACGACGAAGGGGCTGGTTCGATCGTACCAGCCGCTCACTCGGAGCGTTCGGCCATCCGCTCGCCGACCTCGAGTCCGTTCCGGAGCGCGGCCGCGACGCGACCCTCGCCGGCGACCCAGTCGCCCGCCACGAAGAGGCCGGCTGTCTCGGCCTGATCGAGCGGCGCGCTCCCGAGTTTGGCTTCGGGAAGCGCGTAGCGCCAGTGCTGGTGGTCCGTCCAGTCAGGGTCTGTGAGTCGGTCGTCGCCGACGACCTCGGCGGTGAGTCTCGCGAGCTCTGCCAGCGAGGCTTCCGGGTCGTCGTCCTCGCGGGCCACGGACCACTCGTGGTTCGCCTGTACGACGAGCAGTGACTCTCCCTCCGGGACGTGGCCGGGTTTGCACTCCTCGCGACCGATCCAGCCGATTTCGTGGTCCTTTTCGGGATTGATAAGCGCGTAGTACGGCTCGTCGAGCGCGAACGGGTAGTGGAAGACGCCGGTGAAGACCTGCCGGTAGGGGACAGAGCCGACGGCCTCGACCAGCCCATCGCGGGCCTCTGCGTCCCAGTCGGTCGCCCGGAGGAGCGCGGCGGTCTGTGGGGCCGGCGGCGTCAGGAGGACGGCGTCGAAGGGCCCCCATCGGTCGCCGCCGGCGTCCGTGAGGTGCCACCTGCCGTCGTTCGATCTGCCGGAGTCACCGGGTTCGCCTCCGAACTCGAGCCGTTCCACGCGCGTCCGCCGGTGGACCGTCGCGCCCGCCCGTTCGAACAGTCGTTTGGCGATCTGGGTCAGGCCGCGGCGGTACGTCCACCGCCGTCCGGACGGTTTCCGGCCCGGCGAGACGGTGCCGTCGGCGTCGAGCGTCCAGGTCGGCTCGGCAATCTCGACCAGCCCGTCGGCCTCGAGCGACTCGGTCAGCAGCGTCGCGACGCGGTCGTCGTCGGTGACGTAATTCGCGCCGTAGTCGTAGACGGTCTCATCGCGCCGGCGGGTCGCCGCCCGGCCACAGACGCCGCCTGACTTCTCGAGGACGGTGACGGCGGCGTCTGTGCGTTCCGAGAGGACGTGGGTCGCGGCCGCTCCAGCGGCACCGGCACCGACGACGCAGATCCGTTGCATACTCGTCGGTGGCGCTCCGGGAATACGAAAGCTGTCCCAAACGGAGTGGGCTGTCGGCGTTCGAGGATCGCGGCTCTGTAGACGCCTGTCGGGACGACTACGGGAGGGCGGTCGCTCGCCGCCGATTCGAATTTCGAAATCGGATTTCGAGATTCGTATTGTTTCGTGGCGCTTATTACGATGTGCGAACTTCGAACGGACAGGACCAATGAGTACGGATCAGAGCGAAGCCGGCACGGGAGACGGACGCACGATCCTCCTGATCGGAAGCGGACCGATCCAGATCGGGCAGGCAGCCGAGTTCGACTACTCGGGGGCACAGGCCTGCCGGGCATTGCAGGAGGAGGGGGCCGAAGTCGTCCTCGTCAACTCGAACCCGGCGACGATCATGACGGACCCGGAGATGGCAGACCGGGTCTACATCGAACCGATCACGACCGAGGCGATCGCCGAGATAATCGAGAACGAACAGCCAGACGGCGTCATCGCCGGTCTCGGGGGCCAGACCGGACTGAACGTCACGGCAGAGCTCGCCGAGGAAGGCGTTCTCGAAAAACACGACGTCGAGATCATGGGGACGCCGCTCGACACCATCTACGCGACGGAAGACCGCGACCTCTTCCGCCAGCGCATGCAGAAGATCGGCCAGCCAGTTCCCCGGTCGACGACCATCTCGCTCGACGAGGGTGAGTCGGTCGCCGACCTGACCGAAGCCGACCTCGAGGAGCGCGTCGAAGACGCCGTCGAGGCGGTCGGTGGCCTGCCGGTCATCGCTCGCACGACGTACACGCTCGGGGGGTCCGGATCGGGCGTCGTCCACGATTTCGAGGAACTCCTCGCCCGCGTCCGCAAGGGACTTCGTCTCTCGCGAAACAGTGAGGTGCTCATCACCGAGTCCATCGCCGGCTGGGTCGAGTACGAGTACGAGGTCATGCGCGACGCCGACGACTCCTGTATCATCATCTGCAACATGGAGAACATCGACCCGATGGGAATCCACACCGGGGAGTCGACGGTCGTCACGCCGTCCCAGATCGTCCCCGACAGGGGTCACCAGGAGATGCGCACCGCGGCGCTCGACGTCATCCGCGAACTCGGCATTCAGGGCGGCTGTAACATCCAGTTCGCCTGGCGCGACGACGGAACTCCCGGTGGCGAGTACCGCGTGGTCGAGGTCAACCCGCGCGTCTCGCGCTCCTCTGCGCTGGCCTCCAAGGCGACCGGCTACCCGATCGCTCGCGTCACCGCGAAGGTCGCCCTCGGGAAGCGCCTCCACGAGATCGAAAACGAGATCACCGGCGAGACGACCGCTGCCTTCGAACCCGCGATCGACTACGTCGTCACCAAGGTACCACGCTGGCCCAAGGACAAGTTTGACGACGTCGACTTCGAACTCACCACGGCGATGAAATCCACGGGTGAGGCGATGGCCATCGGTCGTACCTTCGAGGAGAGCCTCCTGAAGGCCCTTCGTTCGAGCGAGTACGATCCAAGCGTCGACTGGGAGGAGGTAAGTGACGAGGAACTCGAGGAGCGCTATCTCGAGCGTCCCTCCCCCGACCGCCCGTACGCGATGTTCGAGGCGTTCGACCGCGGCTACACGGTCGAGGAGGTCGTCGACCTGACGGGCATCTTCGAGTGGTACACCGAACGCTACAAGCGCATCGCCGAGTCGACTCGCGCCGCGCAGGAGGGTGACTTCACCGAGGCAGCGATCGTCGGCCGGACGAACGCCGCGATCGCCGCGACCGCCGGTGCCGACGTCGGCACCGTCGAACAGGAGGTTCCGGGTCGCACCTACAAACAGGTCGACACCTGCGCTGGCGAGTTCGAAGCCCAGACGCCGTACTACTACTCCGCGCGCAAAGACGAGTTCGAGTCCGGCCCGCTCGTCGGCGACGCTGCCGCGGGCGAACTCGAGGTCGACCGCGACGTCGAGAGCGTGATCGTCGTCGGCGGCGGCCCGATCCGCATCGGGCAGGGCGTCGAGTTCGACTACTGTTCGGTCCACGCGGTCCAGGCCCTGCGTGAGATGGGCATCGACGCCCACGTCGTGAACAACAACCCCGAGACCGTCTCGACGGACTACGACACCTCCGACGGCCTGTTCTTCGAACCGATCACGGCCGAGGAGGTCGCCGACGTTGCAGAGGCCATCGACGCCGACGGCGTGATGGTCCAGTTCGGCGGCCAGACCTCGGTCAACATCGGCGAACCGCTCGAGGACGAACTCGAGCGCCGTGAGCTCGACTGTGCGGTCATGGGAACGAGCGTCGAGGCGATGGACCTCGCCGAGGACCGCGACCGGTTCAACGCCCTCATGGACGACCTCGGCATCGCCCAGCCCGAAGGCGGTACGGCGACGTCGAAAGAAGAGGCACTCGAACTGGCTCACGAGATCGGCTACCCCGTTCTCGTGCGTCCCTCCTACGTGCTCGGCGGCCGCGCGATGCAGGTCGTCTACGACGACGCCGAACTCGAGGAGTACATCGAGGAAGCCGTTCGCGTGAGCCCGGACAAGCCGATCCTCGTCGACGACTTCCTCGAGGGCGCGGTCGAACTCGACGTCGACGCCGTCGCCGACGGCGAGGACGTCCTCATCGGCGGCATCATGGAACACGTCGAGAGCGCCGGCGTCCACTCCGGCGACTCCGCGTGTATGATCCCGCCGCGTTCGCTCGGCCGGGACGTCAACCGTCGTGTTCGCGAGGTGGCAGAACAGATCGCCCGCGAACTCGACACCGTCGGCCTGCTGAACGTCCAGCTCGCGGTCACCAACATCGACGATCCGGACGCAGAGAGCGAGGTCTACGTCCTCGAGGCCAACCCCCGTTCCTCGCGCACGGTGCCGTTCATCTCGAAGGCGACGGGCGTCCCGATCGCCAAGATCGCCGCGAAGGTCATGACCGGCACCTCGCTCTCCGAACTCGACGTCGAAGAACAGGTCCCCGAACAGGTCTCGATCAAGGAGGTCGTCCTGCCGTTCGACCGCCTGCCGGGGTCGGACCCGCGTCTCGGCCCGGAGATGAAGTCGACCGGTGAGGTCATGGGCACCGCCGACACGTTCGGCAAGGCCTACGACAAAGCTCAAGACGCCGTCGGGAAGCCCGTCCCCGAGAACGGAACGGCTATCGTCGACCTCTCGGCCGACGAGTTCCCCGACCCCGACACCGAGGCCGGCGAAGAACTCGTCGCTGGCTTCACCGAGTACTACGACCTCTGTGAGGAAGTCGACCTCGTCGAGGCCGTCCGCAGCGGCGACGTCGACGTCATCGTCTCCCGGGACCGCACACTGCTCGAGGCCGCCGTCGAAGAGGAAGTCACCTACTTCTCGACCGAGGCATCGGCGAAAGCCGCACTCGAGGCGAGAGCCGCACGTGACGAACCGATCGACGTGCAGGCGATCACGGACCGCCCACAGCGCGACGAGTACTGGGGACAGCCCAAGGACGCCTGATCGGTCCAGTAACTGCCACTCACCGATACTCTGGCCCGCATCGTTGATCACTTCCGTTCAGTCCCACGCTTCCGACGTTCCCTTTCCTGCTGCGTTCTGCCACTCCGCTGCCGACCGCGGGTTCGCTGCCGAATCGTCACACTCGAGTCGAGCTCTCACCCCAGTGAGAGACAGCCCGCGTTTCAAGCCACCGGGCGTCCAAGTTTCCCCTGTATGTCTGGCTCTGACTCCGATCCCGAGGCTGGTTCCGATGCAGCCGACGAGCGCGGCTCGATCACGTTCGTTCCGAGTGTCCACTTCTCGCCGGTCCACCGCCGCCGCGTCCGGCGGACGATCCGCGAGGTCGATCCGGACGTCGTCGCCGTCGAACTCGATGCCCGCCGGTACGACCGTATCGAGCGGAGTATCGACGGTGGCGCACTCGACCTCGCGCGTGACCTGCCGCCGCCGACGGCGCTGACCTACCGGCTCTTGCGGACGATCCAGCGAACGGTCGTCCGGCTCTTCGGTCTCGACCCGGAGCTGACCGACATGGAGGTCGCGATCGAGACGGCTGCCGAACGGGGCCACGAGGTCGCGCTCATCGACGACCCACTCGAGGACACCGTCGCGTCGCTCACCCGCCGCGTCGGAATCGATACGATCCCGAAGCTCCTGATGCGGGCGAGTCGACTCGGGCCGGAAGAGCAGGCTCGCGCGCTCGAGATGACGAGCCTGCCGTTCCGGGACGTCCGGTCCGGCGACGACGTCCAGCCAGCGATCGACCAGATGCGCCGGCTCCTCCCCGAGGTAGCCGAGGTACTCGTCGACCGGCGCGACCGATCGATGGCTCGACGGCTCCACGCGCTCAGGAACGAGGGCGTCGACGTCGTCGCCGTCATCGGCGCGGGCCACCACAACGGCATTCGTGACCACCTCGAGCGCCTCGAGCGGCTGGACCGCACCGGGGACACCACCAGCGCCGAGGGGATCGGTGGCAGTGACGCCGCGTCAGAGACGGCTGTCGGCGAGGAACCGCGGGATCGACTCGACTCGGGCGTCCCCGTCGGGTCGGGCGATACGGACGTGGTCGACGAACCACTCGACGTGGCCGATCTCGAGGGCGTCACGGTGCCACGACGGCGACCAACCCGGGACGTGACGACGATCCCGATCGAGTGAGGTTCCGACAGCGTCGATCGCGCGTCTCGATCGCTCCTCACCGAGCAGGTAGACGGTTCTGCAGGTGCGACCCTCGACACGGTCACCTCAACGTTTATGTTCGACAGACATCCTGTTAGCACAATGAGCGGATCGTCGTCCCGTGTCGTCTCCGGGGGTGACCGCCGAGCGCTCCTCACCGGTATCGTCGCAGGTCTCCTGAATCTCCTCCTCGTCGTCGTGCTCTACGCTCGAGACGGCTACCCGACGCTCGAGTCTCCAGCCGCGACGGCAGTGCTCGCGGTCACGACGCTCCTGGTCGGTGCGATCCCGATGTTCGTCACCGTCCAGACCCGGCTACTCACGCCGGGAATCGGGTTTCTCACGTTGCTTATCGGAGCGACGACACTCGACCTGCGGACGCCAGCTCCCGAGTGGGGCGAACTCGACGGATACGTGATCGTCGAGGGACCGACCCACGTCGGGAGTTACGCGAACCGGTGGTACCTCTGGCTCGGCCTCCTGCTGTACGCGGGAGTCCTCGAGTTCGCCGTCCGCCGCCGGTACGGGATCGCCGAGAATCGTCTTCGGGACCTGCCTGCGATTCCCTCGAGTCGGGCAGGTCGTCTTCGCATCGCTGCGGCCGGCGGCGTGCTGATCGGAATCGCGACGGCGCTGCTCGTCCTCGAGAGCGGCATCAGGCCCCCGCTGGCGGCGACAGCCGTCTTCGTGGTCGCGTTCGCGGTGGCCCTCGTGCCGCTGGTCGGCCTGCTCGAGCGCCGGCTTATCCTCCCGACGCTGTTGTTTCTCGCACTCGTGCCGTACCTGCTGGTCTTCGAGGCGTTCGTCACGACCGACAGTCCGGTCCACATCTTCCTGTTTGGCCCCTACGCGATCCTGCTCGCCGCCGTCGGTCTGCTCGAGGCGATCGTCAGATCCCGGTTCGGGGAGTGACCTCGTCTCCCCAACTCGGGTGGCCGGATACCGACCGGAAACCGCCGCTCGAGCGTGTGGACGGCTCTCAGACGAGACTCGACTCCGACACCCTAAAGCGCGCGCACTCTGTGGATCGGGTATGGAGTATCACGAGGCGGCGGACTTCGTGTTCGGCCTGCGGCGGTTCCGGCCGAAACCGGGCACGGAGTCGACGGCGCGACTGCTCGCCTCCCTCGAGGATCCCCACGAGGGCATCGACTGCGTCCAGATCGCCGGCTCGAACGGAAAAGGATCGACCGCCCGAATGCTCGAGCGGACCCTCCGCGAAGCCGGGCTCTCCGTGGGACTGTACACCTCGCCACACCTCGAAGACCTCCGCGAACGGATTCGCGTCGACGGTCGCAAGATTCCGCGGACAGCGGTCTGTGCGTACGTCGAGGCCGTTCGTGACTACGTCACCGACGCGGCCGCAGACGGCTCCTCGCCGACGTTCTTCGAGGCGATGACCGCGATGGCCCTGTGGCATTTCGACCGTGAAGACGTCGACGTTGCCGTCCTCGAGGTCGGCATCGGCGGCAAGTACGACGCCACGAGCGTCGTGTCGCCGGTCGCGAGCGCGGTCACGAGCGTCACCCTCGAACATACCGGGATCATCGGCGACACCGAGGAGGCCATCGCCCGCGACAAGGCCCACGTCGCCCCTGACGACGCGTCGCTCGTGACCGCCGTCTCCGGCGACCCGCTCGAGGCAGTCCGTGAGGTCGCAGGCGACGTCGTGACGGTCGGCGATGGGAGTGCCAAGGACGCGGCTGCCGGTGCCGACGCTTCGGCGGACGTCCGGGTCACCTACGGCGGCCTGACCAACCACACCGAGGCGGCCGTCAGCATCGAGGCCGACGACTGGAGCGTCGAGACGAAGATTCCGTTCCCCGGCGCACACCAGGCGACGAACGCGGCGATCGCCGCCGCCCTCGCCCGACAACTCGCCGACGTCGACGAGGCCGACCTCGCCCGCGGGCTTCGAAACGCCCACTGGCCCGGCCGCTTCGAGGTGATGGACACCGGGCCGCTGGTCGTCCTCGACGGTGCCCACAACCCCGGGGCCTGCGAGACCCTCGCCGGGACGCTCTCGAGTTGCGACTACGACGACCTCCACGTCGTCTTCGGCGCGATGCACGACAAGGACCACCGCGAGATGGCCCACGCGCTCCCCACTCCCGACTCGGTCGTCGCCTGCGAACCGACGCTCGACCGGGCCGAAGATCGGGCCGTCCTCGAGACCGTCTTCGCAGACGTCGGCGTTCCCGACACCGAGTCGGTCGCCGCCGTCTCCGACGCCGTCGAACACGCGCTCGAGCGCGCAGACGAAGGTGACTGCGTGCTCGTCACCGGCTCGCTCTTTGCCGTCGCGGAGGCCCGGTCCCGCTGGACGCGTGCCGACGTCCCGAAACGCGTCCGGAACCTGGCGGACGCTCGCGAGACCCTCGCCGGCGCGTCGGTCGCCGACGGGAACGTCCACCGACTTGGTGGTGACGCCGTCCACCGCGTCGTGAAGGTCACGGTCAGTCCCCGTCAGGCCGACGTCCTCGAGGCCGAACTGCTGCGGGTCGGCGGTGAGTGTGCGCTTCCCGACTACCGGCAGGGCGACGAGCGCGTCGACGCCGTCCTCATGGGGACGCTCGGCCAGTTCGACCGACTGACCACGACGCTTGCAGGCCGCTCCGGCGGCCTCGAGCCCATCGCCCGGGAACTCCGTGAGACGCTCGAACTGGGCGGCGAGTCGGGTTCGGAAGGTGTACCCGCCGAGACGGGCGCTGGCGAGAACCCCCAGTTCCCGTGGGACGAACACACCGCTGTCATGGGCATCCTGAACGTCACGCCAGACAGCTTCCACGACGGTGGCCGCTACGACGCTCTCGAGGACGCGCTCACCCGCGCGCAGGCCATGGTCGAGGCCGGCGTCGACGTGATCGACGTCGGTGGCGAGTCGACCCGACCGGGTGCCGACCCCGTTCCGACCGACGAGGAGATCGATCGCGTCGTCCCCGTGATCGACCGGATCGCCGACCTCGGTATCCCGATCTCGATCGACACCCGGAAAGCCGCCGTCGCCGAGGCCGCTCTCGAGGCCGGCGCGGACGTCATCAACGACGTCTCCGGGCTCGAGGACCCGGCGATGCGGTTCGTCGCCGCCGAGCACGACGCCGGCCTGATCGTGATGCACAGCATCGACGCGCCGGTCGTCCCCGGTCGAGAAATCGACTACGACGACGTCGTCGAGGACGTGATCGACGAACTCGCCGAACTGGTCTTGCTCGCCGAGAAGGCCGGTCTCGATCGCGAGCGGATCGTCGTCGATCCGGGGATTGGCTTCGGCAAGACTGCCGCCGAGAGCTTCGAACTCCTCGGGCGGATCGACGAGTTCAACGCGCTCGGCTGTCCCGTCCTCGTCGGTCACTCTCAGAAGTCGATGTACGACCACGTCGGCCAGCCAGCCGGTGACCGACTCGAGTCGACGGTCGCCGCGACCGCGATCGCCGCCGACCGGGGCGCAGACGTCGTTCGCGTCCACGACGTCCCTGAAAACGTTGCGGCCGTCCGCACTGCACTCGCAGCCAGCGATCCCGACCAGTTTTCCTGGCGCTCGGACTGACTGCGAGTCCCTCGACTCTGACCTACTCGTCGACGAGCGCCTCGAGGTCGGACTCGAGGGACTCGATCGCCTCTTCGATCTCGGCGACCGTGGCAGCCTGTTCTTCGGCTCCAGCGGCGACCTCGCCGATCTCGGCTGCGATGGCGTCGCTCTGGTCGACGACGTCGTCTGTCATGCTCGCGATCTCTTCGGCGCTCGAGGCCTGTTCGTCGGTCGCACGGGCGATCTCGTCGATGCCGTTCGCAACGTCTGCGATACTCGAGAGGATCGCTTCCTGGTCTTCGACGACGGATTCGGTGCGCTCGGTCGCCGTCTGGACGCGTTCGTTGGCCACGCCGACGCTTTCGACAGTCTCGTCGGTCAACCCGCGGATCTGGTCGACGAGCCGCTCGATCTCTGCGACCTCAGACTGGGACTGTTCGGCCAGCGATTTGACTTCGCTCGCGACGACGGAGAACCCCTCGCCCTCTTGCCCGGCTCGCGCCGCTTCGATCGAGGCGTTGAGCGCGAGCAGATTGGTCTGGTCGGCGATGTCGTTGATGACGTCGACGATCTCCTCGATCCGCTCGACGTGTGACTGGAGTTGCTGGCTGTTCTCGGCGACTGCACCGCCAGCGGTTGCAACGTCACCCATGACGTCGATGAGTTCGTGGCCCGAGTCTCGAGACTGGGTCGCGAAGTTCCGGGTTTGCTCACTCTGGGAGCTGATCTCCTCGGCGCTCGTGGCGATCTCTTCGACCGTCGCACTGAACGAGGAAATCTCCGAGAGCACTTCACCGAGGTTCGACGTCTGTGTGTCGGCCCGCTGGCTGATCGCCTCGGCGTTTTCGGCGACGGTCGTCGTCGACTGGTCGAGTTCGTCGACGGCGACGCCGACGTCGTCTGCCATCCGACGCTGTAGCTCCGCCATGGCCTGGCGCTGTTCGACGAGTTCGGTGACGTCGACGAGCACCTCGATTCCGCCGGTGACAGTTCCCCCCGGACCGCGGATCGGGACGGCCATCGCTCTCGCGAAGATCGGCTCGCCGTGTACGTTCGTCGTCGTTCGAATCTGTTCTTCGCGGATCACTTCGTCTCGCCGGAGACACGTTTCGACGAGCGTCTCACTCTCACCGTCCGTCTGGAAGAGTTCGTACGCCGGTTTCCCGAGTGCGTCCTGCTCGCTCAGCCCGATCAATTCCTCGAGGTCGTCGTTCCACACCACGACGCGGCCTGACTCGTCGACCGCGAACGCGGGTTCTGGAAACGTCTCGACGAGAGAGAGGAACGCGTGTCGCCAGAAGGCAGCCGGATCGGTTTCGTCGTCTGGAGCGAGCCCCTCACCTTGGTGAACGTTAGTAGCCATTCGTAGCAGTGACTAATTGTACAGCAATTCGATACATAGTCGTTGTGGCACCCCGGAAGATAACCGATACCACCTTATAGCGGTGGTTTAGTGCCACGCCATCCGCACAAATTGAAGTGACAGATTGCGTTAGATACGTGTCGAGTGGCCTGTATCGGTCTGGTCATCGGCGGCCAGTGGACTCGAGTCCGATCGGCCGTCGTCGGGTCGGGGACGGACTGTTGTCGCGTCGTCTCACGTCCACCGACGTCTCGCAGACTGCTACTCGTGTGTCGACGAGCAGGTGTCGGCAGTTCAACCCGTCGGATTCTGCCGCCTGACGAACCCGATCGTCGCCGGGTCGAAGACGTACGTCGAGTGACAGCACTCACAGGTCGTCGCGAGGAAGTTTCCGTTACGGTGGCGCTTCCAGAGTTTCGTCTGACTCTGATCGATCTCGAGGATCACCGGCGTGCCACAGTCGGGGACCGTACAGGGGAACCGGACGTACCAGTTGGGAACCGAGAGCGCACCGAGCGGCTCGAGGAGGCTCCGGAGCCGGCTGAGCAGGTTGAAGATCGTCACCGTCAGGTCCTGACGGTCGATCGAGACGCCCTCGACGTCGCTGATGAAGCCGTTCAGGTGGGACTCCTCGTCGTACAGCGGGAGGACGGGAATCCCCTTCGCCTGTGCGTAGCCGATCTCCTGATTGACCCAGGGGGAGTCGGCCGACTGGTCGGTCAACACGGGGATCGCGACGGTACTGTTGGCGAGACGGCCCTGAAGCCGGGACCGGGACTGCCGGGATTCGACCTCCTCGAGTGCGATGTGGACGTCGAACGGAAAGTTCTTGACAGTCGAAAAGAGGTCCTGAACGAGCCCGAGATCACCGGTTTCGTGTGAGACGTAGATCCGCTCCCCTGTCATTCCAGCGCTCTACGAACATAATCGTACCGACCACTATATATGTAACTAATCCTCGAGCAGTGAGATGGTAGGCGACGAGGGGTAGTGTACGGGCGAAAATACGTCCCTCGGTACCGAACGCGAGACGTTCACCGTCAAAACGAGTCTGTCACCGGTAGATCGTTCGGCGCGTGACCGTTACTGCGAGGCCACCAGATCCGAGAGTGCAGCGGCCGGGTCGTCGGCTTTCGCGACGCCGCTGGCGAGGAGGACGCCCTCTGCACCGAGCTCTGCGGCCGCCGCGACGTCTTCACCGGTGCTAATTCCGGCACCACAGAGCACGGAGACGGCATCGTCGACGGAGCCGGCCGCAGCGACGGCACCTTCGACGACCTCCGGGTCGGCCTTGCTGACGGGTGTCCCCGTCCCGATCAGTTCCGGCGGTTCGACGGCGACTGCGTCCGGCCCGAGTGCTGCTGCCGCACCGACCTGTGACGGGTTGTTCGCACAGACGACCGTCTCGAGTCCGGCGCGTTCTGCAGCCCGAACGGCCCCGTCCACGTCGGCGAGTTTCTGCCGACACTCGGAGTGATTCACGAGCGTCCCGACCGCCCCGGCGTCGGCGACGGTCTCGGCCAGCGTGTGCCCGGTGTTACTGCCGTGATCGATCGGATCGACGTGCTGGGCCCACGTCTCGACGCCCGTGTCGGCAACGCGGGCGATGTCCGCGGCCTGCGGGGCGACTGCCAGCCGGGCGTCGGTCGTCTCGTCTACGTCCGCGACGGCCTCGGCGACGGCCACCGGGTCGCACGGATAGGTCTTCAGGTTGACGAGGATGAACATACCAGAGACGCGTCCGTCCCGGAAGAAATAGCTTGCGTGTTGTATTCTCCGTCCGTTCGCCGCCCTGTCGGTCCCTCGAGTCGGTCGCTGGCGGTCGAGGAGACTCGAGGGAGACGGCGGCTGTTCACCGGTGGAAGGCTCGAGCGTGTGGATCCCGGACGGCGCGGGACGAGATCAGTCCTTTCGCTTGACGACGTCGCCGAGGGTGTAGCTGCCGGTCGAGGAGCCACCGGACCACTCGGCGTCGTCCGCGCTCGCCCCCTCCGCAGAGAGGTCGACGTCGAGGAAGCGCTCGAGTTTCGACTGGACGCGGTCGCTCGGGAGGGTATCGCCGCGTTCGATCTTGCGGATCAGGCTCGCCTTCTCGTTGAGTTCGTTCGCGAGGTCGGACTGGCTGAGGCCCTTCTCTTCGCGGGCAGTGCGGACCCGCTCGTCGTAGTCGGTTGCGAGTTCGTCCATGTCGTCGAACATGTCCCGGCGGCCGCCACTCGACCCGCCCGTGGTGGAGCTACCGGTAGCGCCCGCACTGGAACTCGAACTCGAACTGCTGGAGGCAGACGACGAACCGCTACTCGAGGTCGAATATTTCGTCGACGTACTCGAGGCCGTCGGCTGTTTGACCTCGGTGCCGAAATCGGTACAGTTCGAACACACGTCGAGTTTCGCACCTTCGACTTTGATGGTCTTCGGGGACGACGTCTCGGCGCCACACATCTCGCACTGAACCATAACGCAGGCTATGTCGTGGCGCGTGATAAACCAACCGGCGAGTGCCCACCCGGCGAAACCGACGGCTCACTCGAGGGCCGACCAGGAGTGGGCAAATCGCTGGAGTGCGGTCACGTGGCCGACCACCGCGAGGAAGACGAGCAGCCAGCCCACGAGGGTCAGGCCGCCGTAGGTCCCGGAGATCGGGTACGCCAGCACACCGACGACGCCGATGATCGCCAGCCGGTCTGCTCGGCCGACGAGGCCACCGTAGACGCGCTCGAGGCCGACCGCCTGGGCCTGCGTCCCGAGGTAGGAGGTCATGACGACGCCGGTGACGGCGAGGAAGCCGAGGAAGTAGTTCTCGACGCCGGCGGCGATGCCGAAGATGACGACGATGTCGGCGTACCGGTCGAGTACGTGATCGAGGAGGTCACCGCCCGCGGAGGCGACGCCCTGTTCGCGGGCGAGTGCGCCGTCGATCACGTCGAGCCAGCCGTTGAGGAAGACGAGCACGGCGGCGACGACGTACCAGACCGGGTCGGCCCGGCCGCCGAGGGTGAACGCGGTCGCGGCGAAGATGGCCATCACGAACGCGAGGACGCTCACGCCGTTGGGCGTCAGGCCGATCCGATCGAAGCCGCTGACGAACGGGTCCAGAAACCGCGAGAGATACGGTCGAAGCTGATCGAGCGTCACGTCAGGTACCCCACGAAGTCGACCTCTCCAGCGCTCGGTTCACGATCACCCGTGACCACCGCCTCGAGCGCGTCGGCCACCGCTTCGGGATCGCGATCGGTCGTGTCGATCTCGTAGACCGACTCGAGGCCGTGTTCCTCGACGGCCTCCGCGAGGATCACGTCGAGCGCCTCGCTCTCTGCGTTCTCTCGCGCTTTGGCGTCGGTCTCGCCGCGTTCGCGCAATCGCGTCTCGAGTGGCTCGGGCGCACACCGGAGCACGACGATCCGATCGGCCGGGAAGTGATGAGCGAGGTGAGACTCGATCACGACGTCCTCACGACCGTCGAGCCACTCGGCGAGTCCCTCGAGGTCGGCGACCTTGCTTTCCCGGTCGGCGTCGACTTCGGTGTACAGCCCCTCGCGCTCGAGTACCTCGTTCAGGTGGATCACCTCGAGCGCCGGCAGGTCGGCCTCGCGCGCGAGCCGATCCGCGAGCAGGTCCGCCGCAGTGGTCTTGCCCGTCCCCGGGGTGCCGGTGACGGCGACTCTCACGTGTCGGGCACCTCCGCTTCACTCTCCCGTCTCGAGTCGGCGTCCAGCTCGAGGGCAGCGAGCACGTCGTTGCAGGTCTCGATCGCTCGCCCGGTCTCTGCGTCCGTCCCGCAGGTGATCCGGATGCAGCCCGGGAGACCGAAACTCGAGCAGTCCCGGACGATGACGCCGCGTTCTTGCATCTCCTCGGCGACCGCGCCGGCATCCCCGACGTCGACGAGGACGAAGTTGCCTTCGCTCGGCCAGACGTGGGCGTCGATCGACTCGCGCATCCGCTCACGACTCTCGCGGGCGGTCTCGACGGTTCGCTCGACGTGGTCGCCGTCCTCGATCGCCGCGAGGCCGGCACGGCAGGCCAGTTCGCTCGCTGCGAAGGGGGTGTTCACGCGCGCGTAGGCCTCGCCCCACTCTCCTGGGACGACCGCGTATCCGAGCCGAAGGCCCGCGAGGCCGTAGGCCTTCGAGAACGTCCGCAGGACCGCGACGTCGTCTCGCGAGTCGTAACCGTCGCGACCCTCGATCAACGCGAGCGCACTCTCCCGGTCGGCGAACTCGCCGTAGGCCTCGTCGACGACGATCAGCGTCTCCTCGTCGGTCGCTGCGGCCAGTCGCTCGATTTCCTCGAGAGCCATCGTCGAACCGGTGGGGTTGTGAGGGGTCGTCAGCCAGACGATCCGCTCGCCATCGTAGTGCTCGAGCACGCCGTCGGCCGTCTGGGCGAAGTCGTCGGCTCTCGAGAGTCCGTACTCGGCGACGTCGCCGTGGTGGAACCGGGCGCTCATGCCGTAGTAGGCGAATCCGGGCGTCGGAACGAGGATCGAATCGCCGGGCTCTATGGTCGCCCGGTGGAGGTAATCGATCGCACCGTCGCCGCCGTTTGCGAGCCAGACCTGTTCGTCGGCGACGTCCCAGCGGTCGGCGATGGCGGCGACCAGGTCGGCGTGGGCGGCTTTCGGGTACGAACTGACACTCGAGGCGGTCTCACGGATCGCCTCCGTGGCGGCCGGGGAGGGTCCGTGCGGGTTCTCGTTCGAGGCGAGTTTGACGAACTCCGAGGGGTCGCGACCGAGTTCGCGGGCGACTTCCTCGATGCCCCGACCCGCCTGGTAGGCCACGTGGTCGGACAGGTCGCGCGGTTGCATACGCGAGACCTGTTTCCGACGGCTCTTAAGGGTGCTCACCTCGTCCGTGCCCACAGGACGGGATGGCGCGCCGGGACGGGGCTGTCCGTTACCAGTTCGATCCCGAGACGTATCAACGAGAAACAGTGGGTTCTCCAGTTTCCGGATGGCTCCTCCATCGTCTCGACGGTGGAAAACGCGCTCACTCGTCCGCCGAACGCCGACGGTCGTCTGCCGAGACGTGGCTGGTCCAGCAGACGTGTGTCGAATCCATCACGAAACACGTCGAAAAATTCCAAAAGTTCATTACGTGTGATAATGTATTGAATCAGAGAGCGAGTCCATGACCGACAGCACGACCGAGGAAAAAGTGAGCGACGGCGGGGTCGACGTCGGCTCGAGTGCGGAGGAGCTGTTCGGACCCATCGACGACGAGGCAGTGGGGTCGCCAGTCGACGGGGAAACGGACGACGACGAGTCGGACCTCGACGCAGCCGAGACCCAAGACAGCACGGCCGAAGAGCCCGGCGTCGAAGACCAGACAGCCGCGTCGGTGTTCGGCCAGCTGAAAGCCGATCACGCCGACGACGCCGACGACGTCCTCGAAGACGAGAGCCCGGAGGACATCATCGCGAGTGCGGACGAACCCGACCCCGAACCCGACATCGACGAGGACCTCCGCGCCGACGAGGACGAACTGGCCGATCTCCTGCTTACAGACCGGACGAAAGGCGAGGAATTCCTGTGGATCGACACCGGCGACGAACCCAGTGAGAGCGAGGAGTCGACAGCGGCCGATGGCGTCGAGGAACTCGATCAGCCCGACGAGGCGGCCAACGAGAGCTCCGATGCCAAGGAAGCAGCCGTCAACGACGAGGAACCCGCCGTCGGGAACACTGACTCCGAGACCGACGGCGCCCTCGAGGCTGCCACTGACACCGCTGATCTCGAGGACGAGACCGACGGCGCCCTCGAGGATGCGACGGAACCGTCCGATCTCGAGCCCGACGCTGATCAGGCCGCCGACGCCGACGAGGAGCACGACTCGAGCGTCGACTCGGTCGACGACGCAGCTGATGGTTCCGAGACAGTAGACACAGACGATTCGGACTCTGAAGACGCGAGCGAGACGGACGACTCGGGTTCGGAAGCGCCGATCGGCGAAGCCGACGAGGACGTCGTCATCACCGACGCGCCTGCGGATGACGCCGACGAATCGGCAGGCGACTCCACCGACGAGGAGCACGACTCGAGTGCGACCGACACCGACGACGATTCGTCTTCGAAGGGATTGCTCGGTCGACTGCTCTCGAAACTCAACCCGTTTTAACTTGCTGGCTGGACTCTCGAGGGCACCACGATGGGGGGCCACCGGTTTCAACTCGATCTGGTCTCTAGTGGCGGTCCACGCCTGAAGTGGTGAGTGAAACCGAGCGCGGGTAACCGGTTTCACTCATCAGTCGACGGTTGGAACGGTACCAGTAGCCACTGGAGATCAGTGCACACCTGATCGCCAGACGGATCGGCGATCAGTATGAAATCGTTGCCGCTGTTTCGGTAGCTGGTTTGCTCGAAAGAAATCGACGTTCTGGTGACGAATCGTAGAGAGCCGACGATCGGGTGTCAGTCTTCCAGAAACCGGTAGTTCACGCTGGCTATCATACGCGGTGGTTTTTACACTCTACCATCGTAGCGTGTGATGTAATAGCACCCATGAGCGCAGACCAGCCGCACCAGAACCTGGCCATCATCGGCCACGTCGACCACGGAAAGAGCACGCTCGTGGGACGGCTCCTCTACGAGACGGGGAGTATCCCCGAGCACGTCATCGAACAGCACCGCGAGGAAGCCGAAGAGAAGGGCAAGGGCGGCTTCGAGTTCGCCTACGTCATGGACAACCTCGCCGAGGAGCGAGAACGCGGTGTCACCATCGACATCGCCCACCAGGAGTTCTCGACCGACGACTACGACTTCACCATCGTCGACACGCCCGGCCACCGCGACTTCGTCAAGAACATGATCACCGGGGCGAGCCAGGCTGACCACGCCGTCCTCGTCGTCGCCGCAGACGACGGCGTCGCCCCCCAGACACAGGAACACGTCTTCCTCGCCCGGACGCTCGGGATCGAGGAACTCATCGTCGCGGTCAACAAGATGGACGTCGTCGAGTACGAGGAGTCGACCTACGACGAGGTCGTCGAGGAGGTCACGCAACTGCTCGGGCAGGTCCAGTTCAACACCGAGGACGCCTCGTTCATCCCTGTCTCCGCCTTCGAAGGCGACAACGTCTCGGAGGCTTCCGACAACACCGGCTGGTACGACGGCGACGTCCTGCTCGAGGCACTGAACGGCCTGCCGGAACCGGAGCCACCGACGGACGCGCCGCTTCGGCTTCCAATTCAGGACGTCTACACGATTTCGGGGATCGGGACTGTCCCGGTCGGCCGCATCGAGACCGGCGTCATGAACACCGGCGACAGCGTTTCCTTCCAGCCCAGCGACGTGGGCGGCGAGGTCAAGACGATCGAGATGCACCACGAGGAAGTGCCCGAGGCTGGCCCCGGCGACAACGTGGGGTTCAACGTCCGCGGCATCGGCAAAGACGACATCCGCCGCGGCGACGTCGTCGGTCCAGCAGACGACCCGCCGACGGTAGTCGACACCTTCCAGGCCCAGATCGTCGTCATGCAACACCCCAGTGTGATTACCGCCGGCTACACGCCGGTCTTCCACGCCCACACGGCACAGGTCGCCGGAACCATCGAGTCGATCGACCGCAAGATCGATCCCTCCTCCGGCGAGGTCGCCGACGACGAACCCGACTACATCCAGTCGGGCGACGCCGCCGTCGTCACGATCCGACCACAGAAACCCCTCAGCCTCGAGCCCTCGAGCGACATTCCCGAACTCGGGAGCTTCGCCATCCGCGACATGGGTCAGACCATCGCGGCCGGCAAGGTCCTCGAGATCGACGAGCGAGAGTGAGCTGGCGTGTGTGATCTCGACTGTCGCCCACACATTACGGAATTGCGAGGGGAAAGCACCGTGCTTTGGCGCAGGATGAATCTGACTTCGCTCTGGCTCTCCCGTTCGACGCGCCCGTTTCGGGTGGGTGCCGAACTGAACCGAACTATTCCTGAGCGTTGACCGTCACGACCGGGACGGGCGACGATCGAACGACGCGCTCGGCGACGCTGCCGATGAGCTCTCGAGACGACCCGGTCCGGCCAGCAGTGGCCATGACGACGATGTCGACGTCGTTGTCCTCGACGTACGTGAGGATCTCTTCGTGGGGGGCGCCCCGGTCGACGGCGGTCTCGACGTCGTCGAGCCCCTGAGAGTTGGCCTCGGCGGCGACCTCCTCGACGGCGCGCTCGCCGGCTTCGATCAGCGAGCCGTAGATGTCACGTTCGGTCTCCTCGTCGATTTCGGCGTCGAACGCCGGCGACGACTCGACGACGTACTGGGTGTGTAACGTCGCGTCGTAGCGGTTTGCGAGGTCGATGGCGTGCTCGAGAGCAGCGAGTGACCGGTCTGAACCGTCCGTTGGCGCGAGTACGGTCTCGTACATATCCGAGCATTCGGGTATTGGTAGGAATCGTTTGTGGCTCGACGCTCGCGAAAATGGAGTCCGGCGCTGTCTTCGGTCGATCAGTTCGGGTCGGCTTCCACCCGGAGACGAGTTCCGCGGTGAGTCCGGGCCTAGCCGAGGAACTCTTCGATGTGGTCGGCGACCTCTTCGGGGGTGTCGCCGACGGGGACGCCCGCGTCGTTGAGCGCGTTGATCTTGCTCTCTGCGGTCCCGGTGCCGGAGCCAGAGACGATCGCACCGGCGTGGCCCATCCGCTTGCCCGGCGGGGCCGTGCGGCCGGCGATGAAGCCGGCGACTGGCGTGTCGACGTGTTCGTCGATGAACGCCGCGGCCTGTTCTTCGTCCTCGCCACCGATCTCACCGCACATGACGATGGCGTCGGTGTCGGGGTCGTTCTCGAACAGCTCGAGGGCGTCGATGAACGTCGTGCCGATGATCGGGTCACCGCCGATACCGATGGCGGTGGTCTGGCCGATGCCGCGGTTGGTGAGGTTATCGACGACCTGGTAGGTCAGGGTCCCGGAGCGAGAGACGAGGCCGACGTTCCCTTCCGAGAAGATGTTGCCGGGGAGGATGCCGAGTTTGGCCTCGCCGGGAGTGATCAGACCGGGACAGTTCGGACCGATGAGTCGCGTGTCGGTCTCGGAGAGGCGCTTGTTGACCCGGGCCATGTCCTGGGTCGGGATGCCTTCCGTGATCGCGACAGCGAGGTCGAGGTCGGCGTCGAGCGCCTCGAAGATGGCGTCACCGGCGAACGCCGGCGGGACGAAGATGACGGACGTGTCGGCGTTTTCTTCTTCGACTGCCTCGTGGACCGTGTCGTAGACGGGAACGCCAGCGGCTTCCTGACCGCCCTTGCCGGGCACCGCGCCGGCGACGACGTTCGTCCCGTACTCGATCATCTGTTCGGCGTGGAACTTGCCTTCCCCGCCGGTGATCCCCTGTACCACGACGCGCGTGTCGTCGTCGACTAGAACACTCATGCTTCCACCTCCTCAGCGTACTCGACGGCACGCTGGACCGCATCCTCGAGGGTCTCTTCGACCGTCACGAGGTCTTCGTTCAGAATCTCCATCCCTTCTTCCCAGTTGGTGCCGGCGAGTCGGACGACGACCGGCTTGGGAATCTCGTCGAACTGCTCTAACGCCTCGTTGATCCCCTTCGCGACCTCGTCGCCGCGGGTGATCCCGCCGAAGATGTTGAAGACGACGCTGTCGACGTTGTCGTCGGAGAAGACCATGTCCAGTGCGTTCGCGATGCGCTGGGCTTTCGCGCCACCGCCGACGTCCAGGAAGTTCGCGGGTTCGCCGCCGTAGTGGTCGACGAGGTCGAGCGTAGTCATCACGAGCCCGGCACCGTTGCCGATGATCCCCGTGTTGCCCTCGAGGCGGACGTAGTCGAAGTCGTACTCGTCAGCCTTCTGCTCGAGTTCGTCGCCGCTTGCGGCTTCTTCTTCCATCTCCGCCAGCTCTGGCTGGCGGAACAGCGCGTCCTCGTCGACGTTCATCACGGCGTCTGCGGCGATGACCTCGTCGTCGGCCGTGACCATCAGCGGGTTGATTTCGGCGTCGGAGCCGTCTTTTTGCTCCCAGAGATCGTAGAGGGTCATGAGGACGTTCGAGACGTCGCGGGCGACGGTCGGGTCGACGCCAGCGTCGTAGACGGCCTTGCGTGCCTGGTAGGGGTGCATCCCGAAGGCGGGGTCGACGTGTTCGCGAGCGATGGCGTCGGGGTCTTCTTCTGCGACCTCCTCGATGTTGACGCCACCTTTCGTCGAGACCATCGCGACGGGTTTACCCTCGCCACGATCCATCGTGATGCCGACGTAGAGTTCGTCGACGAAGTCGACGGCACCCTCGACGAGCACGCGGTCGACGTGGTAGCCCTTGAGGTCCATCCCGAGAATGTCGTCTGCGGCCTCGCGAGCTTCGTCTTCGTCTTCGACGAGTTTGATCCCGCCGGCCTTCCCGCGGCCACCGACCTGTACCTGCGCTTTGATCGCGACCGGATAGCCGATTTCCCCGGCCGCATCGACGACGCCATCGACGTCGTCCGCCAGCTGCGACGGCGGCGTCGGAATACCGGCATCGGCGAAGACTCCCTTCGCCTGATATTCGTGAAGTTTCATAGCCATTCGAACGGGCGTTCCGGCCTTGCTTAAATCCTGCCAGTTTCCACTCGCTACCTGCTCGAGGACTGCCAATCGGTCGACATTCGTCGACCGACGGCAGGTCACCAGTCTCGCCAGTATCCGATCGCCGGCGACCCCGCTCGGACGCGCCGGTGGTGGTATCGGAGGTTGTGGATGAATCCTCGAACGAGAAGACCGGACGGAGGGCCCGGAAGCGGGGTCTGTGAGGTGTAGCCAGACTACGCGAGGTTAGGCTTCGACCCGAGCGACGTCGAGGATGATCTGGTTGCGAGTCGTCTCGATGGCTTCGATCTTGCCGGCGAGTAACAGTTCGGAGTTGGGCATCGCGCCGATGGCGATTGCGTCGCCCTCGTCGAACTCCTGAATGGACTGCTGGAAGCGAATCCGCGCGCGGCAGGTGTCCGGGTTGTGAACGTTCGGAAAGCTAATCTCGTCGACGATGGCGTCGACGCGATCGAACTCGCGTGCGAGAACGGCCATCTCCGGGTTTTCGACGGTCTCCCGGTCGAGAATGTCGAACCCGGCGGACGTCGGCTGGTAGCCGCCGGAGGGACCTGGAATCCCTTCGACGAGACCGAGGTCCTTGAGGCTCGACATCTGGTTTCGAACCGTTCGCGGTTCGCGATCGACTTCGCTCGAAATCTCTTTCGCCGGTATCGGAGAGTCCTCAGCCTGATATCGATTGACGAGAACTGTCAAGATACGTCGTTGACTGTTGGTCAACTCGATCCGTCCCATACTGTTCGTCCGGGTCGTCGCTACTTTATATCATCGTTGTCCACGCCTGCTCTACCGGATGATAGATCAGCCGATTCGGCTTCCGGTCCACAACGACCAAGTCTTCGGCTCCGCTATGGTCGATACTCGGATGTCCCCACCAGCAGCCGCCTGTCGTCGATCACCGACTCGATCACCTGACCGGCTGCTGCAGACGCCTCCAGACGAATCGACGGGTTCGATACCGTCGATCACGCCACCTCCACCCTCACCACAGCCAGCGCGACCTCGAGCGATCTACCGTGCCTTCGACTGACACCGACGCAGATACCGACGCCGCCACAGACGCCGACGAGGATTCCCGTCGTCACGGCCGGGTCGCCGCGACGCTACTCCGTGCCTGCTACGCGCTCGTTTACAGCAACGTCTTCATCTCGCTGGCGACCACCGGCGTCGCCGTGACGACGATGCTCCTCACGGATCGGCCGCTGGAGGCGTTCCCGCTCGCGGTCGTCTTCGCGGCGACGATGTTCGTCTACACCGTCAACCGGTTCACGGATCTCGCGGAAGACGAGCGCAACGTGCCGGGCCGGGCCTCGTTCACCAGACGGTACGGCCTCGGCTGGCTCGCCGCCGGCGTCGGCATCTACGTCCTCGTCGTCGCGGTCGCCGTCGCACTCGGCCAGCCGGGAGCGATCTACCTCCTGGCCCCGCTCGTGGCCGCAGTGCTCTACTCCGTCGTCGGGATCAAGCGGGTCCTGCTGGTCAAGAACCTGTTCGTCGGGGCTGCCTGGGCCTGTATCCCACTCGGCGTTGGCTACTATTACGAGATCCTCCTGACACCCGAGATCCTGGTTCTCGTGGGCTACATTGGATCTATGATCACCGTCGCGGCCGTCGTCTTCGATATCAAGGACGTCGAGGGCGACCGACGCGAGGGCATCTCAACCGTTCCGATCCTCCTCGGTCCGCGTCGGACGCGCATCGGCGCGCAGGTCGCGAACGTCCTCGTCGCGGGTGGTGTCTTCGCGGTCGTCGCCGCTGGCGTCGTCCCGACGACGTTCCTCGTACTCTTCGCCATGAACGGCTACGTCGCCGCCTACATTCCGTTCGCGCACCCGGACCACGGCCCACTGTTCTACGGCTTCGTCGTCGACGGCGAGCACGTCTTCCTCGCCGCGGTCGTCGTCGCCCTCGAGTGGCTCGTCTGGTAGGGAGTCTGCGAGTCCGCTTCGGCGCTGTTTCCGTCTCGCGACGCGGTCTACCCGGACGCCGTTCGCCCGGGTTTCGCCTGCTGGTCGAAGCTTCAACCGTGAGCGCAGGCTACGAGGGGTACAATCGGTGAGGAGTCTATGTCACCACAGGACGATTCTGGCCGCGAGGGCGGCACCGACCGTCGCACAGCCCCCGTAACCGAACTCGACGATCGACTGGACACGCTCGAGTCCGTTGCCCCGTCCGATCTCAGTCACTCGAGTAGCGCCGTTCCGGGAGTCAACGTCTCCACGGCCGCACTCGTCGCTGGCGGTGTGTTCAGCGTCTGGGCGATTCGAGCGCTCGCCAATCGACGACTGCGCGCGATCCCGTACGGGGCCGTCGGCGCGACACTCCTCCTTCGGGGACTCTCGGACGTCGCCGGCGATACCGAGGCGCTCTCACTCGAGCGAGAGTCCACCGACCAGTTCGGGGTCGACGACGTGGGTGACCCTGGTGAGGGGGAAGAGGGAACCGTGGGCGTTGACGACGAGGTCGCGACCGATCCACGGACGACCGAAGACGGCGTCGACGTCGTTCGGTCGGCGGAGCCGTCGGCAGACGAAGCGACCGAGCCGGCCGACGAACTGGACGGTCCGGTCGGCGAGCCACCATCTGCGAACGAGGCGAGCGAAGCGACCGGCCCGAAGCCCCAGCAGGCAGAGCCGACGCAGACGGACGCGACCGAGCCCGAGGACACGCCGCCCGAAGACGCCTCGTCTGCGACCACCGCGCCGCCCGACGGGGACACCGGCGACTCGACAGCATCCATCGACGAGGATGAGGAGGACGCCGATGCCGGCTCACTCGAGGGCAACGCCGAGGACGACGCCGAACCGGCCGACAGCTAGACCGGGGCGACACTCGAAGGTAGCGTCGTGGTCCTCGAACCTGTGGAAACGCTGTGTGGCGGGTGTCGTGGCGGCTGGTGTCGCGAACGGTCCGTCGATCGGCCCACGCCTGACGTCGGGTGACGTCGCCACTACGACTCCCAGATCGCCACGTCCGAAACAGGATGTGACTGCGAAAACCAGTCAGGACAGTTCTTTGTGCTGTGCGTGCTCGAGCCACTCCTCGAGCGTCGGCTGCGTCCAGTATCTGAGCGTCTCGCTTCGATGGTCGATCTCGAGGATGCCCGCGTCCTCGAGTTTCGGCAGGTGTACGTGCTGTAACTCGACCTGGATCTCCCGTTTTCGATCTGCTGTCGTCTCGCCTGTGTGTCCGGTTCCGGTCTCGGTTCCGGCCCCGGCCCCGGCCCCGGTTCCGAGCTCTCGAGTCTCGAGGCACGTGACGTGATCTGTGACCTCGTCGATCGTCGCAACGCCGTCCGGTTGATCGTAGAGGAGGTACAGGGCGTACCGGCGCCGGCGGTTCGAGAGCAGATCGAACACGAGATCCAGTGACGGGGTCATCTCGGCGACTAGTCGTGCCGATTCCCCCTCGCGTTCACGCATTCACGGACCACCTACCGTATATTACCATTCGAAACCACCGGTGGCCACTAGCACGGCCGGCGCATTAGATGTTACGTCTACCTAAAATAATACCTGTATTTAATTCAGTATGAATTTACTCAGTTCGAAAGTGTCGCCCTCGGCGAATCAGGCTCGACGTCGAAGCAAGTCAGACGGTCGACCCGCTGGAACGTCTCCGGTTTTCGATTGAAACGCCGGAGCGGGCGTGAGGTCAGAAGGCGTTACTCGTAGAGCCACTCGGCGTCGTGCTGATCGTAGTCGATCAACTCGTCCTCGTCGAAGTGGATCTCGATCTCTCGTTCGTTTGCGCCCTCGTCCTCGTGGTCTGCAGCGTGGACGACGTTGCGACCGAGGTCGAGCGCGTAATCGCCACGGATCGTTCCGGGCGCGGCTTCGAGCGGGTCGGTCTCGCCGATCATCTGGCGGACCTGTCGGGTGGCGTCTTGCCCTTCCCAGACCATCGGGACGACAGGTCCCGAAGTGATGAAGTCGATCAGGTCGTCGAAGAACGGCTTGTCCTCGTGTTCGGCGTAGTGCTCTTTGGCCCGCTCTTCGGGCATGTTGAGTACCTTGATGCCGACGAGCTTGAGGCCGCGGTCTTCGAGTCGTGAGACGACTTCACCGACGAGCCCGCGTGCGAACGCGTCGGGCTTGACCATCACGAAGGTGCGCTCGTGGTCGCTCATTGGTCGTCCTCCTCGCTCCCGTCGGCCTCATCCTCGGAGACGTCCTCGTCGCCTTCCTCGGCGTCTTCTTCCTCCGTCTCGAGGTCGTCGTCTTCGTCCGCTTCGACGACGTCGTCCTGGTCGTCTTCCTCGTCGACGGCTGGCTCGGCTGCTGCGGGGCCCTTGCCGGCGCGCCCTTCAGCGGTCCACTCGAGGTCTCGGGGTTCGCGACCGAGCTTGTAGTTCTTCTCTGCCTTCGAGTCGACGAAGTGGAGCACGGTGCCGTCGTTCTGGACGTACATGATGCCCGTGCCGGGTTCGATCTCTTCGCCAGTGTAGTCGCAGGTGCGTTTCTCGACCATGGATTATTGACCTCCGATGGAGTCGGCCTCGCGGGCGGTCTCGCGCAACTGGAGGACGTCCCCCTCGCGGACCGGCCCGAGGCAGTTCCGGGTGATGATTCGTCCCTGGTTTTCCCCCTCCTTGATCCGGCACTTGACCTGCATGGCTTCACCGTGCATGCCGGTCTTGCCGACGATCTCGATGACCTCGGCGGGGGTCGAACCGCCGTCTTCTTCTTCAGCACTCATCATCGATCACCTCAGTCGAGGTCCTCGACCTTGCCGGCGATGTCTTCGACGTCGCCGGAGGCTTCACCGGCGTCGACGATCGCGGCGGCGGCCGAACCGACCTCGAGGCCGGCGGCGTGGCCGACGTCGTCCTGGGTCTCGATGAAGACGACTGGGATACCCTTCTCGTCTGCGAGTTCGGGGATGTGCATCACGATTTCTTCAGGAGAGACGTCCTCGGCGACGTAGACGAGGTCGGCGTTGCCGCGCTCGATGGCCTTGGTCGTTTCGTTGGTTCCTTTCTTTACTCGTCCGGTGTCTCGGGCGACCTCGAGCGCCTCGAGGGCGTCTTCGGCGAGGTCGGCTGGGATGTCTGTGGTTACGTAGACTGACATTGGTTGTTCACCTCTCCTACGCGTGGGCTCGCGCTCCCCTGCCGTCCGGGACGCTGGGCATCCCGTGCCGGACCGATTCCGGCGGAAGTCCTGTGAGGCTAGGAGCATCATCAACCCCGCGTAGGGTGTACTACCGAGTTACGCTGCCCCCCTTAAAAGCGTGTTCAAACGACCGAGGCCGTGCGATGGCACCACACGCCGCGTTCGGACGCGGTCGAGGTGAAAAAACCCGCGCGGGGGCCCGCCCACTCTGCCAGTCGGCACTCAGTGCCGCTGCTTGCTGATTCCGGACGTGATCGACTCGGAACCGTTCGGCCGCGGTTGCCCAACGAGTGTCGACAGTCGATACTGTCTTGACCGTGACACCCGCGAGTACCGACTATGGATGCAGACGTCCTCGCCCTCGTCCGCTCGCTCCTCGCCGAGGCCCGGCGGACGAACGAGCGGCGGCTACTCGTCCTCGAGGGTGACCGGGAACGCGGCTACGACACCCTCGAGTCCGTCCTCGAGGGGATTTCCGTCGGCATCAGCCGGACGACGCTGCTCGGGCCCGACGACCGTCTTCGCTGTGCGCACCGTCCCCAGTCGAGAGCCGGCGAGTTGCTCGGCACGACCCGGGACGTCGTGGTCCTCGACGCCCACGACGGGCTTCGGCCGAACGCTCTCGGCTCGGTCGTCGGAGCGGTCGACGGCGGCGGCCTCCTGATCTTGCTCACACCGACCCTCGAGGACTGGCCCGACCGCCGCGGCGCGTTCGAGGAATCGCTGGCCGTCCCGCCGTTCACCCTCGAGGACGTCACCGGCCGGTTCACGCGTCGTCTCGTCGAGACGCTGCGTGCCCATCGCGGAATCGCGATCGTCGACCTCGAAGAAAGAGAGGTCGTGGACGACGGTCACACGGATCCGGCCCCGCGTTTCGTTCGCGGCGCTGACGACGCACTCGAGCAGCCCGCCGAAACCCGATTTCCGACGACCGTCTACGAGTCCTGTCTCACGGCCGATCAGGTCGAGGCCGTCGCCGCGTTCGAGTCGTTGCTGGGCAACGACCACGATGCCGACGACCGGGCGCTGGTTCTCGAGGCCGACCGCGGGCGGGGCAAGTCCAGTGCCGCCGGACTGGCGGCGGGTGCCCTCGCCGCCGACGCGGCCGACGTCCTCGTCACGGCACCGCGATGGGCCAACGCCCGCGAGGTGTTCGCCCGCGCACGGGAGGTGTGTGAGCGACTCGAGGTACTCGAGTCCGGCGACGATCACGCCAGCGATCGCCGACTCGAGACGACCGCCGGCGGGACGATTCACTTCGAGCGTGCCACGGCTGCCCTCGAGCGTGACGAGGGCGGCGTCGACGATGCCGACGTCGTGATCGTCGACGAGGCGGCCGCACTCCCGGTTCGGGTTCTCGAGTCGTTGCTCGCGGCCGACCGGATCGCCTTCGCGACGACGATTCACGGCTACGAGGGTGCCGGGCGCGGATTCTCGGTCCGATTCAGGGACCGCCTCGCAGACAGCGACCACGCGGTCACGTCACTGACGCTTTCCGAACCGATCCGGTACGCGGCGGGCGACCCGATCGAAGTCTGGGCCTTCCGGGCGCTGTTGCTCGACGCCCGGCCACCGGTCGATCAGTTGATCACCGACGCCGATCCGGGCACCGTCTCCTACGAACGGCTCGAGCCCGACGACCTCCTCGAGGACGAACACTTGCTCCGGGAGGCCTTCGGCCTGCTCGTCCTCGCTCACTACCGCACGGAGCCCAACGACCTCGCGCGATTGCTCGACGCGCCGAATCTCGAGGCACGCGCGCTCTGTCACGACGGTCACGTCGTCAGTGTGGCCCTGCTCGCCCGCGAGGGGAACCTCTCGGCCGAGACGCGGGGGGCGATGTACGAGGGCGAGCGCGTTCGCGGGAACATGCTCCCCGACGTGCTGACGAGTCAGCTCAGAGACGAGTCGGCGGGTGAGCCAGCGGGAATCCGGGTGGTTCGCATCGCGACCCACCACGCCGTCCGCTCGCGAGGGCTGGGCTCGCACTTGCTCGAGTGCGTCGGCGAGGAGTTCGACTCCGACTGCGACTGGGTCGGCACCGGATTCGGCGCGACGCCAGACCTCCTCGCGTTCTGGCGCGAGAACGGCTACCGGACCGTCCACCTCTCGACGACGCGAAACGACGCCAGCGGCGAGTACTCCGCGCTCATGCTCGCACCGACGAGCGACGCCGGCAGGGACCTCCTCGAGCGCCACGCGACCTGGTTCGCCCGCCGGTTCGCCGCAGTCGCCACGGATACCCTGTCGGACCTCGAGCCGGACGTCGCCCGGGCTGCACTGGCGAGCGTCCCCGACGACGCAGCGCCGCTGCTCACCCTCTCGGACCACGAGTGGCGCGTCGTCGCCGGGGCCGCGTACGGTCCGGGGCTACTCGACGTCGACCCCGGGCCGTTTCGGCCGCTCGTCGTCCGGTATCTCGTCGAGCAACCGGCCGCCGTGGCCCTCGAGGCCCGCGAAGAACGGCTGCTGGTGATGCGCCTGCTGCAGGCTCGCAACTGGCAATCGGTGGCCGACGCGCTCGGATACCATTCGACGGGTCAGTGCATGCGCGCCCTCGGTGACGCCCTGTGCCCGCTCGTCGACCACTACGGCTCGGAGCCGGCACTCGATGTCCGGGAGCGCTTCGACGATCAGTAGGCTACGACAGGACTGCCTCGAGAGCGTCCATCGCCCGATCCACTTTTTCGACCTCGGCGTTGTACCCCATGTGACCGACGCGAAGAATGTCGTCTTCCAGTTCGCCGAGTCCGGTCGCGAGCAGGACGGCTTCCTCCTCGGCGACGCGCTGTTGAATCTCCGCCGCCTCGCCCGGACGGTGAAACGCCGTCACCGTCGGCGACTGGCGCTCGGGGTCGGGATAAACCTCGAGTCCCAGTTCGGCTCCACGCTCGCGACAGCGCTCTGCGGCCGCCTCGTGACGCTCGAAGACGGACTCGAGGCCCTCCTCGAGCACGAGGTCGACTGCGGTCTCGAGTCCGGCGACGTTCGCGTTGAGGTGGGTGTAGGGGAAGCCGTCTGAGACGTCCTTCCACGGGAGCAAGTTCGTATAGAGCGAGGCGGGATCGCGCTCTTCCATCGCATCCCACGCGCGGTCGCTGATCGCAGCCGTGGTCAGTCCCGGTGGGGCGCTGAAGCACTTCTGGGAGGCTCCGAGGCAGACGTCGATCCGGTCGGTCGGCACCGGGGTTCCCCCGAGCGAGGAGACGGCGTCGACGACGCTCAGCACGTCGTGGTCCTCGAGGCTGTCGAGAACTGGCTCGAGATCGTTGAGCGTCCCCGTCGGCGTCTCGCAGTGGACCATCGTGGCCAGCGCGAAGGGGTCGTCATCGTCCGCGGCAGTCTCGAGCGCGCTCTCGACGCCCTCGAGGTCGAACCCCTCGTCGGACGGCGCGGAGACGAGTTCGGCTTCGCCGCCGTACGAGTCGACGAAGTCTGCGAAGCCGTCGCCGTAGATGCCGTTGGAGAGACAGAGGACGCGGTCGCCCGGCGAGACGAGCGAGGCGATGGCCGCCTCGAGGCCGAGGATGCCCTCACCGCCGGGGACGACGACGTCGTGGGAGGTCTCGTAGACGGCTGCGAGCTGGTCGCAAAGGATCTCGTAGCGCTCGGTGAACTCGTCCTCGAGGATCGGATTCGGCTGCGGGTCGGCCATCGCCTCCCGGACTGCTGGCGGAACGGCGGTCGGTCCTGGGGTGAACGAGAGAGTCATAGTCGTCCTCCGTGCCCCCTGCAGTTGGCGATTGCGGTACCCGCGGTCCCGGTCGGTCGTGACAGCCCCAGCGGAGACTCGCCGTCAGGAGAGCAGGTGCCGGAGCACCGACTCGGGCGTCGCTTTCAGGACCCAGGCGACCAGTCGCCAGCGGCGGGTGACGTAGGCGTGGTGGCGTTCTTTCTCGATCGCCCGGAGAATCTGGTCGGCTGCCGTCTCGGGTGAACACTCCCAGAACGAGCCATACGAGAGGTCGGTGTCGACGAATCCTGGTTCGATCGTCGTGACGATCACGTTTGCGTCGCTTCCAGCCTGTCGATTTCGAAGCCCCTCGAGGTACCGCGAGACGAAGCTCTTCGAGGCGTTGTACACCTGCGTGCCGCCGTTGCCGAAGTGAGCGGCGACCGAGGAGATGCCGACGAGGTGGCCGTCCCGATCGCTCGCCGAATCGGGATTCGACTCGAAGTACTCGAGCGCCGCGGTCGCGATGGCCGCGAACCCGCGGACGTTGACGTCGATCGTCCGGCGTTCGAGGTCCCACTCGAGGTCGTAGTTGACGTCGGCGACGCCGGCGCTGATCACCACGACGTCGACCGATTGCATCGCGTCGGCCAGTTCGAAAAATCCCTCACGGGCGTCCTCGGGGTCTGCAACGTCCATCGTCGCGACGTAGGCCCTGGTTGGCATTTCGGAGCCGATCCGTTTCAGCCGCTCGGTCCTGCGTGCTGTCAGGCCGACCTCGTAGCCCCGGTCGGCGAACGCTCGCGCCAGCGCTTCGCCGATGCCGGAGGACGCGCCGACGACGATTGCACCCCTGGTCATCGAATACGGTAGCTGTGTCCAGACCAGTAACTAAGGCTAGGGGTCCCGGCGGGCGTTGCCGCCCGCTGGCGAGTGACGAGTACACGTCCGGCGCGCGTCAGTCCCCGATCCAGTCCGCGAAACTCCCCTCGAGCAGGGTCTCGCGCTGGCGAGCGACGTACTCGCGTTGCATCGTGGTGAGGGCATCGGGGAAGTCGGCGCCGTCCTCGAGCTCCCGTCGGACGCGGGTACACTTCCAGCCCGCGGGCGTCTGGGATTGTCTGATGCGCCGTCGAAGGGGATACAGGTACTTCGCGGCCTCTTCCTCGGTCAGCCCGCGATTGACGAGGCCGGCCTCGGCGTGGGTGAGCAGGTCGTCGTACAGCGCGACGGTCTCGGTGGTCTCCTCGCCGTCCTCGCCGATCCACGCGAGGTCAGCCTCGAGTCCGTCCCGCATGGCGGCGTAGAAGTTCTCACGCGCTTGCCCCCACTCGAGTTCGATGACTGGATGGTCGAGTTTGGGCAGGCTCTCGAGCAGGCCGGCGAAGGCCGCGAGGAAGGAGATGGAGTCTCGGACGGTCGGCTGGGCGGGCAGTGGACGGAACTCGATCCGGGCGTTTGCAGCCGACCGCGTCGGTCCGTCGAGCACTGGACGAACCCACCGCCAGTAAGTGCCGTGTTTCCGGCGGAAGTGCGCGAACCGATCGTCAAAGCGGGTGCCGGGGTCGACCGGCATCGGAACGATGGTGTCGTCGGTCGCGATCCGCTCGACGGCCTCTTCGAGCGGGCCGACGTCCCGCGGGAACCGTACTTTGCCCTCCGCGGCGTCGGGGTCGTTGAGGACGGTCTCGAAGACCGAGATCCGGTGTTCCATCCACGCGTCCTCGAGGATCTGCTCACCGGAGACGTCGTCGTAGAGATCGGCCGGAAAAAACGGCGAGTTGACCCCGAGTGCAAGCAGCGGTCCGGCGATCCGGAGGGCGTAGTTGAAGTACCGCGGGAGATCCGGGGCGTGAGGCACCTGGTAGTGGGGCTGGATCGACGTGATGAGGCTCTCGGGCATCACGGTGTCGGCCTCGAGGGTGACGTTCGGTGCGTCGACGACCATGCCCGGGTTCACGGCCTCGGCGTTGGCCATCGCGTGATAGCGGTCGTTGGCGCTCATGTTGGCCGCGAGTCGAAGCGTTCGTTCGGTGTCTCCCCCGTCGGTCACCGTTCGCTCGATACTCTCGGTGAGGTAGGTGTCCGCCGTCTCGCCCTCGGGCGGCAGCGTCCAGAGCCCGTCGCTGACCAGCCCCATACCGTTGCGTTCGGTCACGTCGAGGGCGGCCTCGAGTCGGGCTTTGACCTCCGACTCCGTCGCCCGCAGTCCGTGGGCGTTCAGTGGTTGCGGGCTCGTCGTCATCTCGGCGTTGTGCAGGCCGAGTTCCTTCTCGAAGCCGATGAGTTCGAGCAGTCGACGCGGAACGCGCCGGAGCGAGGCGTCCTCGTCTTTGACGGCGTAGAACTCGCACTCGAGGCCCACGATCGCCTGCGGGTTATTGAACACGTCTTCCTCGACGGCCTCCATGATCACCTCGGCGTCGGCTTCGGCCCGGCGGCGGAATTCCTCCGGATCGACCGAGAGCAGGTTCGCGACCTCGTCGGCGAGTTCTTCCGCTGACATAGTCCCCGGTGCGCTCCCGAGCCTCTTGAATGTCCGTCACTCGAGTTGGCCAGTGTCGGGTCACGTTCGCGTGCCAGTCGCCTGCACGGCGGGGTCGACGACCTACCACAAAGCACTTGTTCGATTTCCAACTTGTGGACCTATGAGACGCCGGGAAGTCCTCGCTGGCACAGCAGTCGGAATCACAGCACTGCTCGCCGGCTGTGCAGGTGACTGCCACGGAGGTGACGGCGTCACCTTCGAACCGGTCGATCCCGAGGAGGTCGTCGACCGTGAAGTAACGACCGACGTCGGCACCGGGGACAGACCAACGCTCCTTGCCAACCTCGCAACCCGAACGCTCGCCGGTGAGACTCCCGAAGTCGAGACGACCGGTGGCTCGCCGCTCTCCTGGCTCACGTACGCCGAACGCGACGGCACGATCTACGAGATCCGTGAGGAGACCGTCGACGAGGGGACAGTCACCGCCCCCGAGTACGACCTCTCTCGGGACCGCGAGATGGACGACGACGTCGGCGCTGCCGAAACGCTCGCCTACGAGGACCTCCCGCGTCACGACCGCTGGCGGGCGACCAGTGGCGGGGCGTTCTACTTCGACCACCTCGAGTCGATGTCGTTCACGCGGACGTCGGTCGTCGCTGGCTACCTCGACGAACGGCGCCAGGAGACCTCCATCCTCGCTGACGGCGTCGACGCCGACTACCTCGAGTACGACGGCTCGGTCGCCAGACTCGAGCACAGCGGCGAGGGGAGTACGGACGCCGCTCGAATCAGGTACGACGTCGACCCCGTCGCCGAAGACGCCGCGGAGTTCGCCGACTACGTCTTCGCCGACCGCGGGGCGACGCTCGAGAATCCGAGCGAGAACCTCGAAGAATTTCTCGCAGAGGTGAAAGAGGACGGTGGCCGGATGGACGTCTGCGGACACGAACTCGACGACGACGAGGCCGAAGCCGAGGAAGCGCCGCGACGCGAAGCCGTCGAGGAACTGCGCGCGACCCTCGAGGATCTCGAGGAAGAAGCCGACGCCGGGAACGGTGGCCCACCTGGATCGGGGATCGACTACCTGCGGTACGAGGGACAGTGGTACCGTGTCGGGACCGACACTTGGGCGGTGTGACCCCGGGACACGGAGTGTTGATCGGTGTGTCACCCAAATCTCAGAACCGTTTTACCCCCGACGGCGAAAGCCCCAGTCGATGGAGTTTGCCACGTTCGCCGACCGTGCTGGGGCGATCGACGCCGAGTCCGCCGACCTCGAGATCGTCGATCACGTGCGCGCGTTGCTCGAGGACGTCGGCGAGAACGGCGCGGCGGCTGGTTCGGACGGGGAGGCGACCGATGCGGGTCCCGAGGCGATCGAGATCGTCGCCCGGTTCGTCCAGGGGCGGGTCTTCCCCGCATGGGATTCGACCACCCTCGACGTCGGCCCGTCGGCGTGTTACGAGGCGATCGCTCGCGCGGCCGGGACGAACGTGAGCGCGGCGGACGTCGAAGAGCGACTCGCCGAGACGGGCGAGATCGGTGCGGTCGCGGCCAGTTACGACTTCGGCGGCCAGCAGGGACTGGCCGCGTTCACCGCGGGAGACGACGCTGAAGCCCTCACCGTCCGCGAGGTCTACGAAACCCTCGAGACGCTGGCCTACACCGACGGCTCTGGAAGCCAGGGCCGGAAGGTCGACCTCCTCTTTGGCCTGTTCAATCGGTGCTCGAGCGAGGAGGCCCGCTACCTCGCGCGACTCGTCCTCGCGGAGATGCGCATCGGCGTCGGCGAGGGGACGGTCAGAGATGCCATCGCGGCTGCCTTCGACGTCCCCGCTGATCAGGTCGAGCGCGCGTTGCAGGTGACCAACGATTACGGACAGGTCGCCCGTATCGCCCGTGACGACGGGCTCGAGGGGCTCGAGGAAGTCGACCTCGCGGTCGGTCGCCCCGTCCAGGCGATGCTCGCCCAGGCCGGGACCGTCACCGACGCGCTCGAGGAGTGGGACGACGCCGCCGTCGAGCGGAAGTACGACGGGGCCAGAATACAACTGCACCACGACCCCGCTTCGAGTGACGACTCCGGCAGCGAGACGCGCGTCTTTTCGCGTAACATGGAGGACGTCACGGCCGCCCTCCCTGAGGTCGTCGAGTTCGCCGAGGGGACCCTCGAGTCGCCGGTGATCCTCGACGGCGAGGTGGTCGCGATCGACGACGGCGGGGACCCGCTCCCGTTTCAGGAGGTCCTGCGGCGATTCCGCCGCAAGCACGACGTGGCGAAAGCGCGCGAGGACGTCGCCGTTCGGCCCGTCTTCTTCGACTGCCTGCACCACGATGGGGAGGACCTGCTCGAGTGCCCGCTTCGGGACCGTCACGAACGGCTCGAGTCGGTGCTGACGGCCGGGAGCGAACCCGACGTCGACCCCGAAGACGTCGAGGGCCTCTCCCTGCTCTGGCTCACCGACGACGCCGACGAGATCGAGGCAATCGACGCCGACGCGCTCGCGGCCGGCCACGAGGGGATCATGCTCAAGAACCCGGAGTCGACGTACTCCCCGGGCCGACGCGGGAAGCACTGGCGCAAGCGCAAACCCGACGTCGAGACGCTCGACTGCGTCGTCACCGGTGCCGAGTGGGGTGAGGGCCGCCGGGCGACGTTCCTCGGCACGTTCGAACTCTCGGTACGCGACGGCGACGCACTCGAAACGGTTGGCAAGGTCGCCACCGGAATCACCGACGAGCAACTCGCGGAGCTGACCGAGCTGCTCGAGCCCCACATCGTCACAGCGGAGGGAACGACCGTCGACGTCGAACCCGCGGTCGTCTTCGAAGTGGGCTACGAGGAGATCCAGCGCTCGCCGACCTACTCGTCGGGCTACGCGCTCCGGTTCCCCCGGTTCGTCGGCGTTCGATCGGACAAAAGTCCGGCGGACGCGGACACGCTCGAGCGACTCGAGCGGCTTCACGGGGCGTGATCGAGAAGTTCAGCGTCACCTGCCGACTTCTGGAGCGACGATTCCGTAGACGAGTGCGGCGAGACCATAGTCTTCTGGCGAACACCAGTCGAACGCACCATCCGGAACCCACAGCCGGCCTCGAGCCCGATCTGGGGTGAGAAGCGAAAGAGCAGCCGATTCAGAGTTCGGGAACGGTCATGTGGAATCCTTCCGACTGGGATTCCACGAGACAGAGGTGATAGCCCTGTTTCCGGGAGACGTTGACGTAACTCGCCTTCGAACTTCGGCTCAGGAAGCCACTGCTCGTGGCCTGCTCGGTTACCTCGAGCGCGCCCGGTTCGAAGTAACTCGAGGTGACGGCGATGGCTGCTGCGAGGTCCGGGTAGTTGGCCTTGACGGCCGAGGCTGCCTCCTCGAACCCGCGGAGGAGGTCCTCGCTGGCCGGTTCGCGGGAGTCGTTGACCGTGACGACGAGGAGGGGATTGCCCATCTTGTCGTAGGCGACGACGTCGAACGAGACGTTCTCGGGGACGTCCTCGGTATCGTCGTCGGCGAGTGAGACCGAGCCGTTGATCTCCGCGCGGTCGATCCGCGGGATGGCGTCGTAGAGGTCCCCCAGTCGATCCGCCTGACCGGTGTCACGGATCTCGTAGAGCAAGACGGCCGTGAGCCAGTCGACGAACTGGTAAACGAGGGTTCCGGTGAGGAACTGTTCGTAGGGCTGGCCGTCGACGGCGACGTCGCCGTCGTCGAATTCCGTGTGGTGCTCGAGGTGAAGGTTCCCGGCCACCTCGGCCCGGTCGGCAGCGCCGTCGTGTGCCGTCAGCAACGTCGGCTCGCTCTTCGAGGCGTACCGGACGAAGAGGTTGGTCCCGGAGAGCGCCCGCTCGGGGGCGAGTCGCTGGCTGGCCGCCTGTGCACCGCCGGCAGCGCCGTCGCTCTCGAGACGAGACTCGAGGTCGTCGATGCGGGCGGTGAGTTCCTCGACCCGATCGGTCAGTTCCTCGTTTTCGGCTTCGAGTCGGTCTCGTTCGGCCTCGAGTCGCTCTGCTTTCGTCGCGAGTTCCGCACGCTGTTCTTCGAGGGACTCGAGACGGTCTCTGATCGGTCCCTCGGCGTCACCCGCAGACTGTTGTGGCGACTGGCTGGTCGTGCCAGCACCAGCGCCGGTGGTCCTGGGACTCGATCGAGCGTCACCCGTGGGGCGGGACGGTTGCTGGTCGGCTCGAGCCTGACGATGTGACTGGGTCTGCGACTGTGACTGCGTCTGGGCCCGGCCCTGGGACTGGGACCGAGACGCGCCGGCTGCACTCCGCTGGCCGCTGTTCGGCTGCCGCCGGGCCATCGTCTGTCCACCCTGAGACGGTGTGGAGCCGGACGCTCGACTCGAAGAGCCGTCGTCCCCTGTCTGGGTCGTCATCTCCGGATCGATCGATGGGATCGAGCGCGTCTCTCGCCACTGTTCTTCCTCTTCGAACCGCTCTTCGAGCCCTGCATCTTCGTCGGCCTCCTCGCTCGCGTCGTCGCCCACGCTCGAGGCTGGCTCGTCGACGTCGTCGTCGGTCCAGGAGATGTCGCTTTGCTCGAGTTCGGCCGCCGCGGCCTCGACTTCCTCCGGATCGAGCGTCGAGTCGGTCGACCCCGCCTCGGCAGGCTCGCTGTCGGTCGTCGAGACGGTCAGTCCCGGGTCGTCACGCCGGTCGCTCGAGCGTGCTGTTGGCTCGTCTGCAGGGTCCACATCGGCCGGACTCGAGGCCGTGATCCCCGACGGATCGTCGTCGGGTGTGGGCTCGGTCGCGGTGATCCCTGCCGGGTCGTCGTCGAGCGAAGCCGAACTCGAGACGCCGGTCGCGTCGACGGCGTCGCCTGGTTCGCCACCGGCCTCGCTCGATGGATCGACGCCACCGGTCCCGGCTGGTGGCTCGGAGTCGGACGCGTCGTCGCTATCGTTGGCCGCCGGGTCGTCGCTCGGAACGTCGGTTACCTCGACGTCGACGTCGACGACCTCGTAGATGCCGACCTCGTCGGCGGCGCGTTCGAACGCTTCGTCGCCGGTCTGCAACCGTTCGGCGTTTCCGATGAACGCGGCTGCCATCCGTCGGCCACCGTAGTAAACTGCGTAGTAGTCACCGCTCAGGACGTTCTCGCTCAGTTCGACGTAGCCGGTGAACGAACCGTCCTGAAGCGTCTGGTCGACCTCCTCGAGCGAGGTGTCGTTCGTGTAGTACTTCGCTCGAGTGTCACCTCCCTGTGATTTCATCGAGAACAGGAGCGGTAGCGACGGGTGTGGCGCCTCGTAGACGGTTCCCGACGCCGCCTCGAAATCCTCGAGGTCACCGCCGAAGACGCCGACGATCCGGCCGTTGAGTACGAACAGCCACGTGCCCGCCGCGGTGACGGCCCCCGAGAATCCCTTCGCTGTGAGATCAGAGAGCCCGTCGTAACCGCCACTAAACGGGCGAGAGTCCCATTGCTCGACGCGCTCTTGCGTGCGCGAGTCCATAGTTCAACAAGCGTGAACCGGAACAAATACTTTTGGCTACTATTCTCGAATCCGATACGTTCAACGTACCGTCGAGTTCTCCCGGAACTAGATTTTCGATTGCGCATCCTCGGCGAGTTCTTTCATGCGCTTGCCGATTCGGCCGGCACTCGAGAACTCGTCTTCGCTCATGGCCTTGGCCAGTGCGTTCCCGAGGACGAAGACGGCGTGTTTGTGCTCGCTCTTCGATTTGTGTACGTGGGAGGGGTCGACGTCGAGTTCGTGGTACTCGTCGAAGAGACTCTCGTCGACCTCCTCTCGCTCACTGAAATACTCCATGATGATAACGAGTTCTTCGTGAAGCTCGAGGAGTTCGTCCTTGTGCATGGACGGCCGTAGGAACGGTCTGGGCTTAAGGATTGTGTGCATGGCGGTCGCAAAACGTGAACAGTCGACAATATTCTTCACCGGTAGTGTCAGAGAACCTTCTCACAGGGAACGGTGAAAGTCGCCAGCAGGACGAGTCAATCGTCGGCGGGGAGGTCGGTCCGGTCGCGCTGGCCCGCCGGGAACCAGGCCAGGTCGTGGTCGGCGGTGACGCGGACGGCGACGCGTTCGTCGAGGTCGATGTGATCGGAGTGGTTGTGCATACACTCGATCGTCTCGTCGGAGTCGAGTTCGACCCGGTAGAGGACTGTCGGACCGAGATACCGTCGATAGACGACCCGACCGTTTGCCTCCGCCTCGGTGGCCGGATAAGCGGTAACGTCGTCGGGGCGGACGAGCAGGTCGATCTCCGTGCGATCGTACTGCTGGGCGAGCCCGTTGACGTCGTCTCTGAGCACCCGGCCGATGGCCGTGTCGACGTGATCGCCGTGGACCGTTCCCGAGAGGAAACTCGCGTGACCGAGGAAACCCGCGACGAACCGCGATTTGGGGTCCTGAAAGACCCGCTCTGGCACGTCGATCTGCTCGATCTGGCCGTCGTTCATCACGGCGACGCGATCGGAGATCGACAGCGCCTCCTCCTGATCGTGGGTCACCGAGATAGCCGTCACACCAGTCTCTTTGATGATCCGTCGGACCTCTTCGCGCATCTCGACGCGCAGGTCCACGTCGAGACTCGAGAACGGTTCGTCGAGTAACAGCATCTCGGGTTCGGGAGCGAGCGAGCGGGCGAGGGCGATCCGCTGTTGCTGGCCACCGGACAGTTCCTCGGGGTAGTGGTCGCCGTGACTCTCGAGGCCAACGAGCTCGAGCAGGTGTGAAACGCGGGCGTCTCGTTCGTCTGCGGCCCATTCGGAGAGACCGAACGCGACGTTCTCACGGGCGGTGAGATGAGGAAAGAGGGCAAATTCCTGGAAGACGACGCCGACGCCGCGCTCTTCCGGGGGAACGAATCGACCGTTGCCGGCCACGTCGACGTCCTCGAGTCGGATCTGACCGGCCGAGGGCTTCTCGAGGCCGGCGATCAGCCGGAGCGTCGTGGTCTTGCCGCAGCCGGATGGACCGAGCAAGGTGAGAATCTCGCCGTCGCGCACCTCCAGTGAGAGGTCGGTGATGACTTCCTGACCGCCGTACCGTTTCCTCACGTCGTCGAGTTCGAGGACGACGTCCTCGACGGTCTCGGCCTCACGGTGCGGCTCGTCGGTCGTCGAACGAAGGTGTGCGTCGGCCATGGTCGTGTGTGTGTCGTATCGCCCCCCGATCGAAGGCGGCGCTCACTATAATTTAGGCAGGCCTAAAACACTTATAGTTGCCGGTTAGTTCGCGACCGTGGGAGCGTCCCGATCAGAGTTCGACGCCGCTCGGGATCAGGCTGTGGCCACGCAGGAGGCTTCCGTCCTCGTCGTAGACCAGAAACGTCCGTTTGTCGTAGGTCACGAACGGCGTTTCGTCGTCGCTTTCCTCGAGGGTGATCTCGACTTCGTAGCGGCCATCGGCGTCGCTTTCGGCCTCTCCGTATCCACGGGCCGCCGAGATGAACTTCAGGACGTCGTCTGCATCCTCGTTCAGTTCGAGGATGAACTCGCCCGTGATTCGATTGGTAACGCTGACGACCCCCTCGACTCCCTCCTCGAGGGGCCCCTGGAGGCGCAATGCGACGTCGGTCTCGCCGGCCTCGAGGAGGTCACCGTCGGGGCCGGTAAGGCGCTCGCGAAGCATCGTCGACGGGCCCGTGAACTCGATCGATACCGAGGGTTTTCTCGGTTCGTCGTCGGTCTCGACCCAGTCGACGTCGTCGACGTCTAACGTGAAGTGCTCGCGCCTCATTCCGTACACTCGGGTTAGGGCTCCCGCCGTATGAACGTAACGCACAGCGTGGTCGCGTGCCGGGATTTCGTCGACCGGAGCGTTTTCGTCGGCAGGCAGCGTAGCGGCCACATGGCCGGAAACGGCGAGAACGTCGTGATCGAGTGTCGAGGGTGTGCCTACCGGGAATCGTTCTCGAGGCTGGGCCGGGCGCGCGTCGCACTCGCGGACCACGAGTCAGAGACGGGCCACGTCGTCGACTGGGAGATCGAGCGCGTCGCCGCCGGCGTCGAACGGGCGGGCGAAGACGCCGGCGTCTGCGGTATTCCTGGCTGTGAGAACCCGGGTTCGCCGCTGCTCGACTGGCCGGAACGCGACGGCGAGTCGTGACCATCGTTCGACTTCGACGTTGGCTCGGACCGAACTCACTCGGGAACCGGGATGAACTCCGGTTCGACCCGTTTGAGCCGCCCCGTGTTCTCGAGAAACTCGTACAGGTCGTCGTACAGCGCAGCACCCTCGTCGGCGTCACCGGGCGGCGACCGCAACGTGTACCAGTCACCGACGATGGCACAGAACCGCTCGGCGCGAGTCATCGCCACGTTCAGCCGTCGGGGGCCGTCGAGCGGCCGCCCCAGAAAGCCGATGTCGCCCGCCGCGTTGCTCCGGACCAGCGAGATCACGATCGCTTCTTTCTCGCTGCCCTGAAAGGAGTCGATCGTGTCGACGGTGACGCGATCGCCACGTCCGATGTTCGCCCGCAACGTCCGTCGAATCTCCCATACCTGTGCCGTGTACGGCGTGATGACGCCGACGTCGGTCGGCTCGAGGCCGGCGTCGGAGAGCAACTCGTCGACGAGATGCGTGACGAGTCGGGCCTCCGCCTCGTTGTGCCGGGAGTTGTCGACGATTTCCTCCCTGCCACCGACGTCGTAGCCGACGATCGCCGGTCGATCCTCGAGTGCCCGGACGTCCCGACCCTGCCGTAGCGCACGGTCGTAGAACCGGCGATTGGAGAACCAGGCGACGTCGCGGTGCATCCGGTACTGTGTACGAAGCTGGACGCCGACGCCCTCGTAGACGCCACCGTCCGCGTAGAGGTGCTCGAATAAGGACATCCCGGCGGCCGATTCCGGCGGCTCTTCGGTCGCGCTGAACGGCGGCAGTTGTCTGTGATCGCCCGCGAGGACGACCTTGGACGCTCGAGCGAGCGGGATACAGGAGGCCGTACAGGTCGCCTGCGTCGCCTCGTCGAGGACGAGGACGTCGAACGCTCGGTCGAGCGTTGCCGCGCTACTGTTCGTCGCGGCGACGACGTCGGCCCGGCCGTCGCTCCTACCGTAGTGGTCGCTGACGAGGTCGTTCGACGACCGTCCGGCGTTCACCCGCCGGAGGACGAACTCCTCGGCACCGTGCTGGGCGTAGGCGTGGAGCGACCGGTCGTCGACCTCGGCTGACGTGCTCGAGCCGACGACGAGGTTGTCGACCGCCTGGTTGGAGTCGGCACAGACGAGGACGTCGTCGCCGGCCTGAACGGAGCGCCTGACGACCTCGACGAGGGTTCGGGTCTTGCCCGTCCCCGGAGGTCCGTGGATGCAAAACAGCTGGTCGGCCAGCAGCGCACAGGAGACTGCGAGTTCCTGTTCCTGGTTGAGTTCGACGTCCTGTGGGCTGCTCTTGACACCAGCGGTGTCTCCGAACGTGACCGCCGTCGAACCGGTCAGGAGCGCTCGCTGGTCTTCCCGTTCACGAACGCGGCGAATCGCCTCGAGTTCACGGTCGTAGGGGACGGGATTCAACAGGACGGTGAGCGCGAACCCGCCTCGTTTCTGGCGCAGGAACGAGCCGACGGTCGACCGGTCGTCGATCTCGTGCCAGTCGACGGACAGCCGGACGGTCGATCCCTCGAGCGAGTCGACGGTCGCCGGGATCGGGAACTCCGACGGCGAGTGGGTCTCGCTCGGCGGGTGGACGAGCACCTCGTTTCCTGCGTAGATACCGAATTCGCTCTGGACGTACCGGTATCGGTCCCGAGCCCCATCGGCTCCATCTCCGCCATCGCCGCCACTCCCACCGTCACCATCCTCTCTATCGACCCTGAACCGATAGACGCCGTCGTCGGGTCGTCCGAGTGACGAGAGCGAGGGGATCGCGCCGAACCCCTCCTCCCGGAGTTCGTTGGGACTCGAGTCGACCGCTTTCTCCCGGTTTGCCGTGCGCTGAGCGTCCATCTCCGCCCGGACGAAGGACTCGAGTTCGTCGAAGAAGGCGTCCCGGTCGTCGGCCGGGAGTGGGTTCCGTGGCGGCTCGCGTTCGCCGATCGGCGAATCGAAGTACGACGGCGGTTCCTCGGGGGCGAAATCGGAGTGCCAGAAGCGGATCCGCTCGGCGACGGTCGACCGGGCGAACGCCTCGCGATCGATCGACTCGTACACTGGCTCGTCGCCATCACCCGTTCCACCTTCGTTTCCACCACCGTCGTAGACGAACACCTCGCCGTGAAGTTCGTGGTCCGTGTAGGCGACGTACTGGGTCGACAGTTCCGCCGTGTCGTCGCCGTGAAGCGGGATCAGTACCCAGTCGTCTCGCTCGGGATGGGCGAGTCGGTCGTGGTAGCTCGCGTACTCGACGATGCCGTCGACCGGGATCGGCTCGTCCCGAACCGGGTCGAACGCACCGGTCGACGGCGAGAAGAGCGTCGCACTCGAGCGGTCGAAGTTCCCGATCGCACGCTCGAAGAGGAGGGACATATCAATTCGATTGAATCACGTGGTCCTAACTCTTCTGGTCACCCGCACATCGACCCACCAGTGGCCGACGGTTTCGCCAGAGCTTTTTCGAGCTCTGCTGAAAGGCGACCATGAAACTCGCTGTGTTCGGTGCCGGCGGCGTCGGTGGCTACCTCGGGGCCAGGCTGGCCGACGCGGGCCACGAGGTCCACCTCCTCGCGCGGGGTGACCACCTTGCCGCCTTGCAGACAGGTGGGCTCCGTGTCGAGAGCGTTGCAGGGGATACGACGGTGGACATCCCGGCGACGGACGACCCGGCGGCGATCGGCCCGTGTGACGTCGTCCTGTTTTGCGTGAAATCGTACGACACCCGCGAGGCAGCGGCGGACCTCGAGCCACTGCTCGACGAGCACACGGCCGTCGTCTCACTGCAAAACGGGGTCGACAACGAGCAATGGCTCGCAGAAGAGATCGGCCGCGATCACGTCGTCGGCGGCGTCGCCTACATCTTCTCGACGATTTCGGAACCGGGCGTCGTCGCGCACACGGGCGGGCCGGCACGGTTCGTCTACGGGGAACTCGACGGCCAGCGCACAGCACGAATCGCAGAGCTCGACGAGGCACTGACCGCGTGTGAGGGCGTCGAGGCGGTGCTCGCAGACGACGTCAGGCGTGAACTCTGGCGGAAGTTCGTCCTCATCTGCGCCCAGGCGGGGATGACCGCGGCCACGCGCCTGCCGATCGGCGAGATTCGCGATTCCGACCCATCGTGGACCACCTACCGGCGACTCATGGAGGAGGTGCGCTCGGTCGCGACGGCGAAGGGGGTCGACCTCCCGGAGTCCGTCGTCGACGAGTGGCTCGAGTTCGCGGAGACGTTCGATCCAGAGATGTACTCGTCGCTCCACTACGATCTGACCCACGGCAAACGGATGGAACTCGAGGCGCTCCATGGGTCGGTCATCCGGCACGCAGCGGCGGCCGACGTCGACGTACCGACGACCGAGGCCGTCTACGGAGTGCTCCGTCCGTGGGCCGATCGAAACGCGTGACTACTCGAGATCGTCGCTGGCAACAGACGAACGGCGAGTGACCAGTTCGTATCAGCCAAAGATACTTACGACCGTCGAGACGGCACCGTCGTATGGATTTCGAACGGACTGCCGACCTCGCCACGACCGTTTTTCCGCTCCCGTTCGCGGTCTGAATGGCGGTCGCTGGAAACGTCATTGCCGCCATGGGGGCTTCTCGCATTCAGTACAATCGCCCTCCTCCGACTCGGATCGACGGTCGTTCGTCGGTGGACGAACGCACACCAGTGGCTGTTTCTCGCTACGTTGGCCCTGATACTGGTAGTGACACTCCTTGATGCGATGCCGTGAGAACCGTGGTAGTCGGTGCGAACCGGTGATCGCTACGGGGTCGGAACGCTCAGAACAGGCCGATACCGATACTGTAGGCCCACTGTTCGGTTCCCACAGCGGCGATGACGAGCGCCCCACCGGCGAGTGCGACGTTCTTCAGGAACTGAGTCATCTCAGTTTGCTGTTGTTCATCGGGGACTGCCCAGAAGTCGTGAAAGAGAACGCCCGCGACGACGAGGAAACCGGCGACGACGACCGCACTGACGACCGGGAAGACGCCGACGACGATACTCAACCCTGCGAGCACGAGGACAGCTCCCGACGCGAGCACCGACAGTTTCGGCGCTGGAAGCCCCTTGTGCTGGGCGTACCCGGCCATCTGTTCGGTCTGCAGGAAGTGGTTCAGCCCGGTGAACGCGATGATTCCGCCGAAGAAGAATCGGCCGAGTAACAGGAGAACGTCCGCTGCACCCGTGAACATGGCTACGGATTCACCTCGAGAAGTTGACCAAATCGTCCTTGTCGCTCGGGATCCTCAAACTGGCCTGTGTGATAGGTATTCATCACACGTCTCAGTTAGTCTGCCCCGAACATATCTATTTAGTGTCATTAGGGTTAGTAACTGACGTGGACGCTACTCCGTCGTTTTTCATGGACTGTCAGCTGCACTTGCCCCGGTATTGCGAGCGATCGGTGTCACGTGTTCGACGTGAATTCCGAGCTCCTCCGGGTCGCAATCCGGCGGGCCGCCCAATTTAAGATACTCCGGCTGCCATACCAGAGTCAACGAACTGTCCGGATTCGAATAGATGTCAGACAACAGTAATCCAACGGCAGACGATGCCGGAGGGGGAACGGGTGGGGAGGCCGGAGTCGATCCAGCACTGTCGGGGGAGGCTGTCGAGGATTCGACCAGTCCGGCGGAGCCACGTTCTCGTCCGGACGGACCGCGACCCCACGAGGAGTCGACACTCGAGCGCGTCAGACAGGCAGTCAGTCGGCTGCTCGAGGCGATCCGGGGCACCGAGATCGAGGTGACGCCCTGGAACCCGTCGACTCACGGACCCTTACTCGAGTTCGATGGGATTTCCGGTGTCGAAGAGATCGACCGCTACTGGGTCAACCCGCCGTTTGCCTTCGTGACGATCGGCTACGATCCGGCAGCGAACCACCATCGCTACCGCGTGGTCGAACCGTCGTTACGCGAGGACGAGCGCCGAATGCTCGAGATGCTCTTCGAGGACGTCCGCGAGCCGTTGCTGTATCGCGAGACCGACGACGAGGACGTCGAGACGCTGCTCCGGGAGACGATCCGGGAGTACCTCGAGCGCTACGGGGTCGACGTCGACGTGCGGACGTTCTACCGGCTGTTTTACTACGTGTTCCGCGACTTCCGTGGCTACGGTCGGCTGGACCCGATCATGCACGACCCACACGTCGAGGACGTCTCCTGTGACGGCTACGACCTGCCGATCTTCGTCTACCACGACGACTACACCGACGTGGCGACGAACGTCTCCTTCGCCAAGGAAGAACTCGATCGATTCGTCGTCAGACTCGCCCAGCACTCCGGGCGACACATCTCGATCGGCGACCCGATGGTCGAGGCGACGCTGCCGGACGGCTCGCGGGCTGAACTCGCTCTCGGCGAGGAGGTCACCCCACGGGGCTCGGCCTTCACAGTCCGGAAGTACGCCGACGAGCCGTTCACGCCGATCGACCTGATCGAGTACGGCACCTTCGACGTCGAGCAGATGGCCTACCTCTGGCTCGCGATCGAACACAACAAGAGCCTCATCTTCGCCGGCGGTACCGCGAGCGGGAAGACGACCAGCATGAACGCCATCTCGATGTTCATCCCGCCCCGGTCGAAGGTACTGACCATCGAGGACACCCGCGAACTCGAGCTCTATCACGACAACTGGCTCTCTTCGGTGACTCGCGAGCGCATCCACGAGGGCAAGAACGTCACCATGTACGACCTCTTGCGGTCGGCGCTGCGTCACCGGCCCGAGTACATCATCGTCGGCGAGGTCCGCGGCGAGGAGGCGATCACGCTCTTTCAGGCGATGAACACCGGCCACACGACCTACTCGACGATGCACGCCGATTCGGTCCAGACGGTGATCAACCGGCTCGAGAACGAGCCGATCAACGTTCCGCGGCCGATGGTCCAGAGTCTGGACATCCTCTCGGTCCAGACGCTGACCCGACTCGACGACGGTCGCGTCCGGCGGAACAAGGTCATCGCCGAGATCGAAGGCATCGATCAGCGGACGGGCGAACTCGACTACTCGACGGCCTTCCAGTGGGACGCCGAGGCGGACGTGTTTCGATCGGAGGGCAGCGAGGTGCTCGCCTCGATCCGGGACGAACGCGGCTGGAGCCAGACCGAACTGCTGACCGAACTCGAGAACCGAAAGCGGTTCCTCGCGTACCTGCGCGAGCACGGCATCAGCGACTACCGGCAGTTCACCGCCCTCGTCAACGAGTACTACGCCGACAGCGAGGCCGTTCTCGAGAGAATCGACGCTGGTGAGGACGACGACGGGGTCCCCCGCGGTGGCGACCCGACAGCGCCAGAGGTAGACCTCGGGTGAGCGCCGTGCTGTCGACGAACTACCTGTTGCTCGCGGTCGCCCTGCTCGTCACGCTCCCGCTCGTGCTCTCGGCCGTCCACGCCGGCGTCGACCGACTGCTCACGCGCGTCTCGATACAGCTGTTCGGCGGCTACATCGACCAGTACCGCAGCGAACACCCAGCTCGCCAGCAGGCCCTGCGCGAGGCGCACTTCCCGACGACCTACCGCGAGTACGGCTCGAAGACGATGCTGTACGCAGCCGTCACCGCCGTGGTCAGCGCCGTCGCCGGCATCTACGTCGCCTGGGCGGTGCTGTACGTCCTCGCCATCGAGCCTGCAACCCTCGAGGAGGCCCTTCCCGGGCCACTCGAGTTCCTCGCGAACCTCGGTGGCCTCGAGGGCCTGTCGGCCCTGGAACTGTTCGGCCTCTTTCTCGTGGCCTGTGCGACGCTCGGGACGCTGGCAGGCACGTTCACCTACTGGCTGCGCTGGTGGTATCCGGCGTACGTCGCCGACGCTCGAGCGCGCCAGATCGAGGCGGCGTTGCCGTCGACGATCGCGTTCGTCTACGCGCTCTCGCGAAGCGGGATGGCTTTCCCCGAGGTGATCCGCATCGTCGCGCGCCACGAGGAGACCTACGGCGAGGCCGCCGCCGAGTTCGGCGTCGCCGTAAATCACGTCGATACGTTCGGGACGGACGTCATCACCGCCCTCCAGCACGCGAGTCGGACCTCGCCGAGCGACCAGTTCACCGACTTTTCCGAGAACCTCGTGAGCGTCCTCCAGAGCGGGCACAGCCTCTCCGATTTCCTCGAGCGCCAGTACCAGGAATTCCAGTCGGAGGCCGAATCACAGCAAGAACGCATCCTCGACCTGCTCGGCACCCTCGCGGAGGCGTACGTGACGGTGCTCGTCGCCGGCCCGCTCTTTTTGATTACGATCCTCGTCGTCATCGGGATCACGATCGGTGGCACCGCAGAGCCCCTCCAGGCACTGATCTACCTGATTCTCCCGCTCGGAAACCTCGTCTTCGTCGTCTACCTCAGCATGGTGACCGAGTCGATGGTCCCCGGGAGCGCGAGGCCAAGCGACGTCGACCCCGAACGACCGCCCCTCGACAGCATCGCTCGAGCGGCACGAACCGACGGCGGCGTGGCCGCGGGTGCGTCGGCTGGCGGTGACGAACGTGTCCGGCAGAACGTCGAGCGATTGCGCTACCGATCGTCCGTCGACGCCGTTCGCGACCGCCTCGCCAACCCGTGGCAGACGCTGCGCGAACAGCCGTCGCTGACGTTCCTCGTGACGGTTCCGGTCGCGCTCGCGGTCGTGGGCTGGCGGGCGATGGTGGCGACGACGCCGGCCGGATTCGACGTCACGATGATCGACGACGTGATCGCGCTGGCAACCCTGTTCGTCCTCGTCCCGTTCGTGATCTGTTACGAACTGCAGCGGCGTCGGATCGAGGCGACCGAGGCCGCCGTTCCGGACCTCCTCGACCGACTCGCGAGCGTCAACGAGGCCGGGACCTCGGTCGTGCTCGCCGTCGATCACGTCCGCGGATCGGATCTCGGCCCGCTCGAGGCGGAACTCGACCGGGTCTGGTCGGACGTCCAGTGGGGAGCCGACCTCTCGACGGCGTTCCAGCGACTCGGTACTCGCGTGCGGACGCGCGCAGTCTCGCGTGTGGTGACGCTGTTGACGGAAGCGATGACCGCCAGTGGGAACCTCGCGACGGTGCTCCGGATCGCCGGGAAACAGGCTGCCGCCGATCGACGTCTCAAACGCGAGCGCGCGCAGGTGATGGTCGAGTACCTGATCGTCGTCTACATCTCGTTTCTGGTCTTCCTGTTCATCGTCAGCGTCCTCGTCGCGTTCATGCTCCCGAACATCGCCGGACTCGAGGAGGTTACCGGCGGGGCCGAAGTCGAGGCCCTCGGCGGGGTTTCAGACGCCCAGATCGAGACCTACGAGGTGCTGTTCTACCACGCGACGCTCGTGCAGGGGCTGCTCTCCGGGCTGATCGCCGGCCAGTTGAGTAGCGGAGACGTCAGGGCCGGCGGCAAGCACGCGGCGGCGATGATCGCCCTCTCGGTCCTGTTGTTCGCAATCATCGTGTGAACTACTCCACCCTACTCGCTCGGCCCCACCTCGCTCCTTGAAGACGGGGCTTAGCGCCCTCTCTTTCAGCTAACCGAGACGAACCACTACCACTTTTGCGTGCGCCGCCACGAGGACGACTGATGGCCGAGGAGGGAAACGGGACAGACCGCGAGAGGCGACGAGCGGTCAGGGACACCTACGATCGGATCGCCGACCACTTCGCGTCGACGCGGGAGTACGCCTGGCCGGAGGTGGAGGCGTTCGTCGCCGAGCAGTCGGAGCGATACGGCGTCGAGCGCGCTGACCGCGCGGACCGAGGTGGTGACGACGAGATCGACCTCCACGCGGACGACGACTCGAGCGAGGTAGCTCCCCGAATCGGTCTCGATCTGGGCTGTGGCAACTGCCGGCACGCGGAAGTCCTGCTCCGAGAACACGACATCGAGACTGTCGTCGGACTCGACGTCAGCCGCGGACTGCTCGAGACTGGCCGGGAGCGGTCCACGGATCGTGCGTTCGAAGACGGTCTTGCGCTCGTACAGGGCGATGCGTCCCGGCTTCCACTGGCGACGAACGCGGTCGCAGTGGGCGTCTTCGTCGCGACGCTCCACCACCTCCCCTCGAGAGAGGCGCGTCGACGGAGTCTCGACGAACTGGGTCGCGTCCTCGCCCCCGAGGGGCGAGCGCTCGTCAGCGCCTGGTCGACTGCCCACGACAGGTTCGACGCGGACGAGGGATTCGACACCAGCGTCGACTGGACGCTCCCCGGCGGCGAGACCGTCGACCGCTTCTACCACATCTACGACCCCGACGAGTTCGAAGCCGACCTCGAGGCGAGTGCCTGTCGCCTGCTCGAGTGGGAACTCTCGAGTGGGAACTGCTACGCGACGGTCGCCGGTGCACGCGATCGATAGGTTCAGTGAACGCGAGCGACGAGAGTGGATATCAGACAGTCACTTCGATAGACCGGTGGAAACCACTTTATGCGGTGTCGTGGCAGACCTACAGTGCATGTCAGAGGAGAAACCACACGCCGCCGGGAACGTCGACGCCGGTGACACCAGCGAACGGGTCGGGATGGCCGTCCTCCGTGAACGGGGGCTCGAGCCGGAGGAACTCCGCGAGAAACTGATCGACGCGATCGGCGCGGAGTTCACGACGTATTACTACTACACCAACCTCCGGATGCACCTCGCCGGACACGAAGACTACAAGGAGATCACCGAGGACGCCCGACTCGAGGATCGAGCCCACTTCGAACTCGTCGTGCCGCGAGTGTACGAACTCGGCGGTGCGCTGCCGAACGACATCCGGGACTTCGCCGACCGCGCGTCGTGCCCCGACGCCGAGGTGCCGACCCCGATGGACGACGACGGTGGGTTCGAGGTCGACGAGTTGGACGCCGAGGCGATTCTCGAGGTCTTACTCGAGGCCGAGCGGTGTGCGATTCGCACCTGGTCTGAGGTCTGTGACATGACCCGTGACGTCGATCCGCGAACGTACGACATGGCCTCGCGGATCCTCCAGGAAGAGATCGAACACGAGGCGTGGTTCGTCGAACTGCTCTCGATGGAGCGCGACGGCGAGATCAACCCCGCCGGCCACTTCGTCCGGGGAGAGCCGGGAGACGCGCCGTACTCGACGAACCGGCGATTCAACGACTCGGCCTGACGTGGCCCTCGAGTCGTCACCGCTGCTACCGTGGGCGGCCGGGAACCTGTTTCATCGCTATCACCGATTCGCCTCGGCGAGTGGCAGTCTGACGACGAAAATCGCCCCTTTCGGCTCGTTGTCAGCGATGCGAACGGTGCCGCCGTACCGTTCGACGAGCGCATCGACGAGATAGAGACCGATGCCGGTTCCCTCGCTTTCCAGGCCCATCTCGCCGTGTTCGAAGATCCGCGCTTTGTGATCGTCGTCGATCCCTGGACCGTTGTCGGCAATCTCCACCACGGCCGCATCGCCCGCAACGGTCGCCGAGACGGCAACCTCCGGAACGTCCTCGTCGTTGTGCCTGATCGCGTTCGACAGCAGGTTCCGGAACACCGAATCGAGCATATCGTCGGCGAGTACCCTGGCGTCTGGAATTACTCCGTCGATGGTGACCACCGCGTTGTCGTGATTCGACCGGGCGCTTTCTATTTCCGTCTCGAGGATCGCCTGAAGCCGGATCGGCAGGCAATCAGCTCCGGACTGCAACATCACGTCGGTCACGTCGCGGGCGGTCGACGTTATCTCGACAGCGTTGCGAGCTGCGGTCTGGACCTGCTCGACGTACGCCTGCCCGGTCTCCTCGACGTATTCGTCCAGCGTCGCCGCGTACGCAAGCACCACCTGCAGTTCGTTCCGGATATCGTGGCGCACCACCTGATTGACAACCTCGAGGTTGTCTCGCTGTGTTTCGAGCCGTCGCTCGTATTCTTTCAGGTCGGTCACGTCGCGGGCGTATCCAAGCACCGCGTCGTCACCGCTACCGGAGGCCTGGTACGGGATCTTCCTCGTCTGGAGGATCCGGGTCTCGCCGTCGACAGTCGTCAACTCCTCTTCGGAGATCTCCGCTGGCTCGCCCGATTCGATGACTGACAGGTCGTCCTGCCGGAACGCTTTGGCGTCATCCGAATCCGGTATCACCGTCGATTCCGTTTTCCCTTCGATTTCTTCGACGGTTTTTCCGTACGCCTCCGCTGTCGCCTCGTTGGCCAGCAGGTACTCACCATCACGGTTCTTCGCGAAGAGCAGGTCCGGTACCAGATCGATAATCTGCCGAAGTTCTTCACGAGCTGTTTCGAGGGCCTGCTTGGAGGCCTTTCGCTCGGTAATATCCCTGGTGGTGCAGATCAGCTCACCGCTGTCGAGGAGCGAGAGTGCAAGCTCCTGTGCGAGCGACGAACCGTCCTTCGCTCGCCCGATCGCTTCTCCACGCCACTCACCGGCTTCCGGGAGTATCGGGAACACCTCGTTTTCGAACCACGCGATCTCCGCCCTGTCGTAGAGTTCTCGCCAGTCGTTTCCGACGAGTTCCCCGGGTTCGTACCCAAACATGTCTGCGTGGGCCTGATTTACGTAGACGTACTCGTCGCCGTCGAGAATCGCGATCCCGTCCATCGCACCTTCCATCGCCTCCGACTGGAGTTCGATCCGTGCGTTGCGCTCTTTGCGGTCTGTAACGTCGGTGACGATCCCGATCAGTCGTCGTGATCGGTCTTCGTGTTCGACGAGTTCGGCGCGAACTTCCCCCCAGCGTTCTCCCCCGTCCCCACTCCGGATCCGGTATTCGGTTTTGAGCGATTTGCCGGTCACAACTGTCTGTTCGATCTGTCGTTCTAGCGGTGGCAAGTCGTCCGGGTGAACGTACTGTGCGAACGCGTCGTAGGTCCCCTCGAATGCCCCCGGCTCGACCCCGAACAATCGCTCCATGGATCTGGTCCACGTGACCTCGTCGGTCTCGAGATCCCATTCCCACACGCCAGTCTCTGTCCCGTCGAGGGCAACGGTAAGTCGCTGCTTCGTCTCTTCGAGCTTCCGCTCACGCGACTTTCGATCCGTAATGTCCCGGGAACTGACCAGAATACCAGCTACCTCGGGGTCGTCGAGGAAGTTCTGGGCCCGGTTCTCTACCCACCGCCAGTCTCCGCCAGTCGTTTCGATCCGAAGCTCCGTTACTTCGGTGTCGTCGGGATGCTCGAGTAGCGTCTCGAACGCTGCTGTCATCCGTTCGACGTCGTCTGGATGGACGGCCTCCGATGGGGTCTTACCCTCGAGGTCGACGATCTCTGGTCCATCGGGACTCAACGTTCGATCGGACTGGTAGGTCACGACTCCATCCCGATCGAAGACGAAGAGCACGTCCGAGGAGTGCTCGAGGAACGTCTGTCGCCGCTCGAGGTCCCGTTTGCGTGACGTCTGTGTCGTGAGGTCACGACAGAACGTGACGGCCGCAGTCTCTCCTTCGTATTCGATCTCACTGACCGACAGTTCGACGGGAACCCGCTCGCCAGCCTGCGTTTCGAACTCGACTTCGTACTGGGCTGGCGCCGGGTCACCACTCGTCCGTGCGCGGTGGTGGGCCTCGACGAGTGGCTCGTCCGTAGTCACCACGAGTTTCGTCTTGGCTGCCCCCAGAAGCTCCCCCTCGGTATATCCGCTGATCTCTCGAAGCCGCCGGTTGACGTAGACGATCTCGCCATTCTGGGCGACGAAGATCCCATCGTTGCTCTCCCTGACGATGGATTCGTACAGCGAGGTCATTGTCTCGTAGAGATGACTGTCCCATTTGTACTCATTGCCCAACGGAAGCTCCGGTGTGGACTCCCACGACCGGCTCCAGACGATCAGTAATCCGGTCCGGCGGAGGGCCTGTCGGGGTGTCCCGAAGTGTGTCGCCCCGACGGTCGTCGTGGCGTACCGATCGGTATCGATGGTTCGGCTCCCATTCTGGGAATCGGACGTCGATCGGCACTCCCCACGCGAGATCACCGGATAATCGGAATCTAGCGGTTATAGTACCTCGAGCAAGCCCTCGAGCGACTCGATCTCGTAGGTCGGTGAGACAGACAGCTCGTACCCCCGCCGGTGATCGCGTCGGACAAACGCCGCGTCGATACCGAGAGTCGAGGCTGCCACGACGTCTTTCTGACTGTCACCGACGTACAGCGGGTTCGAGACGCCCAGATCGGAAATCGCCCGCTCGAGGTAGTACGGCCGTGGTTTCTTCCGCTCGATGCCCTGAATCGTCGGTTCGCGACCGTACCAGACGTCGAACTCACCGATCGACGTGTGCGAAAGAATGTTCTCGATCGTCTCGTGCTGGTTGTTGCTGACGATGCCGGTCGCCGTCTCGAGACTCGAGAGAACGTCGACGTCGTCGTAGGGGCGCTTTCGGCCGGCCTCGAGTTCGCCGAGCTGGGCGTCGATCGCCGCGCGTTCGCGGGCCTCCCAGAGTGTCCCGGGTTCGACGTTGTAGGCGGCCGCAACGTCGGCCAGCGAGTCGACGGTCGGACTCACGAGCGTCTGGACGTGCTCGGCTCGAGGATCGGGTTCCCCAACGCGGTCGAACGCCGTCTCGATCGCGTCGCGGAGTACCTGGCGGTCGGTCGGTGTGGTCAACACGCCGTCGTTGTCGAAGAGGATCGCGTCGTATGCCGTTCCCATCGCCGTTTCGATCGGTACGGACTGCAGGCAATTCGGTGTTTTGTCCGGTTGCTCCTCGAAACTGCGCCGAACCTCGGTTCACTCGCGACTGGTGCCAGAGGAGTCACCCGCAGGTTCAAGTACGGGTACGCACCCAGAGCCAGCGATGGGACACAGAGCGCTCGTCGCCTACCGCCGCCGGGACCGCCTCTACGACCTGCGGTACAGCCACTGGGGCGGTCGCGACCTCTCGCTGGTCGGCGCGATCACGCCCGACACCCCACTCGGTGACGGCACCGTGGAAGCCGACCTCGTGGTCGACGCCGTCGCGCGCGACCGTATCCTCACCGGCTACCTCGACCCCCGGGTGTACGAACACCTCTACCTCGTCTCGCCCCGCGAGGAGTACGACGTCGAGGCCTACCGAATCTGCTGGCTCGACTGGGGCGACGGTCGCGACCAGGGACGGGCGGCGATCGTCGAGACGACTCCCGACGACGACCGGACGATCGAAACCCGATTTCGTGCGACCAAGACCACGCTGGGCGACGTCGTCGAGATGGGCGTCCTCTCCCGGCGGGCGGCGCAGGTGTACCTCGAGTCGCGGGTCTGCGAGGAAGATGGCGGCATCGTCTACACCTATCGCGGCGTCGGCGAGGACGTCGAGGACCGGTACCGACCGCCGCCGGATTACTGGCTCCCGGACCCACAGGCAAGCGGTCGAGAGTTCGACGACGAAACGGACCGCGGGCGATCGGAGCCGTTCGGATGAGCGTTTGGTCGCTGCGCTCGAGTCTGCGCCGTCGGTCACTCCGACCAGCGCGCGTCGGCCAGCGTCCGCTGGATCACGTCCGAGCCAACCGATTCCGCGAGCGTCTCGAACCCGGCGCGTTCGGTGCGGTCGCTGGCGTTCGCGACCAGCCGGGAGACGATGAACTCGGGCGTCGATCGGCCCACCGTCCCGAACCGCGGCTGGTAGTCGACCAGCAACTCGAGGTCCGGGTTCAGCCCTTCGGCGAAGATGCCGTCGACCCGGGCTGCAGGCGGCAGGGGCTCGAGGTCGTCCGCGAGGTGGGTGACGAACACCCCCAGCGCCTCCCGGTCGACGGTCAGCGTGACGAGGCCGTGCAGCAAATCCGCGGCGCTGCCCGGTTCGGTGATCGCCTCGAACTCGTCGACCAGCATCAGCGTTCGCCCGCCGGAAGAGAGCGGCGGCACGATCGACCGGAGCGTCGACTCGAGCACGCCCGCGTTGAAGCTTGCGTGGCGGCGGTGGAAGACGAGCGAGTCGACGGGCGTCACCTCGGCTTCCTCGGCGGGGACCGGCAGCCCCATCATCGCGAGCAGGACGACCTGACAGAGGGTCTCGAGCAGGGTCGTCTTCCCGCCGCTGTTGGCCCCCGTGAGGACGGCCACCCGCTGGTCGCCCGGCGGTGCTTCGACGCTCCGGGGGACGTCCTCGACGCCGTGGTCGCCAAGCCCGTAGGTAACCGGCTGGACGTCCACGTCGGACTGGGCGGCCAGTCGGAGGTTCCGGGCCTCGAGGACCGAGACCGCGGCGTCGGAGTCGTCCACGAACGTCGGTCGCGTACAGTCGTAGGTCAGTGCGAACCGGGCCAGCGAGAGGTGCAGGGCGATGTCGTCGACCGCCGTAACGGCCCGGTCGACGGCCGTTTCGGTGTCGGCCAGCGTCTTCTTGAGATCGCTCGCGACGAGCGTCTCGCGTTCGTCGATAGACTCGGTCAGGTCCGCTCGAAGACCCCGAAGCGTCTCGCCAACGAAGTCGGTCGCGTCGGTCGCGTCCCCGGGCATCGCGTCGTGAACCTGATCGATCGTCACCTCGGTCTCGCTCACCAGTCGGTCCTCGAACGCGTCACGAAAGCCGGCGACGTCACGAACGCCGTCGTCGCGCAATTCCTCGATCAACTCGAGTGCGTTGGCATCCATGTCCTCGACCGATCCGAGTGCGGTTCGCAGGCTGTCGAGGTCCTCGTCGACGCCCTCGCGAACGCGACCGTTCTCGAGACCGGCGAGGGCCGCCGAGGCGTCGGCCAGTTGCTCGCGCTCGAGGTCGGCGATGGCGGCGAACGGCCCGGAGTCGACGCCGGCGTCGAGCAAGGCGAGTGCGGCGTCGACGGCCGCCCGCTCACTCTCGTCGCGCTCGTCGTAGCGTTCGTAAGCCGCCAGAACCGACTCGCGGTCGTCGGCCGAAAGCGCCGCCCACGCATCGCGGGCCGCGAGCACCTCCTCGAGTCGCTCCACCATCGCCTCGCGGTCGGTCAGCGGCGTGAGAACCCGGATGCGGTCGGCCGCCCGCTGGGTCACCGCGTGGTCGACCGCCAGGTCGAGCAGTTCCTTGTAGGCGGCGTGGGCGTCGCTGGTGGCGAGTACCTCCATCCCGTCACCACCGGTCGCGCGCCGCAGGATTCGCGTCGCCCGTCCCCTCGCGAGGCCGGCGTCGGCGAGCGCCCGCACGTCCCCGCTGTCGATCGCCCGGACTGCCCGATCCTGCCCGAGTTCGGCCACGAGTAACTCGCGCGTCTTCGGCCCGACACCCCAGTACTCCTCGAGTCGCATACCCAACCAGTTCGAGTCGAACGTCTTGAACGTGCTGTCATTCGGCTGCTCCTGCCATCCGGGTGTGGTCGCCGTCAGCGGGTCGCCCGCGTCACAGCCCAGACCGCGATCACACTCACGACGAACGTGAGTCCAACAGCGACGGTGTACCCGCCGGTGTAGGTAATACTCGCGGTCCCCAGCGGCGGCATCGCGAGTGCACAGACGCCAGCAGCGACGTTGAACATTCCCACGATCGCCGTGTCCTTCTCGGGATCGTAGATTCCCATGAGTACGGGAATGTACAGCGTCGCCGCGCCACCCAGCCCCAGTCCGATCAGGCCGACCGCGGCCACCAGCCCGCCCGGGTTCGAGACGAACAGGAGCGCGATGCCACCGGCAGCCAGGTACAGCGATGCGAGGAACGCCCGCCTCGAGCCGACCGAATCCGCGACGTAGCCGCTTCCGATTCGTGAAGCGATACTGACGCCGCCGATGGCTCCGAACGTGGCGGCTGCAGTCGCCTCGGAGAGTCCGCGCGCGACGAACAGGTCGACTGCATACGCCGCGAGTAGCTGGTACCAGGCGAACGAGAACCCGATACCGACGAATAGCAACTGAAACTGACGCGTCCCGACGAGTCGGGAGAGCCACTCGAGGACGTCACCGGCGGTCGCGGTCGACTGGGATGCCCACGAGGGGCGACGGCACGTCAGACCAGTGAGTGCGAACGCACCGGCAGTCACCGACAGGACGAGCAGGAAGCCGAGGCGGACGCCGAACCGATCGATGGCAAGTTGCCAGATCGGCGGCAACAGGAACAGCCCGAGCCCGTTGCCCACGAAGATCAGCCCGGTCGCAGCGCCGCGGCGTGAGTCGAACCAGCGTGGGACGACCGACGCCACGAGGACGAATACCGTCCCGAGTGCCAGTCCGAGGACGGCGAAGACGAGAGTGAGCCAGAGGAGCGAGTCGGCGACGTACAGCGACGGTGCGAGAAGTACAGTTGCTGCCGTACAGACGAGCAACAGCGGTCGCGTCGGGTACCGGGTTCCGAACACGCCGACCAGTCCCGACCCGATGAAGAACGTAAACAGCATGATCGAGAAGACGCCAGAGAGCGCGACCGGCGAGACGGCGAACGCGTCACTGAACGGCCCCCGGAAGACGCCGTACGACAGCGGCGTTCCGAACGTAAAGACCATTGCGACGGCACCGAGGATCGCGACCAGCCAACTCCGGAGACTGTCCGGTCGCTCTGTCCAGTCGAGGGTCACGGCGTCGTCTCGAGTGCGTGACGGCGAAAACGTTCTGATTTACGAGTGGCGAAATCGCCGAGTTCGCTAGTCTCGTGCTCTATACCGCAACCTGTTCCGGTATCGGTTCTCGAGACGATCCCAGACGACGATCGTCGAGGGGACGACGAGCAGCGAGGTGAGCCAGGCGTAGAAGACGCCGAGGGCGAGCAGCAGGCCGAACTCCATGATCAGCGGGATCAGGGCGAGATAGAGGACGCCCAGTCCGGTGACGGTCGTGAGCATGCTGCCGGTCAGCGCGCCACCGGTTCCCCGGACGGTCACGAGCAGCGCCTCGTCGACGCTATTGCCCGCCTCGAACTCGTCGACGAACCGGTGGATGAAGTGGACGGTGTAGTCGACGCCCAGCCCGATCGACACCGAGAGGATCGGCGCGTTGATCGGCGTCAGCGGCACGTCGAAGTACCGCATCGAACCCGCGAGTAAGGCGACGGTCACGAGGACGGGAACGACGTTGATCACGCCGTAGACCGCCCGTCCCTCGAGCCACCAGTACGAAAGCACCAGAAAGATCGTCGTCAGGACGAACGCGACGAGCAAGCTGTTGACCGACGACTCGAGGGTGTCGTCGATGACGGCCTCGAAGATGACGAGCTGGCCGGTCGCGGTTGCGTCGAGAGCCATCCGGTCAGCGTACTCCTCTGCGGCGAGGACGGCCTCGTCCTGTTCGGCGTCGACGTCGACGGTGACGTCGATTCGGGTCGCACTGCGGTCGGTGGCGAGTTTGCCGGCAGCCTGATCGCTCGCCGGCGAGTCGAACAGTTCGTCGTAGACGTAGTCGACCTCACGGTCCGGGACGCCGTCGCCGCTCGAATCGTAGCGGTCGATGGTGCTGGCGAACTCGGGATCCGCTTCGGCCTGCTCGTCGATGACGTCCAGAATCGTGTCGGCGTCCGCCCGCCGATTCTCACTCACGAACGCGTCGTCCGGGTTCTCGAGCGAGCGGTCGATCGCGGTGAGACCCCGGTCCGAACGAAGGTCTCTGTCCTCGACGTATATCGTCACCGTACTCTGGAACCCCTGGTCGAAGTCCTCCTCGAGGTACTCGAGGTAGGTGATGAACGTATACTCGCTTGGAGCGAACGGGCCGGGGAGGTACTGGTACTGGTCGATCCGGTCTTGATCGGGGAAGAAGGCCTCCTGATCGAACTCGGTGTCGACGCCAGTGCCGTAGGCTGCCGCGCCGAGGCTGCCCACGAGTATCGCGACGAGGAAGACCACGGGGGCGAGCTGTGCGATCTTCACCCCGGCCGGGAGCACTTGCCCCATCACGGATTCCTCGCTACCAAGTGGGGTCGTTCCAAAGCTGGGGACCCGCGTCCCCTCGCGGAGTCTGTCGAGGCCAACCTTGCCGGCTGGCAGGAAGACGCCGAAGATGAGGAAGGTGAAGATCATCCCGAAGGCGGCGACGATACCGAAGTGACGAAGCCCTTCCATCGAACTGACGAGGTTTGCCGCGAAACTGAACACCGTCGTCAGGGTGACGATCAGGAACGCCGTGGTGAGCTGTCTCGTCGTGATCCCCATCGCGTCGCCAATGTCGGCACCCGCGGCACGTTCTTCGCGATAGCGATTGATGATGTGGATGCCGAAGTCGATTCCGACCGCAAGTAACAGTGGGAAGACGGTGATCAGCGCGTCGGAGAAGGGGATGTTCGCGATTCCCATGAAACCGAACGTCCAGATCAGCGTCATCATCAGTGCTGCCAGTCCCAGCCCGAGGTCGAGCGGGTCGCGGTAGGCCACCAACAGGAAAAAGAGGATCAACAGGAGTGCGGCCGGAAAGACCACGATCGCTGTATCTCCGAGTAGCTGGAACCGCTCTTGGTTCAGGATCGCATCCCCGAAGAGCACGACGTTGTCGGACGTGTCGAACCCGTCGATCTCGTCCGCGATCGCCGCCGTTTCGTACTGAAGGGACGCGTGGGTATCGTCCCCTGCAGACGGCGGCGTGTCGTAGGTGATCGCGATCTGTGCGACACTGGCCGACGCGGCCTCCCGGTTGAAGTCGGTGCTCACTGGTAGCCCCGCCGACTCGTCGGCGTCGGCGATCGCCTCCTCTAGGTGGCGCTGTGAGGCGCGTTCGACCTCGCGGTGCTGGCGTTCGGCAGTCGTCGCGTTCTCGTTTAGCTCCTGAGCGACCAGCGACGCCGGACTCGTCGTCGACGTGACCCGAAGTCGGTCGGTGGTCTCGACGCGATCCTGAAACTCGAGCATCCGCAACATACTCTGTCGGGAGAGGACGTTACGATCGTCCTCGACGACGAGCTGGGCAGTCGTCCCGCCGCTGGCTCGGTCACCGCGTTCGAAGTTCTCCTGGATCTCGTCCCAGGCTTCCTGCTCGGGAGAGTCGTCAGTAAACTGATCAGCGCCGGCTTCCTGTTCACCTCCGCCGACGAGTGCTCCGCCGAGGAAGAGCCCAGTCAGTACCAGGAATACGAGGACGACGGTCCAGGGCCGGCCGGTGATCACCGGATTGATCCGGCGGGTGAAGGGGTCCTCGGCGTGGGCGTCCTCGGTCGGGTGGCCGGCAACCGGCGACCCTCGAGGCGGTTCTCGTCTATCGGGGTCGCCCGTGTCGGCAGCATCGCCACCCTCGTCGCGGCCACGGCGGTCGGAATCAGTCATGGTGTCGTGATCGTGTCTCGCTCACCGGAGTCGCCACCACAGCGTCCCGGCGATCCCGATCGCAGTGAGAACGACCATCGCCCTGATGATAACTCCGACAACCCCGATTCCGCCATCGTCGCTACTCGGCGTGACCTCCACGGGATGCTGATAGGCGTCGGAGAGCTGAGTCTCTCCGCGTTCGGTGTCGTACTCGAAATCGAGTTCGACCGGGTGGGTCTCTGCCGGCGCGTCGGGTGCGGCGAACACGTCGAACTGGAGTTTAGCAGACTCTCCGGGGGCGAGTTCGGCGACGAACGCCTCGTCGTTCTGGGAGTTGAGCGGACTGTCCGCGTAGAGGTTCGCGTCGATGTTCGACAGGGTCTCGTCGCGCCTGTTCGTGATCTCGATGACGAACTCGGAGTGGCCGCCCTGTTCGACGGTGATGCCGTCGTCCGCGAGGGAGAACTCGTCCGTTCTGGGATCGATGACCACGCGCTCGGAGAACGGGCCGTCCTCGACGGTCGAGCGATCGCCGGCACTGTACTCGATCGTGAACCGAACCTGCCGCGGTCCCTCGTCGGCCTGCCCGCTAACGTCGACCGGGTAACGGAACTCGGTGGACTCACCGGGTTCGATCGGTGGGAGCGCATAGCGGGTGTCCTCGACGAACAGCGAGTCGGTCATCGGTTCGACGACCAGGACCGCGTCGTCGACGGCCCGGGTTCCGTCGTTTTTCACCTCGCCGGTGACCACGCCGTTGTAGCCGACCGCGAGCGTGTCCTCGACGTTCGAGATCGAGAACGACTGTTCCGGTGCGGGGGCGAGACTCGCCGTCTCGGTGACTGCTTCCTCCCGCTGGATACCCGACCCGTCGGCGTAAGCGAACTCGAGGTCGAGCGGCTTGGCGCCCGCGCTGGCCGTTGCGGCGATTTCGACGTCGACCGACACGGTCGCGGTTTCGCCGGGTTCGAGGTCGCCGAGGACTTCCTCGGCTGCCTCGCCGTCGACGGTGACGCCGCCGCCACCGGTGATCGTCACGCGAGTCTGTGTGGCAGTATCGGCGCCGACGTTCTCGATCTCGAGGGTTGCCGTCCCGTCGCCACCGGGTTCGACGTCGGTGGCGACGTCGCTGATCTCGAACTGTGGGTCGTCTGGAACGACGATCGTGAGGTCGATCGTATCGCTTCCCGTGCGCTGATAGACGACACCGGAGTTATCCGATACCTGGTAGTCGTAGGAGTAGGAGACCTCGATGGTGACGTCGTACTCGCCAGGATCGACGTCTTCGGGGACGGCGATCCGCTGGCTGACTTCCTGCATCTGGCCTTCGCCGAGCGAACCGATCGAGGAGGTGCCGGAGCGAACCTCGAACGGCCCCTCGTTGACGATTTCGACGGTGACACCGCGTGCACCGGTGACTCGCTCGCTCTGGGTACCGAGTCGGAGGTTACCCTCGTTTTGGACCTGTATTCCGACGGACTCCTCGGTGCCGGCGGCGATCCGATTGTCGGGAATCGAGGCGTCGATTTCGGGTTCGCCACGGGTCAACTCTCCGTCGGAACCGGAGGCCTGGAGTTCCTGGGAAACGTTGACGTCGTCGTCTGCGGCGACGGGAGCGGTTCCAAGCGCGACGATCAGAAAAACGGTCAGCAAAACTATGCCGGCGAGACCACGGAGGCGATATCCACCGTTCACGGGTGCTCCCCTCCCGTCAACGAAGTCCCATGGGAAGCCGAGAGCAGCGACAGCGAACGGACGTTCGTCGACCACGTGGGGACCAGTCGGCCCGGCGTCGGCGACCGGCCGAACCTATCAGGGTCGAACTCTGTCATCGTCTTCAACTGTGTTGGGTCGATTATATCTTTTGTGATTGAACACTCAATCACATCACTTATGCGGGCTGCGCTGCTGTCAGGGGACATGCGTGGCTCATCTCTCGAAAACCCGCCATCTGGCCGGGTCGGACAGACACCTCTGGAGACTCCTGACGATCCGAACGCTGCCCCGGAGCACGGCGGCAGAGATCCACGGTGTCTGCGAACAGGCGGTGGGGACAGATGAGCGACGACCCGTTCGCAGACCCCCAGGACACCAGCGAACAGATCCTCGCGGCCACCTACCGGGCTCTCAGAGATCGCGGCTACGACGAGCTCACGATCAGCGCCATCGGCGAGGAGTTCGAAAAGAGCCCGTCGCTCGTCTACCGCCACTACGACAGTAAAGACGAACTCGTGCTCGAGTGTCTCGCCTACCTCCTCGAGCGCTTCGAACGGGAGGTCACCAGCGAGTCGATCACCGACCCGCGTGGCCGCCTCGAGGACTTCCTCGAGTGGGGAGTCAGGGGTGATTCGTCGGATCGGCTGGCGTTCGTCGCGATGATCGTCGAACTCCGGTCGCTGGCCGTCCACGACGAGGCCTATCGAGAACACTTCACGCGGAGCGACGACGTGTTCGTCGCCTATCTCACCGACGTCATCGAGGCCGGCATCGAATCCGGCGACTTTCGCGAGTGTGACCCCGAGCAGGTCGCCCGGACGCTCGTCACGACGCTCTCGGGTGCGATCGTTCACTACTCGACTACCGAACGTGACTGGCTCGAGGACGTCGCTGCCGAACTCGACACCTACGTCGAAACGAGACTGGACGCTCGAGAGTAGCCGGACGTCGATCAGTAGTCCTGCTAGTCCGAAGCCGGGTGGTCGACCGTTTCGTCGGCCTGCCCGTCCTCGAGACCGGGGAGATCAGAGACGAATCGCTTGACGATCGCTTCCTCTGCACGGTGGAGCGTCTCGCTGCAGGTCGACTTCGCGACGTCGAGTTCGTCGGCCAGTTCCGTCAGCGAACACCGCCGTGGGGTGTCGTAGTAGCCCGCCTCGACCGCGGCTTCGACCACCTCGAGCTGTCGGTCAGAGAGGAGTTGACTGGCGTGGAGCCGTTCGCGAACGCGTTCGATCCGATACTGGAGGCCGAACTGTTCGAACTGCTGGGCGAGTTCGGCGAGGCGTTCACGCGAGCCGGTGACCTCGAGGGTGGCTTCGCCGTCGGCGATCTCGACGGGGAGTTCGATCGGGATACCGGAAGCCCTCGACGAGAACAGCAACAGCGGTGCGGTCGTTTCGAAGTGAACCGTCGCCTCTCCGTCGTGGTGTTCGGCGACCGTCAGTTCTGTGAGCTGTGAGTGAGCTGCCATCTCCTCGATCACGCTGTCGACGTCGTCGCCGTCGATCCGGACGAGTGCGAAGCCGGTGTCCTCGCCCGGGACGGCAGCGAGAACTCGGAATGTCGTCTGCGGGTGGGCCGTCGATACGTGCTGGATCCACACCCGCTCTGGCAGCGTGACCGTGAGCGTCGCCTGTGCCATACGCGTCTCGACTCGAGGGTGGTACCGGAGACACGAATACGTTCGGCCCCGTTCCTACCGCGTGAGAACGACACGACCGTTAAGGACAGGTATTCCGCTTGACGCGACCGGTACCGGGCTAGCGGGAGCGGTCTCCTGCCCGTCTGACGGCAGGTCTCACGGCACGGCCGATGCCGACCGGCCGCCGATTCGACTGCCGCGAGACTCGCGGCTAGCCTCTACCTACCCCCGCTCGAAGGCCGACCGATCACGGTACGGGAGCCAGACGCTACGGGCACGTGCAAGCAACGGCGCTATTCGCCATTTTGCACTACCTACCGATAGGTAGCGACCACCCCGTGTACGTGAACATTAGCTTTGCCCGACCGAGGGCGACCAGATAACGGAATCGAGGCGACGGTATGTCAGGCGAACCGACGACCACGACGGAGCAGTCTTCACGACGAGCGAGCACGCCGACAGACGCCACTTCGACGTTCGATCGACGAGCCGTCCTTCGAACGCTGGCCAGCGGGGGCTACGCCCTCGGCGTCGCCGGGGTCCTCGGCGTCGACGACTTCCTCGCGACCGACGACGACGACCCGGTCGAGGTCGTCACCGCGCTCGTGCGTGAAGATCCGTCGGACCCGTTCTCGCTCGAGGAACGGACTCGCGAGGTGCCCGCCGGCTGGTACGAGGCCGTCAGCACCGCCCTCGAGGTGAACGACCTGCTCTCGCGCGTCGGGTTCACCGGCTACCTCGGGAGCGCAGTGGTCCCCGGACCCTACGAGGACGAGAGCGCCGCCGTCTCCGTTGGCGTCTCGACGGAGGACAGTTCGATTCCGGAGATGATCCGGGAGATAGGCGACGGCGTCTCGTTCGATCGCGAGACGATCGTCGACGTCGAGGGCCTCGAGGACGGGCCCGACGATCTCGAGCCGCGACTGGCCACACCCGTCGACGACCCACTCACCGTCGAACGACCCCTGGAGGTCACCCCCAGCGGCGTCGCCTGCGAGACCTCCTCGAGTCTGGCCACGCTCGGACCCGCACTGTACGATCCCGAACGTCAACGTGGGTACTTCGCGACCGCGGAGCACGCGTTCGAGGAGGTCGACGACCCGATCGGCGAATCGCTTCGATTGCCACTCGAGAACGCAGAACCGCTCGAACTCGGCGTGGTCGACCGCGCCTACGAGGCCGAGGACGTCGCCCTGATCGAGCCGACAGACGGGATCGCACCCTCGGGTGCGATCCATGGGACGGACCAGCATCGGGTTCGCGGTCAACTCACGAAGTTCGGCGTCGCAGATCTCATCGCCCGCGACGAACGCCTCGAGAAGGTCGGTGCAATGACCGGCCATACGACCGGACAGATACAGGGAATCGACGCCGTCACCTGCTTCACCGATCGGTTCTGTCGACGGGGCCAGATCCGCTGGGGTGGCGAGATGGACCTGACCGACGGCGACAGCGGCTCCGTGAGCTACTACCCCGATCCCGAGGGCGACCCGGAGGACGTTCTCGTGGCGGGATTCAACAACGCGCGCACGTGGTGGCCCGGCCAGAGTTACGTCTGGGGGGTCGCCGCGTACACACTGTACGACGACCATGGTTACCACTTCTGATCATCCGCAGTTGCCGGGGAACGAGTACCGATGACCGGACGTCGAGACGACCACGCAGACGATCCACAGCAAGCGCCGGCGGAGGGCCGGCCGGCGGGGGACGACCCACGTCGATCGACCGACGGTGCCGGAGCCCCCTGGCGGGACCGAGAGCCCACGCCGCGTCGCGACCACGCGGCGACCGACCGAGGGTCGTCGAACGTGACGGCTTCGGCCGGTGGCCTCGTCAGAGCCGGCAGCCGGGTCCTCGCTGACGCGCTCATCCTCGGCCTCTGGGTAGTTTTTCTCACACTCCTGTTTCTCGAGACGAACTGGCCACGGTGGGGGTTCTACGGGCTGCTCCTCGGCGGAGTCACCATCTACGTCTCCGTTACCACACCGTGGCTGGGGACTCGCGACTGACGGCTTCCGTGGTCGCGGTCTCGAGAACAGCTATCACAGCGAACGGAGAAAACGGTTGCCGCGGTCGGCTGCCCTCACTCGCCTGCGAGGACGGTCTCGAGGCGGTCGATCAGTTCCGTGTTGCCGACGTGAAGGGGTGCTCGCTGGTGAAGGTCGGTCGGCTCGACCTCGAGGATCGATTGCGCTCCATCGGAGGAGCGCCCGCCGGCGGCTTCGACGAGGTACGCGATGGGGTTACACTCGAACTGCAGGCGGAGTTTGCCACGGGGGCTATCCTCGAGTGCGGGGTACGCGAAGACGCCGCCGTAGGTCAGCACCTGGTTGACGTCGCCGATCATCGCCCCACCGTAGCGGAGTTTGTGGTCCGGATTCGATTCGACTTCGCGGACGAACTCGTGGAAGTCGTCGTGCCAGTGTGGGACGCGACCGCCGAAGCCGTAGACGAGCGGATCGTCCGGGAGCGTGACGTCCTCCTCGACGACAGTTCGCTCGCCGCCGGTCAGTTCGTACTTCGTGACCGAGCCGTCGCGGGCGTAGGCCATCGTCGTGATCGGCCCGTAGAGGATCCAGCCGGAGGCAACCAGCGCGGTCCCCGGTGCGGGGAGCGGTTCGTCGTAGATGCCGAACACCGTCCCCATCGTGTTGTTGGATTTCAGGTTCGACGAGCCGTCGAGTGGATCGACGGCGACGTACACCTGCTCGTCCCCGCCGTCGATAATTTCCGACCGCTCCTCGCTCGCGTACTGGGCGACGCCGTCGATGGCGGTGAGCCGGTCGGCGAGTAACTCGTCTGCCCAGACGTCAGCCTCTGCCTGAACCTCGCCGCTTGGGTTCTCCACGTCGGCTTTCCCACGACGGCCCACCAGCCCCTGTCGAATCTCCGTCGCCGAGCGCGCGATCGTCGAGGCGACCTGTTCGACAGCGGCGTCGATATCGGAGTCCGTCATTCCTACTCGGTCGCCTCGAGGGCGGCGTCTGCCGTCTCCTCTTCGTAGACGACGAGCTCGAGAGCGTCGAGGATCCGCGTCGGGTTCTCGCGCTGCCAGACGTTGCGACCGACAGCGAGCCCTTTCGCACCCGCACCGATTGCTGCCTCGACCGTCGAGAGGAACTCGTAGTCAGACGTCTTGGAGCCACCGCTCATGACGACTTTCATGTCGCCGGCAGCCTTGCAGGCGTGTTCCATCGCTTCGGGGCTGCCGGGGTACTTGACCTTCGCGATGTCGGCACCCAGCTCGAGGCCGAGACGGGTCGCGTATGAGATGACGTCCGGCTTCGTGTCGTTTTTGAGACCCTGTCCGCGGGGGTACGACCACATGACGACCGGGAGGTCGTGCTTGCGAGCGTCCTCCTGGACGTCGCGGAACTCTTCGGCCATCTCGACTTCGTGGTTCGAGCCGCCGTAGAGGGTAAAGCCGACGGCGTCGGCACCCAGTTCCGCCGCGTAGTCGACCGAACAGTTGACCGCCGAGTCGTACTCGCCCATCCAGAGGTTCGACGTGCCGTTTACCTTGAGCAGGAGGTTCACGTCGTCCTCGAAGCTCGGGTAGTACCCCTCGGCGATCCCCTTCTGGACGGCCATCGCGGTGACGGCGTCGTGGGTCGCCGTCTCGAACACCGTCGACGGATCGAGCTTCTCCGGGACCTCCTCGAAGTCGACCGGGCCGTGTTCGAGTCCGTGGTCCATCGCCAGAATCAGTGACTTGCCGTCGCGAACGATCGGAGAATCGTCGATCGGAATCATCTGCTAGACGGTGCTACAGGCCGGTATAAATCTCTGATGGTCCGCCTTTACTGAATTCCTTACTCGAGTTGTACACAATCTTCCCGGTGCTCGAACCGACGCGTGTCCCTCCTCGAGCGCGGGTCCTCGACGGTCAGTCGACCAGCTCTCGAGCGTTGTATCGCCAGGTGCGGACGTGGAGCACATCGAGGTCGAGCAGACGGGCGACCTGTGCGGCGTCGACCGTCGCCAGCCGCTCGGCAGAGTGGATTCCGGCCTCGGCGAGCGTCTCGGCGTCGGCCGGTCCGACCCCAGCGACCGTCGTCACCGGCGTCGGCCGCGGATAGGGTCGCTCGGTGCCCCCATCGCCGCCTCCTCGGTCGTCGGAGTCGGTCCGGGAACCGGTCGCCTCGAAAGCCTGCCACTCCTCGTCACCGCTGGCGGCGATCCACTCGCGCTCGGCCTCGCCGAGGCCGCGGACCGTCGCGGATCGTCCCTCGAGATCGCCGTCGGTCTCGAACGACCACGGTAACGAGAATCGGCGGCGTAACGCGTCCGCAAGTTCCTCTTCGAGGCCTGCCTCGAGTAACATCCGGTAGGAGTACTCCTTTTTTTCGACGGCCACAGGGTCGACGCCAGCCGCCTCGAGTGCCTCCCGCTCGTCGTCCTCGAGGGCGTCGCGGTCGACTGCGTCCCTGACGATACGTTCGTTGCTCACGCGAGTCACCGACTACCAGTAGCTCACACCCTCGTCTCTTGAAACTTGTCCTCGGTCGACGTGCGGGCAAATTTCACAGATCTGACAGTGTGGTGAGCATCCGGTTGGTGAGCCGGCCGCTATCCATTCGGCCCGGAAGCGGCCGTCTGCGGTGCCCCCACGCTTACGACGTTCTGGGACGAACGCGAGCCATGGTACGCGATCGACTCGAGCGAATCGGCGTCGTCGGGGCTGGAACGATGGGCAGCGGAATCGCACAGGTCGCTGCGACCCACGGCTACGAGGTCGTCCTCCGGGACGTCGACCCCGAGTTCGTCGAGCGCGGCTTCGACGCCATCGACGACAGCCTCACACGCCTCGAAAGCCGGGACGCCCTCCCGGACGATTCCGGGACGATTCGCGATCGAATCGAGGGATCGACCGACCTCGAAGCGATCGCCGACTGCGACCTCGTCGTCGAGGCGGTCGTCGAAGACCTCGATGTAAAGCGCGAGGTCTTCGCCGACCTCGAGGCCACCTGCGACCGGGAGGCCCTGCTGGCGACGAACACGAGCACGCTGTCGATCACGTCCATCGCTGGCAACCTCGAGCGGCCCGGGCGAGTCGTCGGCATCCACTTCATGAACCCGGTGCCGATCATGGACGGCGTCGAGGTCGTCGTCGGCGAGAAGACCAGCGACGACGCGGTCGCACTGGCCCACGAGTTCTCCGGGGACCTCGAAAAGGAGACGTGGGAGGCCGACGACAGACCCGGATTCGTCGCCAACCGAATCCTGATGCCCTGGATCAACGAGGGGATCCGCGCCTACGACGAGGGCGTCGCGAGCAAGGAAGACGTCGACCGTGGGATGGAACTCGGGACGAACGTTCCGATGGGACCGCTCCGACTCGCCGATCACATCGGACTCGACGTCTGTTTGCACGCGACGGAGACCCTCCACGAGGAACTCGGCGACCGGTACAGACCGGCGTACCTCCTGAAACGGAAAGTCGAAGCCGGCGACCTCGGGAAGAAGAGTGGACGGGGATTCTACGAGTACGAGTCCTGACACTGTCTCCGGTCCGGCACGGTCAGAACGGAATCCGTCGTGGAACCCGAACGCCACCAGAGCGGACCCACGGATAATCCGGGACCGAACAGGTCAGCGGTGTAGCGGTTTCTCTGCCATCTCACGGCGCAACTCCTCGAGGTGGGCCCGCGAGACGCCCTCCTCGAACGTCTGGATCACCGCGTACACCTCCGCGCGCGTGACCTTGACGTCGCCTTCGCGGACGACGTCCTCCGGTCGTTCGCGCAGTTCGCGCATGGTTCCGACTGCCAGCAAATACGGAATCGCCCACGCAGAGAGCCGGTTCCCGTGGGTCTCGGGAACGACCTCGAGATAGCGCTGGGCGTCGTCGAGGTAGGTCTCGGCACGACCGGTGAGCCGCTGGATCACGTTCGTCACGGCGCCGTGGTTCTCCTCGTGGGTGACCGCTTCGACGGGAACGTCCTCGGCCTCGAGCCACTCGGCCGGGAGGTAGACGTTGTTCTCCTCGTGATAGTCGTTCTCGACGTCCTTCGCGATGTTGACCAGTTGCAAGAGCAGCGCGAACGAACGGGCGTTCGCACGGAGTTCTTCGGCGCGTTCCGGCGAGGCACCCCGTGAAACGAGTCCCGTGATGAGCGTCCCGACCGTTCCGGCGGCGTACCAGCAGTACTCCTCGAGTTCCTCGAGCGTCTGGAGGCGAAGCCCACCTTCCTCGGCGTAACGATCGGTGAACATCGCCATCCCGCCGACGAGTTCGCGGACCGGATCGCGCATGATTTCCCGTGGCTCTTCCTCCAGAGACTCGAAAGTCCGGAGGACGCGGGGGGTCTCTGCGACGACCTCCCAGTCGCTGGAGCGCTCCTCGGGAATCCACGGCTCGACGTCGTCCATGAACGTCGATACGGAGAGATCGTCGTCTGGATCGAGCACTCGATCGTATTCGGTCAACAGCTCGGTCTGGACCTCCGGAGGAATGTGTCCAGCGTCTTCGATCGTGTCGGCGACCCGACAGAGGAGGTATCCGAGACAGATGTGCGTTGCCATTGGCTCCTCGAGTCGATCGATCGTGATCGAGAAAGTCCGCGAGACGCCGTGAACCGCATCAAAACACCACTCCAGATCGGCGGATGGTGTCAATTCTGACTGGCCGGGGGTCATCTACTTGGGTAGCCTTTGAGCGCATCCCGGAAAAACGCCCCGGTCCCGGCGGGATATTCCAGCTGTTGACAGGAACGCCGTGGAACGGGTCATCGAACCGAAACAACGGGTCGGGTCACCGACGCCGTTGAACCAGCGACTCGTGGAACAACAGTCAAGGAGTGGCCGGACGAAGTGGGGGCATGGACTTCGCACTCTCGGCCGAACAGCAACAGATCCGCGACATGGTCGCCGAATTCGTCGACGAAGAGGTCGTTCCGATCGCAGACGAGATCGACCACGACGACGAAGTGCCGTCCGATCTCCTCGAGGAGCTGGCCGACCTCGGTCTCCTCGGGATGCCCTTCCCCGAGGAGTACGGCGGTGCTGGACTCGATTATCACTCCTACGCGATCGGACTCGAGGAACTCTCGCGGGGCTCCGGCGGCCTCGGGACGGTCGTCGCCGCTCACACCTCGCTCGCAGGGAACATGCTCTACGAGTTCGGTGACGCCGAGCAGAAAGAGGAGTACCTGACGCCGCTGGCCGCGGGCGAGGACATCGGCGCGTTCGCGCTCTCGGAAGCCGGTGCAGGCAGCGACGTTCCGGCGATGGAGACGACCGCCGAGAAAGACGGCGACGAGTACGTCGTCAACGGCGGTAAGCTCTGGATCTCCAACGGTTCGATCGCTCAGACGGTCACCCTGTTCGCGAAAACCGACCCGGACGCGGGTAATCGCGGCATCTCCTCGTTTGTCGTCCGGCCCGAGGAAGACGACGGGTTCATCGTCGAGAACACGGAGGAAAAGTTGGGTGACAAGGGCTGTCCGACCGCCGAACTCCGGTTCGACGACCTTCGGCTCCCCGAAGACCGCTTGCTCGGTGAGGAAGGTGACGGCTTCGTCCAGGCACTCAAGACCCTGAACGGCGGCCGAATCACGATCGCTGCCCGCGGCGTCGGCATCGCCCGTGCTGCCTTCGACGAAGCCCGCGACTACGCTCGCGAGCGCGAACAGTTTGGCCAGCCCATCGGCGAGTTCCAGTCGATCAAACACAAGCTCGCCGACATGGACACGAAGATCCAGGCCGCCCGGATGCTGATGCACAAGGCTGCCGACAAGAAGATCCGCGGCGAAGACTACATCAAAGACGCCTCGCAGGCCAAACTCTACGCCTCGGAAGTGAGCCGCGAGGTCGCAAACGAGGGTATCCAGATCCACGGCGGCTACGGCTACACCAAAGACTTCCCCGCAGAACGGTTTTACCGCGACGCCAAACTCAACGAGATCTACGAGGGCACCAGCGAGGTACTCCGAAACACGATCGGCGACCGACTGCTCGAGGAGTAGGCTACCCGCTTGCGAACATTTTTGTCACTGGTTTCGACTGCGTCCCCTCTCGAGTGTATGCGTGTCGCAATACGTCTCTCGAGTGTGACGTCGATAAAATGCTGCGGTACTCCGCGTCGCCGTGAGGCGACGGTAGAAAACCGTAGTTAGAGTCGAACGACGTTCGTCGCGCGCGGACCCTTGGGGGCCTGCTCGATGTCGAATTCGATTTCGGTGCCTTCCGTCAGGTCCTCGCCGCCGACGTCTTCCATGTGGAAGAATACGTCCTCGTCCGCGTCGTCAGTGTCGATGAAACCGTAGCCGCCAGTGTCGTTGAAGAAATCAACCTTACCGTTTGCCATTGCAATTCGACTGTCGAGCACGACACGGATAAAGGTTGGCATCTGTTTTCCACCGGGCCAAGATCGAGCAACGAAATCACGCACATACTCGAAAAAATCCGCATTCGTCTACGATACTCGAGTTATCGTTCGAACGACTGTCGGGAACGACACATCAGGAGGGAATCCGATCCGAATCGGCAGTTTACTCACTCTTCGACGACCGTCGACGCCGTTCCAGTAGACGACCAACGTTCGACGAACGGATCTGTACAACCTGACTTTCACTAGTGAAAACTATTTTTATCAAGCGGTACGACAGTGTCGACCGATGGGTGAACGACCGACACGTCGAGCGGTACTCGCTGCCGGCGGAACGGGAGTTGCGGCCGCGCTCGCGGGTTGTGCCTCTCGGTCTGGCGACCGTCCCGGAGACGACGGGACGAGGGCTCACGAAACGTACACGGTCACGATGGAGCCGATGGGCGATGTCGAGTTCTCGAGTGTTCCCGAGACGTTCGTCGGACGGTTCGGCTTCGTCGTCGACGTTGCAGCGGCACTCGACGAACTGGACTCGCTCGTCGCGATGTACAGCACCTACTCGGTGTTCGGCCACAGTCACTTCTACGACGAACTCGAGACCGTCTCGATCGATCCAGCCGAGATCGAAGAGCTTCACACCGACGACTGGGATATCCGTCTCGAACGGCTGTACGACCTCGCACCCGACGTCACCGCGATCGATCCGAACTACCTGATCCACTACACCCAGTTCGACGAAGACGAGGTCGATCGATTCGTCGATCGGGTCGGACCGTTCGTTCACAACGAGAGTCAGAGCGGACGACCAGACGGGTGGCCAACCTGGCCCGACGGTGACTACCCGTATCTGACACTCGCCGAATTGACGAGGAGATACGGCGAGACGTTCCAGAAGACGGCGCGTGCCGAGGCGATCCTCGAGCTCAACGAGGACGTCCGCGACACGATCACGAGTCGGCTCCCACCGGAGTCAGAACGCCCGACCGTCGCCGTCGGAAGCCTCCACGACGGCACCTGGCACCTCGACACGTTCGCCGACGCGCCAGCGAGTACCTACGGTGAGAAACACTACCGCGACCTCGGTGCCATCGATGCCGTCGCCGAGTACGGCAGTGGTCGGGTTCAGGCCGAACTGGAGTTACTACTCGAGATCGATCCCGACGTCTTCGTCTGGCGCCACGGCCTGTTCGATCCCGATGGCGTGACCGAGACGTTCGAGGAACTCGAGGACGACACGCTCGCCAGCCAACTGGCGTGTGTCGACTCGGGACGGTTCTACGTCGGTGGGAGTCCGGATCAGGGCCCGATCGTCAATACGTTCCAGATGGAGATGCTCGCGAAACAGCTGTATCCCGATGAGTTCGGCGCGTACCACGAGTTTGGAAAGATTCCGACCGACGACCAGCTGTTCGACCGCACGCGGGTCGACGAAATCGTCCGCGGGGAGGGCCTCGAATGAGTGGACTCGAGACCGAAAAAGAACTGGCCGAGGAGTTCGTCCTCGCGGCGTTCGAGAAGGACGATCGACGGACCATCCGCCGAATGCTCACGTCGGATGCGCTCGTCTACACACCGAACGTTCCGGGTCCGGGACTCGACGTCGACGAGTTCGAGAGCCAGATTCTCGACGCCTTTCACGGTGCGTTCCCGGACCTCTCGATCGCAGTCGAATCGCTGGTCTCGGAAGGGGCGACCGTCGTCTGCCGGTTCACGATGACCGGCACCCACGAGGGGGTCTTCCGCGGGATCGAGCCGAGTGGCGAGACAGTTCTGGTCACGGGCGTCGTCGAACTCCGACTGACCGGCTCGGGAATCGCCGACGTCTGGCAGACGACCGACAGTCTCGCGTTGCTCGAACAGATCGCAGCGTACGACCACGAAAACGTCCGTGGTGAGCGTGGCAGCTAACTCGAGCCGATGAGCGAGACCCACGAGTATCGACCAACGCACGCAACCGACCGGACCACCGACCGTGGTGACCGCTCGAGCGGCCGGCTCGAGTGGCTCGACAGGACGCTTCTCTCGGTCTGTCTCTCGAGTCTCGCGCTCGTGGTCGCTGCAGGTTCGGTCCAGATCACGTTCGGCGACTACTCGGTTTCGGTCACGGAAGTCTGGCGGATCGTTCTCGATCCAGCAGTCGTGACGAGTCCGACGACGCTGTACGCGCTCGTCTTCGGCGGTGACGTAACCCACCTCTCGACGGAGTCACTGATCGTCTGGACACAGCGCATTCCGCGAGTCATCGTGGCGATTTTCGTCGGGATGAACCTCGCCATTTCGGGGGCAATCTTCCAGGCGGTCACCCGAAACGAACTCGCGAGTCCGTACATCCTCGGGGTTTCCTCGGGTGCAGGATTCGCGGTCTTGCTCACACTCGCCATTTTTGGTGGACTGTCCGTCTACCTCCCGATATTTGCCGCAGTCGGGGGTGCATTCGCGTTTCTCCTCGTGTACGTGATCGCCTGGAACGGTGGGACGAGCCCAGTACGGCTCGTGCTGGCCGGTGTGATCGTCAGTACGGTTTTCGGGTCGCTCCAGACGGGACTGTATTTCTTCGTCGACGACCTCGGAACTGTCCAGGAGGCACTCGCCTGGACGACGGGCACGTTGAGCGGGTCCGGATGGAGTGAAGTTCGACTCGCTGCACCCTGGACGGTACTGGCCGTCGTTCTCTCGATCGCCGGTGCTCGACAGCTCAACGTTCTGATGCTCGGCGAGCGAACGGCCCGATCACTCGGGATGTCGGTCGAACGCACACGGTTCGGCCTCTCGGCGGTCGCCATCGTCGCAGCGAGTGCCAGCATCGCTGTCGCCGGAATCATCGGGTTCGTCGGCCTCGTCGTCCCCCACGTCGTCCGGACGCTCGTCGGCAGTGACTACAGGGCACTGCTGGTGGGCTGTCTGTTCGTCGGTCCCGCTTTGCTGGTCGTCGCCGACGTTCTCGCTCGACTCGCGATCAGCGGTTCGCAGCTCCCGGTTGGGATACTCACCGGACTCGTCGGCGGACCGTACTTTCTCTACCTGATGAAACGCAAACAGAACCTCGGAGAACTATAATGACAACCGATACCCAACGACAGAGTACCGATCAGGATCAGACCGAATACGACGTCCTCGTCGTCGGCGGTGGTGCCGCTGGCCTCTCGGCAGCGATCTTTACCGCCCGATTCGGCCTCGAGACAGGCGTCTTCGCCTGTGGTCGCTCGGCGATCTCACGGTGTGCACACCTCGAGAACTACCTCGGGTTCCCGGGTGGGATCGATCCACCCACCTTCCTCGAACTCGGCCGCGAACAGGCGACCCACGAGGGAGCGACGGTACATGCTGAGCTGGTCACCGCGATCGAGAAACCGGCCGACTGGTTCCGCGTCGAGACGATCGACGGGACGGTCGCGACGGCCCGATACGTGATCGCCGCGACCGTGATCGACGGCGACTACCTCGAGTCGCTCGATCCGGCGCTGTACGACGAGGACGACCACGCCGTCGACTGCGACGACCGTGGCCGAACCGCAGTCGACGGGTTGTACGTCGCCGGTCGACTGGCAGATGCGACCCACCAGGCCATCATCTGTGCCGGCGACGGCGCGGAGACGGCACACGCGCTCGTCACCGACGTATTACGCGAACGAGGGTACTGGGACGAGATCGCGAGCCAGTACACCGACTGGGTCGTGCGCGAACGACCCGACGACGACTGGAAGCCACGCGTCGAGTCGTGGATACGCGAGACTGTTCCCGAAGGGACGGCCATTTCAGAGGATCGAATACAGTGGGTTATCGACGACGTCCTCGCACGGTTCGAGGCCAGATCGGTACCCGACAGTGAGCGTCGCGAGCGGGTTCAGCGCGGTCGAGAACTCGTGATTGGACACCTCGAGCCATGATCGGAAAACTCGGTCTCGACCCCTTCGTCGAGCGCGGGACATCCAAAAACCCACGCAGTGGCCTGGTGACAGGTCAGGACCAGTCGTCCCAGGGCCCGCCGCACGAGCACATCGAGTGTCGCGACATCGTCCTCGAGTACGACGCGAGTGACGACCCGGTCGTCGACGGCGAGACGATCCACGTTCCCGGGGGAGCGGTAACCGCGCTCGTCGGGCCCAACGGCAGCGGCAAGAGTACGCTCCTGCGAGGAATGGCACGCGAACTCGAGCCGACCGATGGGCAGGTCGTCCTCGATGGGATGGACGTCAGTACGTATTCGCGCACGGAACTCGCCCGTGAACTGGGAGTGCTCTCTCAGCACAACGTCGCACCCGAGTCACTGTCCGTCGAGGATCTCGTCAGACACGGCCGGTATCCACACCGACGGCTGTTCGATACGATGACCGACCGGGACTGGCAGGCCGTCGACTGGGCGATCGACACGGTCAGGATCGATCACCTCCGCGATCGGGACGTTGGATCGCTCTCGGGCGGACAGACCCAGCTCGCCTGGATCGCTATGGTCCTCGCACAGGAACCCCGGACACTCTTGCTCGACGAGCCGACGACCTACCTCGACCTGCGCCACCAGGTACGTCTCCTCGAGGTGATCCGGTCACTCAGCGACGACAACGGCATCACCATCGTCGTGGTGCTCCACGACATTTCACAGGCCGTTCGCGTCTGCGATCACCTCGTCGCACTCGATGACGGCGTGGTGTACGACAGCGGTCCACCGTCGGAGGTCGTCACCGCAGAGCTGCTGGCCGAGGTCTTTCAGGTCGACGCCCGTGTCGAGAGTGGGCCATCCGGGATTCGGATCGATCCAATCGGGGAGCTACCCCGTGAAACGGCCGCGACCGAGGAGACCCAAGACGGAGAGAGACGACGATGAACACATCCGACGAGCACGGATGTTCACTGCCCATCACGGGCTCGGTACACGCATTTTCGGGGCGGTCACACCGCGGTACATCGCGTCACTCGGCGTCGTCACGACGACCGTCGCCCTCGAGACACAGACACGTCTCGATCCACTGGACGTGCTCCCGGAGACGCCGCTCGCCGGCGCTGGTCAACGCGTACACGTCGTGAATCCCGTCGGTCCGCTTCTCGACGAACCCCGCGTCGACCAGCGCCGAGAGCGAGCCGTAGAAGGACTTCGGTTCGATTCGGTCGTCGTAGTGTGCCTCGAGTCTGGATTTGAGTTGCTGGCCGCGAAGCTGTCCGTCCTCGGCGGCCGCGAGGAGGTAACAGACGTCCCGACGGCGACCACTCTGGAGCCACTTGCCCATGGGCGTGCTGGCGTCGAGAAGGGCTCGAAGCTTCCGGTTTTCGGTGCGCCGTTCGAGGATTGCCCGGGTTCGCGAACCGACACCTTCCCGGTGTTGCGGTATCTAGTGGCGAGTATGACCGATCAGGAAACGGCGGCAGGTGCCGACGAAGAGCGTGATAACCGTCGCGTCGAGTCTGATGGCATCGTGGCCACGTACACCGAGACGGCGACCGAACGCGTGCTCACGTTCGAGGCGACCGCCGATTCCGTCGGCCACGGGACGGCAACCCTCGCCCAGAACCGTGACGGATACGCGATGGTGAAAGTCCGGTCGACGGTCGACGGCGACGAACTGGAACGCTACTACGGCTTCGACATGGCTCTCGACCACGCCGCAGACGTGCTCGGCGTCTCTCCACACGATCTCCCGATCCCCGAATCGGCTGCCGACATGGGGATGTGAGCGGCCGACCACGTCCGGCGGTGGACCGCCCGACGTGGAAGGATCGCTCCCCCTGGCCCAGAAAAAGCGGGACTGCTAAATAGCCGGAGTCGCACGTTTCAGAAGAGAAGTCGTGGCATCCGAGTTCCCCAGGCCGATCGGCACCCGCCGGCGTTTTTCCGGACTGCTGGCAGCGACGGCCGTCGGCGTCTACCTGCTGTTGATCGCCGGCGCGACCACCTCGCTCACCGACGCCGCCTCGGCGTGTACCACCTGGCCGACCTGTCACGCACCCGTCGATCCGCTCGACCAGACCCAGCTCGTCATCGCGTGGACCCACCGGCTCGCAGCTGTCATCGTCGGTGCACTCGTCGCCGCGACTGCTATCGTATCAGTCCTCGGGGACGTCTCGCGGCGCGTCCGGTGGACGATCCTCGTCGGGACCGCACTCTACATCGTTCAGGTCGGAGTCGGCGCTGCGACCGCGACCCTCGGTCCGTCTGCGATCACGCCGGGGCTCCACCTCTCCCTCGGCATCGCCGTTTTCGGTGCCATCGTCCTCGCACTCGCATGGGATCTGGAACTCGCGACCGGCACCGACGACGACGCCCTCGAGGCGGCCGATCCCGAACCGATTGATGAACCCGAACCAGCTACCGGACGGGCTCTCCCGCAGGGTGGGATCGCTCGCGCCCGGCTCACCGCCTACGCGTACTTCAAGATGATGAAGCCGCGGCTGATGTGGCTGCTCTGTCTCGTCGCCGCCGCAGGGATGGCACTCGCCGCCGGACCGGCACTCGACGTTCCGACGATCGTCGCCACGCTCGGCGGGGGCGTCCTCGCCATCGGCGCCTCGGGAACGTTCAACCACGTCCTGGAGCGCGACGTCGACCAGAAGATGTCGCGAACGGCAGACCGACCGCTCGCGGTGGACCTGATCCCGGTCCGGAACGCACTCGTCTTCGGCGGCCTGCTGACCGTCGCTTCGCTGGCCGTCTTCCTGACGATCAACGCACTCGCCGCAGCACTCGGGCTGGCCGCGATCCTCTTTTACAGCGTCGTCTACACGCTGTTGCTCAAGCCGAACACGGTCCAGAACACCGTCATCGGCGGTGCGGCAGGCGCGCTCCCCGCGCTGATCGGCTGGGCCGCCGTCACCAACGAGATCGGCCTCCCAGCGCTCGCGCTCGCGGGCGTGATCTTCCTCTGGACGCCGGCGCACTTCTACAACCTCGCGCTGGCGTACAAAGACGACTACGCCCGCGGGGGCTTCCCGATGATGCCCGTCGTCCGCGGCGAGACCGAGACTCGCAAACACATCGTCTACTACATCGCCGCGACGCTGGTCGGCACTGTCGTCCTCGCGTGGCTCACCGATCTCGGTGCGCTGTACGCCGCGACCGTCGCAGTGTTCGGGGGTATCTTCCTCTGGACGGCCATCGTCCTTCACTTCGAGCAAACCGAGCGCGCAGCGTTCCGGTCGTTCCACGCCTCGAACGCGTTCCTCGGGGCCATCCTCGTCGTGATCGTCGTCGACGCGCTGGCACTTTGAGCCACGACCACGAACTCGAGTGGCCTCGAGATGCGTCTCGTATCTCGAACCAACAGCACGGCCATGGTCGTCGGTTACTGGTCGCGAGTACGCCGTCGTGATCTGTCACGTAATCACGTATTCGATCCGAGTGGACGGCGACCGATCGGTCGGCTATCGTCGACCCTGTCGCGGGTTCTCGAAACGGGCGCTGGTCGTGTCATCGCCCAGGTCATCTCCGGGCCGATGACCACATCGAGGACACGCTCTCTGTCGTGATTCCTCGAGGAAGCCGGAGGCGATGAGCGACGCTGGAAGTGCGAACAACCCGATGCCGAGGACGGCCGTGAGACCACCGAGTAGCTGGCCAGCCGGCGTCACGGGATGCATGTCACCGTATCCGACCGTCGTGAGCGTGACGACGCCCCACCAGAGTGTCTGGGGAATCGAGGAAAACGTCTCCGGCTGGGCCTGGTGTTCGACCAGATAGACGAGATTGGACGCCACGACGAGAAGTACGGCGTCGACAACGGTGACGACCACCAGATCGGTTTTCTTCTGCTCGAGGATACGAACGAAAACTGAGAGTGACCGAGAGTACCGGATAAGTTTGAGGAATCGAAGTGCACGGAGCACTCGCAGGTCGCCACCGAGGCCGAAGGCCACCAGGTAAAACGGCAGGACCGCGAGCAGATCGACGATCAGTAACGGTCGAGACGCGAACCGGATGCGGCCGGAGATAGGCCCGGAGTAGTCGGGATGCTCGACGGCACTCCAGATTCGACCGAGATACTCGACGGTGAAGAGGGCTACACTGCCGACCTCGAGCCAGAAGAGAACCGTCCGGTACTCACGGGCGACTGAATCGACCGTCTCGAGCATCACGGCAGCGACATTTACGAAGATAAGGGCCATGATCAGCCAGTCGACGACTTTCCCTGCCTGACCGCCACGATCGGGTGACAGGAGGAAGAACGTCGTTCGTCGCGGTGAAGTAGACATACATGCAGAGTCGAATGACTCCACCGTAAAAACGTGAGTTTTCGCTGCCACTACTGGTCACGACGTTTCACAGATTGCTCGGTCGTTCGAGTGACAGGTTCCGCACGTCGAAGTACTTTCGGTGGAGACTCGGCTGGTAGAATATCCGTTCGAGTGAGGTCGACGCCCGTCGACGACGTCAGTCGTTCGTGCGAGCCGCGTCGATACGACCGAACTGCTCGTCGTTCAGCGAGAGCTCGACCGCACCGACGTTCTCTGCCAGCTGGTCCGGATCACGCGCACCGACGATCGGCACGCAGGTGAACCGATCCTGATCCATCAGCCAGCGCAGGGAGACCTGCGCCGGCGTCGCGTCGACCTCGTCGGCGACCTCTTCGACGACCTCGAGGACACGCCAGGCCCGGTCGGTCGCGTAGTAGTCGTCGAACCGCTCGCTCAGCGTTGCTCTCGAGCCATCCGGCCCCTCGACGCGGCCGTCGTCGGTCCGATCGTACTTGCCGGTGAGGAAGCCGCCGGCCAGCGGCGAGTACGGACAGACCGCGAGGTCCTGATCGGCACAGACGTCGAGGTAGTCGCCGACGGCGTCGTAGTGGGCCGCGTTGACCATTGGCTGGGTGACGTCGAAGCGCTCGAGTCCGTCGACGTCGCTGGTCCACAGCGCCTTCGTGAGTTTCCAGGCGGCCATCGTGCTCGCCCCGAGGTGGTTGACTTTGCCTTCACGGACGAGGTCGGAAAGCACCGAGAGGGTCTCCTCGATAGGTGTCTCGTCGTCCCAGCGGTGGATGTAGTACAGATCGATGTAGTCGGTTCCCAGCCGCTCGAGGGTGCCCTCGATCTGGGCCCGAACGTGCTTGCGACCGAGGCCGGAGTCGTTCGGCCGGGGATCTCCCCAGCCGTCGAACGGGAAGTAGACCTTCGAGGCGATGACGAAATCCTCGCGATCGTAGTCGGTGAGCCACTCGCCGATCCACTCCTCGCTCGTCCCGTCGGGGTCGCCGTAGACGTTCGCCGTGTCGATGAAGTTGATGCCCTGGTCGTAGCAGGCGTCGAGCAATTCGTGGGCTTCATCGCGGGTCGTCTCGACGGTCTCGCCGTGTCGCTTGCCGAAGCGCCACGTGCCGAAACAGAGTCTCGAGACGGTCGTACCCGTATTTCCGAGCGTCGTGTACTCCATGTGCGCTGGTCGACTGCCGGCGACAAAATGGATTGGGAAGCGGCGATGGTCGTGTGTCGGTAGTCTCGGCGTGCCAGTATGCGAAGGGCCGGGACCACGACTGGGCCGTCTCTGGATCGCTCCCACGAGGTCTGCTCTCCGCGACGACATCCACGCCGGTTCGTGGACTGGTACCCCCGAAGAAGGGGGATCGGGGGCACAATCAGGCCCTGCCCCCTTCCGTCTCGCACCCGTTCGTTCGGACATGCTCGAACTTGCACTGCTGTTCTTCGTGATCGCGATCGTCGCGGCTGCACTTGGCGCGACCGGCGTCGCCGGTATCACCATGTCCATCGCGAAGTGGCTGGTGCTGATCTTCCTGGTGCTGGCTGCGCTATCGCTGCTACTGTGAGGCGCCAGCGCTACGCGGATCGATCCGGATCGGGCCATCCCGAGTCCCTGATCCAGTACTGAGAGGCCAGTGACACCGTAGGGAGGTACCAACGAGATGGCGTCGCCAGCGAGCGCCATCAGCACCGACAGCGTTTACTCTCACTCCACAGCGTCCACGTCGATTCTCGCACTGGTTCCCTGAGACTGGACGGTTGCAGTATGGGAATCAGAAACAACCACCGTCTCACCACTTCCTGCTCCAGTACCCACCATAGCGACGATCGGCTGAAGCCTGACGCCTCGAGCCCGGCGGGGCGTCCGTGCGATCCGGACGTCAGCGACCGGGTCCCCAGTCGTCGGTCTCGTCGTCGGTATCGGTATCTGCGTCGTCGGGATCGGTGCGAGGCACGTCGGTATCGAACTCCTGGTCGCTCGAGTCGTCCCCGTCGTCTGGGTGGGATCGATCGTTTCCGTCGGCTGCGACGTCCCAGCTAGCGTCGGATCCCCAGGAGGGTGAATCGCCCCAGACGGCCGTCTCGTCGGGGTCGTCGGGTTCCTCCTCCGACCGTGCCGTCGGACCTGTGTCGGTTCCTGAACCTGTGGCTGACCCTTCCCCTGCACCCGTCGTGAATCCTGGGCTACCGGACCCGACTGGTTGACCTGACGCGGCCGGCCCCGGCTGGGGTCCTGTCCCGCCGGTGGCTGCACCCGTCGGAGCGCGAACCGCCTGTCGCTGCTCGGGAATGAGGTCGAGCGAATCGTCCGTATCGCCGAGCAGCAAGAGTGCGTAGTAGCGAACGTAGGTTCGGATCGGCGTCTCGAGCAGCGAGAAGGCGTACTCGAAGAGGAGGTACCCGAGCAAGAGCACGACCAAGACGACGATCCCCAGCGCTTCGTGGATCGCGAGTGCGAGCACGAGGAGGATCGCGAACAGGAAGATGCCGAAGAAGAACGCGGCGAAGTAGATACCGGCGTAGAGGAAGACGATGGCAGCCCCGAGTACGAAGCCGACCAGCAAGAACGCGAGCAGGCCGGTCCAGTTCGGTCCCATCGAGCCGGCCACTCGTCGCCACCCGCTTATGGGTCCACGACCTTCGTGGAGCATCGTCGGGACGACGAACGCGTTCGTCAGGACGCTCACGATCCAGCCGACGACACCGAAAACGAAGCCAGCGAGCAAGAGCGCACCGAGCTGGCCGGCGGTGAGGTCGTCGGGCGCGCCGACGTCCCCACCGAGGACGACGGCGGCGACGAGGGCTACGAAGAGGCCACCGACGACGATCCAGAGTGCGATTCGGAAAGCCAGCAACAGGAGGCCGTTCTTCAGATTGGCTCGAACGTACCGCCTGAGGTGCATCTCCTCGGACCGCAACGACTCGACGTAGACGAACTCGAGGATGGCCGCGAGGTATCTGAGCAGGAGGAAAACCAGGAGGAGGGAGGCGGCGACGACGGCGACGATCGCGAGCGTGTCCGTATCTCCTACCCCCTGCATGGCGAGTTCGGCGGGGATATTGAACACCTGGTACAGGAGACCGAGACCCCCGATGAGGAGGATCAGGAGACCGAGTTTCAGGTATCCGGCAACCCCTAGCGCGTGGAGGTACCGTTTGGTGACGCGGAGGGCATCACCGAGATTATCGGCGGCGTACATATCGTTTCACTAACTAGTCTCGGACGTAAAATACGTTCCCATCTGATGACAGTCAGGATCGAAAAGGGGGATGCAGCCGCTGGCACTCAGAGGCCAGCGATTTCGTCTTCGAGCCACTCACCGAACCACTTTACACGTTTGAGCCGCTGGTGAGCGATTCCCTCGGCGGTGTCACTCTGGACCCGCGAGGCGGCGTCGTACCCGCGCTCGAGTACGCGGTCGACCATCTCGTCGACTTCCATGTGGGTTCGTGCCTCGTAGCCCATCCGCAAGAGCATTAGCGTCGTCCCGTTGGCGCCCACCTTGTCGAGGAGGTCCGCCTCGATGAGACACTGGGTCTCGAGTGCGAGGTCGGTCAGGTCTCCCTGGTAGGAGTGATGTTCGATGGCCCGACACACCTGTGCGATGAACGACTCCGGGTAATCCGCACGGGCCTCGAGGTACTCGCGGGCGACGCGAGCGCCAGCTTCGGCGTGGAGTTCCTGGTCGGTCTCGAGTTTGGCGACGTCGTGAAAGAGCGCGGCGACGCGGGTGATGTCGACGTCTGCACCCTCCTTGCGTGCGATTTCCTCGGCGAGTTCGACGACGTTGAGGATGTGGTTGAACCGGTACTCCGCGGAGTGCCACGGATACCAGCGCATCCGGCCGCCCTCGCCTTCTTTCTCGACGCTGGCAGCGAGGTACTCGTAGACGAACGCCTTCATTTCCTCGAACTCGGCGTCGGTCACCCTGCTCTCTTTTATCTCGACGCCCACGAAAGATCCCTCCGCAATAGACGAACGATAGTCATTACGGGAATATTTGTCCGATGGACTCTTTAGCCTTTGGTTCGGGATGGTTTTGCCGTTCGAGAGGGTTACAAAATGCAACTGGTCGGTACCGGAACTGGTCCGTCCGTGAGCTTCGCTCAGCCAAAATAGTCAGCGTCCGAGTGTATCCCTCAACAACTTCCGTTAAAGTCAAACAGGGGGGCCGGGAAATGAGGGTATGAGCAGCGAACAGGAAGGGGAGTCGATCCGGTGTCTGGTCGCCAAAGTCGGTCTCGACGGTCACGACCGCGGAGCACACGTCATCGCACGCGCGTTCCGCGACGCCGGATTCGAAGTCATCTACTCCGGACTGCACAAAGCGCCCGAAGAGATCGTCCAGGCGACGGTCCAGGAAGACGTCGACGTACTGGGAATCTCTATCCTCTCGGGTGCCCACGACACGCTGGTTCCAAAGATCATGGACGGACTCGAGGAGTACGGCGCAGCCGAGGACACCCTCGTCCTCGTCGGGGGCGTCATTCCCGAGGAAGACCGCGCTGAACTCGAGGACGAGGGCGTCGCCGAGATTTTCGGCCCCGGTACTTCGGTGGAGGAGACGATCGAGTTCGTCCGCGAGAACGCCCCCGAGCGATGAACGACGAGGACCTGCTCGAGGCCCTGCTGGCAGGCGAACACCGCGCGCTGGCCCGCGTCATCTCGAAGATTGAGGATCGCTCGCCCGGCTACCGAAATCTCGTCTCTGACCTGTACGCCCACACCGGCGAGGCCGACGTCGTCGGCATTACGGGGAGCCCCGGGGCCGGGAAGTCCACGCTGGTGGACAAACTCGCCGAAACCTACCGCGACCGTGGCGAGACCGTCGGCGTCATCGCGATCGATCCGTCCTCACCCTTCTCCGGCGGGGCGGTGCTCGGTGATCGCATCCGCATGGCCTCGACGGTGGGCGACATGGACGTCTTCGTTCGCTCGATGAGTGCTCGCGGCACCCTTGGCGGCCTCTCGACTGCCACGGCAGACGCCGTCAAGGCCATGGACGCCTTCGGCAAGGACAAGATCATCATCGAGACCGTCGGCGCCGGCCAGAACGAGATCGATATCGTCCAGACCGCAGACACCGTCGCCGTCCTCGTTCCGCCCGGGTCCGGCGACGAGATCCAGACGCTGAAGGCAGGGATCCTCGAGATCGCCGACGTCTTCGTCGTCAACAAGGCAGACCGGCCCGGTGCCGACCGGACCGTCCAGGAACTCCGGGAGATGATCCAGCTGGGTGAGGGTGCCGGCTTCGGCGGTGGCGGCCATCACAGCCAGGAGGTCATCGACGCACACGACGACTGGGACCCCAATACGGACGAGGAGGCCGACGCCGGCTGGACGACGCCCATCGTCGAAACCGTCGCCACGAAGGCTGACGGCGTCGACGATCTCATCGACGCGTTCGCAACCCACCGCGAGTACCTCGTCGACTCCGGTGAGCACGCAGCGCGAACCCGCCGTCGCTACGCCGAAGAGATCAGGACCCTCCTTCGGGAGGACGTCCACGCGCTCCTCGAGGCCGACCTCGAGCGCGCAGGCGGCGTCGACGACCTCGCCGAGGCCGTCCGGCAGGGCGAAACCGATCCCTACAGCATCGCCTCCGACCTGCTCGACCCACTCGAGCGCTGTCTCGAGGACGTCGAGACTGACCTCGACGTCGACGCGAACGGCGTCACCGAGTCGGACGACCGCTGATGCCTCGCGAGTTGCAGACGACCTGAGAGGGCAGCCCCACGTTCAAGACCACTGACGACGAACGCTGGCGTATGCGTGCCCGAACCCTCCTCGCCGGGGCAGTCGGCGCCGTCGGCGCGGCCGTCCTCGGCAACCGAGCCCTCAGGCGACGTGCCGGTGATCTCGAGAACCCGCTCCCCGGGATCGAACGAACCTACCAGTGGCGCGGCATCGAGACCCGGTATACCGCCGCTGGCGATCCGGCAGACCCGGAACTCGTTCTCGTCCACGGTATCTATCCGGGAGCCGGCAGCCACGAGTTCGAACCGGTACTCGAGCGACTCGCCGAGCGCTACCGGGTCTACGCGATCGACCTCCCCGGCTTCGGTCTGTCGGAGCGACCCCCGCTCGTCTACTCGTCGACTCTCTACACCGAGTTTCTCCGGGACGTTATCGGTACTCTCGCGGACGAACCGACGCTGATCGCCTCCTCACTCACCGGATCGTACGCGGCGAACGCCGCCAGCGACCCTGCCGTCGACCTCGAGCACCTCGTGCTCGTCTGTCCGACGGACCACTCGGCCGACGAACGGCCAGTCTACCGCCGTCTCCTCCGGTCACCGGTCGCCGGGACGACGGCGTACAACCTGCTCTCGAGCAAGCGAGCGATTCGACAGTTCTACGAACAATCCGGGTTCTACGACCCCGCGAACGTCCGGTCCGACCTGATCGCCCAGACCTGGGACAGCGCTCACCAGCCAGGGGCGCGGTACGCGGTCGCCTCCCACGTCGCCGGGTCGCTCGATCCTGGCCCCTCGTTCGACCTCGGAGACGAACTCGCGTCGCTCCAGGTTCCGGTCACCCTGGTCTGGGGCCGGGACGCAGAGCGCGTCACCCTTCGGGAGGGGCGAACCCTCGCCGAAACCGCAGACTGTGATCTCGTCGTTCTGGACTACGCTACCCAGTTGCCCCACGTCGAGCACCCGGCCGAGTTCGTCGAGTACCTGTCGGCGGAACTGGTGGGCGTCGACACCGACGCTGGCGGGAGTGAGAGCTAAGCCCGGCCTCGAAAGTGAGTGCCGAACCCGAGGGTCGACAATAGAAACCCGGCAAACGAGAGACGAACGACGCCGATCAGACCGGCTCGCCGAACGCGTACATCGTCTCGTGGGCCGTTACTTCGAGGTCGACGAAGTCGCCGGGATCGAGGCCGTGCTCGCTCGCGTTCTGGACGATCACCTGTCGGTAAGCCGAGTCGCGACACTTCACGGAGTCGCCGACGCCGTCCTCGACGACGAGACAGTCAGCTCGCGTGTCGCCGACCATCTCGGCGTAGGCCTCGCCGACGATTTCGCGCTTCAGGGCGCTCATCTCCTTCGAACGCTCCTTCTTGATCGTCCCGCCGAGGCCCTTCATATCGGCGGCGTCGGTCCCCGGTCGCTTCGAAAACCGGGTGACGTTCACCTTCTCGGGACGGGTCTCCCGAAGTAGCTCGAGCGACTGCTGGTGATCTGCGTCGGTCTCGGTGGGGAAGCCGACGATGAAGTCAGTCGAGAGCGTCCAGTACTCGAGGGCCGCGTCGAAGGTCTCGACGACCTCGAGGTACTCCTCGACCTGATGCTGGCGGCGCATGTCGCCGAGGACGTCGTTGCTCCCGGACTGGACGGGTGCGTGCAGGAAGTCGTACAGTTCGTCGTACTCGGCGAAGACCTCGGCCAGTTCCTCGCGAATGCCGTGGACGCCCTTCGGATTCGCCATCCCGACGCGAACGCGGAAGTCGCCCTCGAGGTCGCAGATGCGCCCGAGGAGTTCGTGGAGCCTCCGTTCACCCTGGTCCCAGCCGTAGACGCCGGTGTCCTGACCTGTAATGCGGATTTCCTTCGCGCCCGCGTGGATCAGCGCGCGGGCCTTCGCGACGTTCTCCTCGATGGGCGGCGACTCGATCTTGCCCGTGGCGTGTTTGGTGATGCAGTACGAGCAGTCGGACATACAGCCCCGGGCGATCGGGAGGATGCCGACGACGCCATCGAGGATGGGCTCGGCGTCCGGCGTCGTGGTGGGACACTCGCCGTTTGTCACCGCCTCCGGGACCTCGTCCCAGTGGAGGACCTCACCGTCGACTCCCGCATCGTGAAACAGGTCGCCCTGGGCAAGGGCCATACAGCCGGTGACGTAGAGGTCCGCCGTTTCGTCCGCGAGTTCCTCCGCTCGTCGGAGCATGTTGCGCTCGGTCTTCTCGACGACCGTGCAGGTGTTGAGGATGGCCACGTCGGCCTCGTCGGGTCCGTCGACGCGGTGGTGACCGGCGTCGCGGAGCCGCCGCTCGATCTCGCGGCTCTCGCCGCGATTCGAGGTGCAACCGTATGTTTCGATGTGGTAGCGGGCCATCCCTCGTGATACGTCGTCAGAGGCGCGGAGTCAAAAGCCCGACGGATCGACGGCTCGAGTGTGCCCGTTCGGTTCCCAGAAAGAGTTAACCGACGGCACTCACAATGTACACACATGAGTTCGGAGAGTAAAAAGCGAGTGCAGTTTCGCGCTCCCCGGGGGTTAGTCGACCGTGCGGACGCCCTCGCGACCGTCTTCGAGACGGACAGGACGGACATCCTCACGGATGCACTCCGAGAGTATCTCCGAAATGCGTCCCACGACGACGAGATCACACAGGAAATCGCCAGCGCCTACTACGACGACGAGATCACGTTCGAGCAATTGACGGCGCTCGTCGGCCACGAGTCGGCGGCAAACTTCCGGGTCCTCAAAACGCAACTGAACGACGACTTTCTCGACGACGCTACGACGGAGTTGTCGGATTCGTAGATGGCACGGATCGTTGCAGACACGTCCGCACTCGTGAGTCTTGGGACGGCTGCTAACCACGACGTTCGGCCACTCGATCACCTCGTCGACGAGCACGAGGTCGTCGTTCCCGAACGTGTCGTCGGCGAATTGCGAGAGACCGCAGCGTACGACGACCGATCCGGAACCGGTGCTGGGGCCGTCCTCGAGCGGCTGTCTCGTATCGAGGTCCATCAGACCGAACTGGACCCAGATTTTCCGCTCGACGATGGCGAGAACGCCGCCGTCACGTTGGCCAACGACCTCGAAGCGACGCAGTTACTCTGTGACGAGTTCAACCAGCTCGCACTCGTACACGCGTCGCTTGCCACTACCCGACTCGTGACCACGCCGACGCTCCTCATCGCGTTCATGCGGAACGGACACCTAGAGGCAGCCGACGCACTCGAGGTGCTCTCGGACCTTCGTGCTGCCCGAAGCTGGGAGGGGAATGCCTACGTCTCTCGTGCTGTGGCCACCCTGGATCGAGAGTTGGATTGATGGTTCGGTGCTCGGGCAAGTGGTGTGGGAATTCGTAAGCGTGCTATCTCGAGTCGTCTGAAAGAGGAACGTACGGTAATGTAGAACCGATGAGGCAAAAGAATTTATATAAAAATTTATCATGGTCCCGGGCAGATCCGAACCGCGAGGACTCGAATCCTCTCGTCTTCTGGGCTCGAACCGCCGAGGATACTTGCGCCTCACGAGTTTGTTCGGCGCAAAAGTAGTCCCGGGCGGATTCGAACCGCCGTCCTGAGCTCTCTTCCGTGACGGCCGAAACCGAACACGTCCAAAGGCTCAGATGATTGGCCACTACACCACGGGACTTCTCGTTTCACTCGTCGTCCCGTGTACCTCACAGTTCCGTTGGAACTGCTTGCCACCACGGGACTTCACACTACGACCGAAGTCCCGTGAGGCTCGTAAATCCGTTGGATTTACTCACCACCACGGGACTGCCGTAGTGTGTTCGAATTTCGGTAAGCCACGGTCACACAATAGTGTTACTTTTCGCCGTCAATCGGAACCGGAATCGTCCCCTCCTCGGCCAGGCGATGACAGCTCCGACAGAGCGTAATCACGTTCTCCATCGTGTGCGCTTCGTCCGGGTCGTCGAACGAACGGACGGGCTGGACGTGGTGGACGTCTGGATTTCGACCGATCTCGTCTCGACCGACCCCACAGTGGCGGCACTCGTATCCGTCTCGCTCGAGCGCCTGCCGTCTGATTTTCCACCACCGCTGCCCGTAATCAATCTCGCCACCTTCCCACTGGTGGTGGTCCGGGCCGACGACGTTCTCGGAGAGCCACTCGCCGTGACAGGTGCGAGAACAGAATACTCCTTGCGTTCGCTTCTCGAGCAGTCTGGAACGGACCTCGATCGAGGCGCTGCAGGCCCGACACTCGACTGATATGCGCTCCCCCTTCTCCGATGGATTCTCAGGGAGGAGTCCGTCTGCCGCGTCCACGCAGTCAGGACAGTACACGCCGAGCTTGTCGGAAGGATAGTACTCGAACGCCGAGTCGCACAGCTTGCACGTCGTCGTCTCCTTACCACCCTTCCAGTGGCCGTTGTGTTCTCCGGCGTTCGGGTTACAGTCGTCGCAGTACTCACGCCTGGCCTTCGAATCGTAGAACTCGAGCCCGCAGCCCGAACAGGTTCGATTCGGAAGCGGGTCGCCGTGGACCTTCGTGTGGTGCTGGCGCATCCCTCGTTCGGTCGAGAGCGATTTCCCGCAGGTCGGACAGTCCATGCCCCTGCTGGCCGCGCTATCGCTGATAAACTCGAGTCTCGAATCGAACCTGACTGATCGAGCACACTCGACGCGTCCGCTCGAGTCTCAGCGCTCCCGAAGAAAATAGCCCGCCGATCAGAGGTAGCCTTCGTCGGCCAGCCGTTCGATCCCTTCCTCGAGCCGTTCTTCACTCGCAGCGTAGGAGATCCGGGCGTAGCCGGGCGTGCCGAACGCACTCCCCGGCACGGTTGCGACGTGGGCGTCTTCGATCGCACCCTCACACCAGGCCTGATCGTCGTCTGCAACTGGAAGCATCATGTAGAACGCACCCTCGGGAACGGCGACGTCGACGTCGTGGTCGGCGAGCAGGTCGACGACCAGATCACGCCGCTGCTCGAAGGCCTCGACCATCTCGGCGACGGCCTCGTCGGTGTTCTCGAGCGCTTCGATGCCGGCGTGCTGGACGAAGTTCACCGCCGACGACACGGAGTGGCTGTGGAGCTTTCCGGCCTGATCGATCAGTTCTTCGGGGCCGGCGAAGTAGCCGAGTCGCCAGCCGGTCATCGAGTAGGCTTTCGAGAAGCCGTTGACTGTCACGGTGCGGTCGGCCATTCCATCGAGCGTGCCCAGACTGGTCGGCTCGACGCCGTAGGTGATCTCCTTGTAAATCTCGTCGGAGATGACCGTGATGTCGTGCTCGACGGCGAGGTCGCGGACGCCCTCGAGTGCGGCGTCGGAGTAGACGGCACCGGTGGGGTTCGACGGCGAGTTGACGATCAACAGGTCGGTGTCGTCGGAGACGGCCTCACCGAGTTCGTCGAGGGCGGGCTCGAGCTGGAACTCGTGGGCCGAGAGATCGACACGCGTGAGGTCGCCGCCGGCCATCTTGACCATGGCCTCGTAGGAGACCCACGCAGGGTCCAGCAGGACGACCTCGTCGCCGTCCTGGACGAGCGCGGAGATAACCTCGTACAGCGCCTGCTTCGCACCCGGCGTGACGATGACTTCCTCGGTCGTGTGCTCGAGGCCGTCGTCGACGAGTTTGTCGACGATCGCTTCGCGAAGCGAGAGGATGCCCGAGGACGTGGTGTAGCCGGTGTGGCCGGCGTCCATCGCCTCTTTGGCGGCGTCGATGACGTTCTCCGGCGTCGGGAAGTCGGGTTCGCCGACCGAGAGGTCGACGACGTCTGCGCCGTCGGCCTCGAGTTCGGTCGCGAGCGCGGAAATGGCGAGCGTTGCGGACGGTTCGACTCGGGTTACGCGGTCAGTGAATTCCATGGACATGGTCTTACTGTGGCTCCGGCAGTTGATCGACGAGGTCGAGTGCGCCGTCGACGGCTTTCGCGGCGTTTTCGACGCGTTCGCGTGCCTCGGCGGCGGACATCCCGGGACCCGTTACACCGAGAGTCACGGGGGTATCACGCTCGAGACTGACGTCGGCGAGTCGCTGGGCGGCAGCGTCGGTGATCACCTGGTCGTGATCGGTGTCGCCCGTGATGACGGTGCCGATCACCGCGACGGCGTCGACGGGCTCGAGGCGAGCAAGGCGGTCTGCAGCCAGCGGGGCGTCGTAGACGCCGGGGACGCGGACCGTCTCGTGTACTTCCGCGCCCGCCGCGCTCGCGGCCTCGAGTGCGGCCTCTTCCATCTGCTCGGTGATCGGCCGGTTGAACTCGGCAACCACCAGTCCGAGCGTGGTCATATCCGAGCGGTAGGGTGGGCGGGTAAAAGAGGTACCGTTCTCGGCCGACTCCGGCGTTCGTTCCGGGCAACGGGGTCTGTGCGTTCTGGCCGACGGTGAGTATGAGAATCCTTAAGCGCGGGCGCGGACAACCGCCGCGCGATGACGACGTTACGGACACCCGGGCCGACGGTCGGGGTCGTCGGTGGGGGACAACTCGGTCGGATGCTCGCCGAGGCTGCCTCGCCCCTCGGCGTCGAACTGGTCGTTCTCGATCCGACGCCGGACTGTCCGGCCGCGCTGGTCGCACGCGACCAGATCGTCGCCGACTTCGACGACGAAGCAGCCATCCGGGGCCTCGCCGAGCGCGTCGACGTGCTCACCTTCGAGATCGAACTCGCCGACCAGGACGTCTTAGATCGCGTCAGTGAGGAGACGGGGACGCCGGTCCACCCGAAGCCGGCGACGCTCGAGACGATCCACGACAAACTCGTCCAGAAGCGCGAACTCGAAGACGCGGGTGTCCCGGTTCCACCCTTCCGTGTGGTCGACGATGCCGAGGATATTCGTGAGGCAATCGACGACTACGGCGCGCCGGTGATGCTCAAGGCCCGGACGGGTGGCTACGACGGTCGCGGGAACGTCCCCGTCGAGTCGAAAGCCGAGGCCGAAGACGCTCTCGAGGACGTCGCCGGGCCCGCGATGGTCGAGGCGTTCGTCGAGTTCGAGCGCGAAATTTCGGTCATCGCGGTCAAGGGCGACGGCGAAATCGCGGCGTTCCCCATCGGTGAGAACGTCCACGAGGAAGAGATACTCAGGGAAACCATCGTTCCCGCGCGCTCGAGTGAGGTTGTCGAGGAGCGTGCGCGTGAAGTTGCAGCGGACGTGCTCGAGGTGATGGAGGGCCGCGGGGTCTACGGGATCGAACTGTTCGAGACGACAGAGGGGGGAGTCCTGTTGAACGAGATCGCCCCGCGTCCGCACAACTCGGGTCACTGGACGATCGAGGGGGCCCAGAGTTCGCAGTTCGAACAGCACGTTCGTGCCGTACTGGGATGGCCGCTCGGGTCGACCGACCTGCGCGCCCCGACGGTATCCAAGAACCTGCTGGCAGACGTCGACGAGTCACAGGAGGCAGCGCTTGCGGACCTCGACCGCATCCTCGAGAGCGCCGGCGTGAACCTCCACTGGTACGGCAAGCGCGAGGCTCGTCCGCTCCGGAAGATGGGCCATCTCACCGTCACCGCGCGCGAGGACGAATCGGCCGACGAACTGCTCGAGACCGCCCGTGATCTCGAGGACGCCGTCACGTTCCGATCGTAGCTGCGGTGTTTACCACTGATTGAAGTTCCTTCCCGGACCACCACCAGCTATGAGCGAGAGCGTTAGCGATCTCGTCGACCGATTGCACCGCGAGGCCGATCAGGACCGTCCCACCGAGGAGACGCCCGACGTCGGCATCGTCATGGGGTCGGACAGCGACCTCGAGGTGATGATGACCGGCGGGTCGCGTCCCGGGGCATACGACGCCTTTGTTGACGAACTCGGCTTCGCCGAGCAGACCGATTTCGAGAACCCGCCCGAGGAGCGCTTTACGTTCGAAACCTACGTGACCTCGGCCCATCGAACGCCTGATCTGATGACCGCCTACGCCGAGACTGCCGAGGACCGCGGGCTCGACGTCATCATCGCGGGCGCGGGCGGGAAGTCGGCGGATCTTCCCAACATGACGGCCTCGATCGCCTATCCGCTGCCCGTGATCGGTGTGCCGGTTCAGGAGAAGTCCGTCGACAGCGTCATCGGCATGCCTGCCGGGGCTCCGCTCGTGGCCGTCGACGCTGGCAAATCGTTCAACGCTGCGCTGTCGGCTGCCCAGATCCTCGCCCGCCAGTACGACGAGGTGCGCGACCGCCTCGTCGCCTACCACGAGGACCTTCGCGAGGGCGTTGGCGACGTCTCTCGAGAGCTCCACGACGGGGGAACGGCGGCGTTTCGATCTCGTAGGGAGTAGTTGTTTTCGGCGGTTGCCAATCGACGACCGATCGACCAGGTCGACGGAGTCTACGGTTGCCACAGCCCCGACCCGTTTCAACCCGCCGGTTACCACCGATGTGGTCGGTAGGCCGATCCCGTGGACTCGTTTCTCCGGGTAACGCACACGTGATCAGTTTGGTGACCGGTGGGAAGCCCCGTCTGGAGCCTGTGTAAGGCTGGATTACCGTTTCGTTCACGGCAGCAATTTCGACAGATAGTTCTACCTGATTATTCAAGTACGAAGACTGGAGCTGTTCAAAGGTTTTGGCCCGTGTTCGCCCAGAAAACGAACAATCAACCCTTATGTGCGTGCGGTTTGAAGCCTCGAACGTTAGGGAGATGAACGATTGGATAGCGATCGGGGCGCTGGCGCTCGTGGGACTGCTGATACCGCTGGGTATGATGCTGGTATCGTGGCTCCTGCGACCGAGCGTTCCGGAAACGAGTAAACGCGCCACCTACGAGAGCGGCGAAGTGCCGACCGGAGGGACCCGTATCCGGTTCAACATCCAGTACTACATGGTCGCACTCCTGTTCCTGGTCTTCGATATCGAAACCGTCCTGTTGTTTCCGTGGGCGGTCGTGTACCTGGACGTCCTCGAGTCGGACGCGGTCGGTCACTTCGAGATTCTCGCGCCGATGGTGGCCTTCGTCGCGATCCTGCTCGTTGGACTCGGGTGGGCGTGGCGAACCGGTGCCGTACAGTGGGCACGAACACCTGGGCAGGTCGACCCAGATACGGAGCGTGACAGGGTATGAGTGAACACCAACCCGAACAGCCGAACGCGGCGAATACTGGTACTGCACCGTCGACGGACACCCGCGACGCCCGGATGGGCGCCGGGACTGACGACCGGTTCAACTCGAAACTTCGGGAGGCCTTCGGCACGTCGCCGTTCGTCCTCACGAAGTTCGACGAGTTCATGAACTGGGTCCGCGGCAACTCGATGTTCATGCTGCAGTTCGGGATCGCCTGCTGCAGCATCGAGATGATCCACACCTACGCGATCAAACACGACGTCGACCGCTTCGGGGCCGGCGTTCCGCGGGCGTCACCCCGGCAGGCCGACGTGATGATCGTCCCCGGAACGATCGTCTCGAAGTTCGGACCGCGGATGAAGCGCGTCTACGACCAGATGCCCGAACCCAAGTTCGTCGTCGGCATGGGATCGTGTACGATCTCCGGTGGCCCGTTCCAGGAGGGCTACAACGTCGTCAAGGGTGCCGAAGAGATCATTCCGGTCGACATTCACGTCCCCGGGTGCCCGCCCCGACCAGAGGCGCTCGTCTACGGCATCCTCAAGCTACAGGAACGGATCAAGAACGGCGAATCGTCACCCGTCGTCGTCAAACCGTACGAACTCGAGCGCTTCGGGGACCTCCCCGAGGACGAACTGGTACAGAAACTCGCGAGCGAGATCGACGAGGACGACCTCGTCATGCGGTACAACTGGGCTGATTCGCCATGAGCACCGGGATCGAGAAGCAGGAAGTCGACGCTGAAACGGTCGACGACCACCTCGCGCGACTCGAGTCGGTGATCGGCGATCGCGCGCTCGCGCGAGAGGACCACATGAACGCACCGGGGTTCGTGGTCAATCCGGACGACGTGCAGTCGGTCCTTACAGACTTGCGAGACGTCGCCGGTTACGACCACTGTTCGTGCGTAACGGCTCAGCAGTACGAGGACCGCTACGAGACGATCTATCACCTCAAGAAGTACGTCGATCCGACCGACGAGGTGAGCATCGTCGTCCCGACCTCGCTCGACGATCCCAGAAGCGAGAGCGCAGCGCCGGTGTATCGGACGGCAGACTGGCACGAACGGGAGGCCTACGACCTCGTGGGGATCGAGTACGAGAGTCACCCCGATCTGCGGCGCATCTTGCTGCCGGAGACCTGGCAGGGTCATCCCCTCTCTGCGGACTACGATCAGACCCAGCCACAGGTCGTGACCCTCGCCGAACACGAGAACCCGATCCAGCCGGACTACCACGACGAGGAAGGGGAGACGATGTTCCTGAACGTCGGCCCCCACCACCCGGCAACCCACGGCGTGCTCCACGTGAAAGCCGTACTCGACGGCGAGACGGTCGTCCACGCCGAACCCGACATCGGCTACCTCCACCGCTGTGAGGAGCAGATGTGCCAGCAGGGGACCTACCGTCACCAGATCATGCCCTATCCCGATCGGTGGGACTACGTCTCTGCCGGCTTGCTCAACGAGTGGGCCTACGCGCGGGCGATCGAAGACCTCGCGGACATCGAGGTCCCCGAGTACGCACAGGTGATCCGCACTCTCGGCGCCGAGCTCTGCCGGATCGCCTCGCACATGCTCGCACTCGGGACGTTCGCACTGGACGTCTACGGCGAATTCACGGCGACGTTCATGTACACGTTCCGCGACCGAGAGATCATTCAGGACATCCTCGAGGAGCTGACCGGCCAGCGGATGATGTTCAACTACTTCCGGGTCGGCGGCGTCGCCTGGGACCTCCCGGAGCCTCGTGAGGAGTTCATCGCACAGACCCGGGAGTTCCTCGAGCAACTACCCGCGAAGGTCGCCGAGTACGACGACCTCATCACGACCAACGAGATCTTCCAGCTCCGGTGTGTCGACACCGGTATCCTCGAGCCAGAAGCGGCCAAGGACTACGGCTGCACTGGCCCGGTCGCTCGCGGCTCCGGCGTCGACTACGACCTCCGACGTGACGACCCCTACGGCTACTATCCGGAACTCGACTGGGATGTCGTCACCGAGGACGGCTGTGACAACTACAGTCGCGTGCTCGTCCGCATGCAGGAAGTCGAGGAGTCCGCGAAGATCGTCGAACAGTGTCTCGACCTGCTCGAAGAGTGGCCCGAAGACGACCGCGAGATTCAGGCGAACGTCCCGCGGACGCTGAAGCCGGACGCAGGCGCAGAGACCTATCGTGCGGTCGAAGCTGCGAAGGGTGAACTCGGGATCTACATCCGCTCGGACGGTACCGACAAGCCCGCCCGATTCAAGATCCGCAGTCCGTGCTTCTCGAACCTGCAGTCGCTCGGCGAGATGACTGAAGGGGAGTACATCCCCGACCTGATCGCCAGCCTCGGCAGCCTCGACATCGTCCTCGGGGAGGTGGATCGATGACCGGGACGGGACTCGCCTTCCCGCTGCAGGCTGACGGGACGACGCTGCTCCCCGAACACCTCGTGAACCTCCTGCGGTTAGAGCAGTTTGGCATCGCAGGTGAGTTGCTCGCGGCGTTCCTCGCTGCGTTCATCGTCGCGAACATCATGCTCGCGATGACGGGCGTCGCCGGACCGTGGGCGAAACGAAAGATTACCGCGGCGTTCACCGACCGGATCGCGGTCAACCATCTCGGCCCGGCGGGGATCGGGATCATCATCGCCGACGCGGTGCGACTGCTCTCGAAGGAAAACATCATCCCGGAGAACGCCGATCGACCGGCCTACGACCTCGCACCGATCGTCATCGCGGGGTCGGCGCTGCTCGGCTTTGCCGTGATTCCGATGGGCAGCGGGATCCACCTCGCCGATCCCGAGGTCGGACTGGTGTTCGTCTTCGCGGTCGCCGGCATCGCCTCCATCGGACTGGTGATGGCAGGCTACGCGTCGGGCAACAAGTACTCGATGCTCGGCGGTCTCCGCGCGGTCGCCCAGAACGTCGCCTACGAGATTCCGCTCGTCGTGACCGGGATGTCGGTTGTCATCTTCGCCGGCTCCCTGCGGATGAGCGAAATCGTCGCCGCACAGGGTGAGCCGTTGTTCTCGATCGCCGGGCTGACGATTCCCGCCTGGTACGCGATCGTCAACCCGTTCGCGTTCGCCCTCTTCCTGATCGCTAACTTCGCCGAAGTGGGACGGAACCCCTTCGACATGCCCGAGGCACCGGCGGAACTTATCGCTGGCTACCAGACCGAGTACTCCTCGGTGTACTTCGTACTCGTCTACCTCGGGGAGTTCCTCCACATCTTCCTCGGTGGGGCGATCATTACGACCATCTTCCTCGGTGGTCCCGCAGGGCCGGGCCCAGAAGCGCTCGGCATCGTCTGGTTCCTGATCAAGATCTGGGGTGTGTTCCTCCTCACCCAGTGGCTCCGCTCTGCGGTGCCCCGGGTCCGGATGGACCACCTGATCGAGATCGGCTGGAAGGGCCTGCTGGTCCTCTCCTTTGCGAACCTGTTCGTTACCATCGCAATCGTCGAGGTGATTACATGATCGGACTGCTCAAATCAATGGCAACCACGATGAGACACGCACTGGACGGGTCGACTTTCACGGTCGAGTACCCGAAGACCGCACCGGACGTCTCCCCGCGATTCAGGGGCGTCCACAAGTGGAGCCAGGAACGGTGTATCTGGTGTCGCCAGTGCGAGAACGTCTGTCCGAACGACACCATCCAGATCGTGATGGACGACCAGCGAAACGGCGAACAGTACAACCTCCACATCGGCCAGTGTGTCTACTGCCGGCTCTGTGAGGAGGTGTGCCCGACTGACGCCATCTTGCTCACCCAGAACTTCGAGTTCACCGGTGACACCAAACACGACCTGGTGTACAACAAAGAGCAACTGCGTGCGGTACCGTGGTACAAGGACATCGACCCGCTCGAGTCGCGGGAACCCGATCGCGGCGCGTGGATCGGCGAGGGCGAAGGCGAGGTGGACTACCAGTAACCATGCTGGAGCTTATCGCGTTCGTCCTGTTCGCAGTCGTGACCCTCGGGAGTGCCCTCGGGGTCGTCCTCTTGCGGGACCCCTGGCACTCGGCGCTGATGCTCGGCATCGCGTTGCTCTCGGTCGCGGTCCACTACGTGATGCTCGCGGCCGAGTTCGTCGCGATGATGCAGGTGCTCGTCTACGTCGGCGGCGTCCTCATCCTCATCACGTTCGCCGTGATGCTCACCCAGCGTGAGCAGCCACCGACCGCAGGCGAATCCGAGGAGGTGACCCGAACGTGACGAGTCGACCGCGACTCCGCCTCGAGGGCAACCTTGCACCGGGGCTGCTTGCCGTCGCACTCTTCGTGCTGATGGCGCTGGTCGTCCTCAACACCGGGTTCAGCGCGATGCCGACGAACCCGTTCGACGTCGATTCGGTCACCGCGGCCATCGGCTACGCGCTGTTCGACCTCGCACCGCTGCAGGCCGAAGCCGGCGTCACCGGCACCGAGCCGTTCCTCGCAGCGTTCCTGCTCGTGGCAGTCGTCCTCGACGCCGCCCTCGACGCGGCGCTCGTGCTCGCGAAACGCGAGGAAGGCGGCGAACCAGTTTCGCCCCTGCAGTCTACCGGTGACAGTCCGTCGACATCGGATTCGGACGCCGGTCGGTCGGCCACTCGAGCCGACGGCTCGGGGGGTGACAACCGATGACGGTGCCGATCGAGTACTACGTATTGCTCTCGATGGGGCTGTTCTGTATCGGCCTCTTCGGCGTGCTGACGCGTCGCAACGCACTGATGTTCCTGATGTCCGTCGAGCTCATGCTGAACGCGGCGAACATCAACCTGATCGCCTTTGCGTTCTATCACGGCAACCTCACCGGACAGGTGTTCTCCCTGTTCGTGATGGCTCTCGCCGCCGCGGAGGTCGCGATCGGGCTGGGGATCATCCTGGTGCTGTACCGCAACTTCCGTGACGTCGACGTCACGGTTCCGACGACGATGAGGTGGTGAGATGGAAGGTGCATTCGACTACGCTCCGGCGATCGCACTGTTCCCGCTCGTCGCGTTCGTCGTCGCCCTCGCGTTCGGCAAATTCCTGCCGAAGAAGGGGGCGATTCCCGGCATCGCAGCGACGGCTGGCTCGTTGCTGTTCTCGCTGTGGATGCTGGCGGCGGTCGCGAGCGGTGAGACCTATCACGAGACGCTCTACGAGTGGGCCGTCGGCAACGCGGGTGGTGCCGCGACGGAGGGGATCGAGTTTACGTTCGGTATCCTGATCGATCCGCTCTCGGCGCTGATGCTCGTCATCGTCTCGCTCGTGGCGTTTCTCGTTCACGTGTTCAGCCTCGGCTACATGAACGCCGAGGGAGAAACCGGCCTGCCGCGGTACTACGCCGGGCTCGGCCTCTTTACGTTCAGCATGCTCGCGTTCGTCTTCGCGGACAACCTGCTGATGGCGTTTATGTTCTTCGAACTGGTGGGACTCTGTTCGTTCCTGCTGATCGGCTTCTGGTTCCGCACGAAGTCGGCACCCTCGGCCGCGAAGAAAGCGTTCCTGGTCACCCGCTTCGGTGACTACTTCTTCCTGCTCGGGGTCGTCGCCATCGCGGCGACGTTCGGCACGCTCCAGTTCGCCGGCGACGCCTCGTTCGTTAACGCGGCTGACGCCGCGCTAAACGGCGATGGCGACGCCTGGGTTCCGGCTGGACTCAGCACAGACACCTGGGTCACGATCACTGGATTGCTCGTGCTCGGCGGCGTACTGGGCAAGTCCGCCCAGTTCCCGCTACACACGTGGCTGCCGGACGCGATGGAGGGCCCGACGACCGTTTCGGCGCTCATCCACGCGGCGACGATGGTCGCAGCAGGTGTCTACCTCGTCGCGCGGATGTTCGGCTACTACGCCCTGTCGCCAACGGCGCTGGCGATTATCGCCTTCGTCGGCGGCTTTACGGCGCTGTTCGCGGCGACGATGGGCGTCGTCAAAGACGACATCAAGCAGGTGCTAGCGTACTCGACGATTAGCCAGTACGGCTACATGATGCTGGGGCTGGGCGTCGGCGGTTACGTCGCCGGAGTCTTCCACCTCATGAATCACGCGTTCTTCAAGGCCTTGCTGTTCCTCGGTGCCGGTTCAGTAATCGTCCTCATGCACCACGAACAGGACATGTGGAAGATGGGCGGCCTCAAAGAGAAAGCCCCCGTCACCTACTGGACGTTCCTCGCCGGTGCGCTCGCACTCGCGGGGATCATCCCCTTCTCGGGCTTCTGGTCCAAAGACGAGATCCTTTACGACGCGCTGATCGTCGGCGTGAACGACCCGGTGATCATGGCCGCCTACGCGATGGGGCTCGTGGCCGTCTTCTTCACCGGCTTCTACACCTTCCGGATGGTGTTCCTCACCTTCCACGGTGAGCCGCGGTCCGATGCGGCCGAGGATCCACACCCCGTGGGCTGGTCGATCAAGGTCCCGCTGATCGTGCTCGGCGTACTCGCAGTCGTCGCGGGCGTCGCGAATCTCGCGCCCGTCGCGAAGCTCGCAGCGGTCGACATCACGTTCCTAGAGCACTGGCTCGACGGCGAGTTCGGCGCCATCGAGGGGCTGACCTACGGCGCTTACGGCGAGTTGCTCCACTACGACGCCGGCGTGATCGGCTCCGAACAGCTAACCGTCCTGATCGCCGCGGGACTCTCGCTCCTGCTCGCGTTCTCCGGCGCCGGCCTCGCCTGGAAGCTGTACAACGTCCCCGAGCCGGTTGCGCACAAAGAGCGCCTCGGCTCGGCCGGAACGGTTGTCGAAGATAACTACTACCAGGACGAGTACCAGGTCTGGCTCGCCGAAGGCCTCACGCTGCCGCTTTCTCGAGCCGCAGACCGGTTCGATCAGACCGTGATCGACGGCGTCGTCAACGGCGTCTCGACGGTCAGTCTCTTCGGTAGCAGCGCGATGAAGCGCTTACAGACCGGTATCGTGACTAACTACGCGGCACTGATCGTGACAGGGTTCGTGATCCTGTTGCTCGTGCTCGGACTCCTCGGAGGGTGGTTCCTATGATGATCGAGATGCTCATTGCGGTCGCACTGCTCGGTGCGGCCGTCGTCTTCGTCGCGCCGAATCGGTACGCAGGGAAGCTGGCGTTCCTGATCAGCCTCGTGCCAGCCACGCTCAGCCTGTGGATGTACACGGCCTTCGACGGCAGCGGGAACGCCTTGCTCGGCGGCGACCTCGCCTACGAGACCCAGCTCGAGTGGCTCACCTTCGGCGACTACGCCATCTCGTGGTTCGTCGGTCTCGACGGCATCTCGCTGCCACTCGTGGTCCTGACGACGATCCTGACGACGCTCGCGATCGTCTCCTCGTGGACGCCGATCGACGAGCGCGAGTCCCAGTTCTACGGGCTCGTCCTGTTCATCGAGGCGAACCTGATCGGCGTCTTCGCCGCACTGGACTTTTTCGTCTGGTTCATCTTCTGGGAGGCCGTCCTCATCCCGATGTACCTCTTGATCGGGGTCTGGGGCGGTCCGCGCCGGAAGTACGCCGCGATCAAGTTCTTCGTCTACACGAACGTGGCGTCGCTCGTGATGTTCGGTGCGTTCATCGCGCTGGTCTTCGGGCTCGGTGACGCCGTCACGAGCTTCGCACTGCCCGAAGTGACGGCGGCGATGCTCGACGGTGGTCCCGAGGGACTGTTCGGTGTCGGCGGCACGACGCTCGCCTCGATCGTCTTCGTGGCGATGTTCCTCGGATTCGCCGTCAAGGTACCCGTCGTCCCGTTCCACACGTGGCTCCCCGACGCTCACGTCGAAGCGCCGACCCCCGCGTCGGTGCTGCTGGCTGGCGTCCTGCTGAAGATGGGGACCTACGCCCTGCTCCGGTTCAACTTCACGATGTTCCCACACGAGGTCGTCGAACCGTTCCTCGTGCCGATCGGGGTCGTCGCCGTCGTGAGCGTCATCTACGGTGCGATGCTCGCGCTGGCACAGACCGACCTCAAACGCATCGTCGCCTACTCGTCGGTCTCGTCGATGGGATACGTGATCCTCGGCCTGATCGCGCTCACCCAGTTCGGCGTCGGCGGGGCGACCTTCCAGATGGTCAGCCACGGGCTGATCTCCGGACTGATGTTCATGGCCGTCGGCGTCATCTACAACGCCACCCACACCCGGATGGTCACCGACATGTCCGGGATGGCAGACCGGATGCCCGTCGCCGTCGGCATCCTGATCGCCGGCTCGTTTGGCTACATGGGGCTGCCGCTGATGAGCGGTTTCGCCGCCGAGTACTTCATCTTCTTCGGCGCGTTCGGTGCCGCCTTCGACTACGCGCCGCTCTTCACGGCGCTGGCGATGTTCGGCATCGTCATCGTGGCCGGCTACCTGCTGTTTGCGATGCAGCGGGCAGTTTTCGGCCCCTACTCGCTCGAGACCGACTACGAGGTGACGAGAGCGCCGCTGCACGACATCGCGCCGATGTTCGTGTTGCTCGGACTCATCATCGCTCTCGGCGTCGCACCGGATCTCATCTTCGAGATGATCACGGACGCGGTCGATCCGATCCTCGAAAACGGAGGTGAGCTGTGATGGCGCTGCTCGAACTGCCATCGTGGGCTGCACTCGCCCCGATGTTGCTCCTGCTGGCGACGGCGCTCGTCCTGTTCGTCGTCGACAGCATCCGGCCCGGTGAGACGGGTCGCGGACTGCTCGCCGGCATCGCGACCGTCGGTTCGCTCGCATCGCTGGGCGTCGCCGTCTGGTTCATCGTCGCCGGCGTCGGCCAGCCGGGACTCGAGGGACTGGGCGTCGTCGAACTGTTCGACGGCCAGCTCGTCGTCGATCAGATGGCGCTGTACTTCACCATCGTCGTCGCCGTCGTCACGGCGCTGGTGGCTATCGCCAGCTACGACTACATGGACGGCCACGCCTACCAGGCGGAGTACTACTCGCTGGTCATGCTCGCGGCGACCGGTATGGCGACGATGGCCGCCGCAAACAGTCTGGTGACGATCTTCATCGCCCTCGAGCTGGCGAGCCTGCCGTCGTACGCGCTCGTCTCGATCCTCAAGGACAACCGCGGGAGCGTCGAAGGGGGGCTAAAGTACTTCCTGATCGGCGCGCTGTCGTCTGCGATCTTCGTCTACGGTATCTCGCTGGTCTACGGTGTTACCGGCTCGCTCCAGCTGACGGCCATCGCCGACACGATTGCCGCCGGCGACGCCGACCCCTACGGTGGGCTGCTCGGGCTCGGTATCGTGATGCTGATCGGCGGCTTCGCGTTCAAGACTGCGAGCGTCCCGTTCCACTTCTGGGCGCCGGACGCCTACGAGGGTGCGCCAGCGCCGATCAGCGCGTTTCTCTCGTCGGCCTCCAAAGCGGCTGGCTTCGTGATCGCGTTCCGCGTGTTCACCGAGGCGTTCCCTGTCGGCGCGACGGCCGATCTCATCGGCCTCGACTGGACGCTCGCGTTCGTTATCCTCGCGATCGTGACGATGACCGTCGGTAACTTCGCTGCCGCGACCCAGAACAACGTCAAGCGCATGCTCGCCTACTCGTCGGTCGGGCACGCGGGCTACGCGTTGATCGGCCTCGCCGGGCTCGGCGCTGACGGCGGCGAACTCGTCATGGGCGCGGCCATGATGCACCTGCTCGTCTACGGCTTCATGAACACCGGCGCGTTCCTGTTCGTCGCCCTGGCCGAACACTGGGGTGTCGGGCGAACCTTCGAGGATTACAGCGGCCTCGGACGACGCGCCCCGGTCGCCTGCTTCGCGCTGGCGATCTTCATGTTTAGTCTCGCCGGCATTCCGCCTCTCGGTGGCTTCTGGAGCAAGTACTTCCTGTTCTCGGCTGCCATCGACGCCGGCTTGCTACTCGTGGCCGCCGCGCTGGTGATCAACAGCGCCCTGTCGCTGTACTACTACAGTCGACTGGTCAAGGCCGTCTGGTTCGACGAGCCACTCGCCGACCGCGACGCGCTCGCCCAGCCGATAGGCCTCTACACGGCGATCGTGATCGCCGCGGTCGTGACCGTCCTCCTGCTCCCGGCGTTCGGCCCGGTGTCGGAGACCGCAGTCGAGGCAGCAGCGATCGTCGTCGGCTAACGCAGGCGGCTGTCGCTCGTTCGACCGCGAGGTTTCGGTTCCTTTCACCCGCAATTCAGAGATACTGATCTGTCACGTCCCTCGTACAGACAGAAACGGATCGAATCGATCTGGTCGACCCCGAGTCCGACCGTGACCGCTCGAACGCCAGCGCACTCGCTCGAGTACACAATACTTACATGTGTTGAGATTGATACAGGCAGCAACGAAGGGTCGAGGGATGGAGGAGGCCACACAGGAACAGGTCGAACGGGCGATCCGGAAACTCGAGCGCGCCGAAGAGGGCGACGAGATCATCGTCGCTGACGAGGAGTAGCTCTCGGCGACGGCTGTCGAGAACGGCGAAGCGGTCGTCACGACGACACAGCGCGTGCAGCTGTCGTGCTACCAGCGTGATACACCTGTGTCACCGAGCTGGCCGTCGTCCTGTCCAGCCGCCAGAATTCTTCGCGAGCCGTCTCTTCGACGCTCCTTCTCGTGAACCACCAGAACGGACTCTGGAGCTGATGGTCTCTGGCCCGGACGTGGACGAGCGGACGCCCGCTTACGGCCTCAGAAGTCGACGTACTGGTCTTCCCACTGGCGCCGATCCTCGAGTTCGCGCTGCCCACGTCTGGTGACGGTGTAGAAGTTGGTTCGTCGGTCACGCGTCCCCTTCTCGAGGAGCCCCTTATCGACGAGGGTATCGAGGTTCGGGTAGAGCCGCCCGTGGTGGATCTCGGATTCGTAGTAGTTCTCGAGTTCGTCTTTGACCGCGAGCCCGTGTGGTTCGTCTAGTCCGGCTGCCACGTACAGGAGGTCTCGTTGAAACCCTGTGAGATCGTACATGATCGGTCGTACGACAGGAGGGGAATTAAATACACGGGTTTCTCGATTTCTATTATCTCGGTCGTGTCTCGGACTGGACACACTGGTCCGACCAGTCCGGCTACCGACGCATCCACGCGGGTATCGGTTCGACCCCGCTGTCGCGAACTGGACCGGAATCAGCGCCCACCAGTTCTTCACATTCAAATTACTGTTCTCGAGTCGTTTATCTGGACAGGCATATAACGCCGGGTGCCGACGATACCCGTCGCTCGACTGCCATCCGGGCGACGTGGGGTCACAGTCCGTTCGGAATGAGTGTGAGGCTGCAGGATCGACCGGTCGCTGCCGCCGTCGAGCGCTGCGCACCGTTCTCGACGCCAATCTCGAGGGAAGTGCTGTCCGTGGCTGCCAGAAGCCAGTTCAGGCGCTCGTAAGACGGAGTGTATGCAGCGCGGACGGCCGTCGGCCACATTCATCGAGGGCGATCAGTCGCACACAGCCTGCGGACCCTGCGTCGGTGGGTCGGACAGTATAAAGCGTCGCAGTTCGAACGACCAGTCGACATGACAGTTGGCGTCGTCGGGGCCGGTATCTCGGGACTCTCGCTCGTCCGGTCGCTCGCCGACCGCGACGTAGACGTCGTCGCGTTCGACAAACGTGACAGTCCTGGTGGTATCATGCGAAGTAAACACGTCGACGATCGCGTTCTCGAACTTGGCCCACAGCGACTCCGGCTGACGCCCGGTCTCGAGTCCATGATCGACGACCTCGACCTGGGTGATCGCCTCCGATACGGTGACGACGACCAGCCGATCTACGTCTATCACGACGGGTCGCTCTCGGTCGTCCCGCTGTCCGTTCGCGAGGCGATCACTACCGATCTACTCTCTCCGGCGGCGAAACTGCGAATTCTGGCCGAACCACTGACTGGGCCGCCACGGGCCGACGAGACCGTCGACGCGTTCCTCACCCGGAAGTTCGGCAAACAGGCCGCTCGGCGGTATCTCGGCCCGCTGTACAGCGGCCTCTACGGGACGCATCCGAAGAATATGCTGATGCCGTACTCGCTCGGGCGCGCCCTCGAGAAGGCCGGTGTCGAACGAAGCGTCTTGCTGTGGGTCGTTCGGAAACTTCTCTCGGGGCGGGAGACGCCACCGATCTGCACGTTCGAAGGTGGGCTCGGGGAGTTGCCATCCGCGCTGTACGAGGCCTACGACGATCAGATTCACCTCGAGACGCCCGTCGAACGAATCGAACCTGTGGACGGTGGCTATGCCCTCCACACGTCCGCAGGAATCGAGTACGTCGACGAGGTCGTCCTGACCCCACCTGCCGGAGTCTGTGCGGACCTGCTGGCACCCGTCGACGCGGACCTCGAGGCGACCCTGCGCCGATTCAACTACAACCCGATCGGGATGGTCTATCTCGAGTCGGACTTCGACGGGACGGGAATCGGCACCCTGGTGCCGCCGGATTCGGACGTTCGGATTAGCGGCCTCACCTGGAACGCGAGTTTCCTCGAGCGCGACCGCCTGTTCACCTGCTACGTCGACCCGAACACCGATCCGGAGATGCAAGAGCGATCGGACGACTCCCTCGGGAAGCTGGCGGCGACGGAGTTCGAGCGAATCACGGGCGCGCCCGCAGAACCGATCCACGTCCACCGGTGGAACCCCGGGATGCCGGCGTACGATCGCTCGTGGACGGCGATAGACGACCTCGAGCCGCCCGCCGGAATCCACTTCTGTACGAACTTCGTCGATCGGCCGGGGATTCCTGGTCGAATTCGGGCGGCAAACCGGCTGGCTCGAGAACTCACGGCGTGAGTCGACAGGCACCTCTGGTCGACAACCCGGAAAAACGCCCGTTGCACGGCGGTCGTTCGGCGCTTCCGCGTCCGAAGTGCATTTACCACCTGCTTCCTAAGCGCCGCACATGGAGACCGAGACCGGCATTGTGCTGTTGAACTTCGGTGAACCGGCCGAGCCAGACCGCGACGTGGTTCTCGAGTATCTCACGCGAATCTTCTTCGACAACGCCGACCTCGAGGAGGCCGACTCCGAGGACGCGGCGTGGGAACGCTCGCGCGAACTGGCGACGCGACGGCTGCCGGGGCTGATGGAGGAGTACGAAGAAATCGGTGGTTCGCCGCTTCAGGAGCAAGCCGACGGACAGGCCGAGGCGCTCGCAGAGACGCTCACCGACCGCGGCCACGAAGTCACGGTCTACCGGGCGATGCAGTTCATGGAACCGCTGATCCCGGAGGTCGCTTCGGAACTGGCCGACGACGGGATCGAGTCGGTGATCGCCGTCCCGATCTACCCGCTGTGTGGCCCGTCGACGACCGTCTCCTCGATCGACAACCTCGAGTCGGAGATCGACGACGTCGACGGCTACGACCCTGAGTTCGCGGCGATCACTGGCTGGCACCGCGCGCCCACGTACAACCGCCTCCGCACCGAGGGGATCAGGGAGTTCGTCGAGCGCGAGGGACTCGACCTGACCGATTCCGACACCGCGTTCGTCTTCTCCGCTCACGGAACGCCCACCAAGTACCTCGAGGCGGGAAGCCGATACGACCAGTACGTCGAAGAACATGCCGAGACGATCGCCAGCATGCTCGGCATCGACGACTACGAGATCGGCTACCAGAACCACTCGAACCGCGGGATCGAGTGGACCGAACCCGACACCGAAGACGTGGTCGAGGGCCTCGAGGGCGAGGCTGACCGCGTCGTCGTCGAACCGATGAGCTTCATGCACGAACAGTCGGAGACGCTCGTGGAACTCGACGTGGATCTGGCGGAGGACGCCGCCGAGGTGGGACTCGACCTCTATCGCGTCCCGGTCCCACACGACGACTCGCGCTTCCCGACCCTGCTTGCGGACGTGCTCGAGCCGTTCCTCTCGGGCTTCGAACCGTCGTACTACCAGCTTCGCCAGTGTGCCTGTCGTGACGAGCCGGGAACGTACTGTTTCAACGCTGGCCTACCACCCCAGTAGCCAGAAAGGGCCGCGTTCGGAACGAGAGCCGACTACCGCGAGAACTCTTTTGCGGTTTCGAAGAACGCCGCGACGTTCTCGACCGGTGTGTTCCGGTCGACTCCGTGGCCGAGGTTGAGGATGTGACCGGCGTCGTCTGCAGCCTCGATCACGGCCCGCGTCCGCTCGCGAACGTCGTCTGGGTCACCGTAGAGCAGGGCTGGATCGAGGTTCCCCTGGATCGCGACGTCACCCAGCTCTGCGCGCGCTCGCTCGAGGTCGACCGTCCAGTCGAGGGCGACGACGTCTGCGCCGGTCTCCTCGAGTAACTCGAGGTTGCCGCTGACGTTCCGGACGAAGGCGATGGTGGGGACGTCGATCGCGTCGACGATCTCCTGGTGCAGCGGCAGGAGGAAGCGTCGGTAGTCCGCCGGTGAGAGCAGACCCGCGTAGGTGTCGAACAGTTGAATCGCGTCTGCTCCGGCCTCGACCTGATACTCGACGTAGTCGACGATCGTATCCGTGAACGCTCTGAGGAGTGCCTCGAAGGCGTCGGGGTGTTCGGCTCGAAGCCGGCGGACGGCCATGAAGTTCCGCGATGGGGTTCCCTCACAGACGTAGGCAGCGAGCGTGAACGGCCCGCCCGTGAAACCGAGGACCGCGGCGTCGGAGCCGAGTTCCTCATCCAGAATCTCGAGGAGGTCACCGACGTAGGGGAGGTGGTCGTCGATCGGTTCGTGGGTTCGCTCGGCGTCGGCTGGCGACTCGACGGGGTTCTCGACGACCGGGCCGACGCCGGACTCGAGGTGATAGGAGAAGCCGAGTGGCTCGAGGACGGTCAGGATATCCGAGTACATGACGATTCCGTCGGGGCGGAACCGTTCCCACGGCTGGAGGGTGATTTCGGCGGCGATTTCGGGGGTCGAGATCGCCTCGAGAAAGGTGTAGTCTTCCCGGAGCGACCGGTACTCCGGCAGGTAGCGTCCGGCCTGCCGCATCATCCAGACGGGCGGGCGTTCAGTTCGGTCGCCGCGTGCGGCCCGGAGGAAGAGGTCCTTCATACCGAGCGGTATGGAGTGAGAGAGCCTAATTGTTGTGAAACGACCGACCGATCACCGCTTTTCCGTCGTCGGACTCGTACGGGGTACTGTAGGTCAGTTCCGGCACAACCGCGACCCGGCGGCAGTTACGCCGGTACGTCGGTACAGTGCCCGTTCAGTCGTCGCCCTCGAGGTCGCGTTCGACGGAGAGGTCCGCGAGGCGCTTTTCGATTTCCGTGAGGCGGCTTCGCAGGTGCACGACGTACGCGACGAGTGCGAGGAAGATCGCACCGTAGGCGAACAGGAGGAGGTAGTCCATATCGATCAGTCATCCCCTGTCGGCTTGTACGTTTTGCCACGGTGGCGCGTCTTCAGCGCGTCGAGACGGACAGTCACGTCGTGAAGTCGGACCCTGCTGCCGAGGAAGTAGAGGTAGAGAAACGAGATGGCGAGCAACGACACGAGCAGGACCTCGAACGAAATCGCTGCCTCGGCGTCGGGGTTGCCGATCGACGGGGCGTGAAGTCGTGCAGTCCAGAGCCGCGTCGAGGCGTAGGAGATCGGGACGGTCACGAAGCCAACGACGCCGTAGACCGACGCCAGCCGCGAGACCCGCGCACCGTTTCCGGCACCGGCGTAGATGAGGAGATAGCCGGCGTAGATGAACCAGACGAACAGGAAGGTGACGAGGCGGACGTCAGACCAGTCCCACCAGGTGTTCCAGATGACCCGCCCCCATGCGCTGCCGGTCACGAGGGTGAGCGTCGCGAAGATGAACCCCAGTTCGCCCGAGGCGTGCGCGAGGTGTTCCCAGAACCTCGTTCCAGTCAGGAGATACAGGACACACCCGAGGAACGTAACCGTGAAGGCGACTCCGCCCACGAGCGCCAGCGGGACGTGCCAGTAGGCGACCAGATTGATGCCGTGACTGACGCCGTACATCGAGTCGGAGGCGACGCCGAAGACGAGCGCGATCGAGACGACCCCGAACGCGAGCGTCAGGTATCCCGGAATCGCGCTCCGGAAGAGCCGCCGCAGGAGACCGATGGTTCGACGTTCGATTGAACCCATACGTCGACTCTTTCGCCGTCGATTATAAAACGTCCGCGGTCACTTCTACGAACGGAGAATCTGTTCCGCTCGAGTCTGCCACGTCGGATCTCATAATGACCGCAAGGCGGAAACCCGCGACTTCAGGCGTCCTCGGAACGCTCTGCGTTCCGATGTGCGAACGAGACGCTTTGCGTCTCGTCAACGCGGGAGGGAGCCGACAACCCGGATACACACCGCGTTTGATAGCAAGCGCTACAGATGAAACACAGATGGTGGAAGACTCACGCACTCGAACCGTCCTATCAAGCTCGATGTGGACGAGAGTGCCGCTGACCTCTTCCACCAGACCATCGACCACTTCCTCGACGCCGCCAACCACGTCGTAGACGTAGCGTGGGAACCAGACTGGAAAATCACCAGTAAACAGAAACTCCACGACCTCACCTACTACGACGTTCGAGGCGACTCACCACTTCCGGCCAACCTCGTGCAAGCCGCACGAAACTGTGCCGTCGAAGCCGTCAAAGGCGTCGTAGAACGCTGGAAGGAAGGCAAAAAAGCCTCGAAACCCGAGTTCACATCACAGTTCGCCAGCTACGACGCACGAACCGTTACCGTCAACGACGACCACGCGACACTCGCCACCATCAACGGGCGAATCACCGCTGAATTCGTCCTCCCCAACGGACAGCGTGAGACGCCGCACTCGGCGTACCTGTTCAACGATGACTACGAGGTGAAGGGAGCTACGCTCCATCGCGATACAGTTGAGGATCGTTTCTACCTTCACGTGCGGACAAAGCCCGCCGTGGAGAACGATGAGGCCGACACGGGCGATGCCAAGCACGTCTCCGTCCTTGGTGTTGACCTCGGCATCACAAACATCGCAACCACCTCAACCGGACGATTCTGGAGCGACGGCGAGCTCAACCACTGGCACCGAGAATACGAGAAACGGCGGGGATCGCTTCAGCAGACTGGAACTCGGTGGGCACACATCAACGTGCAGCGAGTCGGTTGTAAGCAAACTGGGCGTTTCGAACAGATGCTTCACACGATCTCGAACGAACTCGTAGACGAAGCTCTGGAGAACGACTGTACACATGTCGTGTTTGAGCAACTCAACGGAATTCGCGAGCGCTTGCCGCACGCGAAGGCGGTTCACAAGTGGGCGTTCTACCGCCTGTACGAGTATGTTACGTACAAATCCGAGTCTGAAGGGCTTGTCGTGAAGCAGACATATCCTGCGTACACGAGTCAGCGGTGCTCGAAGTGTGGGTTCACCCACGAGGACAACCGTCCGAACGACAACAGTCAGGACGAGTTCGAGTGTCTGAAGTGCGGGTACAATATTCACGCAGATTACAACGCCGCGAAGAATATCGGTCTGAAGTATCTCCGCGACCAGCAAAAGTCTGGGCGTGGAGGCGCACCCGTAGGCGTGCGCTTGAACAGCGGGATGATGAATGTGAACGGCGAGTATTCGCCTACTGTGTTACACAGTTAGAACGGGAGTCCACGCTGAATGCCACGCCCTTCAGGGCGTGGTAGCTTACTGGGAGCGCTCTGCCAGTCGACTCTCACTGCGAGCGACTCGATCGGATGCTCACCGATCGATGCCGTCCGGATGCCTGACCGCCGAACGGGTACGGCGATTCCGGTTCGAGACGTCGTCGGCCGGTCCGGTCAGGCGTTGATCGATCGGGTCGCCCACCCGGTGGCACCATCCGGGAAGGGGTCGGTTCGTTCTTCTGGCTCGACGGTCCCGTCGCCATCGACCGTTCGAGCGGCGATTTCGAACCCCTCGGCTTCGTCGTCGGGTTCGATCTCGTAGCGCCACTGCCTGATCGTGTCGGGGTCTGGAAGCGGCTCGCTGAGTTCGGCGTCCTCCCACGTGTCACCGCCGTCGATCGAGACCTCGACGGCGTCGACGCCGCGACCACCGGCGTAGGCGTGGCCGACGATCTGGATCCGGTCGCCCGGACGATTGATACGATCGATCTTGGTGACCGCGTTGACTGGTCCCATCCCGTGCCAGCCGCGTTCTTCCCAGTATCCACCTTCTTCTGCGTCGATGATCTCGATCTCTTCGAGCCACTTGACGTGAAGTTTCCCCCAGCGATCCGGGACGAGTACGCGCATCGGATAGCCGTGGCCAGCCGGCAACTCGAGGCCGTTCATCCCGAACGCCAGCAGCGAGTCCTCGAGGTCAGAAAGCGGGATCGAGTAGAAGTAGTCGTCGGCACCCGTCAGCATCGCGTACTCCCCTTCCGGCTCGACTTCCGAGAGGAGGTCGCCGATTCGGACGCCGGTCCAGAGAGCCATGTCGAGTTCGTCGCCGTCGATGTCGTCGCTCAGACACCGAATCGCCTTGTACTCGTGGACGGTCTCCATCTCGAGGACATCCTCGTAGGCGAACTCGCGTTCGTCTGCGACCAGTCCGGTGACCGAGAGCGACCAGGTGTCGGCCTCGAGCGCCGGCGGACTGGGGTTGATGTCGACCTGGAAGAAGTCCCCGACGTCGGCGATCAGCGGTTTGACTCCCTCACCCTCGAGGCCGTGGTCCTCGACGGCCTCGACCAGGTGCTCGGCCTCGAGCCGAGTCGCTCGTTCCTGGAGTTCGCGCTCGGCACGCTGGTCCCGTCGAGTGAGTCCGAGCGCGTGAGCGACGACGTTGAACGCGACGACGCCGGCGACTGACGTCACCACCGTCCGGCGGTCGGCGTCGAACTCGGTGGGTGCAGACGAGCGAGGGAGCGTCGCGAACAGGGTCAACACACCGGCCCCGACCAGTGCAGAGGGGACGACGGCAGTGATCGATCCGACCACGAGAACGGCCGGGAGCAAGATCACCACACCGGCGAGGACGAATCCGACCACTGGGTCGTACGCTGGAGCGACGCGCACGCCGAGGCGAAAGCCGACGAACGCTCCCACGCCGAGGATGACCGAGAGGACGCCGCCCGAGAAGATCAGGCTCAACTCGAGGGCCAGGTTGCCGAACTGCTGGATGATACTCGAGACGAATGCACCCGGAAGCACCTCGAGGAGCAGGTAGTTGAACGACGAGACGAGGAAGTCCTCGGTGGTCGCGTAGATCGCAAACGACGTCGCCACGGCGGAGACGCCGCTCGCGAGGATTGCGATGACGACGGTGAGGCGGCGATCGGTCATCGGCCGTTCACCCCACGTCTGGTGTCGGACGAACGAAGACCGTCGGGCGATCGGATCATGGCCGGTACTCGGGGTGGCACGCAGTTAAACGCCACCCTCGTCCCGACCGACCGGGAACGAGTGAGGGACACTCCCATCGTGGATCGACTCGAGTGAGCGGAGCCTGCAATCCTGTCCCGGAATCGATTGATCGACCATGCGTGATTTACCGGTGTCGGATTCAGCAGGTTCCAGAACGGGTCGTCTCACGCAGTCGTTTCCGCGTCGTCACCGCCGTCTGTGGCCGGGCCGCCAGCGGATTCCCCGTCGGGACTGTCGGCGTCGTCGCCGTTGTCGTACCCTTCGTATTCATCGTAGGCGTCGTACTCGTCGTACTCACCACCGAACTGGGTCTCGTTCGCACCGGCGTCGTCGGGGTGTTCACCCTCGTGGGCCCGAACCGTGAGGTCGCTGGCCTCGACGTGCTCACCGTCGTAGTACCCTTCTGCGACGACCTCTCTCCCGTCTGACATCGTCTCGGGCATCTCACCGTCGTAGCTCACCGACGTCGAGTGGTTCTCGTCGACGACGGTGAAGGTGATCTCCTCGTCGTCGGCGAGGTCGATCGCCCGCCCCTCGAGTTTGACGACCTCGTCGTCGTGATCGTCCGTCTCGACGAGGTCTGTCGGTGTTACGAACTCCGTCGCCGATCCCATCGTCGTCGTCGCGAGGATCGCCAGCAGGACGGCGATTCCGACGCCACCGACGAGTACCTTGACCTTTCGGTCCATTGGGTGGGGGTTCGTCGTCGCCCCACATCAAGACTTCGTCCGGTTTCCGACCGACTGGAACTCGGTCGTGAGTTTAAGAGGGGTCCTCTCGAACGACGATCAATTTCATGAAACGCACGCGTCGCCAACTCCTCGCCGGCTCACCGGGGATCGCGACGGTCGCCGTCGCTGGCTGTCTCGAGCGGCTGGCCGACGTCGATCCGGACAGCGCAGCCGGCGTAGACTCCGGGCCACGCGATACCGGGTCTGGCACCGAATCCGACGATCACATCGCTGACTGGGCCTGGTCGGGGTCGCTCCCGATCGATTCCGCCCTGCAGTACCACGACCCCGACTGCGGCTGCTGTCACGAGTACGTCACCTATCTCGAGGAGCACGACCTCGCAGTCGACGTCGAGCCCGTCGACGACCTGCCGGCGGTCAAGACCGATCTCTCGGTCCCCGACGAGGTTCGAAGCTGTCACACGCTCGTTCTCGAAACACCCGACGGCGTCGACCGCGATCACTATCTCGTCGAGGGTCACGTCCCGCTCGAGGCGATCGAGACGCTGTACGACGACCAGCCGGCAGCCGACGGGATCGCCGTTCCGGGGATGCCCCGACACTCGCCGGGGATGGGGCCCCGTGGCGACGATCCGGTCGCGGTCTACGCCTTCTCGGCAGACGGATCGGTACTCGAGTTCGATTCGGTCTGACAGGGATTCGCTCGCTCTCGCCGTCGAACGATCGGAAACGCGCTCGGACCCGATACAGGCCGACACGGACCGCTAGAGCGCAGAGAGGAGAATACGATCGACCTCGAACAGCAACGCGACGCCGCTGACGAGCAAGACGAGGCCGACCGCGCGCCGCAAGACGTCGTCGCGACCGAGGACGCCGAGGCGATCCGCGAGCGACCGTCCGGCGACTTTTCCGCCGTAGGCGACGCCGAGCAGTGGCATCGAGAACCCCAGTCCGTAGACGAACAGGAAGAATCCGCTCTCGAGCGCCGCGCCCGTCGTCGCCGCGTACGCGAGGACGGCCCCGAGAACCGGACCGACGCAGGGCAGCCAGATGACGCCGAGGAGAACGCCGAGCAAAAACGCCGACGTGACGGGTCGTTTTCCCTCGTCGAACACGGCGGCTCGCTGTGCGGCGGTCCCGGAGAGCCGGGAGGCGTACGTCGAGTAGCGCCGGTAGAGATCCTCGTCGACCATCACGGCACCGAACGCGACGATCGCGAGGAACGCCGGGAGTCGGAGTGACTCGGGCGAGATCGAGCCGATGGTCCCCACGGCGACGCCGAGTGCCGTAAACGAGAGAAGACTCCCTGAGACGATCGCGGCCGGTCGCAATCGATGGCCGACGCTCCCAGAGAGCAACGGCGGGAGCAACGGCAGACAACACGGCGTCAGGATCGTCGCTACGCCAGCGAGAAACACCACCGAGAGCGTCGGTACCTCCATCGGTGGGTTCTTGGGAATTACAACGCTTAAGTCATGCGTCCGCTAACGCTCGAGATATGGCTGCCCTCTCCGTGTCGAATCTCTCGAAGTACTTCGGCGCTCACGTCGGCGTCGACGGTGTCTCCTTCGATCTCGAGTCGGGTGAGACGGCCGTCGTCTTCGGTGCGAACGGGGCCGGAAAGACGACGCTCATTCGGATGCTCGCGTCGCTCTCGCGGCCGTCTGAGGGGGAGATCACGATCGACGACGACTCGCTCGTCGGGAACGCCGCGATCAGGTCGAAGATCGGGGTCGTGGCCCACGAGACGATGCTCTACGAGGAACTCACCGCCCGTGAAAATCTGCGCTTTCACGCACGCTTACACGGCGTCGACGAATCCGTCTGTGACGACCTCCTCGAGACTGTCGGCCTTGCAGCACGCGGCAGCGAGCGCGTCTCCGGGTTCTCCCACGGGATGAGCAAGCGGGTCTCACTCGCCCGCGCGTTAGTTCACGATCCAGCGGTCCTCCTGTTCGACGAGCCCTACACGGGCCTCGACCAGACGTCCCTGTCGCGAATCGAATCGGTACTCACCGACCTCAAGGACCGGACCGTCTTCGCGTCGACACACGACCTCGAGCGGGGGTTCGAACTGGCAGACCGGGTGCTGTTCCTGAACGACGGCCGACTGGTCGGCGACCTCGAGGTCGAGGCCATTCCGGACGCGGCGGCCGTCGAAGAGACCTACGAAGCGCTGTGCAGAGGTCGGCCGGCCGAGCCAGCGGTCGTCGACCGGGCTGGGCCGGCCGATTCCGGGGGGACCCGATGAGTGAGCAGCGTTCCCGCAGGGGACGCGTCCGTCGGGCGATTCGGGGATACCTTCGGGTCGTCTACGAGGTCGCACGGAAGGACCTGCTGGTCGAGTCCCGGAGCAAGCAGACGCTGAACGCCGCGGTCGTCTTCGCCGCCCTCATCGTCGTCGTCTTCTCGTTCGTCTTCGGCGAGGTCGTCGGCGACCGCGAGGTTCTCGCCCGCGGTGCCCTCTGGCTCGCGGTCATCTTCGGCGGCGCCGTCGGGATGAGCCACGCCGTCGCACTCGAGGGGCGAAACGACGCGATCGCGGGCCTGTTGCTCGCCCCGGTCGACCGATCGGCGATTTACCTCGGGAAGGTCGTGAGTTCCGTGGTGCTCGTCGTCGGGATCGGCGTGCTCAGCCTCGGGTTCGTCGTCGTGTTCCTCGATTACTCGTTCGAGGGCGGCACGCTGTGGACGGTGATGGCGGTGATCGTCCTCGCGGCGATCGGGTTCAGCGCGGTGGGGGTGTTGCTCTCGATCCTGATGTTACACTCCCAGCTTCAGGAGTCGCTGTTACCCGTGTTGCTCGTCCCGCTGGTCGTGCCGATCGTCCTCGCGGGAACGGAACTGACTCGCCCGGGTTTACCACCAGGTGACGAAATCGCGTGGTTCACGATCCTCGGTTCCTACGACCTGCTGATGCTCATCGCGGGCTGGATGACCTTCGAGTTCGTCGTCGAGGAGTGAGGCGACCTGCCGTGCCGGAGTGCTGTCCATCGGTTCTGCCGTAGTAGTCCCTCGAGCGGCGGCTGTTGTCGTCACCCTGTTACGGGAGTCCGTTTCCCTTCGTCAGTGGGGCACGCCGGTCCGAATCTGACGGCGTGGCAGTAGACGGACCTCTCACGTCGCGGCGACGACGGGACTATCCACACGCATATAGATCGTGTCCCTTCATGGGGCGGGAGTTTACAACAATACTTTTGTAACAGCCGCTATCGTGCTTAAACCAGTTGTGGCCTCGACCAGTTCGACTACCACCGGTCGGGAACGACCCCGGACGTTTTTTCGGCGAGGACCGTACGACTACGACGATGACACCAGAACCCCGGACCAACCGACGACGGTTTCTCACACTCACGGCAGCCGGCACCGCAGCAGTAGCGGGGTGTACCGACGGCTCCGACCAGGAAGCCGGGCCGACCCAGCCCAGTGCGGCCGAACAGCCGGAGACGGCCCCCGATGGGACTGGCGGCGATCGAACCGTCTCGATCATCGTCCAGCCCAACCCTGGAGCGTTGCGTGAGGCCCAGCTCGAGGTCTCTACCGCACTCGAGGAGGGGGAACTCGAGCGCGAGGAGGCCGAACGCGAGCTCGCGGAGCGCGAACAGGAGTTGATCGAGGCGGCGGTCGACGACGCGCGTGCCCGGATCGATCAGGTCGGTGCCGTTCACGTCGACACCGTCGAACGCGAGGGAACGTTGCTGGTCGAGGGATCGGCGGATGCGATCCTCGATCTGCTCGAGCAGCCCTCGATCAGCGCAGTCCTCTCTCAGGAGCGATTCGAGCAGGCCGAACGGCGAGCCGGTGCCACCGGAGACGGGTCCGGCGCGACCGTCGCTCCGGATTCGGAGCTGGAGCCTGGTTCGGAGGCCGATACCGACGAAGAATCGGATTCAGACCCGGACGAAGACACAGATTCGGACTCGGACTCGAGCGACGACGACTGACACCGATCCGAAATGACGGTTACGTTCCGTCCACTGGTGCGGCCGTTTCGTTCGCACTCGTCGTCTCTGCATCCTCGGCTGCATCGGGCAGTGACACGTCGAGGTCGTCGTCGTAGCCGCCGAAAAGGGTCTCGATCGTGACGAACGCCGAACCGTCACCCTGCGTGACCTCCATCCGGAGGTCGGTCCCGTAGAGCGTGTCCGTATCGGTGTCGACGTAGACGTAGTAGACGAGTTGTTCGACACTGGTCACGGTGTGGCCGTCCTGAGTGACGCCCGCCAGGTCGTCCCACCGGTCTTCGGGGACCTCGACTTCGAACATCGTCGTCTCCGTCCCGTCGACCGTCTCCGTGCGAAGTGGGACGTACTCGTCGTCTTCGAGCGAGTCGGCGGCCGTCTCGAGGCGGTCGATCTCCGACCAGGCCTCGACGTCGTCCTCGAGCGGCGTTCGCTCCCAGTCGTCGCCGGTGGCGGTGTACTGGTAGTCCTCACGGACGTACAACTCGAGGTCGGACGTCTGCGGACCGCCGCCAACGTCCACTTCGGTGGTGCTCTCTATGTGTGCCGACTGCCCGGTGCGGTCGATCGTTCCGGACAGCGAGGTGTTCTCGACGACGGTCGGTGACTGAAGCGTCCGGTCGACCGTCACGGTGTAGGACTCGGTCTCGGCTGCAGTCTCGACGACCGCGTCGTGGTCGACCGAGGGATCGTCGTCCGTCTCGAGAGGGCCGATACCGGCACAGCCAGCGAGGAGGACGCACGCGACCGTGACCGCGACGAGCAATTGCTTCTCGGGGAACACGCGTGTTCGAGTGTCGGCTGGGCGATCCCTTAGGCGTTTCTCTCGAGCCGATCGACCGGGAATTCCGTGCTGGACTGGCTGGTCGTCGGCGAGCAGGGAGTGTCGTGGTTCGTTCGTACCGGGCGCGTCACATCGCTCGTTGGACCTCACGTGTTCGGGTCTCGTTCTAATCAGGATGGGACGACCCTGTACCTTTATGTGTCGCGGAGGGAATCGCTCTCCTATGGGTAGACGACTGCAACTACTACTGCTGATGGTGGCTGTCAGCATCCTGTTACTCGTCGCGACTGGTGCGGCGGCGGCACAGGAGGACAACGATACGGACGACCTGCCGGTCGAACCGGTCGTGGACGAACCGCATCCTGGCTACGAGTACATCGCTCAGGAAGACGATACGGAGGAGAAGATCGAACTCGGTGAACAGCTGTACTTCGACCCGCGGATCTCCGAAACCGGGACGATCTCCTGTAACACCTGTCACAACGTGATGGAAGGCGGAGACGATAGCCGTCCCGTCGCGATGGGTGTCCACGGACAGACCGGTCCGGTCGCTTCGCCGACCGTCTGGAACTCCGGGTTCCACCACACCCAGTTCTGGGACGGTCGCGCAGACACGCTCGCCGAACAGGCCGAAGGACCGATCGTCGCCGACGTCGAGATGGGGATGCCAGACCACGAGGCAGCCCTCGACCGCATTCGGGCCGTCGACGGCTACGTCGACCAGTACGAAGAGGTCTACGGCGACGAAATCGACAGCGACGACCCCGAGGATCTGATTACGATCGAGACGACGACCGACGCGATCGCCGCCTACGAGCGCACGCTCGTCACGCCGGACAGTCCGTACGACCAGTACGTCCAGGGTGACGCAGACGCGCTCGACGAACAGCAACTCGACGGGATGGAGGCGTTCGAGGAACTCGGCTGCCAGAGCTGCCACAACGGCCCGATGTTCAGCGGTCAGTGGGACGAACCCGAGTCCGGTGAGGGCTTCTACATGCCCAACCCGACGTTCGAGGAGAACGAACAGTGTCAGGAGTACGTCGAAGAGTACGACTTCATGGACCACCCCGGTCGCATGGGCGTCACTGACGACGAAGCGGACGAGTTCCACTACAAGGTGCCAACGCTGCGTAACGTCGAGCACACGGCACCGTACATGCACACCGGACAGGTCCCGACCCTCGAGGAGTCCGTCCGCGTGATGGCTGCCTGTCAGCTCGACGAGGATCCATCTGACGAGGAAGTCGAGGACATCACGGCGTTCCTGACGAGCCTGACCGGGGAATACCCGGAACAGGAGATGCCGCGACTGCCGAACCCAAGCGGTGAATCGATGGTCCCGATGGACGCGGATACTGAATTCGAAGACATCGAAGAGGAAGTCGATGACGACGAAGCAATCGACGACGACGGCGACACCATCCCCGGACTGAGTCTCGGGGCAGCGATACTGGCGCTGGCTATCGCGACGGCCACGGTGCTGATCGGATACAGTCGTCGATTCAACCAGTGAGAGCGGTCGTGGCGAGGTCTCGGTGACCCGTCGACTGACCGACCCCAGAATCGCAACCGACTGACGGACCGCCCGTCTTTTCGAACGATACTGCTTTCAGCAGGCACTCCAAACGATACTACAACGCCAACGAATGACGCCCCGGAAACTACTCACGATAGTCGTGCTCATCGCCGTCCTCGGGTTCGGCTACTACTCGATGAACGCCGCACCCGTCCTGAGTGACCACGATTACACGTACCAGGGCGGTCTCGAGTGGCACGAAGACCCTGACGAGGCGATGGCCGTCGCCCAGGCCGAGGAGAAACCGATCCTCGTCTACTACTGGACGACGTGGTGTACGTACTGTCAGGACTACGAACGAAATCACTACCAGGACGAGGACGTCCGCGACGAACTCGACGGGTACGTCCTGCTCGCGATCAATCTGGACGATCCCGGTCCTGGCGTCGAATTCGCTCGCGAACACGAGGCGAGCTATCCCCCCCAACACGTGATCATGACTGACGACGGACAACAACTGTCGCGACTCGGCGGCTTCACCGAACTGGACCGGTTCCACGCCGAACTCGAGAGTGGACTGGAGCAGTACGAGCAATGATTCCGGAGGCGCTTACGCTGGGAACAGCATTGATCGCCGTCGCGGCCTTTGCGAGTGGGCTCGCGGCAGTCATGCTCCTCTACGGCTACGTCTCCCGGTCCGAGGAGTTCCGTCGACTGACGATGGCGGCCGCGGGCGTCTCGACGCTCTCGCTCGTCGTCGCCCACGGCTACCTGACCTACCTGTTCGTCGTCGGCGATTACACCTACGCCTACGTCTGGCAGAACTCCGCAGACTACCTCTCGCTACTGTATCGCATCACCGGCGTCTACGCGAACCACGAGGGATCGATCCTCTTCTGGGCGACGCTGACAGCCGTCGTCGCGACCTGGACCGTCTACTCGAGTCACTTCGAGGGTCGGGGGTCGCGGCTGGCCCAGTCGATCTCGCTCGGGATCGTCGCGGTGTTCGCGACGATGCTCGTCTCTCAGAGCCCGTTCACACCGATCGAAGTGGCATATCCGGACACGCCGGCCGGCTTCGTGCCGCCGGACGGCGACGGGCTGAACCCGCTGCTGATCGATCCGTGGATGGCGATCCACCCGCCGATTACCTTCGCCGCGTACGCGCTGTTGATCGTCCCGTTCGCACTCGGCATCGCGCACTTCGTCTCCCAGTTCCGGGGTGAAGTCAGCGTCTTCGACGAGTGGCTCGAGAGCATGGTCCAGTGGCTCCGGGTGTCGTGGCTGCTGTTGACGGCGGCGATCGTCTTCGGCGGTATCTGGGCCTACGGCGTCCTCGGCTGGGGCGGATTCTGGTCGTGGGACCCGGTCGAGACGGCGGTTCTGATCCCGTGGCTCGGTCTCACGGCGTCGTTACACGCGATCAACCGGTACGGAAAGACGGGCGAGTATCCGATCTTCGCTCCCGCTTCGGCGGCGTTGATCTTCCCGCTGGTCATCTTTGCGACGACGGTCGTTCGGAGCGGTGTGTTCCGCAGCGTCCACTCGTTCGCCGCGGGTGGAATCGGGACCGGCATCCTGTTCTTGCTCGGCGTGACGGGAACGCTCGCAATCGTCTTGCCGTTTGGGTACTGGTTCCTGCGAGCAGAAGAGACCCAGCGACCTGCAGACGAACCCTGGCTCAGTCGGCGGACGGTCTACCACGGTGCCGTCCTCGCGTTCGGCGTCCTCGCGTTCATCTCGATCTGGGGACTGTCTTTCCCCGTTCTCCGGAGCGCAGCGACGGGCGTCGAAGTGGCCGTCGGACAGGACCACTACAACCTCTGGAGCTATCCGGTCGTCGTGCTCGGGTTACTCGCCGGTGGGCTGTACGCGCTGCTCGATCTCAGGCGGCGACGCCTCGCCATCGCGGCGACAGGGGTGGTTGCAGTGCTCACGTTCCTCGCTGCGTTCGTCACGCCGTCTGCGAACTGGTATCTGAGTGACCCGGCGGCCCACGATCCGCTCGTTTACCGGATCGTCGGCACTGCGAGCGTCCTCTCGATCGTCCCGCCCGCCGCGTTCTTCGCCGGAAGCTGGATCGCCCGCTACGTCTCTCGCATCCGCGGCGTCCCGTCACGGTGGTTCAAACTCCGCGAGACCGGTATCGTCCTGTTGCACGTCGGCGGGGCCGTCCTGATCGTCGCCGTCTCGTTCGTCTACCTCTTCTCGACGTCGGCATCGGTCGCCGTCATCGGCGTCGGAGAGGCCGCAGACAACCCCGAACCGATCGTCGAGGAGGTCCCCGACTCGGAGTACACCGTCGCGGTCTCGAACTACGAGACGACCGAAGCGCCCACGATCGAGGAGGCGGCGCGGACGCCCGCAGAGATGCTCGCCGTCAGCGAAGACGTCTCGCTCGTCAGGGGTGAGATCACGGACACCGACACCATCGAGAACACCGCGGTCGCTCGGCTCGACGACAGCGACGTCTGGCTCGCCAGTTCGGACGCCGCCGTCGACTTCGAGACCGGAACCGAAGTGATCGCCCGCGGCCCAGTGTTCGGTGGCCAGTCGCTCGAGACCGACGCCGACGCCTACGTCTACACCGATACCGATAACATGGGGACGCTCGAGGACCCACCGACGGACGTCCACGAGCCCCGGATGGTTTCCCACGAAATCGACCTCACCGTCTACGACGGTGACGAACCCGTCGCAGAGGGGACGATCGCCGAACAGGAGTACGTCAACTCCGAGATGAATACGAACGACGCCCTCATCGAGCGCGGAGTCACCGGAGACACCTACGTGGTCGGACAGGTCGACGAGGGCGGTGCGTCGATCTCGATCGACACCTATCCCCTCGCGAACCAGATCTGGCTCGGAACCGTCCTGATGATGCTCGGCATCGCGATCGTTACGATAGCCGATACGACCGTCCGTCGACGGTAGGACCCGCTCGCTCTTTTCGACTCGAGGAAGTCGATATCTACCCGGTCGTCGGTCACCTATCCATCACCTGCTCGAGTCGCCAGTCGACGGGCGAGTCGGTCACATCCCACGAAGAACACGCCGAGGAGGCCGCCGCCGATCGCACCGACGATTGTGCCGACGATTACGACGCGAGCGACCGGCACTGTCCCGGGATCGAGCTGTGCCGGCCCGGGAGCGACGAAGCCGACGATCAGCACGACCGTCAGGTAGATCAGTGCGATCATCGCACCGGCCAGTGCAGCGTCGCCAGCGACCGACCTGAGGGGTCGCGAGCGAGCGACTATTCGACCCTGTCCGGCGGCGGTGAGCGTCAACAACCAGACGTACCCGAAAAGAATCGTCGCGGGCGCGGTCCCGAGTTCGGGGAGAACAGCCGCGAGCACGTCGGTCAGCAGCGCCACGAGTAACCCGCCCAGTCCAACGATTACCAGTGCACTCGTCCCGACCGTCCAGCCCTCGAGGAGTCGGTCGGGATCAGCCATAGACGAGCACCTCCGCGAGAACGACCACGAGACCGACCGCGACGGCCGTCAGCCCGTAGAGCCACTCGAGTGTGCCGGTCGGCGTTCGGACGCCGTCCCGTCGAAGGTAGACGACGGTAAACGACCGGACGACCGAGCCGACGGCGAGCAGGACGATCACGCCGAATTTGACCGCGAGGACACCGCCACGGCGCGTTTCGAGCGGTGGCGTTCCGGTCGCAACAAGATTACCGAGCCCAGTGAAAACGAGGAGACTCACCAGTGCCCAGAACGCGGCTTCTGCCCAGGCGAGCAGCGACGTGGAGACGGTTTCCTCGAGTCGGACGGTGAGCCATAGCGTCGTCGCGCCGCCGACGAGGAGGGCGGCAGCGAACAGGTGAAGCGTCCGAATCACGAGATACTGCGTCGCGTCCATCTCGTCGTCCCGTTCACGGGGCACAGTCAAGTAGCTCCTGTTACCAGTCCGGCGTGCCACATATTCGTTCCCGACACTGATCCAGTGTGAGCGGTAGTATGGTTCGGGAACCCACACACATCATGAAATATTACTATTATAAAGGAATGACTGACACATAGAACGTGTTTATGCGTTCTTCACGTAGTGGGCAGGATTTTACAGCGTCGGCATGCCCACTATTAGCATTTATCACTCCCCACTTATCAATCACATCCGCGTCCGGTTATTATATTATGTTGTTATTATTCGTTTCGAGTATGCAAACCTGAAGGTGAGTTCGAGTGGCCGTCACCGACAGATCGTCATCGGAACCGGTCGATGACGGGCGGCGGAATCGGCAGGGCCTCGGCTCGGTGGCCGAGTGCGCCGAGGTCGAGCAGGTCGACGTCGGTCGCCGCAGCCTCGAGAACCAGTCAGGGCGGCTCACCGACGTCCGATTCGGACCTGTTCGACCTGTCGTCGACGTGAACGAGACCCGGTCGCGACATGGGCGGTCACTCTTCCGGGAGCGCCACAGCGTCGTCGACGGGTTTCGCTCGAACCATCGATTGTCGATCTGCAGCCGGTATTATCTTTCTCGCAATCGAAGTGGCGCTATGGCGACAGTCGAACTCCCCGAGCCCGACCCGGACGGGTCGACGAGCGTCGAGCGAGCGATCGCAAAACGGGCGAGTCGCCGGTCGTTCGCGCAGACGCCGGTGACACTCGAGGACGTCTCCCAGCTCCTGTGGGCGGCCCAGGGGACGACCCACGTGCGAGATGGCGTCGAGATGCGCGCTGCGCCGAGTGCCGGGGCGACGTATCCACTCACTGCGTTTCTCGAGGTCACCGAAGACGGGGCTTCACGACTGGATCCGGGCTTGTACCGGTACGATCCGGACTCTCACGCGCTCGAGACGGAACTGGAGACGTCAATTCGCGGCGAACTCACGACGGCCGCGCTCGGGCAGGACGTCGTCCGAGATGCACCGGCGACGATCGTGCTCGCGGCACACGCCGAACGCACGCGAACACAGTATCCGGACCACGGTGAGCGATACGTCCACATGGAGGCTGGCCACGCCGCGGCGAACGTCCACCTCGTCTGTGAATCACGGGAGCTGAACACCTGTCCCGTCGGGGCATTTTCCGACGCCGACGTCGCTGCCGTCCTCGGGTTGCCGGAGCGACTCGACCCGCTGTACCTGCTCCCGTTCGGTCGTCGGCCGGCCGAAACGTAACCGTATCCGACGACGCCGTTCACAGGTCGGGCGGGTACTCGCCGGTCTTCCGGTACTGGGAGACGACGACGGCGAACGCGACGACGTGGAGGAGGACGACCACGACGATCATCACCAGATAAATCAGGTGGAGCGGATCGTCCGATGGAAACCCCATCTCCTCGTACGGGCGGAGGTACGCCCGGTCGTAGCCGTGGACGGCCACCAGCCAGAAGATCACGTAGGTGCCGTGGCTCTGGTGCCACTTCCAGGCTTTCGGCCCGAGGTAGTCGTAGGCCCGATTGTTGGACGTACACGCCAGCACGATCGCGATGAGGACGGCCACGAAGGCACCGAACGCCCACGGGCTCATGTCGACGAGATACCCGACGACGTCCCAGTCACGAGCCCAGAAGACGAACAGCACGTGGATCACGGACCAGATGGCGAACCAGATCCCCAGTTCCGAGCGCCAGTTCACCGGGAAGTTCCCGGAAACGCGACGCCTGATCGACGGCCGAATGCGTACCAGCGGGCCGATGACCATCACGACGAACAGGATGAAGAAGGGGACGGCGGCGACGACTCGCTGTCCGCGGTAGCCGGCGACCCACAGCAGGACCGCGACGACGATGCTTCCGATGGCGACGCCCAGATGATGGGTGAGTTCGTTGTTGGTATCTGCCGTCATGGTGTCGTCGTGTCACTCGATTGTGGCCACACGGACATCGATCCGTCAGATAAAGCTATGCCCAGTAGGGTCCCTGGTACCGTTCCAACCGTCGACTGCAGGGCCGAACCGGACTGCGACGACGGATTCGTCCCACCAGTTCAGGCTTGGACCGCCACTAGACGACGCGATCACGCAGTTCGTCGAGGTGTTTCGCGCCGTAGACGAGCGCAATCGAGTCGCTGGCCGGCGTCCCCACGCACGTCAACCGGAACCCCTTCTCCTCGACTTCCTCCTCCGAGAGGCTCCGATTGACGTCCATTTCGATCTCCCCCTCGAGTAAGACTGCGGTACAGTTCACGCAGCCACCTGCCCGGCAGTGAAACGGCCACTCGTGGCCCGCCGCCTCTGCGGCGTCCAGCACGTACTCGTCACGCCCGACCTCGACGGTACCGCAGGCCTCATCGTCGAGATCAGCTTCGGCGGCCCGCTCGAGGAGGTCCGCGTCCTCGAGCGACCAGCCCCGTTCGTCGACGACCTGATAGTCGAGGTAGTCGACGGATACGGCCTCGGTTCGCGGCGCGCTGATCCCGATCACCGGGACGCCAGCGAAACGGACGACGCGCTCGGTCGTGCTCCCGAGGAGGTATCGTCGCAGGCCGGTCTCACCGTGGGTTCCCATCACGATACAGTCGGCGTCCTCGCCCGCGGCGGTCGAGAGAATCCCCTGGTCGACCCGACCGCTCGGGACCGAGACGTCGACGGCGTCGAGGCCCGCTTCGCGAGCGTACTCGAGTGCGTCGTCGACTGGTTCGATGCCAGCGTCTTCTCCGTCGTCGGTGTCGTACGTCTCTACCCCGTCACCGTCGCCTCCGTCGGTGACGTGGACGACGTGGAGTCGGGCGTCGGTTTCGAGTGCGAGATCGACGGCGTGGTCGAACGCCGTGGTCGCGCTGTGGCTCCCGTCGGTGGGGACCAGGATGCGTTCGAATTCGGTTTCGATGCTCGTTTCCTCGTTGACGGTCGCGACGGGAACCGACGACTCCCGCAACGTCTGTTCGGCGACGCTCCCGAGGAGGAATCGGCCGAGGCCGCTCCGTCCAGTCGTCCCCATTGCGATCAGGTCCGCGTCCCGTTCGTCAGCCGCCGCGAGAAGCTCTTCGTGGACGTTCCCCTCCTCCTCGCGTCGTTCGGTGGTCACCTCGAGACCGCGTTCCCGCGCGCGGTCAGCCAGTTCGTCGATCGCCCGTTCGACCTCGTCTTCGTCGTCGCCCCCGACGAGCCCTCGCTCGAGCACCGAGACGACGTGTATCGCCGCGTCGAATCGTTCCGCGAGCCGAATTGCGTACGTTCCGGCGGTTTCCGCGACCGGGCTTCCGTCGGTCGGGACGAGGAGCGTATCGTACATCCGCGGTCCCTACCACGGTCGGACTAAAGTAGCTACGGCCGCGTCAGCGTCCCCCCGGTTCGCTGGACACGTCGATATCGCGCACCGGCGATCGAAGCAACTGGACGCAGAGCGGTTCGAGGTGTGTCCACGGGATTGGCAACGACTGTTGGAATCGGATGGGATCTGATCGGAATCGGGATCAGGATCGGGATCGCCGGAAACCGGATGCCAGGGCCGAAAATGGGAATTCCGCATCTGGTTTCCGGTGGCTTGGGTGGGCTCGAGTACTGGACGAACGGTCGGTCATCGGTACGAGTACATAGTGTATGGCTGTGCATAAACCACAGGTACGTGAATAAACACACTGTAGCCAACCATTATATCGGGTGCCACACTCCGGTACGCCGAATGAGACGAATTCGGATCCAGACGACTGTCGACAGAAGCGTATGTAGCGTGCGTTCTAGCGTCGAACTGGCGGCCACGATCTGGGAATGACGATCGAACCGACCGTTCCACCGGTGGACGTCCCCCGCGGCACCGATGGCCTCGCGACCACGCCGGCAGCCTGCTCGTCCATCCACGAACAATCGCGAGCGTTTCTCGAGACGATGCTCACAGACGCGGGTGCCCAGCGACTCGTCGTCGGGCTTGACGGCGGCGTCGGGGCGGCGCTTTCGGCGACGCTCGCGGTGGAGGCCGTCGGCGAATCGCGAGTCACCGCGTTCGTTATGCCCGCGTACGTCAGCCACGAAGCAGTGGCCCAGACTGCGCAAGCGGTCGCCTCGACGCTCGGGATCGAACACAGTCGCCTCCAGTTGCACCCGGTGCTGGCCGCCTTCCAGGAAACGATCGCAGACTCGAGCGGGCCGGCCGAGGACCTGATCGCGACGACGAACGCCCTCTCACGGCTGCGAATGGCCTGTCTGTACTACGCGGCGAACGCGACCGACGGTCTCGTCGTCGGCGCGGCCGATCGCACCCAGTACCTGCTCGGGTCGGTGACCAAACACGGTGAGACGGGTGCTGACTGTCTCCCGCTGGCCGGCTGTTACCGGACCGAAGTTCGAGCGCTCGCCGAGGAAGTGGGACTCCCCGAGGATCTCGTGGTCGAGAGCCCCGGTTCGCCGCTGTACCCGGGCACCTCGCCGATCGGTTCCCTCGAGGTCGACGTCGAGACCGTCGATCGAATTCTCAGACGACGAATCGACGACGGGCGCGAGGTGGCGACCGTCGCCGAGGACATCGGCGTCGAGCCGTCGCTCGTCGAAAAACTCGAGTCGTGGTGCGCCCGGACGGCTCACAAACGCCGCCCACCGCGGGTTCCGTCCCCTGCAGATCCGGAGTCTCCCTGATCCGGGTCGAGACGGTGGCTACTCGAGTACCCGGCCCCGGTCGTCGACGTCGCCGCGAACGACGCGCGTCGAGGACAATCGCTCGCCGTCCTCGGCGAGCACGTAGGGGACGACGATGCCGGTCACCGGCTCGAGTCCCGCCTCGCGCCGGCGGTCGTTGATCTCCTCGAGTTCGCCGACGGTCTCCGGGGAGACCACGAGCGCGTCGAGGTCCGGGTCGGTCGAGGCGATCCCCAGCGGCGACTCGAGCGTTCGTAACTCGACGTCGCGATCCCACCGGTCGAGTCGAGACAATTCCTCGCAAACGCGTTCCCGTCGCTCCGCGAGCGGCGGGATCGGCCGCGGTTCGTGGCGCGTCTGTTCGGCGAGGTCCTCGCTCGTGAGCGCGACGACGACGCCGTCGGTGCCGACCTCGAGGGCCCGTTCGAACAGTCGACGGTGCCCGTCGTGGATCGGGCCGAAGGTGCCGGCAACAGCCACGCGCATACTGCAGTCGTCGGTCGCGAGTCCAATCAACGACGGACTTGCAGGCGCATTTACCGTCGTCGAGTGGGGATGGCTTTTTCACTGCTACCGTGGGCGAACGTACTGTATGACCATCGACGAGTTACGCGAGTTCGGGCTGGCTGAGCTGACCGACGACGAAATCACGGGGTTCCTCTCGAGTCAGCGCGTGGGTGTGCTCGCGCTCTCGGGCGGTCGCGGACCGTACGTGCTCCCGATCTCGTACGGCTACGACGGCGAGGACCGGCTCTACCTGACGTACGTTCTCGGCGGGAGCAGTCGGAAAGCGACGCTCACCGAATCGAGCGAGCGTGCACGATTCCTCGTCTTCACGGTCGACTCGCCGTACAGCTGGGAGAGCGTCCTTCTCACGGGTCGGCTCGAGCCAGTTCCCGAGGAGCGGTGGGACGACCTCGAGTCGGACCTTCCCGAAGCCTGGCGACCGGCACTGTTCGCGTCGGCGCTCGACGACCAGCAGGTTCGCGTCTACGAGTTCCGGATCGAGGAGCGGTCGGGTGTCAAACACCAGGGGCTGCCGCCGGGGCTCGAGGCCGGAGAAAACACGTAGTCGTCACTCTTCGACGGGCGTCTTCACGATCGTCACCGGTCGCTCCGCGAGCGTCGCGACCCGCTGGGCGACGCTCCCGAGCAATCGTCGGTACTCGTCGGAGCGACGTTTCGACCCGAGGACCGTCAGCCCGACGTCCTCGTCGTCGGCGTACTCGAGAATCTCCTCGTGTGGGACGCCGTGACGGACAGCTGTGACCGTCTCGACACCGGCGTCGTCGGCCTCGTCGGCGATCGCCTCGAGTGCATCCTCGCCGGCGCGTTCGAGTGCGCTCTCGAGGCCCTCGAGTTCGTGGACGTACTCGTCGCCGGGGTAGGAGCTGTATGCGTCGGCGTCGACGACGTAGAGGACGTGTAACTCGGCGTCGTACCGGGTGGCGGCGTCGATGGCGTGGCCGATCGCGCGGTCGACACCGGGGCTGACGTCCGTCGGGAGCAACAGTCGGTCGTACATACCCGACCGTTCGCTCAGGAGAGGCATAAAATTCGGGTGCGTGTCGGATCATCCCGTCGGTCGACCAGTCGCCGGTAGCGGGTTCTGGACGCCCGACGACTGCGGGTGCTGGAAGGCACCGGTACATTCATCACGCTCTCCGAACAGTCTCCGGACGATGACGAACGACCGCGACTGGGTCGGACTCCTCTTGCTGGCTGCAGCCGTGCTGGCGACGGGAATCGTCTACCTCTGGCTCGTTCCGCGGTCGGTCTCGGCAGGGGAAGACACGCTCGCCATCCGGTACCTCGTCGTGGGCTGGATTCCGTACGTCCTCGCGTGGTACCTGCTGGGACGCCGCTACACGTCCCCGGAAGCGCTACCGAACATGCGGACGGCCGACGCTGGCCTCGCGCTGGTACTCGTCTCCTTGCTCCTCAGTCTCGGACTCGACGCCTGGGGATTCACTCCCGAACAGGTGCCGGGTGCCCACGCCCTTCAGGCCATCGCGATCTTCGTCGGTCTCGCGCTCCTCGGCTGGGGGCTCGGACGCCGCTCGAGTGCGCTGGCGGCTGGCTAGTGCGAAGCGGCTGACCCCACTCGTTATGATCCTGCCCGTAGTCGTCAGGCCCACCATGTTCACGAACGTACTCGTGGCGACCGACGGGAGCCCCGGTGACGACGTCGCGATCGACCACGCGACCGAACTGGCCGACGCATACGGTGCCAGCGTGCAGGCGCTCTACGTCGTCGACGTCGGCCCGGAGCCGGCGGGACTGGATGCAGACCAGCACGAGACGCTCTACGAACCGGCCGAACGACGAGGCCGCGAGGCCACCGTCCGCGTCGAGAACCGGGCGAGCGACCGCGACCTCGAGGTGGCACGCGCCGTCCGCGAGGGTGTCCCCCACGAGGAGATTCTCGCGGCGGCCGCGGAGTACGACAGCGACCTGATCGTCGTCGGAACCCACGGCCGAACCGGCGTCGAGCGAGCCAGACTGGGAAGTACGACCGAACGCGTACTCACCCGCGCCGACGTCCCCGTGCTCTCGGTCCGACTGGACGACGACGCTGATCCACTCCCCGACGATCCGTACGATCGCATCCTGTTACCGACCGACGGTAGCGACGCAGCCGAACGCGCAGCCGAGTCCGCCCTCGACGTCGCCGAGCGATACGACGCCGACGTCCACGTCGTCTACGTGATCGACTCGTCGGTCACCGACCTCGAGGACGCCCCGCGGAGCATCCTCGGCGTCCTCCGTGAGGCTGGCGAATCGGCGACCGAAGACGTCGCAGAACTGGCGCGAGAACGAGGACTCGAGGCGTCGACCGAGGTCCGTCGAGGGCTGCCGGGGGACGAACTGCTTGCTGCCACCCAGTCGGTCGACGCCGACCTCATCGCGATGGGAACGCGTGGGCGAGTCATCGCCAGCGGTGACCTCCTCGGGAGTACGACGGCGCGAGTCGTGCGTCGGTCGCCGGTGCCGGTGCTCACGGTCGGGTGAGGAGAGCACGACGGCCACGCCCCCACTCGATCAGGACAACAGGCGCCTGAGCCTCGAGGGGACGGGATCGCGTCGCTTCGCGAGGATGACGGTGCCGGCGGCGTGTCGGCCGACGGCATTCGAGACCGTGCCCAGTAATCGCCGCCTGATCAGGCCGCCCTCGGAGACGCCGAGGACCGTCAGGTCGTGGTCAGCGGAGAGATCGGTCAGCGCGCTCGAGATAGACGACCTGCTGACGACCTCGCGTTCGACGTGGTCGACGCCGTCGAACCGCTCGGCCGTTCGGACCAGCAGGGCTTCCGCCTCGCCGTACTCGAGGTCGCCGTCCCCGGGATCGTGGACATGTGCCAGCGTGACGCTGGCATCACGTTCACGGGCGATCGAGGCGGCGACATCGGCCGCGTACGTTCCGTGTGGGCCGCCAGCGACGCCGACGAGGATCGATCCGATCGTCGGCGTCTCGGTCTTGATTCGCCTGACGAGGACGTCACACGGCGCCGACTGCAAGACGGCGTCGACGTGGTTTCCGAGGACGATCTGCTCGCGTGGCGGGCGACCCCGCCAGCCGAGGAGAATTTCGTCGACGTCGTACTCGCTCGCCGCCCCGACGATTCCGCGTGCGACACCGCGGGCCATTCGAACGTGTTCCTCGACGGGGACGTCGTGGGCGGCGACGCGCTCGGCTGCGTCGGCAACGAGTGTCTGGTGCTCGTCCTCGAGCAGATACCGCCGCCCGTCCGCGAGCGAGAGCTGTGACGGGACCTCGAGAACGAACAGCAGGTGGATCCGGGCGTCCCGGTCTCGAGCGAGGTCGATCGCCGTATCGAGCTGGCGCGTCGCCGTCTGTTCGTTGACGATCGGGACGAGAAGTGCTGGGTCGTCACCTGACGGCTCGGCCATCGGTTCCGAAGACGTCGTTCGCACGGGTATGCCTTCCCCTCGCTTTCAGCCGGTGACGATCGGCAACCATCAAAAAGAACACACCGAGACGGTCTCGGCTCGATCAGGACTGGTTCGGTCGTGGCACCGCTCCGTTCTCACGGAGACCGATCAGGACTGCAGCCACCAGCCGTAGACCTTCTCGAGGTCCTCGTCGGAGTGTTCTTTAATTCGGCTCGAGGGCTTGCCCTCGAGAATCTGGCGTTCGATGGCGTTCAGCGCGAGCGAGAAGGCGTGGCGGTCGCCGTAGCCTTCGTCGCTGGCGACGAACAGCCCCTTGTCGGTGAACAGGCGGATTCGGGCGTGAATCTGGGGAACACCGCGGAGTCGTTCGCGGTGCTCAGAGAAGTGGACTTTCGCCTCGAAGACGCGCATGTCGCCGAACTTCCGGGTCACGTTCTCGATACGCTCGGCGAGGCCCTCCCGGCTCGACTCGGCCATCAGATCGACACCGAAGACCTGCACGGGAAGCTGCTGCTCTTCGGTCCAGGTCAGTGACTCGAGCAGGTCGGTCTTGGTGACGATCCCGGCGAGCGAGCCGTCCTCGAGCAGGATCGACGAGGAGCCGCCGAACTCGAGCATCGTCTCGAGGACCGAATCGAGATCCTCGTCCGGACTGGCGGTGCCGAGCGTTTCTACCATCACGTTTCGGACGGGTAACTCGAGGAGGTCCGCGCTCTCGCCTTCGCGAGCACCGAACCCACCGTGGTGGCCCCCCTGACTCGCGTCCATGTGTTCTTCGGGGTCCCCACCCTGCGAACGGGTGAGTTCGCGGGTGACGAACTCGAGGACGTCGACGAGACTGACGATGCCGACGACGTCACCGTCGTCGTCGGGGTCGACGACCGGGAGGTGCTGGATGCGTTCCTTCCGGAACGTCGCGAGAGCCTTGCCGAGGTTCGTCCCGGGGTCGACCGAGACGAGGTCGGTCGTGGCCACGTCGTCGGCGTCGAGTACCGAGAGGTACGGCTGGACAGCCTCGAGCAGGTCGTCGGCGCGAACGACGCCCGAGACCTCGTCAGTGCCGTCTTCGACGACGGGGAGGAGTCGGGTGTCTCCGGCGATCATCAGCCGGGCGGCCTCTCGGACGTCTTCGTCCGGGCCGATCGTCGGCACCGGCCTGACGAGCGAGCGGGCCTTGCGCGTGTTCTTCTCGTGGGACGAGAGGACGTCACGGCGGGTGACGATCCCCTCGAGATCGCCGTCGCGAGTGACCAGCAGTGCTTTCCGATTCGAGTCCTCGAATGCCCCGCGGAGCTTCGAGACCGGCGTCGTTTCGTCGTAGGTGTCGAACGTCCGGTCGACGATGTCGGTCACGTCCATACCTGATCGTCGACCTCCCCGTACTTACCATTCATGTAAACTTCCCGCCGTCGGGTTGTTGGGGACAGATTTACTTCGACCAGTGAGCCGACTGGCGAGACTGACAGGCCCGGTCGGGACGGCAGAGAGCCGACACTATATACGCTGAGCCACGAAAGTGAGAGTATGTACGATCGGATCCTCGTCCCGACCGACGGGAGCGACTTCGCGGACGACGCCGCAGACACCGCCCTCGAGCTGGCAGCGACGCTCGATGCCCGCGTCGACGTCCTCTGCGTCGTCGAGACCGGGCCGCTCGGATCGGTAGCGTTGCCGGGTGACGGGGGAAGCGCCGCAGACGTCCTCGGGGAGCGAGCCGCGGAGTTCGTCTCGAGCGTCGCCGAACGCGGCGAGTCGCGAGGCGTTCCCGTCGAGACGGCGGTGCGCGACGGTACGCCGGTCAAGGAGATTCTCGACTACGCCGACGAGGTCGACGCGGACGTCATCGTGATGGGAACCCGGGGCCGCGGCGGCCTCAGTCGGATGATGCTCGGCAGCGTCACGGAGGGCGTCACCCGACACAGTGAGCAGGACGTCCTCGTCGTCGGCGCAGACCGGACTCCTGTGCTCGAGGAGTGACGAGAGGGCCACGACAGCGGGGCGGAACGGACCGCTCGAGTTCCGAGCCGGTCGGGAACAGCGGTCGCGATCAGTCGATGTCGATCGAGGTTCCACTGCGGGCGTCCGGGTCGGCCTTCGGAATCCGAACCGTGAGCACGCCGTTGTTACACGACGCCGAGGCACGCTCCTCGTCGACCGGCTCGGGAAGTCGAACGGAGCGCCGAAGGGAACGACGGGCCCGCTCACTCTTGATGTAGAACCCGTCCTCGAGTTCTGTTCCCGGCGCTGGCTCGCGTTCCGACGCCGTTTCGGACTCCGACCCCGACTCGAGGGTCTCCTGTTCTTCGTCGATTCCGGCCTGGTGGCTCGACTCCTTCTCGGCTTCGATGTGGACCGTCTCGGCGGCGATCCGGAGATCGATCTCGTCGGGGTCGAATCCCGGGACGTCCGCCGTCAGGACGAACTCGTCGCCGTGGTCGGCAAGGTCGACGCCCATCCGCGTCGTGAGGTCGATCTCGGAACTGCCGAACTGGCTCACGTCCCAGGTCTCGAGTGCATCCTCGAACTGCCGCTGGAGGCGTTCGAACTGTTCTTCCAGCCGTCTGAAGGGGTTACGGTCGGTGCTCATCGGATTCCTCCTCCATCCGTGACTGCACCGATCGACGGCTTGAAGCTTTCACCCGCTCGAGCGACGCCAGCCCAGTACCGTTTTCACCTCCCCGTGAGTCCATCCGAACCAATGGAACTCGAGGCGACGACGATCGACATCGGGACGACGCGCCCGCTGGTCCTGCTGAACACGGCCGACGCGGACGAACTGGGCGTCCACCCGCTCGACCGCGTCCGGATCTGGTGGAACGGCGAGACGACGACCGGGATCGTCAAGCGGACCGACGAACTGGTCGACGCCGGAACGGTCGGCGTCACCGAACCCCTCCACTACGTCTCGGGGCCGGTGGAGGTGAAACACGCCGGCACCCCACGGTCTGTCAGGTACGTGCGGAAGAAACTCGACGACCTCGAACTCGAGGCCCACGAACTCGAGTGCATCGTCGAGGACATCCACGAGAACCGCCTCTCGGACGTCGAGTTGTCCGCCTACGTCTCGGCGATCTACACCAACGGTCTCTCGCTCGAGGAGACCAAGCACCTCACGGAGGCGATGAGCGGCGTCGGCCAGCAACTCACCTGGGACGCGCCGGTCGTCGCCGACAAGCACTCGATCGGTGGCGTGGCTGGCAACTGCGTGACGCCGGTCATGGTCGCTATCGTCACCGAGGCCGGCCTCACGATGCCGAAGACCTCCTCACGGGCGGTGACCTCGCCGGCGGGGACCGCCGACGTGATGGAGGTCCTCTGTGACGTCGAGTTCTCGATCGAGGAGATCCAGTCGATCGTCGCGGAGACCAACGGCTGTCTGGTCTGGGGTGGCGGGGTCGACCTCTCGCCCGTCGACGACGAGATCATCCGCGCAGAGAATCCCCTCTCGATCGACCCCGACGGCCAGCTCATGGCCTCGGTTCTCTCGAAAAAACGCAGCGCGGGATCGACCCACGTCGTGATCGACGTCCCCTACGGCGAGGGGGCAAAAGTCGAGAGCATCGTCGCTGCCCGCGAACTGTCTGACGACTTCAAGCGCGTCGGCGACCACCTCGGGATGGACGTCACCTGCGCGATTACCCACGGTGCAGACCCAATCGGCCACGGAATCGGCCCCGCTCTCGAGGCCAGAGACGTCCTCGAGGTGCTCGAGGGCAGCGGACCGGAGTCACTCCGCCTGAAGTCCCTGCGGCTGTCGGAACTGCTGCTCGAGCACTGTGGCGTCGACGCCTCCGCGACCGAGATTCTCGATTCCGGGCGGGCGCTCGAGCGGTTCCGTCGGATCGTCGACGCACAGGGTGGGGACCCGACGATCCAGTCGACCGACGTCGAGCCGGGTGACGAGTCGGTGACGATCCGGGCCGATCGCGGCGGCATCGCCAGTCGCGTCGACAGTCGACAGATCTCCGACCTCGCACGGCGAGCGGGCGCGCCGCTCGATCGCGGTGCCGGCGTCGTCATCCACCAGTCCGCTGGCGACGCCGTCGACCCCGGCGACCGGCTGTTCACGATTCGTGCCGAGACGACCTCGAAACTCGAGGAAGCAGCGGAGTTGGCCGACGAACTCGAGCCGATCAGGGTGCGAAGCAAGGCCGACGCGTTGATCGAACGCCGGTGATCGGGCGGCGACCGGTCGATGCGGGCGACGAATCGCGCGCGCCGCAGGCGTCCACCGGGCCATCTCGCCCACGCAGACAGGTTTTTAGCTGGCCCACACTACTGTCCAATACATGTACGCGAACGACGGATTCGACTACGACGTGGCGGTCGTGGGGGGCGGCCCCGCTGGACTGACGACCGCCCTCTACACGACGCGACTGGGACTCGATACACTCGTCGTCGACCGAGGCGGCGGTCGTGCGGCGATGATGCAGGAGACGCACAACGTGATCGGCGTCCCCGAGCACGTCTCCGGCAACGAGTTGCTGCAGACGGCACGCGAGCAGGTCGAAAGCTACGGCGCGACGTTCGAGCGCGGGCTCGTCGAGGACGTCGAACCGATCGACGGCCCCGACTCGAGTCCGATCGATCGCGGCTTTCGCGTCTCGTTCGGGGACGAGACCGTCGACGTCTGCCGGGTCGCCCTCGCAACGGGCTTTGCCGACGAACGCCCAGATCCGCCGTTGCCGCGTACCGGTCGCGGTCTCCACTACTGTCTGCACTGTGATGCGTTCATGTTCGTCGACGAACCCGTCTACGTGATGGGAACGGGCGATTCCGCCGCCTACGTCGCGATGATCATGCTGAACTACACCGACGACGTCGACGTCCTCACCCGCGGCGAGGACCCAGAGTGGAGCGAAGAGACGGCTGCCATGCTCGAGGCCCACCCCGTCGACGTCGTTCGTGAGGAGATCACCGGAATGACCAGACGCGACGACGGCTGGCTCGAGTCCTTCGAGTTCGAAGACGGAACGACCCGCGAGTACACCGGCGGCTTCCCGATGTACGGCTCGAACTACCACGACGACCTCGTCGAGTCGCTCGACCTCGACCGGACCGAGGACGGCACCGTGGCGGTCGACGACGCTGGTCGAACGTCGGTCGACGGCGTCTACGCCGTCGGCGACCTCACGCCGGGGCACAATCAGGTTCCCGTCGCGATGGGCGAAGGCGCCAACGCCGGCATCGCGATCCACATGGACCTGCGGCCGTTCCCGCGCTCGCTCGAGGAGATCGAGGCCCGCGGTGACGTCTCGGAAGGCGACGTTCCCGCGATTTCGCCGGCGTTGCGGTCGACAGCGGTCGAACACGAGGGACACGCTGGTGCTGGTGTGGATCGATCCGAGACCGTCGCCGACGACTGAGACGGGCTACTGGATCGAGGTCCCGGACTATCCCCACCTCTGGGGTGGGCACCGATCCGAACACGAGTCGTACGATCGATCTCGAGACGGCTGATTCGCTCCGCCCGATTTCCGACTCGCTGGTGGCTGTGTTCGGGCTGTGCAACTCGCTCGAGTCCACAATCGTTTTATGTCACCATCCAAGAGAACCGGGGCACCAATGGCTGCAGACCCACAACGGGATGCAGATACCAACGAGACGAAGTCAGTGATCGAGTCGACAGCCAAATCCGACGGGTCGGGGACAACCTCCCGTCGTCGACTCCTGTCCGCGGCGGCAGCCGGTGGGGCAGCCGCACTCGCAGGGTGTGCCGAAACTTTTGCAGGCGAGGGTGCTGGCGACGACCAGTTGCGTGTGATGGTCTGGAGCGGCAACTACGCCGATCGCTTCGAGGAGGGACTCATTTCCCAGTGGGAAGCCGAACACGACGTCGGGATCGACCTCCGTCGTGGCTGGGGCGAAGTGTTAGAAGACATCCGGAACGCGCCGGCAGACGACCCGCCGTTCGACGTCACCGTCGCGGAGGGGAACTTCTACTACTACGGCCGGCAGGACGACCTCTTCGAACCGATCGACGTCGACAACATGTCGAACTACGACGAGATCATGGACTTCTTCACGGAGATCCGTGACCCCGAGTACGGGATGCCGGTCGACGGCGCACCATGTACGATCATCCACCGAGACGACGCCGACGTCGATCCGGAGGCGTGGGCCGACCTCTCTTCTGAGGCCGTTGCCGACAGCGCAGGCGTCGGCATCGACACCGGCTTCTGGTGGTACCCGATGTACGCCGCCGCCATCGGCATGGACGAGGAAGACGGCGCCGGCGAGATGTACGACGACGCGTTGCACGACGACGTTCTGGCCCGGATCGAAGACTGGGGCATCGAGGAGTGGGCCGCCTCTGGCGAGGACATCTGGCAGGCATTCGAGAACGACGTCATCGACGTCGCCCAGTGGTACTACGATCAGACGGCCTTCGACATCGACGATTACGACGGTCTCTCCCACACGATGCCCGAGCAGACGACTGGCTGGATCAACAACTGGTGTATCGTTCGGGGCACCGACATGCACGACGAGGCCGAGCAGTTCATCGACTTCCTGCTCGACGCCGACGTCCAGTCCGAATGGGCCCAGGACCACCCGATGATGTTCAGCAACGAGAACATCGACTACCCCGCGGAACTCGAGGACGACCTGCCGACCACAGACGAGGAGGCTCGACGTATCGCGTTCCCCGACTGGGAGTACCTCGCAGCCCACGACGCCGACCTCTCCGACGAGTTCTCGCGAATGCAACAGGGGTCCTAACGCGACTACACACCCAATCGTATGTCCGAAATCACGTTACTGGAACTCGAGAAACGGTACGGCGAGACGACCGCAGTCGAGGACGTCTCCGTCGAGATCACCGACGGCGAACTGCTGTGTTTGCTCGGGCCAAGCGGTAGCGGCAAGTCCACGACGCTTCGAATGATCGCCGGCCTCGAGACGCCGACGTCGGGAACGATCCGAATCGGCGGCGAGGACGTCACCGACCACCCAGCCTACGATCGAAACACCTCGACGGTGTTTCAGGACTGGGCGCTGTTCCCCCACAAATCGGTACTCGAGAACGTCGCGTTCGGCCTGAAGATGCGTGGCGTCCCGAAAGAACAACGCCACGAACGAGCCGAAGAGATGCTCGAGCGCGTCCAGATGAGCGGGTACGGGGACCACGATCCGACGAACCTGAGCGGTGGGCAGAAACAGCGCGTCGCACTCGCCCGGTCACTGGCGGTCAATCCCGACGTCCTGTTGCTCGACGAGCCGCTGTCGAACCTCGACAAGCGCCTGCGTGAGGACATGCAGATCGAACTCCGTGAGATTCACGAGGATCTCGAGGAGACGTTCGTCCACGTCACCCACGATCAGGACGAGGCGTTCACGCTGGCCGACCGCATCGGCATCATGAACGAAGGCGAGTTGATCCAGGTCGGTGATCCAGACGAGATCTACGAGAACCCGAAAAACCGCTTCATCGAGGGCTTCCTCGGCGACACCAACTTCGTCGAGGGGACGGTCAGTTCCGTTGGCCCTGACATCGTCACCGTCGAGACGGCACTTGGCGCGGAGCTGACGATCCCGACGAACGGCGACCACGAGGTGACCGAGGGGACGGAGCTGGAACTATCGTTGCGCCCCGAGATCCTCTCGATCGACCTGCTGGCGTCGGACGGCGACGCGGCAGGCGACACTGGCGGTGCGGAACGCGAGCGGTCCATGCTTGCCGACGGCAGCGCGCTGAACGCCGTCACCGGGACGATCGACAACGTCCTCTATCGGGGCTCGACCGTTCGCTACTCCGTCTCGGTCGGAGACTCGTCCGTATTCGTCGAACGCACGGACACCACCGAGGAGACCCTGTCGGCCGGCGACGAGATTCGTATCGAGTGGAACGGCGACGACGTGCTCGCGTTCCGCACCGACGGAACGCGGGTTGAACTGTAGCGATGTCGGGTGCGAACACCGATTCCGGGCTCGTGGGACCGATCAGCGCGGCGCGTTCGGCCCTGCCCACGCTCTCGGAGCTGTCGCGTTCGAACCGGTCACTGCTACTGATGGCACCGTTGCTCGTCTTCGAGGTCCTGATCTTCGTCGTTCCGTTCGCCATCCTGTTGCGGATCAGCCTTACTGACGGGTCGAGCGATCACGTCTACGAACCCGGAACCTGGTCGCTCGAGTCCTACGCAACCGTCTTCAACAGCGACCTGCTGCACAGCATCATCCTGTACTCGTTCGTCCTCGGGGCGATCGTGACTGTACTGTCCGTCCTCATCGGACTGTTCTACGCCTACGCGATCTGGCGCTCGAGCGGGGTCGTCACGTCGCTGTTGTTGCTGTCGGTGGTCATGCCGCTGCTGACCACGCTGGTCATCAGGACCTACGCGTTCAATCCGCTGTTGTCGCCGACGGGAACGGTCAACGACGTCCTCCTGTCGGTGGGGCTGCTCTCTGAGCCGATCCAGTTCGTCCCTGCGACGGTGGGTGCCATCGTCGGGCAACTGTACATCGTCCTTCCGTACGCCGTGCTGGCGATCTACAGCGTGATGGCGACGATGGACTGGGGCCTCGTCGAGGCTGCCAGGGATCTGGGTGCGAGCCGACCGCGGTCGTTCGTCGAGGTCGTCTTGCCGCAGGTGATGCCGGGGATCATCGTCGCCGCGGTGATCTCCTTCGCCTGGAGCGTCGGTGCCTACGCCGCGCCGGACCTCCTCTCGAACGGCATCACGTTCGCCGTCCACGCGGAGGACCTGATGATCGGCGACATGCGCTACTCGCTGGCGGCTGCACTGTCGGTCGTCATGCTCGTGTTGATGCTCGTCAGCGTCGCCATCATCTCGGCCGTCCTCAACTTCTTCGGAGGTGACTTCGATCTTGCATAGAGAAACCCTCGAGACTCTCGCGTTCCGGACTGGCTACCTCACGCTGTTCGCGCTGTTGCTGTTACCGCTGCTGGTCGTCGTCGCGACGTCGTTTGCGGCCTCGGGGCGGCTGGCGTTTCCGCCGGAGAGCTACTCGCTCGTCTGGTACGGCGAGTTCTTCGGCGACGTTCGCTGGCTCACGGCCTTCGAGAACAGCATCATCGTCGGCGTGGGGACGGCGATCCTCGCGACCGTTCTCGGCGTGCTGGCTGCGTTCGGACAGGAGATCGACGACGGGAGTCGGATCGGCTCGATCGTCGGGCCGCTGGTCCTGATCCCACTGTTGATCCCGCCGGTGATCCTCGGCATCACGCTGTTGATGTACTTCAGCGAACTCGGCATCCGCGGCTCGTACGTGACCCTCGTGCTCGCTCACACCCTGTGGGCGACGCCGCTGGTCTACTTCGTGATGCGGTCGGTGTTCAGCCGCTTCGACTGGCAACAACTCGACGCGGCCGCCGACCTCGGTGCGGGACCGATCCAGTCGTTCGTCCACGTCGTCCTGCCGAACGTGAAACAGGGAGTCTTCGTCGGCGGGCTACTGGCGTTTATCATCAGCCTTCAGGAGTTCGTGATGGCGCTGTTCCTCTCGACGGCGAGTACGGAGACCATCCCCGTCCTCGCCTGGACGGAGATCCGACAGGCACTCGACCCGATGGTCAGCGTCGTCTCGACGTTCCTCATCCTGTTCTCGCTCGTCGCTCTCGTTCTCGCCGCACTCGCGACGAACTTAGAGTGGGTCTCGAGGCAACTGTCCTGACCGGTCCCCTCTCTTCCCGGTTCTCGCTCGGAGATACGTCCGTTCTGGATCATCACCGGCAGGCGTGAGCGTTTCTCGTGAGGACGAACAGTCTCGGCGAGACCACCGGCGTCGTTGAAAGATATTAGTAGTCGACCGTGGTCGAACTGACAGGCATGTACGAGTCGATTCTCGTCGCGACGGATGGCAGCGAACCCGCAAACCGGGCCGTCGAGTACGCCGTCGATCTCGCATCGTCGTTCGACGCCGACCTCCGCGTCGTCTCCGTCGTCGACACGCGACGGTACGGCGACTCGATGCTCTCGGATTCGTCCGCCGTCGTCGACGATCTCGAGAACCGCGCCGAAGACGTCCTCGAGGACGCCGCAACGCGAGCGGATCTCGACGTGCGCACTGTCCTCCGCCGCGGTCGTCCACACACCGAGATCGCAGCCGTTGCCGACGAGGCGAACGTCGATCTGATCGTGCTCGGCAATCGCGGCCTCGACTCGAGTGGCGAAATCGGCAGTACGGCCGAACGCGTCGTCCGGAACGTCGATCGGCCCGTGTTGACGGTCTGATCGAGGAAATCGAACAGGCGATCTGTCAGCCGAGCCAGTGTGAGCTATTTCACCGGGTTCGACGTGACTACGGACGGAGGATGTTCGAGACGATACTGGTCCCGACTGACGGCAGCGATCCGGCGAACCGGGCGGTCGAACACGCCCTCGAGCTCGCCGACCGATACGACGCCGCGGTACACGCGATGTACTGCGTCGAAACCCACCGATACGGCGAGCCCGCGCTCAGTAGCACGGAGATCGTCCTCGACAATCTCGAGGACCGGGGGGCGGCGATGCTCGAGGACCTCGCCGATCGCGCGGACAACGTCGGCGTCGAGTGTAGCTGGCACGTCTGTCACGGTCGGCCGTGGGAGGCCGTCCGTGAGACGGCCAACGAACGGGACGCGGACCTGATCGTGATCGGCTATCAGGGACAGAGCCACCAGCGTACGCGCCGGATCGGCAGCGTCGCCGAGCGAATCGTTCGCAGCGCCGATCGGCCGGTGCTGACGGCCTGAGCCCGACGTGTCGGCACGTCCCGGCTGGCCGTTCCCGCCCCGAAGCGTTTCTGGGAACCTCAGGCCTCGAGATATCGAGCGGGCACGTACGGCACGAACGGTTCGGGAACGTACGCGGCGAGCCGTTCGGCCAGTGTCGCGAGCGGTTTCCGGAGGAGGACGTAGACGGCCGAAACCGTAAGCAACGCGAGGGCGATCACCGACGCGACCTCGAGGCTGGCAGCGACGACGACTCCAGCGCCGACTGCCGCGAGGCCGAGGTCTTCCGGCGCACCGTCGTACCGGACCCAGCGGCGCGGCGAAATCCAGCGGTCGTGATAGTGGCTGTAGACGGCCCGATTGGACGTCCCCTCCCACGGGCGAAGCTCGAGGCCGGCACCGGCGGCGTCGGTGACCGCGTGGAGCGCCGCCGCGGCGAGTCCAACCGCGAAGGCGACGGTGAGCGTCGAGGGGGCGACGAGTGCAAGGCCGATCGCCAGGAGTGTGGCGAGCGTCCCGTAGACGGGGTAGTGAAGCGTCTTTCTGTGGCCCGCGTAGAGGTCGAGGTCCGGGGCGAGGCCGCCGATAAGTCCGGCGAGGACCGCGGCCGGGGCGAACTCGGGTGCGACTGCGAGGACCGGTACTGCGAGTGCCATCCCCCACAGCGCGTGGGTCGTCGCCATCATCGTGTCCTTTCATAGGCGACGAGATTATATGTACGTTCCGCCGACGTGTGAGACGTCCGCACACTCACGACCACGTAGTCGGCCGCGCTCGCTGTCGGCTCGTACACCTTCTGTCACGAGCCGTCGATGGACAGGGATATACTGGTTCGATGACAAGGCTTCGAACGTGACTCGTCCGGACGACCTCGGTGGCCTGCTCTCCGAGACCGAAACCAACGCGGTCATCGGCTGGTTGCTGGCGGCGATTCTCTGGCTCACCGCCGTGGCGACCGTCCTCGAGGGCCGATACGACTGGACCGTCATGACAGTAGCCGTGGTCGTTCTCGTGCTCGTTCCGGCAATCCAGTTTCGAAACCCCCGCGTGATGCCGCCGTGGGAACTCGTCGCGATCGTCGCCGCACCGGGCGTCTGGCAGGGGCTGTTCGGCCGGGCCTTTGCCACCGAAATCGCGACCTACCTCGCGGTCGCTGCACTCGCGCTCCTGATCGCCGTCCAGTTACACCTCTTCACTGCCGTCCGGATGAACCACGGGTTCGCGATCGTCGTCGTCGTCCTGACGACGTTCGCCGTCGCCGGTCTCTGGAACGTCCTCCAGTGGAGTGCAGACATCCTCTTCGGAACGTCCTACGTCCTCGACGGGCGCTCGGTCGACGCCGTGAACGCGACCGTCATGATCGAGTTCATCTACGCTGGTATCGCGGGAATCGCCGCCGGGATCCTCTTCGACCTGTACTTCAGGTCCCGCGCCGGCGACCCGACCGCCCGAACGGCCGTCCCGCCGAAACCGCTGCCCGAGGAGGAGCGAACCTCCCCGGACGGCGAGCGCGTCCTCCTGCGTGACCGACTCGGAATCTCGCCGACACGCCAGTACCAGCTCAGCCGGGCGATGCAGGTCGTGCTCGTGGGCGTCTTTCTCTGGGGGCTGTACGCGCGGGACCTCCCGACGATCGCCAACGCCGCCGTCGCACTCGCGATCACGTTCGTCCCTGCCATCCTCGAGCGCGAGTACGACCTCGAGATGGACGCGGGACTCGTCCTCTGGATCACGACGGCCGTCTTCTTGCACGCGCTCGGCTCGGCCGGCCTGTACGACGCGATCGACCCGTGGGATCACCTCACCCACGCACTGTCGGCGTCGGTCGTCGCCGCCGCTGGCTACGCCTTCTTCCGGGCGGTGCACCTCCACAGCGATCGCGTCCACATCCCGGAGAAAGTGATGCCCGTGTTCATCCTCGTCTTCGTCCTCGCTGCGGGCGTCGTCTGGGAAATCCTCGAGTTCGTCATCGACCAGAGTGCGATCGTCCTCGAACTGGACGCCGTCCTCGCCCAGTACGGGATCCACGACACGATGGTCGATCTGGCGTTCAACCTCGTCGGTGCGATCATCGTCACGGTGTGGGGAACGGCGTACCTCACCGACGTCTCGGAGTCGATCGCCGAGGAGTTCGACGAGCGATTCGGCACCGGATGACCGACCGCGCAGCGACGGGGGTACTCTCAGCCAACGCGAGTCGGCGACACCCTTAGCCCGCCCGACGGTGACGATCCGTCGATGGCGACCGTCATCCTCCCGACGATCGAGTGGGCGCGCTCCTGTGAGCAACTCGCTCGTCAACTCGGGGCCGACGACGAATTGCTGGTCGTCTGTGACAGCGAGGACGATCCGGTCGCGAGCGCCGACCTGCCCGCCGAGGCCGACCTGCTCATCGCGGGCGACCCCGAGGGCTGTTCCGGGAAGGCAAACGCCGTCGCCTACGCCCTGGAACGTGCCTCACATGACCGAATCGTCCTCACCGACGACGACGTCGACCGGGACGACGACTGGCTCGAGACGATCGTTCGACTGGGTGAGTGCCACGGGACAGCGACGGCCATCCCGGTATTTGTGAGCGACGACTATCCGTTCAGACTGTTCGAACCGCTCTGTCTGATCGTCGCCTCGTTCGTGGTCGACCGAACGAACTGGGTGACCTGGGGCGGTGGCGTCACCTTCGATCGCCGCGACATCGACCTCGAGGGGTACGTCGCGGACCTTCGGCGGACGGTCTCCGACGACGCCCTGCTCGCGACCTACGTCGACGAGGTGGCGACCTCGCCCGCGCTCGTCAACGAGGTCGACGTACCGGGCGGTCCACGTGCGACCTACGAACGGCTGACCCGGTTCGTGACGATCTTCTACCGATTCGCGCCGGTCCGCACCGTCGCGACGCTCGCGGTGTTTCTCGCCACCTTCCTCCTCGGCGTCCTGTTTCCCCTGCTGGTCGGCGTCGGCGTGACACTGCTGGCGCGCTCTCAGTACCGGAGACTCGACGTCGACCGGTCGACCTGGCTCTTCGCGGTCCCCTCGCTCGTCCTCGCGCCGATTCTCGGCGTCGTCGGGATTCGCCGGCGGACGTTCGTCTGGGCCGGACGACGCTACCGCTGGGACGACACCTTCGACGTCACCGTCCTCGAGTGAGCTGGAAGAAGCCGTCCGGTTCCCGTTTGCGACGCCGTGGGAACGGTGACCACGCTTTAGGTAATTCGACGGTGTAGGACCGATCATGAAGTCTCTCGTGGCAGTCGACGGTTCGGAGGAATCGGAGCGGGCACTGGCCTACGCCACCGACGTCGCCGACGCGATGGACGGCTCGATCACGGTCGTCCACGCCGTCGACCCGTCCGTCTACGATCTCGGCGGGATGGAACCGATCGCCTCGCTCGCCGACGCCGACGAGCGACTGGTACTCGAGAACCTCGAAGACGCCGAGAGTCGAGCGATGACGGTGCTCGAGGAGGCCGTCGACCTCGCCGAGGAACTCGGCAGCGACGTCGAGGCCGACCTGCTCTACGGCGATCCGAAACGGGAGATTCCGAACTACGCCGCCGAGGAGGGATTCGACGCGATCTACGTCGGCCACCGCGGGCGCTCGGAGCGGGTCGAGGTGCTCGTCGGCAGCGTCGCCAAGACGCTCGTCGAGCGGGCGGACGTTCCAGTCACCGTCGTGCGCTGAGGCAGGCCGACACGTCGTCACCGCGCCCAAAAATATCACCGAACCTCAGTGCTTCGGCTCGGAACAGGCTCCAACAGAGCAAAGGATACCCTGACTGTACTGGGTGGTATGTACGACGACATTCTCGTCGCAACCGACGGCAGCGACCTCGCCGCCGCGGCTGCCACCGCCGGCATCGAACTCGCCTGCGTGCTCGAGGCGCAGGTTCACGCCGTCGCGGTCGTCGAGGACGGTCTCGAGGACAATGCCGCCCGTCGAAAGCGCCGCAAGCGCGACGCCGAGACGATCGCAGAGCGCGCGAGCGACGCCGGTTGTTCGGTCGACGCTGTCGTCCGGGCGGGCAGACCTGCAACCGAGATCCGCTCGTACGCCGAGGCAGCAGACGTCGACGCGATCGTTCTCGGGACCCACGGCCGATCTGGCATTCAACGAGCGGTGCTCGGGAGCGTCACCCTCGAGGTAATCCGGGAGGCAAGCCGGCCGGTGCTCTCGATCGGTCCCGACGCGACCGACGCGGCCGGCGAGTCGATCGACGACGTCTGGCTCGCGACCGACGGCCGTTCCGGTGCCCGGGCGGCGACCGATCACGCACTGGAGCTGGCAGACGCCTGTGACACAGCGCTGCACGCCCTCTATGCGGTCGACGCCGACGACCCCCACATCGCGGAGGCGTTCACCGAACACGGCGAACAGACGATCGACGACGTCACAGCGCGCGCCGACGAACGCGACCTCGAGGCGACCGGAACCGTCGCCGAGGGACCGGCCCACGAGGTCGTTCTCGAGCACGTCGCCGGGTCCGCACGCACCAGCGAGGACGCCGATGGCGCGTCGACCGGTCTGCTCGTCGTGGGCACCGAGGGCAAGTCCACCCTCGAGCGCCTCGTCGTCGGCAGCACGTCACAGCGTCTCGTCGCGAACGCACCCGTCCCCGTGTTGACCGTCCGGACGGTCGAGGAGCCCTGATCCAGACTGGCAACGGTGTCCGATCGCCGACTCACGTCCCGTCGCCGACCGAGCCGTCACCGTCGACCTGCTCGAGCAACGCCTCGAGTCGTGGCTGCTCGGACTGTCTGACGACGTAGACGTCGTACTCCTCGTCGCCGGCGACGTGGACGCCGACGCTGGTCAGCGGCGTCACGACCCGGCCGACGTTGTCGCTGCCGAGGAAGACGACTGTCGGCTCCTGTTCACGGACGAGTCGTTCGATGTGGGCAGCGAGGCGATCCCCCGGCGGGAACTCACGGATTCGCTCGACCGCGAACGCGGCGTCGGCTGCGATCGACAGCGCCCGGGTCCTGAGATCTTCGACCACTGCGTCGACGTCGTAGGGCTCGTCCTCGTCGATCCAGCCCTTCTCACGGGCGTACCTGGTCCGCTCGGGGACGACCGAGACGACCGAAACCTGTTCGTCGAGGGCAGCGCCGAATGCGGCGGCGCGCTCGAGTGCGGCGTCTGCGAGTGGCGAACCATCGTAGGGAACGACGAACGTCATACGTCTGCCACCTCGAGCGCACTCATAATAGTGTCGCGTCTGGTTCGATCGGGGGCGGTCGCTCCGCCAGCAGGACCCGGACGGCGACGACACTCGTAGCCGCCGTCGGGGTGATCGCAGACCACGATCGGAGCGGATACCCGGTACTGTTTTCCGAGTTACCGACGAATCCATCGCCCATGACCGACACGGTGATCGACTCGATTCTGATCCCGACCGACGGAAGCGAGGGGGCATCGACCGGCGCGAAACGGGGACTCGAGGTAGCCGACGCACTCGAGGCGACCGTGACCGTCCTCTCGGTCGCCGACGCGTCCGCGCTCGAGGGAGCTGCGGGAGTCCTCGAGTCGAACGTCGAGAGCCACCGGGACGCGCTCGAGGAGTCGGCACGGTCGGCTGCTGGAGACGTCGAGAGTGTCGCTGCCGACCGGTTCCCCGACCTCGAGGTACGCGTCGAGACCGAGCGCGGGACGCCAGCACAGGTCGTCTCGGAGTACGTCGACGAGGTCGACGCCGACCTCGTCGCGATGGGAACCAGCGGGCGCAGCGGACTCGAGCGCGCACTCCTCGGGAGCGTCACCGAGGCCGTCCTCCGGACGGTGAGTGTCCCGGTGCTCGCGGTGCCGCCGTCGGCAACAGAACGGTCGCTGTCACGCGATGCCGTCGAGGACGTTCTCCTGCCGACCGACGACAGCGAGGGCGCGCTGGCGGCCGTCGACGTGGGTCTCGACCTCGCCGACGAGTACGACGCGCTGGTACACGCCGTCTACGCGGTCGACACGCGTCGGTTGCGGGGCGCGAGCGTCGCGACCGGCGCCGTCGACCCGAGCGACCTGCTGTCGGACCTCGAACGTGCCGGCGACGAGGCACTCGAGGTCGTCCGTGAGCGAGCGCGAGAGCGCGGCGTCAGCGTGGCCGGCAGGCTCGCTAGCGGCTCCGCCGCCGAGGCGATCCTCGAGGCGGCCGACGAGACTGGAAGCGACCTCGTCGTGATGGGCACCCACGGCCGGTCGGGCCTCGAGCGGCAGTTGATCGGTAGCGTTACCGAGAGCGTCGTTCGCGGGGCCGAGGTGCCGGTCTGTTGTGTCCCGATAGAGGGGTAGGTTCCCGGGGGATCGTCGTCACTGGTTCGTTCGCGCGCCTACTCCGCGGTCGCCTTCACTGGAACATTCCGGTCTGGACCTGTTGCTGTTGCTGGCCCTCTTGCTCGGCCATCTGCTGGTACTGAGTAGCAACCTGTTCCATTCGCTGTCTGATGTCGTCGGCCTGCTCCTCGAGCGCCGTCGTGTCGACGTCGAACTCGACCAGCGGCTCGAGTGCGGTCTCGATGACCGACTTCGCCGCCTGCGGGTCAGGCAAGAACGGATGTGAGCGCACGATCAGCAGTGCGGCGGGGACCTCCGCCTGATAACACTCCCTGACGAGCGCGCCGGTGATTCCGCCGACCAGCCCGTTTTCGTCGGGGACCCTCACGCCGGCATCGAGCAGGTCCTCTTTGATCGATTCGGTCGTCGCGACGCCGGTCACCTCGCCGATCTGGTCTTCCGATTCTGCGGGTGCGCCGGCGAGGAAGATCGCCCGGTCGAACCGGTCGGCCAGTTCCTCGAGAACGCACCGGGAGAGCGGTTCGAACGCCGACTGAGGCAGTGCGAGGTCGCTCTCGAGGGTCATCACGTCGGGGTCTGAGCCGGCGTAGACGCGAACGAGGTCCTGAACGGTACCGTCCTCGAAGGTGACCACTGGCGGGAACGCGTCCGAGGCGACGTTCCCGTAGTGCTCGAGGCCCAGCTGGGAGGTGATCTGGTCGACGGCGATCGCTGCGACGAGCCCGTGGCCGGGGAGGCCCTCGATGAGCGTCGGTGACTCGGCGTCGATCGACGTAACCTGTTCGAACGAGGCGGCTGGTGACTGGTCGGTCATGTGGGCGGCCCTACGACTTCCAGTGACATACGAGGTTTGGCTTCCCTCGCTACCTCACGGACACACACGGGTCCACGGCCGCGGGGACGATCTGCGAGCGACGGCGATTATCGCCGGTCCAGCGTGGTCTGAAGGGCTGCTTCGTGGATCGTCGGCCCCTCGTCGTCGGAGGGATGCCACCGGTCACCAGCGCGGTCGAGGACGGTCACGTCGCCACAGTGTGTACAGATCTGCGGGTAGACCGGAACGCCGTCGCCCGTCACGACGACCTCGAGTTCGCCGGGGTGTCGCCAGTCGTGGCCGTAGAGTCGGCAGTGCCAGGTTCCAGGACTCATACGTGAGACTCCGTGCTCGAGCGTGGTAAGGCTCTGCATCCGTCGGATTGCTGGCTCGTTGCCCTCTCGAGCCCAGCGATGACCGGGTCGACCGCACCCGTCGTACACGCCATTGGTGTGAAATCGCTCGAATCGTGGTTCACCAGTCGGTCACAGGGTGTCCACACCGACTCCCGGTCGCCCGTATCACGTTCCTTGACTGACTTCGATGACAACTTCTGGACAGTTTCATGGCTCCATCCGTCGTGTCACGGGTATGGACTTCGCCGCGGTCGTCGCTTTTCCGCTCGAGAGCGACATCGTCGTCGTGTTTGGGATCGTCTTCGCCGCGGTCGTTCTCTTCGTCTTCGAGCCGCTTCCGGTCGACGTATCGGCGATCGCGATCCTCGTCGTGCTCGTCGTGCTCGAGCCGTGGACGCAGGTGTCGCCGGAACTGGGACTGTCGGGGTTTGCCAACCCGGCGACGGTGACCGTTCTCGCGATGTTCATCCTGAGTCGCGGAATCGAACGAACTGGGGCAGTTCGGACGCTCGGCGACTGGATTCTGGCCCACACCGGCGACGACGAGCGAAAACAGCTGGCGGCGACGATCGGGATCGCTGGTCCGACGGCTGGATTCGTGAACAACACGCCGATCGTCGCGATGTTGATCCCGATGGTGACCGACCTCGCCGATCGGACTGGAACCTCTCCCTCGACGTTGCTCATCCCCCTGTCCTACGCGGCGATGCTTGGCGGGATGCTCACCCTCGTTGGCACGTCGCCGAACCTCCTCGCGAGCGATATCTCCGGGCGCCTCGTCGGACGTTCGTTCACGATGTTCGAGTTCACCCAGCTTGGCGTGATCGTCCTGCTCACCGGTGCCGTCTACCTGCTGACCGTCGGGCACCGGCTCGTGCCCGAGCGCATCGATCCGGACGCCGACCTCGCAAACCAGTTCGAACTCAAAGAGTACGTCGCGAGCGTTCGCATTCCGTCCGACTCGCCGTACGTCGGGGAAACTGTCGGCGAACTCGAGGCACGTGTCGGCCGCGACGTGGAAGTGCTGCGCATCCTCCGGCGGGGGAAAATCGTCACCAAACAGCTTCGCGTTAGAACGCTCCGGGCGGACGATCGCCTCCTTATCCGCTCGAGTCGACACGCGTTGCTCGAGATCGTTGCCGCTCCCGGACTCCAGTTCGCAGACGTGCTGGACGACGACGAATTACCACGGGCAGATCCCGACGAGGAGCCGACACTCACGGAAGTTATCGTGGTCCCGGAGTCTGCCATCGCGAGCGAGTCGATGACTGCACTCGAGTTTCGCCGCCGGTTCGATAGCCCGATCCTTGCGATTCGACGGCAAGGCGAACTGCTCGAACAGCGACTGGCGACGACGGTCCTCCGCGGTGGCGACACCGTGCTGGCCCAGACGACTCGCCCCGCACGCGAGCAGTTGATGGACGACCCGAATTTCGTGCTGGCCCAGGAAGTCGAACGCCCCTCCTACCGCCGGCCGAAGGTCCCGATCGCCGTGGGAATCGTCGCGCTCGTCGTCGGCCTGGCCGCACTGGGACCGTTCCCGATCGTCGTCACCGCCCTTGCCGGCGTCGTCGCGATGGTCCTGACGGGCTGTGTGAGGCCAGATGAGGTCTACGATGCCGTCGACTGGAACGTGATCTTCCTGCTCGCCGGCGTGATTCCGCTCGGGATCTCGATGGAACGGACGGGGGCAGCCGAACTGCTCGCCCACGCGATCACGCCGCTTGCGGACGTCGTGCCGCTCGTCGTCTTCGTCATGGTGTTTTACATGCTGACGGCGATCCTCACCGAGGTGATCACGAACCTCGCGAGCGTCGCGTTGATGCTCCCGATCGCCGTCGACGTCGCGACCGAGATCGGTGCCGATCCGTTCTCGTTCGTCCTCGTCGTCACGTTCGCCTCGAGTACGGCGCTTATGACCCCGGTCGGCTACCAGACCAACCTCATGGTTTACGGGCGTGGGGGCTATCGATTCACGGATTTCCTGCGGGTCGGGTTTCCGCTCCAGGTCGTTCTCGCGGTCGTCACCGCCCTCGGAATCGCCACGTTCTGGGGCTTCTAGCGGGCTGTCAGGGACAGCAGCACCGTGTTCAGTTAGTGCGACGCCGACGAACGTCCAGTCAGCGTCTGCACGGACAGTTCGTACCACTGGTGCTCGAGATCCTCCGGGAGATGGCCGAAGACCGCGACGTCGACGTCGCGTGCGGAGGCGTGGTACAGCTCTTCGAGTGTCCGGTCGAACTCCTCTATCGGATCGACGTCCCCCGTCGCGACGATGCTCTGCCAGTCGGTCGGCGAGTGCCACTCGAAGATCGTCAGACTGGCCTGTTCGGTCGTCTCGAGGTACGACCGTTTCTTGCTTTCTGGAGCGAAGCCGAGGTCGAGGAGGAAGCGATCGCCGGTTGCGTCGTATCCGTAGGAGACCGGGATGCCGTAGGCGTGCCCCGAACGCGCCAGCGAGAGGACGCCGACGCCGCGTTCGTAGAGGAGCGTCTCGATCTCCTCGTCTGCCAGGCCGGTCCCGTAGCTGTGTCCGTCCCCCGGGTCGACGTCGTCGCTCGAGTCAGTACCGTTTCCAGCCATGATTCTCGTTTTCGCGTCCGTGACGGCGCAGGCTGTACCCCACACGGGAAATCGTCTCGTCACCGACGGTGACTCCAGCCTAGCCCGAGCAGCGTTATCAATCCGGTGGGGGCTGCGTCGATGGGGGCCCCGGCGTGCCGTGGGACTCACCGGCCCCGGAGAGACCTCGAGCGCCCGAATCCTCGGTGCCGTCACCGCTGCCAGTAGGCTCTGGTCAGCAAGACGAGCACGGGGAAGATCTCGAGCCGGCCAATCCACATGAAACACACCATCAGCAGCTTCGAACTCGTGGGAAAGTCCACGTAGCCGCCCATCGGCCCAGTGACGGTTCCAAGCCCCGGTCCGATGTTGCCGAGGGTCGCGATCGAGGCGCTGATGACGTCGAGCAGTTCGATCTCGAATCCGACCCGGGCGGCGTCGATCGCGAACAGGGCGACGCCGACGAAGAAGATGACCAGATACAACAGCGTGAACGCGTAGATCCCGCGGACGGCCTCTTCGTCGAGGACGCGCCCGTTCATCCGGACCGGCCGGACGGCATCGGGGTGGATAGCGGTGAAAAGCTCCCGACGGAACGTCTTGAGGATGACGAGCCAGCGCAGGACCTTGATCCCGCCACCGGTCGACCCCGTGGAGCCGCCCACGAACATCGCGAACAGCAACACCGCCTTCGCCGGCCCGCTCCAGGCGTCGAAGTCCATGTTCGCGTACCCCGTCGAGTTGGTCACCGACGCGATCTGGAACGTGGCGTAGCGGGCCGACCGCTCGAGGTTGCCGCCGATCTGCCCCGTCTCGGGCGTCTCGAGTGTCGAGAGGAAGAGCACGACCGTCGCGACGATCGAGAGCCCCGTCACGACTCCGAGGTAGAGGCGGAACTCGTTGTCACGGAGGAGCGTCCGCCAGTCCCCGGAGATGACGTGCCACCAGAGGACGAAGTTGACCCCGGCGGCGAACATGAACGGCACGACGAGCCACTGGACGAGCGGCGAGAAGGCCTCGATGCTTCGGGCCTCGGGCGAGAAACCGCCCGTCGGCAGGGTCGTGAAGCCGTGGGCGATGGCGTTGTAGAGGTCCATGTTCGGGGCGTAGCCGAGCAGGTGAGCCGCGTACAGCAGGGCGATATAGAGGACGGTGAGGCCGACGTACGCAATCCAGAGTACGCGGGCAGTCTCCGCGATGTGGGGCGTGAGCTTCGAGACGCCGGGGCCGGGTGTCTCCGCTTCCATTAGCTGTGCGCCACCGACGGCAAGTTGGGACAGGATCGCCACCGCGAGGACGATGATCCCCATCCCGCCGAGCCACTGAGTCAACTGCCGCCACAGCAGCATCGAACGGGAGTGGGTGTCGAACGAGATATCCTCCATGACGGTCGCACCCGTCGTCGTGAAGCCGCTCATGCTCTCGAACAGCGCGTTGACGGGATGGGCGACCGATCCGTTCCCGGCGAGTACGTACGGTACCGCACCGAACACGGCGACGAGCAGCCACGACATCGCGACGACGAAGAACGCCTCTCGCGCACCGGGGTCGGGATCGGGATCGAGCCGTCGAAGCGCAAGGCCCACCACGGCCGTGAGGATCGCCGACGCGACGAACACCCACAGGTCCGTCTCGCCGTAGACGAGTGCGACGACGATCGGTACGACGAACGAGAGCGAAACCGCCGCGAGGATCGTTCCGACGAGACTCGAGCCGGCCCGCCAGTCGACGTGCAACCGCCGCATTCAGATCGCCTCGAGAACCTCCTCGAGGACCCGGGCGTCGACGAACAGGACGACGTGGTCGCCGGGCTGGACGACGGTCGTCCCGCGCGGAGTGATCCGTTTGCCGCCGCGAGAGATCGCACCGACGACGACGCCATCGGGCAACTCTGCGACCACCTCCTCGATCGAGTCGCCGAGGAGCGCGCTGTCGGCGTCGACTTCGAACTCGATGACCTCGGCCCGGTCGTGTTCGAGCATCACGACCTTCTCAGCCCGCCGGGTCCGGGTGAACCGCACGATCTCCTCTGCGGTCTCCTCGCGAGGGTTCACCGCGACGTCGATCCCGACCCGCTGGAAGAGGTCGGCGTACTCGAGGTTCTCGATGACGGCGATGGTGCGGTCGACGCCGAGTCGGCGACCGAGCAGCGAGACGAGCAGGTTCTTCTCGTCGCTGTCGAGGGCCGCGACGATCACGTCAGCCTCGTCGACGTGTTCGCGGGCGAGGAACTCGAGGTCGGTCGCGTCGCTCTCGAGAACGAGCGTGTCGGGTAACGCCTCGGCGAGTTCCCGGGCCCGGTCGGGGTCCTGTTCGATCAGCCGGGGGCTGTAGCCGTGGGACTCGAACTCGAGGGCGGCCTGATAGCCGATCTCGCTGCCGCCGATGATGACGATCTCGTCGAGGTCGTCGTCCGGCGCGGTCGTCGCGTCGGCGGCGAACTCCGCGACGGAGTCGGGACTGCCGATGACTACGAGGCGGTCGTCCGGCTGGATGACCGTCTCCCCGGTCGCAACGATCAACTCGTCGTCCCGGAAGATGCCAGCGAACGTCAGCGAGTCGTACCGGTCGGCCTCCTGGATCGACTCGTTCGCGACTGGACTCTCCGGGCGGATGTGGAACTCCGCCATCCTGACGAGTCCGCCGGCGAACATGTCGACGTCCTGTGCGGCTGGCAACCCGCAGATCCGGAAGATCGCCTGAGCGGTCAACAGGTCCGTACAGACCATAAAATCGACGCCAAAGGCGCTCTGGGCCCCCTCCCACGTCTCGAGCAACGTGCGGCGTCGAACCCTGGCGATGGTAAACGCGTCGGTCACGGTTTTCACCGAGCCACAGACGACGAGGTTCGTCTCGTCGCTGTCCGTACAGGCGATCACCAGGTCAGTCTGCTCGACTCCCGCCTCGCGGAGTGTCTCGAGTTCGGTCCCGTCACCCCGGAGGGCGAGGACGTCGAGTGAGTACGTGAGTTCCTCGACGGTCTCCTCGTTGCGGTCGATCACGACGACGTCGTGAGACTGCTCGAGGTTCGTCGCGATTGCGCGACCCACCTCACCCGCACCGACGACGATCACGCGCATCGAGACCACCGTGGCGCCCGTCTCAACTGGGTCGGACCACCGACGTCACACGTCCGGTTCGACCGACCGCTCGAGTGGGGTGTCCGTCGGAGTCGACAGGCAGAGCCACGAACCGGACCGGGAACGGTCAGTGCCGCAGGCGTTGTCGACGCCCTCGAAGTAGCGTTCGAACCCACGGTCGACCGGACGTGACCCACGGTGTTGAGTGCTCGCCACGATCTGGTACGCTGCCAGCCGTCGACTGCAGGATCGAACCGGCCTGCGGCGACGGGTTCGACCCCGCAGTTCAGGCCTGGACCGCCACCAGAGCCCCCGTCGTCCAGCGGCCGGCGGGCACCCCGGGTAGAGTGGCGTTTCGAATTGCGGTTCCCAACGATCATGTGTCCCACGTAGCCGACTGGCTACTATAAAATCACCGACTGAATTTTTGAACAGGAAATAAGACCCCGCACTCGCTTTCGATGCAGAATTGAGAAGGAGTTAATAACCCGTCTAGCGTAGGAAGCAACAATGGTAAGACAGTACCGACGTCGCCCCACGACCGGCTCGAGGATTCCGAGCAATGGAGCAAGGTGGGTGGCACGCTCACGGCTGGTCCGTGGCCGACGTCGCCCCACGACCGGGTGGAAGCGATGATCGCGCCGGATTTCAGACACCCCGAGACGGCCCTCGAGGTCTTCCTCGTCGGCGGACTCGAGTTCGCGGTGGTCGTCGCGAATTACCTGTTGAACGGTCCCGGACCGGCACCCGTTGTAGTGACCGGGCTGATTCTTGCGCTGACCGCGTGGATCGTCTGGGCCGATTATCGCATTATCTCTCGGGACGGTCTCTATCCGCTCGTCCACGGTACTCGCACGTATAGCCCCGACACCGACCGAAATGGTGACTGACCCAGCGTCATCACACCACTCGACACCCCAGTGGTTCCCACGCCAACAGTGAGAAACCGAACGGCTGTTATATTTCCACTGTCTGTCCAAGACCATGGACGATTGGCACCGGCGGATCGCACTCGCGCTCCTCACCGCCGCGGCGATCGTCGTCGGCTACGCGTTCGTCTACCAGTGGGCACTCTACACCTTCGAAAACGCCCAGATATCGCTCTTCGAATCGGTCCAGACGGTGATCGAAGTTCTCACCACCGCCGGATTCGGTGGCGACACGGACCACTGGAACTCCCCACAGATCAACCTGCTCGTCGTTGCGATGAACCTCACCGGCGTCCTGCTCGTGTTTCTGGCGCTGCCGCTCTTTGCGGTCCCGATGTTCCGACAGGCCCTCGAGACCGAACCGCCGACGACGAGCACTCTCTCGAACCACGTCATCATCTGCGGCCACTCCGCTCGAGACGAGGTGCTCTCGGCCGAACTCGAGGATGCCGGGATTCCGTACCTGTACGTCGATTCCGATCGCGAACTCGTTCGCGAGCTACGAGAACGCGGGACCGAGGCCATCCACGGGGACACCGAACTGGTCGAAACCTTCGAGGCCGTCAACGCGAGCGAGGCCCGTGCTGTCGTCGCGGATATCGACGACGAGATCAACCCAACGGTGATTCTCTCGGCGCGACGGGCGAACCCTGAGATTCAGATCGTCAGCGTCGCTCGTGACACCTCGGTCGCACCCTACCATCGACTCGCAGGTGCCGACGAACTCGTCGAGGGGCCGCAGGTCCTCGGTGAAGGGCTCGGAATGCGTGCGGTGACGTCGTTCGCCGAGAAGTTCCGTGCCTACGTCGACGTCGAGACGGACCTCCGAGTGACGGAGCTACTGGTCGAAGAGAACAGTATGCTGACCGGCAAGACCCTCGGCGAGACCACCGTCTTCGACGACCTCAACGCCACGGTGATCGGCGGCTGGTTCGACGGCAAGTTCGTCGTCTCACCCGGTCCGGAGACGACTGTCGGTGAGAACACGATCTTGCTGGTCGCCGGTCACTACGAGGACCTCTCGGAACTGACCGCCCGACCGCTGCCGACCCACCGCGACGATCCGGAACGCGTCGTCGTCTGCGGCCACGGCGTCGTCGGCCGCGCCGTCTGCGACACCCTCGAGACCGAGGGAATCGACTACGACGTCGTCGACCTCGAGAACCACGACGGGACGGACATCGTCGGCGACGTCACCGACCCACGGACGCTCCGGCGAGCCGACGTCGAGAACGCCCGTGCGGTCGTGCTGGCACTCGATCGGGACACGACGACCATCTTCGCGACGCTCGTGCTCCAGCAACTGGCTCCCGACGTCGAGATCATCGCTCGCGTCCACGAACACGACAACGTCTGGAAGCTGTACAACGCGGGCGCGGACTTCGTCCTCTCGATGTCCGTGCTCACGGGGAAACTGCTCGCCTCGCACCTGATCGAGGACAAGGAGATCCTGACGCCACAGGCCGAATTCGAGTTCGTCCGCACGAAAGCACCGGCACTCGATGGGCAGACGCTCGCAGACGTCGACGTCCGGTCACGGACGAACTGTACGATCGTCGCCGTCGAACGCGGAGACGACCTGCTCACGGACCTTGGTGGGAGCTTCGAGATTCGACCCGAGGACGTCCTCATCGTCTCCGGGACCGCCGACGCGACCGAGTCGTTCATCGAGTTCGCCCACTGACTGCCGAATCGAACGTGGTAGCGCTCTCGCTGTTCTACTGAGTTGTCCGAAAAACGCGGCCACGGCAGGTCAGTACCGTTCGAAGTACCGGTCCTGCAACTTCACGAAGACGGCCATCAGGAGGGCGAAGACGACCGCGGCGACGGCGATCTGTGCCCAGTGGACGAGGCCAAGCGGTTCGACGTCGAACAGCAACTGGCCCGTCGGCGTGTAGAGGACGAGAAACTGGAGCGTGACCGCCACGACGACAGCGAGGACGAGCCAGCGGTTCGAGAACAGACCGAGTCCGTATCGGAACCGGATCGCCTGAATGCGGACGATCTCGAAGACGACGAAGCCGGTGAACACCATCGTCTGGGCGAGTTCGCGGCCCACCTCGTAGTCGGGGCTCCATCCGAGGAGCGCGCCGGTCACGTCGTAGCCCGGGGCCAGCTCGCCGTAGAAGTTGAGGGTGAACAGCGGGAGGAGACAGACCGTCATGAAGACCGCGATTCCGACGATCGAGGTGACGATCCGTTCGGTAATCACGCCCTCCTCCGGCGGCCGGGGATCGCGCTCCATGATGTCTTCGGCAGGCGGGTCGACGCCCATCGAGAGCGCGGGAATGCCGTCGGTGACCACGTTGATCCAGAGGATCTGGATCGGCGTGATGACCAGCCCGAGACCGACCATCGACCCGGTGAAGACCATCGTCACCTCACCACCGTTGCCCGACAGCAGGTAGTTGACGAACTTGCGGACGTTGTCGAAGATGCGCCGGCCGCCCCTGACGGCGTCTCGAATGGTCGCGAAGTTGTCGTCCAGCAGGACGATGTCGGAGGCCTGTTCTGTGACGTCGGTCCCGCGAATCCCCATCGCGACGCCGACGTCGGAGTTTTTCACGGCCGGAGCGTCGTTGACGCCGTCGCCGGTCATCGCGACCGTGTGCCCCTTCTCCTGAAGCGTCTGCAGGATGCGCGTCTTGTGCTCCGGCGACGTTCGCGCGAAGACGTCGACGTCCTCGACGACCTCGGCGAGATCCTCGTCGCTCATCTCCTCGAGCTCTGGCCCCGTGATCACCGTCGCCGAGCGAAGACCGACTTCCTCACCGACCGCACGGGCGGTGACGGCGTTGTCCCCGGTGATCATCACGACGTTGATCCCGGCGTCGAGACAGCCCGCCAGCGCGTCGGGAACTTCGGGCCGGGGCGGGTCGAGCATTCCCTGCAGACCGAGAAAGACCATCTCGTGCTCGAGACCGTCGTCGGGGTCCTCGACCTGGGCTTCCGGGACGTCGGGCCGATAGGCAAAGCCCATCACGCGCAACGCGTCTTCTGCAAACTCCTCGTTTCTGGCCTCGAGTTCCGCGCGGCGGTCGTCGGTGAGGTCGACGATCTCCCCGTCGACCAGTTCGCGGTCACAGCGCTCGATGACGGTCTCGGGTGCGCCTTTCATGTAGGCGACGGTACCGTCCTCGGGCGTCTGGTGGACAGTCGTCATCCGCTTGCGTGCGGAAGTGAACTCGACCTCGCCGACGCGTGGGTACTCCTCGGCGAGTGCCTCGTGGTCGAACCCGGCTTTCTGTGCGGCGACGAATAGCGCGATTTCGGTCGGATCGCCGAGATACGTTCGCTCACCGTCACGCTCGCCGGCAGCCTCACCGGAGCCTTCCGTCTCACTCTCGTCGCGTTCTCTGGTCCCGAGGTCGACGTTGTTACAGAGCATCCCACAGCGCAGCACCTCCGCGACGCGCTCGTCGTCGACCGGGTCGCCGTCTCGCAGGAACTCGCCGTCGGTGTCGTAGCCGGTCCCGGTCACCTCGTAGACTCCCCGGTTCGCGACGATCCGCTGGACGGTCATCTCCTCTTCGGTCAAGGTCCCCGTCTTGTCCGTACAGATGACGTCGACCGACCCGAGCGCCTCGACGATCGGAAGGCGACGAACGAGGGCGTTCTGGTCGGCCATCCGCCGGGCGCCAAGCGCCAGCGAGAGCGTCACGACTGCCGGCAACCCCTCCGGAACCGCAGAGACCGCGATCCCGACCGCAGTCAGAAACACCTGCAGCGGCGGCGTGTCCCCGACGATCAGTTCCGCGAACGCGATCACCGCGACCGCGAGGACGACGATGCCCGCGATTATCTTTCCCAGCCTGTCCATCTCGGCCTGAAACGGCGTCTCGCGTTCTTCGGCTTCCTCGAGTGCCGTCGCGATCTGGCCGATCTCCGACTCGGGACCGGTCTCGACGACGACAGCCGTCCCGGAGCCTCGCTCGACGACGGTGTCTTTGAACAGCATGTTTTCGCGCTCGGCGAGCGCGACGTCCTCGTCGACGGTTCCGACCTCCTTCGAGACGCCGACGCTCTCTCCCGTCAGGGCCGCCTCGTCGACGCTCAGGTTGGACTCCTCGACGAGTCGGGCGTCTGCGGGGACGATATCTCCCGATTCGACGAAGACGACGTCGCCCGGGACGACGGTTTTCGCGTCGATCTCGCGCTTCTCGCCGTCGCGTCTCACGAGTGCGTACGTCGTTGCCATCTCCTGAAGCGCCTGAATGCTCTGTTCGGCCCGGTAGTCCTGAACGAATCCGAACAGCGTGATGAAGACGACGATGCCCGCGATGACCGCCGCGTCGATCGTGTGACCGACACCGGCCATCACGATCGCGGCGACGATCAACACCCAGATCAGCGCCGAGGTGTACTGCTCGAGCAAGATCTGCAGCGGCGACGTTCCCTCCTCGGCTTCGATTTCGTTCGGTCCTTCGCGTTCGAGGCGCTTCTGTGCCTCCTCGGACGGCAGTCCGTCTCCTGACGACTCGAGGTCCGCGTAGACGTCCTCGAGCGACCGGGCGTGCCAGTCGCTATCGGACTCGAGATCGGTTTGCTCGTACGCTGACTGTGACACGTGTATCCTGTTGGGAGAGCGAGGTATTTAGTACGTGAGGCCGCGCCGACAATCGAACGCGCCGTTCAGTCAGTCGGCGAGAAGGTGACGAGCCACCCATCCTCGCGTTCCTCGACGCCGACCGTGACCGTCTCGCCGGGTTCGATGCCCTCGGCACCACGGAGCTGCCCGGTCAGGCGAACGCCCTCATCGAACGTCGCGATCACGACGATGTACGGCGTCTCGTCGGCGTATTCTGGAATCGAACTGAAGATCTTCGTCGACGCCGTCACGGTCGCTGTCTCCGAGAGCGATCGCTCCTCGAGCGTCCGACTCGAGCACTCGGGACAGACCGTCCGGGGCGGGAGCGCGGCCTGTCCACACTCCTCGCAGGCGAGGTAGGTGGGATCTCCGTCGTCGATACGTTCGGCGAAATCGACGAACCACTGTTGCATCGTTACGCACCTCCTGCCCGCAGGACGTTGACCACGCAACTCGCGCCACTGCCGCCGACGGTGTGGGTGAGGCCGATCGTCGCGTCGTCGACCTGATTCGGGTGTCGTCCCTCGAGTTGCTTGGTGATCTCGACGAGTTGCCCGACGCCGGTCGCGCCGACGGGGTGGCCCTTCGCCAGCAGGCCACCCGAGGTGTTGACGGGGATACGGCCGTCGGCGGCCGTCTCACCGTCGACCGCGCCGCGAGCACCCTCACCGCGTTCGAAGAACCCGAGTGACTCGATCGCCAGTATCTCGGCGATCGTAAAGCAATCGTGGAGTTCGACGACGTCGACGTCCTCGGGGGAGATTTCGGCGCGATCGTAGGCGTCCTCGGCCGCTCGTTCGGCCGCACGGGTTCGTGCGAGATCCGGCCGGTCCTGCAACGCGAGCGAGTCGCTGGCCTGTCCGCTCCCGGCCCACGAGACCGTGGTCTCGAGGCCGTGCTCGTCGGCGTAGCTCTCGCTGACGAGGACGGCCGCGCTGGCACCGTCACTGATCGGACAGCAGTCCTGCAGGTGCAGCGGCGTCGCGACCGGCGGCGAGTCGAGGACGCTCTCGACGTCCGTCTCCTCCTGGCGCTGGGACAACGGGTTCGACGCGCCGTTCTCGTAGTTCTTGACCGCGACGGCCGCGAGGTCGCCGGGCCCCGCGTCGAACTCGTCCATGTATGCCTGGGCCATCAGCGCGTAGATCCCCGGAAACGTCAGCCCGGCTTCGTTCTCGTACTCGTTGTCCGCAGCGTTGGCGAGTGCGTCCGTGACCGCTGCGAGCCCGCCGGTCGACATCATCTCGACGCCGCCGACCAGCGCGACGTCGGCATCGCCTGCCGCGATCGTCTGGGCCCCAGACCGGGCGGCCGAGCTCGCCGAGGCACAGGCACTTTCGGTTCGCATCGACGCCGCCTGCCGGGCACCGAGGTAGTCCGCCAGCATCGCACCGACGTGAGCCTGATCGTCGGTCTGGTCACCGATGAAGTTCCCGGCGTAGAGTTCTTCCACGTCCCCGACCTCGAGGCCGGCGTCGTCGAGGGCCTCGAGTCCTGCGTCTGTAAAGAGCTCACGCGTCGAGGAATCAGGATGTTCTCCGTACGGTGTGCTGGCCACGCCAGCGATCTGAACGGTCATGCGCCCGCCACCTACCACGATTCCGGTCTTAAACCCCACAGCCACCCGTTCCAACGCTGACCGGTCAGGACGCGTGACATGAATGTTTTCCGAGCGACACGAATGGCTTTACCATCCGTCGGTGTAGCCGAGGGTCGCATGCTTGAGAACCAGATTGCAATCGTCACCGGCGGTGCCGTCGGAATTGGGACGGCGATCGCCGAACGCTTCGTCGAGGACGGAGCGACCGTCGTAATCGCAGACATCGACGAGGACGCCGGCAGCGAGGTCGCAGACGAGATCGGCTGTACGTTCGCCCACTGTGACGTCCGCGAGTACGATCAGGTCGAGTCACTCGTCGATGGGGTCGTCGACGACCACGGTCGCCTCGACGTCGTCGTCAACAACGCCGGCATCTCGAGTGTTACCTCCGTCGAGGAGATGGACCTCGAGGAGTGGGAAGCCGTCCTCGAGACGAACTTAGATGGCGTCATGCACGGGACGAAAGCCGCCCTCCCCCACCTCAAAGAGACCGATGGCTGTATCATCAACCTCGGCTCGATCTACGGACTGGTCGGCGGCAAGGGTGCAGCCTCCTACTCGGCCGCGAAAGGCGGCGTGATCAACTTCACCCAGCAAGTGGCGATCGACTACGCCGATCAGGGCGTCCGCGTCAACAGCATCTGTCCCGGCTTCGTCGAGACGCCGATGACCGAGGACCTGCTCGAGGACGAACGATTCTACAACTTCCTGGAGCAAAAGACGCCGATGGATCGCCACGGCCAGCCAGAAGAGATCGCGCCGATGGCGGCCTTCCTCGCCTCCGAGGAGGCGTCCTACATCACGGGTGCGAACATCCCGATCGACGGCGGCTGGACGGCGTTCTGATCGGGGAACTCCAGTCCCGTCTTTTTGTGCGGCAGGAACGAGAGGTACTATTATACCGGTTCCGACCATCTGTCAGCACATGACAGACCGAATTCTCGTCCCGTACGACGCCTCGGAACCAGCCCGTGACGCACTCGAGTACGCCATCACGGAGTACCCGGACGCCGACACGACTGTCGTGCACGTGCTCCCCGCTCCGGGCGGGTACTGGGACGCGTGGGAGGACCCGGACGTCGCGGTTCCCGGCGAAGACAGAGCAACCGAACGCGGGGAGACGTACCTCGCAGACGCCGAAGAACTCGCTGCCGACCACGACGTCGAGATCGACACCGAACTCGAGAAGGGCCGCCCGGCGCGCGTCCTCGTCGACGCCGCCGAGGAAGGCGACTACGACCTCGTCGTCGTGGGCAGCCACGGTCGCGAAGGCGTCTCGCGGGTTCTCCTGGGAAGTGTTGCCGAGACGGTCGTGCGCCGGTCGCCGACGCCAGTCGTCGTCGTCAGGTAACGCCTCCTCCGGCCGGGTGCGACACCGATCACCGGACCCGGCGGCCAGTGACGGGAATCGTTTTGCCGTCTCGGGTCCTCCCTTCGAGCGAACAGATGTCCCCGGATGCCGCTGACGACGTCGAGTCGATACTGGTCCCGATCGACGGCAGTGACGCTGCGACGGCAGCGCTCGAAACGGCGCTCTCGTTGGCAGAGACGGCTGGGGCGAGCGTCCACGTCCTCGCGGTCGTCGACGTCGAATCCGGGCCCCTGCGGTTCGATACCGACTTCGTCACCGATCTCGAGGACGCACGACGGCGGCTCCTCGAGGAGGTTCGTTCGGAGTACGGCGACCGAACCGTCCCGGTCACTGGATCGATTCGCCGAGGCGTTCCCGCGCGAGCGATCCTCCGCGAGGCGAGCGAGCGCGACGTCGACCTGATCGTGCTGGGCCGGAGCGGAGCGACCGGCATCGTCGCCCCGCTGCTCGGCAGTACGACCGCTCGAGTGCTCCGGCGGGCGACGGTTCCGGTCCTCGTCGCTCCCGGTGAGGACGAGTCAGGCACCGACGCGAGCAACTCCCGGACTCCCAGTCGGTCCGGCGGTGTCGGGCCCGGGGTTGACCCCAGCACCGATCCGTGAGGCCGTCGCTGCCACCGATCGCGTTCCCGGGGGGTGCAGGCGTGGTTTTACGGTGGCCTCTCCCCTCTGTACGGTCGTCATGGACCGATCGATCCTCGTCGCTCACGACGGCTCCGAGGCGGCACAGCGCGCTCTCGAGTACGCACTGGAGACGTTCCCGGGCTCTCGGCTCGTCCTCTTTCACGCGATCGACCCGTTCGAGGTACGGCCCGGAGACGAGACCGACCGCGGACAGCCGCTGACCGCCGACTGGTTCGACGAGCATAGAGACGATGCAACGGCGCTGTTCGAGGACGCACTCGCGAACGTCGACGACGCATGGCTCGTCGATCACGAGTCAGGAGCCGACGGCGAACGGGAAGGGAGTAGCGTGGAAACCGAGATCGGTGTCGGCTCGCCAGGGCAAGCGATCGTCGCTGCCGTCGAGGATCTGGAAGTCGATCAGGTAGTCCTCGGGGGGACCGGCCGTCACGACGTGACCGAGGCACGGCTCGGGAGCGTCGCAGAACTGGTCGTCAGACGTGTCGACGTGCCGGTGACGGTCGTCCGGTGATTTAGGCGTGGGGCTTCCTGTCCCCACCCACGGTTTGTCTCGAGTTACCGACCGCGACACACGTTCTCGTTACCGGGGCCGATTTGATATCAGATACCTTATTACCATACACTACTATACTATATTTGATGGTTCCGTGCGCTGCTGGCCTGAACCCGACCGACACATCACGCCGCCCGTTGCAGGAAGTGGATGCGTCGGTCGACGGCATCGATCGCGAGCCTCGAGAGACGTAGTCGTCGATCAACGACTCGACTGCTGACAGTGCAGATTGACGCCATAGCCGGCAAAAACGGTCGTCTCGAGTAGGCGTGTTTGTCTCTGTGTCGGTCGGAACCCCGTTTCCGACGAGAAACGACCGTGACGGCCGATGCCGCGACGCGATTCGGCTGGACCTGTTCGAACGAGGAAGTGTGAGGGAACTGGTGTGGTGGTTTCGATTGCGGGAGTCGACCACCCAGGAAATATCCGGCCCATACCTGCACCGGCGTCGTTCGACGAGGGACATCGACTCGTACCGACCGGGGTTGTCACACGCATGCATATGTGTCCACTATCTTAGTATCACATGGGTCTGTCTTTTAGGTGCTGGATATCCGGAGACTCGCCGACGACCGTCGGCCACTCTGTGACGTGCACGACGACCGGACAGCACCGTCGCTCCCGGTCGACTCTCGCCACTGACCGCTGTGCGTCGACGATCCCTCGAGGGTGTTCGACAGTGCTCCTCTGTCGTGCCTACTCGCGGATCTGGGGACAAACGGGGCGGTGAGCCCCAAAATTCCGGACTCCAAGCCGCTCGGTAGAGGTGAATACGTGAACGGCAACTATCGATCGGTGCCCGGGAAAGGTAACTGTCGTGGTTCGGTATCCGAAACCGGGAACGATCGAATATGCTTACGCCCTCCCTCCGATCTGTGTCGGCTGCTCGTGTTCCACGAGGATCGAGGGCTGGCAGCGTCAGTCTCGCCTCGCAATTATTGCTGGATCGACCCCAGCAGATTACGGATGTATGACTGTAATTAGCGACGATATTCGGTCGTTTCGACGGTCGAACTACGCCGTCACAGCGGTTGCCCCGTCGGGCATGTGCGAAAGAACTGTATACATAACGGCCCAACATACGACCCATACGCATGGGCGAACGACAAATCGACGACGCGCTTCAGGACCTGCCGCCGAGTTCGAAGTTTATCTACAAGGTGCTCGCGGACGCAGGGCCGATGACGCTCAAGGCGCTGAGCGAGGAGACGTTGCTGTCTTCCCGAACGGTCCGGTACGGACTGGATCAACTGGAGGATGCCGGGTTCGTCGACTCGTCTCCCGCACTGCACGACGGCCGACAGACCTGTTACCGTCTTCGTGACGCTGCGACCGGCGACGGTGAAACCGGGTCGGCGGTACTGGTATCGCCCGAATGGCTTCAGGAGCGTCTTGAGGACGTAACGCGGGACGACCCGTCGCTGTGTCTCGTCGAGGCCGACGGCGAGTACGACGATGGGCACATCCCCGGGGCCGTCCAGATCGACGTCCTCGCGGATCTCGTCGACGTCAATGGCTGTGGGATCGCCGACAAACGCTGTTTCGAAGAGTACGTGGGGTCGCTTGGGATCACCGACGACAGCACGGTCGTCATCTACAGCATCGACGACAACCAGTACGCTGCCTATCTCTACTGGTTGTTCAAGTACTACCGGCATACGGACGTCCGCTTGCTCGATGGCGGGAAACGACGGTGGACGGCGATCGGCGGACAGCTCACGACCGAGTGCCCCGAATTTACGCCCCGGGACTACGAGGCACAGCTCCCGGACGAACGAATCAGAGCCTACCGAAGCGACGTCGAGGCAGCCCTCTCCCGGGAGACGACGATCGTCGACGTCCGGTCTGCACCCGAGTACGAGGGCGAACAGACCCAGCCACCGAACAAGGACCTCCCGGCGGCCCGAACCGCAGGACACATTCCGGGAACGATCCACGTGACCTGGTCGGACGTGATCGACGAGGACGGTCGATTCAAAGAGACGGCAGCACTCGAGCGGCTATTCCTCGAGCGTGGGCTCCATCCCGACACCGAGACGATCGTTTACTGTCACGTCGGCGAACGGTCGTCTATCGTCTGGTTCGTCCTCTCGGAACTCCTCGAGTACGAGGTGGTGGCGAACTACGATGGCTCCTGGATCGAGTGGGGCAACCTCATCGACGCCCCGGTCGAGACGGGCGGTGACGAGTGACGGAGATGCCGTCCCGGGCCGTAACCCATTCGGGTTCCGGACCCCAGAACCGGCCCAAAGGACCAGCATACACCGACCACGGTCGGACGTCTCCCGGACACTACTGTCGCAATAGTTGCGGAGACTTCCCGTCCATCGCGAGTTTATGCAGATAATTACGCCTATATATAGACATAGGTGTAATAGGCCCCTATTTGGCGGTGATGACCCACATAGTGGTCGTGGGGTCCGGTTCAGGCGGCGCGATGACGGCGAACATCCTCCGTCGCAAACTGGACGCGAACACGACCGACGTCACAGTCGTCGACAAACGCACCGAACACTACTACCAGCCCTCGTTTTACCTGATTCCGTTCGGATACCTCGAGCCGGATCAGTCGCGGCCGATCGACGAATTACTCAAGCCGGGTGTCGAGTTCGTCCACGACGCCGTCGTCGGCATCGACCCCGACGAACAGTTCGTGAAACTCGCCGACAGCGACGACCTCGACTACGATTACCTCGTCGTTGCGACGGGCCACCGTCTCGATCCGACTGCGACGCCCGGACTGCTCGAGGCGTGGCAAGAGACCGACGCGGTGTACCCGTTCTACCACTACGAGGCTGCCCTCGAACTGCGCGACGCACTCGAACAGTTCGACGGGGGAACGTTCCTCGTCACCCAGCCGGACACGCCGATCAAGTGCCCGGGTGCACCGCTGAAGCTGACGATGCTCGCGGAGGATTACTTCCGTCGACGCGGCATTCGAGACGACGTCGAGGTCGTCATGACGCGTAACGCCGACCATCACTTCGGCGTTCAGCCCTACCGCGACAAACTGTACGAGATCTGGGACGAACGGGACATCGAGTTCAGGGCCAACGTCTCCGTCGACAGGGTGGATCCGGACGCAGGCGTCGTCCACACCGCAGACGGCGACCAGCTAGATTACGACCTGTACGCGCCCGTCACGCCACAGTTCGGGCAGGAGGCGATCACGGACGGATCGCCGCTGGCCGACGGCTCCGAAGACGGTGAGTACGTCACGATCGACAAGCACACCTGTCGACACGACGAGTACGACGAGGTCTTCGCGCTTGGGGACTGTGAAAACGCACCGCACTCGAAGACCGCCGCAGCGGCACGCAAACAGGCCCACGTCGTCGCCGAAAACGTCGAATCACTCGTCCACGGTGACGGCGTCACAGCCGAGTACGACGGCTACGCGGCCTGTCCGCTGTTGACCGAGCGGGGGAAGGCACTCGTTGCCGAGTTCGACTACGAGGAGTCGATCTCCGCCCCCGTCGAGACCAAGCTCAACTGGATCATGGACGTCAACGTCCTTCCGTCGGTGTACTGGGACGCCTGGATGAAAGGATACGACCCACTTCCGTAACGATGGCAGAACACGACCAGACGATCGAAACCGAGATGGCCGAATCGTCACTCGATGCCGCTACCGCCAGCGAACTCGAGCGAGTAATCGAAGCGAACGACGCCGAACTCGCCGAGTTACTCGAGTTGCTCGTCGTCGTTCAGGACCTCGCAGCCGAACTCGCCCCAGAGCTTCGAGCGGCGACCGACGACGCTCGCGAACCGATCAGCGAGCTTCGACACGCCTTCGAGCGCGAGGAGACGCTGGTTCTCGTCCAGCGCGTGGGAGAAAACGCCGACACGCTGATCGAACTGCTCGAGGTCCTCGAGGTGACCGACGAACTCGTCAGCGATCTCGTTCCCGAGGTACAGACGATCGTCCGGGAAAACCGTGAGACGATCGCTCGACTCCGCGTCGCCGTCGAACGCGAAGAGACCATGGTCCTGCTCGAGCGACTCGGTGAGAACGTCGACACGATGGTGGAACTGCTCGAGTTGCTCGAGGTGACTCACGAACTCGCGACCGATCTGGTTCCCGAAGCTGTCGAGGTGGCCCAGGAGAACCGTCGACCGATCGCAGAACTCAGGCTGATGTTCGCGGGGCTCGCCGGCACGTACGCTGAAGCAGACCTCGAGCCCGAGCGACTGGGACAGAACCTCGGCAACATGCTCGTCCTCGGCTGTCGACTCGGCGACGAGGAGTTCATCGATGCCGTCGAATCCGGGCTCGGCGCGTTCACCGAGCCCGAACCCCCGAAGAAGGTCGGACTGCTGGGGATGATCGGGGCCATACGTGACGACGACGTCCGACAGGGACTCGGGATGCTGATCGAGTTCCTGCGTCGGATGGGTGCCTCGAGGCGAGCCGACGGCGGTGAGTGACCAGACGCCGTCGCTTCTCGTTCGGCTTCGACGTCTTCGACACGAGTGATCCAGTCGGACGTCTCGTTTTGCGACACTATTTTCGCGACCGTCACCGAATCGGAGCAGTCACCAGTGCCGTCGGCCGTAGCCCGGATGGACGTCTCGATCGCCAACTGGCCTCCCGATTCCCGTGGCGGATCGAAGCCGGTGGTATTGTCTCCATCTGACCGTTCGAAATCCGAATGACGAAATATTTTCTTGCTCGATTGGAATTATGGTTGTTGGTCTCGTAACTACGATTGCAATGGCAGTAACAGACGACGCAGACGAGAGCGGCTTTCCGCTCATCGGCGACCAGTTCCCCGAACTCGAGGTAGAGACGACTCACGGCGAGAAGTCGATCCCAGCGGACTACGAGGGCGAGTGGTTCGTCCTGTTCAGTCACCCCGGCGACTTCACGCCGGTGTGTACGACCGAATTCGTCGGGTTCGAGCAGCGACGTGAAGCGTTCGAGGACCTCAACGCCGAACTCATCGGCCTGTCGATCGACCGCGTTCACTCACACATCAAGTGGACCGAGTGGATCGACGACGAAATCGGCGAGCAGATCGACTTCCCGATCATCGCCGACGAAAGCGGCGACGTCGCCGAGGCACTCGGCATGGTCCACCCTGGTCAGGGTAGCTCGACGGTCCGTGCCGTCTTCATCGTCGACCCAGACGGTATCACCCGACAGGTCCTGTACTACCCGAAAGAGATCGGACGGAACATCGACGAAGTGCTGCGCTCGCTCGAGGCGCTCCAGACGAGCGACGAGGAAGGCGTCGCACTGCCGGCTGACTGGCCCGAAAACGAGAACTTCGGCGACAAGGCGTTGCTCTCGCCGCCCGGGACCGTCGACGAGGTCGCCGAGCGCGAGGCCGAAGCAGCCGACGAGGGCTACGAATCCTACGACTGGTGGTTCACGCTGAAAGAGCTCTAGACGATCGACGGATTCTCCGCCAGTCTGTCGCTCGACGCTCGGATTCGAGTGATCGGTCACCTCGATCGAGGCCACCCGCGATGCAGGATATAGTAGCCACTGCACACCTGATCGCCAGACCGATCGGCGATCAGTGTGTAAACCGTTGCAGTTGTTACTTTGGCCTATCAGGTGATAGGATACGGCAATCGTTTCGTCTTGTGCGCTTACCACCCGGAGAAACGGCGACGTTGTCGGACAGGTGAACCGATTTGAAGGTCGCGTCCAAAGGCTCGAGTGGCGGGAGGACCGAACTGGTCGGCACCCGCCACTGTCGAACGGTCTGTCGCACGCCAGTTCCGACCTGCCGATGCTCCCGCCCGGCGTGGCCGAACGTGGCGGTCGGCAAACCGCGTCGGTTCGCACGTGGAGTCGAACTCCACGATCCGATCGTCGAGTCACTCGAACTCGCGGTAGTCCACGCGAGTTCGGTCACCTCTCCCACCAGTCGTTTATCCCCTTTCCAGTGGCGGTCCAAGCCCGAACTGATGAGTGAAATCGGGCGTCTACCACCGATTTCACCCATCAGTCGACGCATGGATCGGTACTGGTCGAGTACCACGGGCCAGAACTGTGTCCCCGACCCGGCTCGAGCCAGTAGCGATCGGGCTTCGCCCGCCCCACTCCAGCCGTGCGGTCGAGTGTGGACGGACGTTCAGTGGCACGATAGCTGCAAGATTCTCGCATATCGCTTCGTCGCCCCGGTCTGTCGACGAGATTGATCCGTAACCGAAGACTGTTGTGAGAATAACCCGAAGCACGTGTTGACGGGAGGCGAGCACACCGCCTCAAAACTGGGCGAAGCCACCGTACCATCAGCGTGGAACTGTGCTGGTCGACGCTACCACCCTCGGCCAGCCGACCCGTCAACCACCACCGACTCATCGGGCCTCCCGTCCACTTCGTCGACTGCTTCTGGAAATCGATTCCGCCTGAAACTCCGATCACCGGGCCGCCAGACCAGTCTCCAGGAGACCCGGGAGACGCCACCGGAATCTGGTGCAACAACTTCCGTCGGTTCTTACCGGAACCGCTCGAACGTGCCTCGAATGGCACAATATTTCTTGTCGCTCGAATCCTTAATATCGGAGGGTTCGAACCTGTGCTCGTATGGTCGAAGCCATTTCGGCAGCCGACTTGCGGGACCGTATCGAAGCCGACGCACTCGACGTGCTCTTCGACACGCGAGCACCGGACGATTTCGACGACTGGCACATTGCAGACGCAGAGAACGTCGAGTATTCCGGCTCCGACGACGAACTCGTCGGTGACTTCCATCCCGAAGAGTACGACCCGGACGACGAAATCGTCGTGACGTGTGCGACCGGCAACTCGGCCGGTGCTTTCGCCGAGTACCTCTCCGAGGTCGAGGGCTACGAGAACGTCGCCTACGTCGACGGTGGCATGGAAGACTGGAGCCTCGTCTACGACGTCGTTCCGATCGCGACCGAACGCGACGACCTCGAGATCCTCCAGCTCCAGCGTCGTGCGAAAGGGTGTCTTGGCTATCTGATCGGCTCGAAACGCACCGGCAAGGCCGCACTCGTCGACGTCACCCGCGCGACGCGAGCCTTCGAGGGTGCTGCCGCAGAGCGCGGCTACGAGATCGCTCGCGTCTTCGACACGCACATTCACGCAGATCACATCTCTGCGGGCCGAATGCTCGCCGAGAAGTACGACGTGCCCTACCACCTCGGCGAGCCCGCCAACACACGCGATCCCCAGTTCGAATTCGACGGCCTCGAGCCGAACGAGACGGTGCTGGTCGGTGACGTCGCCATCAAGGCCGTTCATACGCCGGGTCACACCACGGGGATGACCTCCTACCTCGTCGAGGACGAGGCACTGCTGACCGGCGATACCCTGTTCGTCGAATCGATCGGTCGAACCGAACTGCAGTTCGCCGGCGAGGACGCCAAAGCTGGTGCTCGCGTCCAGTACGAGACGCTCCACCACAAGATCGGGACCCTGCCGGACCACGTCAAGATCCTCCCCGGGCACTTTTCGCTGACCAACTGCGGCGAATACATCGACGTCCAGCCCGGCGCACCGATGTTCTCGACCGTCGGCGAGATCTGGGCGAAAAACGAGATCATCCAGCTCGAGGAAGACGAGTTCGTCGAGCACATGTTCGACAACCTGCCCTCGAAGCCGCCGAACTACGAGAAGGTCATCGAGACGAACCTCGGGGTTTACGAGCCGGAGGGCGAAGACGAGCGCAACGAACTCGAGCTCGGACCCAACCGGTGTGCTGCCACCGAAGATAGCGCCGTCGCGGACGACTGAAACGAGGACAACTCCCAACGCACATGCTCGGAATCGAAGGTGGACTGCTCGGCGCGTTCGCAGTCGTCGGGTTCATCACCCTCCAGGCGGTCGTCCTCTACGTCGCCTACGGCTGGCTCGAGTCGCTCGTCCAGAAGGCTGTTGCACGGTACCAGCAGGTGAACTAGTCGATGGAACTCGTAGGGCTCAGCCTGCCGCTGCTGGCGCTGTTCGTGAGCTTCGGCTTCATGGTCGGCGTCCTGTTCGGCTTCTTCGGGATGGGTGGCTCGTTCCTGATCACGCCCACCCTGTTGATCCTCGATTATCCCGCGTCGGTCGCGATCGGCTGCGGGCTGGCGTTTTACTTCGGCACGTCGGTCATCGCCGTGATGAAACACTACGACGTCGGGCAGGTCGACTACAAACTCGGCGCGGTGTTGTTCGTCGTGCTCTCGATCGGCATCGAACTCGGGAGCCGGCTCGTCTTCGCTCTCGAGGCGCTGGGGATCGCCAACCTCGTCACGGGGGTCGCCTACGTCGTCCTGCTGGCGGGGATCGGTGCGCTCTTCCTCCGCCGGGCGTACAACCTCGAGGACGAGGATGCGGACGACGACGTCGACGACGAGGAGATTCCAGCCGTCGGCCAGAAGATCCAGTCGTACACGATTCCCCCGATGATCACCCTCACGTCCGGCGGCCGGGCGTCGCTGTGGACGATTTCGGGAGCTGGTGGCGGCGTCGGTCTCGTTTCGGGACTGATCGGCGTCGGCGGCGGCTTCATGCGGATGCCCGCGATCTACTACCTGATCGGGACGCCGCTGACTGCCGCCGTCGGGACGAGCCTGTTCGCCGGGCTGTTCTCCGGCGCGTTCGGCACCTTCACCTACGGGGCCTCCGGCAGCGTCGACCTCGCGGTCGTCGGAACGCTACTCGTCGGCAGTGCACTGGGCGCACGGATCGGCTCGGCTGCGACGGCGATCGTCGAGGAAGACGACGTCATCGTCTACTTCGGCATCATGATGGTGCTGGCAGCGATCGGAATCGCGCTCAGCGAACTCGCAAACTGGCTCGGAACGGACGCACTCGACCTGGTGAGCGTGCTCCTCCTCGTGGGTTCGTCGTTCGCCGTCGCGCTGATGATCCTCTACCAGGTTGTCCAGAACACCGGCTCGGACGGGCTGTCCGTCCAGGTATCCGCTGACGGAGGTGACTGATGGGGTCAGGGGACTGGACGTACTGTGCTGAACAGCCCGTCGCCTCCTGTGTGAACCCGGACGAACGCGTTCGGGTTCACCCGGCAGTTCGGGAGTGGACCGCCAGTACTACTCCGCCAAGCGTCGACAGCAGGGTCGGACCGACCTGCTGCGACGGATTCGACCCTGCAGTTCAGCCTTGCCAACGCAGTACACCCGACATACCCGGACCTGACTACCCGTGAATCTCGTTGCCATCGTCGCGCTCATCCTCGCCCTCGGAGTCGCCTCCCGCGTGCTCGCCGACCGGCTCCGCATCCCGAGCGTCCTCTTCCTGATCTTCGCCGGCATCGCCATCGGTCCAGAAATGCTGAATCTGGTCACCCGGGAGACGTTCGGCGGCGGGCTCTCGGCGATGGTCGGGATCAGCGTCGCCATCATTCTCTTCGAGGGTGGCTATCACCTCCGCCTCGAGAAGCTCCGGGAGAGTCCGACCGCGCTCACGAGGCTCACCACCGTCGGTGCGCTGCTGACGTGGCTTGGCACGGCTGGTGCGGTCGTCGCGTTCCTCGAGACCAGCCACGAGGTGGGGCTGTTAGTCGGGGCGCTGTTGATCGCGACCGGCCCGACGGTGATCGGGCCGATCCTGCAGGTCGTCACCGTCCGCGATCACGTGGCCTCGGTCCTCGAGGGTGAGGGCGTGATCAACGACGTGACGGCGGCGATCCTCGTCGTCGCGGTGTTCGAGGTGCTGATCGCCGGCGATGGCGGTCTCATCTCCCTCGTCGGCGACTTCGCGTGGCGATTACTCGTCGGACTGGCATTTGGTGCAGTCGTCGCTGCCGCCGTCTGGCTTGCGCTCAATCAGCGGAAGTTTACGCCCCAAACCGGGCCGTTACACGCCCGGTTGATCGTCCTCGCCGGCGTCGTCGTCGCCTATGCGGGCGCGGAAACGATCGCCAGTGAGACAGGCATCGCTGCGGCTGCGATGGCCGGATTCGTCCTCGGGAACGTCGACCTGCCCTACCACGAGGACGTGATCGGCTTCCTCGACGACCTCTCGGTAGTCGTCCTCTCGTTTATTTTCGTCGCGCTGGCGGCGCTGATCGACTTTCAGGACATCATGGCCCTCGGGCTGGCCGGGCTCGCCATCGTCGTCGCAATTACGATGGTGATCCGGCCCGCCGTGATCTACCTCTCGACGACCAGCGAGCGTTTTACGCACACCGAACGGCTCTTTCTCAGCGCGGTCGGCCCCCGCGGGATCATCCCCGCCAGCGTCGCGACGCTCTTTGCCGTCGAGTTGCAAGCGCTCGGCCGCCCACAGGAGGCCCAGTTGCTCGCCGGCACCGTCTTTCTGATCATCTTCGCGACGGTCGTCCTCCAGGCCGGCCTCGCTCGACAGATCGCGAACGTACTCGAGGTTTCACCAATGCGCACCATCATCGTCGGCGGGGGACGGGTCGGCCTCTCCCTCGCAGAACGACTCGAACAGGACGGAGAGAACGTACTGCTGGTCGACGCGAACCCGGATGCCGTCGAAAAAGCCCGTAAACGCGGCCTCCGGGCGCTCGAGGGTGACGGCACCGACGCCGCGGTCCTCGAGCAAGCGGGCGTCGACGACGCGAAGACGGTCATCGCGACCACGCCCGACGACGACGTCAACCTGCTGATCTGCCAGCTCGCCCAGACCACCTTCGACGTCGAGACGGTCGCTTCGCGGGTCAACCAGCCCGAGAACGTCGACGCCTTCGAAGCACTCGACGTCCACGCGATCGACCTCTCGATGGCCACCGCGTGGTCGCTCGAGAACGTCTTAGAGCGGCCGTCGCTGTCGGCGTGGATGAACGAACTCGGCCGCACCGGCGACGTCCAGGAGATCGAAGTGACGGCGTCGGATCTGGTCGGCAAGACGATCGCCGAGCTCAATGCCGAGATTCCAGACGGCTGTATCGTCGGGTTGCTGACCCACCGGGATGGGGCAACCGAGGTGCCGACTGGCGACCACCGGCTTCGAGACGGCGACCGGGTCACCTTCCTCGGCGAGACCGACGCCGTCGAGCAGGCTGTCAAACGGTTTCACCCGCACGACTGACGTCGTCGTTCCGTCATCGACGACACCTGCTGTGAGTTCCAGACTCGGGAGGTCACCTGACCTCTCGGTCGTTTCGATCCGAAGTGTCGCCTCGGTCTTACACAGCCCGCATGCAGCGATCGCGCGAATTCGGACTGGTTGTCTCCTGTCTTCCGTTCTGACCGGCTCTCGAGTCCGCCAGCCGCCGCTGTCGGTTCGTCCCTGACTGCGAGGTCGCTGGCGGTGTGGTGCTGGGTTCTCGTTTCGGTCAGGCGGTCCGCTCTGGCGGAACGAGAAAGACGTTGCCGAGAGCGTTCGCGACGACGGACTCGGAGACGCTTCCGAGCAGCAACCGCCGGAGCCGACTCTGCCCGCGCGACCCGAGTAGCGTCGTCGTCGGTTCGTACTCCGCTTCCGCCGTCAGTATCTCGTCGGCTGGATCTCCCTCCCGGACGTCGACGGTCGCATCGACGTCCCACGACTCGAGCCGGGTCGCCAGTTCGGCGAGTCTCTCGTCGGGTGCCCCGTCACTGGCTGGCTGGCGGCTGTTGGGCGTTTCGACGTGAACGAGCGTCGCCTCGCGGGTCGCGTGACGGAGATACGAAAACGCCTCGAAGGCTCGCTCGGCGTTCTCGGAGAAGTCGGTCGCGTACAGCACTCGCCGGAATAGCTGTCCTTCGAGGAGGGCCGGGTCGTCGGTCTGGCGTTCGACCCGGGTGACCAGCAGCGGCACGACCGTCGTCCGCGCGAGATTTCGCGTCGTCGAGCCGATGAGCCGATTCTCGAGCGGTCGTTTGCCCCGCGAGCCGACGATCGTCAGGTTCGCGCCGACGGTTTCGGCGATACCGTTGATCCGGCGGTGTGGTGTCCCCCTGACGACGTGGCTTTCGACCTCGAGACCGCCGGCCTCGATCGTCTCGCGATACCGGCGGAGCGCGCGTCTGCGCCGTTTTTCGTGATCGATGCCGGGCGTTCCGGCGTGGACGTTGGCCGGGACGACCGTGACGAGGTGGAGAGTGTCGACACCGATTCGGTCGAGGCACTCGAGGCAGGTGTCGGTCTCGATGGCCGCGTCGCTGGCCGCAGACAGGTCTGTCGCGTAGACTGCTTTCATATCCTTCGATGCGGCCGGCCGGCCCCTATTGCTGTTGGTTCGGTCGTCGAAGCCGGCGTCGACGTACCGACACCAGGATGCTGACCGTAACCTTGGCGATCACCAACCGAACGTTCATAGCCCAGTAGCAATCACTGCCCACAATGTCTGCAACACCGCACGTCGTAGTGCTCGGTGGCGGCGCAGGTGGGTTGATGACGGCCAACCGGCTCTCCCGGAAACTCGACCACGTCGACGTCACCGTCGTCGATCGAAGCGAGTACCACTACTACCAGCCGTCGTACTATCTCATCCCGTTCGGCTACAAAGAACCCGACCAGCAACGTCGCCCGATCACGGACCTCCTCCGCGAGGGGATCACGTTCCGTCAGGCGACCGTCGAGGGCGTCGACCCGGACGACCAGATCGTCCAGACAGACGACGGCGACCTCGCCTACGATTACCTCGTCGTCGCACTCGGCAACGCACTCCGTGACGACACCGTCGACGGCCTGGTCGACGCCTGGGAGGAGACCGACTCGGTCTTCCCGTTCTACCACTACGAGGCTGCCCTCGAGCTGGGCGAGGCACTCGAGGAGTTCGACGGCGGCCGGTTCGTGGTTTCGGTGCCGGAGACGCCGATCAAGTGCGGCGGCGCGCCGCTGAAGCTGACGATGCTCGCGGAGGACTACTTCCGTCGAGAGGGGATGCGCGAGGAGGTCGAACTCGTGATGACCAAACCGATCGAGGTTCCGTTCGGCACGACGCCCCAGAAGGCGCCATACAACGAGAAGATCGAGGAGATCTGGGCGGACCGCGACATCGAGTTCGTCCCCGAGTTCACCGTCGCCGAGGTCGACGGTGAAGCGACGGAGATCCACTCGACGGATGGCCGAACGGTCGAGTACGATATGTACGCACCCGTGACGCCGCAGTACGGTCACACGGCGCTGACCGAGCACTCGCCGCTGACCGGTGACGGCGAGTACGTCACCGTCGACGAGGAGCGACTCCAGCACGACGAGTACGACGAGGTCTTCGCCCTCGGCGACTGTAGCAACCTCCCGACCTCCCGGACGGCGTCTGCGGCTCGCAAACAGACCCACACGCTGGTCGACAACCTCGCCGCGCTGATCGAGGACCGCTCGTTCACCGCTTCCTACGACGGCTACACTGCCTGCCCGCTGCTGACGGAGAAAGGGAAGGCGATGATCGCCGAGTTCGACTACGAGAAACCGATCTCGGCACCGATCAACAGCAAGATGAACTGGATCATGGACGTCAACGTCATCCCGTCGATGTACTGGAGTACCTGGATGCGCGGCTACGATCCGGTCCCCTGATCGTCTCGAGTCCACACCGAAGCCCAAACGAGTGATACGGTTTCCTGTCTATCAGTTCCAGCCCAGCCGCGATCCGGGCGGCGGTTGCGCCGGGACATCGGTACAGGAATCCGTCCGAGACAGGATCGTGGACTGCCTCGAGTGGCCCCGCGACGCGGGACGCTCTCGGGGGTCGCAATATTTTCCGCTGTAATCGAGGACCCGGTCGATCGCCACCAAAACCACGTCGTCCGACTCATTTAGGCCGGTGTGGTTCGTATTCACAGACGGGATGGTATCCACCGTACCGCCCGGGAGCGGATCGTCGAACCGCCGTGGTCATACGGTCGAACTGTCGTCATCGAGACTCCCGACGAGCCCACCGAGCCCATGACTCTGGACCGTCGTCTTCGAGAGGTCACGTTCACGGTGACCTACGAAAGAGGGGTCGACCCGATCGCAGACGTCCTCCACGAGCAGCCAGCCCTCCAGGCGTCACGGATTTCCGTCACGCTCGGGTCGTCGTCGAGCGTCCAGTTGATTCGGTTCACCGGCCCACCAGCGGCCGTCGACCGCCTCCAGACGGCTCTGGAAGAGTGTACGTTCCGCCCGCAACTGATCGGAGACGGGCCGTGTCAGGCCACGAGCACGGCGTATCTCCTCGAGTGTACGCCGCGACGACGGCTGTGGTACGTGTACGCCGACGAAATCGACGACTGTCCGTCGATCGACACAGCGGTCGCGGCTGCGTCAGGTCCGGGGACGATCAGTGAGTGTAACGCCCACGCGGGGCGGGAACGATGGCGCGTCCTGTTGCGCTCGGACGAGTGTGTCGGCGACCTGTTCGACCTCGTCGACGGAACCTGCTGTCCGGGAATCGACGTCGAACTGGAACACATCGGAGAGGCGACGACGTGGCACGGTGACGCCGTCGTCGACTCGAACCTGACCGGCACACAGCAGCAGGCGATCGCCGAAGCAGCCGCGAGAGGGTACTACGAACGGCCACGGGAGATCACGGTCGGCGAACTCGCAGCCGAACTCGACGTCCCGGAATCGACGCTCTCGTACCGACTTCGCATGGCCGAATCACGGCTCGTCAAACGCTACCTCGAGCGACACGCCGAACTCGAGGGTCCGGGGCCCGGCTGAACGGTCTGCGGTCCAACCTTCTCGCGCCCGGTTGTTGACGAGCGTTAACTATATGGTGGTATATGGTTCGAATTGTTTCTCTAGATGCCGATAAAGGTTTTGGTTCGGCAGCAAAAACTTGGCTATCACCGAAGATGGGTTTACCCACCGTTCGTCCCTAGGACGACTCGTTGGTGAGCACGTCATGTACCCAAGTCGAATCACAACCGATCCGACACTCACGACGGCACTGCTCGAGGTCGGGCCGTGGCTGTCGTTTCTCTCGCCGGAGCTGGCCAGCCGAGCCCAGTTCGGCTGGGCGATCACGATTCACATCGTGTTCGCGGCTCTCTCCGTCGGACTCGCACCGTTTCTCGTCTACTTCACCGTCCAGGAAGTCCGGACGGGGAAAGAACGATACGCTCGACTCAGGAAGTTCTGGACGAAACTGTTCGCGATCGGGTTCATCATGGGAACCGTCACGGGCATCCCGATGGGCTTCATGTTCGGGACGAACTTCGCGGCCTTTTCCGAAACTGCCGGCGAACTGATCGGCGGCCCGCTCTCGTTCGAGGCGAAGATGGCCTTCATGCTCGAGGCCGTCTTCCTCGGCGTGTTACTGTTCGGCCGTGAGCGGGTGTCCGATCGGTTCTACGCCTTCTCGTCGGTGATGGTCGCCCTCGGCGCGTGGCTCTCTGCGTTCTGGATCCTCGTCGTCAACTCCTGGATGCAGACGCCACGTGGCCACGAGGTCGTGATGGAAAACGGTGTCCCGATCGCTCAGCTGGTCGACCCCGTCGCGGCGTTTTTCAACCCCCGGTTCCCGTGGATGTACGTCCACATGCAAAACGCCGCGATCATCTCCGTGACGCTGCTGATCGCGGGTGTCGCGGCGTATTTCGTCTGGAAGAACCGCGATAGCGAGGTCTGGAACACGGCACTTCGGGTGGCCGTCGTCGTCCTCCTGCTCACGTCGGCGTTCCAGGCCATCCACGGCGACATGTACGGTCGTCACGTCGCCGAGACCCAGCCCCAGAAGTTCGCCGCCATGGAAGCCCACTACGAGACCGGCTCGGCCGACCTCCACATCGTCGCCATCCCGACGGAACTCGATGCGATCACCGACCCGCGGGCAGACAACCTCTACACGATCAGCATTCCGTATCTCGCGTCGTTCCTCGCGGAAGGTGATCCGACCGCGGAGATCACCGGGCTCAACGACTTCGAGTACGAGTCACCGCCCGTCGCGTGGGTGTTCTGGTCGTTCCGGATCATGGTCGGGCTCGGATTCTGGTTCATCGCGCTCGGTGCATGGGGGACGTACCGACTCTGGAGGGGTGGACTCGCCGACGACGAGCGATTGCTCAAGGCCCTGATGGTCTCTGCTCCGCTCGGGTTCGTCGCGCTGATCACCGGCTGGTACGTCGCCGAGATCGGTCGCCAGCCCTGGATCATCCAGGACGTCCTGACGACTGCCGAGGGCGTCTCGCCGGCGCTGAGCTCGTCTGAGGCGACGCTGACGTTGATCGCGTTCGTGATCGGCTATCTCCTCCTGTTCGGCGTCTTCCTGTACGTGTTCAAACGCCTCCTCGACGAGGAGGCAAAGCGACACGAGGTCGGCATCGACGAGGACGACCGACCCGACGCACCGGGGGTGATCGCCGATGACTAGACTCCTCTCTGACTCGGCGTACCTGCTCGAGTCGTTGCCGGAGATCTGGTTCGGACTCGTGGTCGTCGCACTGGGAGTCTATCTGCTGCTCGACGGGTTCGACTTCGGACTGGGGATCCTGTACGCCGAGGCGACCGAATCCGAACGCCAGACGATGCTCGCGGCGTTCGGTCCGGTCTGGAAAGCCAACGAGGTCTGGCTCGTCCTGTTCGGGACGGTGCTGTTCGCGGGGTTTCCGGCGGTCTACGCCAATCTCCTGTCGCGCCATTACCTGCTGGTGTTCGCGATCCTGTTCGCGCTGGCGCTCCGCGGACTCGGGTCGAAGCTCCGGGAAGAGCGCGACGACGAGGAGTGGGTCCGGTTCTGGGACGCCTGTTTCGTCGTCGGAAGCATCACTTCGCCGTTCTTGCTCGGCGTCTTCGTCGCGAGCTGGGTCCTCGGGGAACCGTCGGCACTCGCGGTGGGGCCGTTCGTCGTCGGTCTCACCATCGTCGTTCTCACCGTCGTCCTCGGCGCTGCCTTCCTCGGGGTGAAAACCGACGGCGAACTCCGTGCCCGCGTCAGCAGACGCGGGCAGTTGGCGACGGCCACGTACCTCGGGTTGTTCGTCCTGACCGCGGTGGTGCTGTACGGTCGGTACCCCGAACTCCAGTCGACGCTGCTGTCCGGGTCGACCGTGGCAGTCGTCGCCGCCTCGGTCGCGTTCGGGGCTGGCTCCATCGTTTCGTTCTCGCGGGCGTGGTTCCGAACTGCCGTGGTCGCCGCCGCCGGTCTCGCAGCAGCGTTCGTCGTCTTCGTCGGCACGCTCCTCTATCCGTGGGTCGACCCAGCGGCGACGCTCACGATCACAGACGCGATCGTCTCGCCATTACCACTCAACATGACGTCGATCGTGGCTGCGATCTTCATGCCGGTGATCGTCGGCTACTTCGTGTTCCTCTACTCGCTGTTCAGCGGACCGACACCGGCGACGTCCTACTGACTCCCCGTCGTCCCAGCCCCGATCGATTTTCCTGACTTATCCAGGGACAGTCGAAAACCGAAACTCGAGAGTATTTACGGTCCGAGGCCCTACTCTCGGTCGATGTACGAGCACCTTCTCGTTCCGACGGACGGGAGTGAGGGGACCCAGCAGGCCATCGCACACGGACTGCGTCTCGCCGATCGGTTCGACGCGACAGTGCATGGCCTCTCGGTCGTCCCGGAGGGACCACTCGGCGCCTCAGAGGGTGACGGAGTCGTCACGACAGCCCGCCGTGCCGTCGACCACGTCGAGGACGAAGCGACGACGACTGGACTCGACGTCGTCACAACGGTCGAGTACGGAATCCCTCACGAAGTGATCCTCGAGTACTGCAGCGACGAAGGGATCGACATGGTGGTCATGGGGACGAAGGGGCGGACCGGACTCGATCGCGTCCTCGTCGGGAGCGTGACAGAACGGGTCGTCCGAATGGCAGACGTCCCCGTCGTGACCGTTCGGCTCTCCGACGAGCCTCGCCACTGACTGTCTCGACTCGACACCGCGCCCGTGGACAGATGACCTCCCGCCGGCCAGCAACATCTCAGACTGCTGTGGCACGGTTTTACGACGGCCGACCTCAGTCGGCCTCGACGTCTCTGACGACCGTGACGGGAACCGGTGACCGGCGAACGACGAGTTCCGCAGTCGTTCCGAGAAGGACCCGCGTCGGTCCGGATCGGCCGTGTCCACCGATCACGACGTGATCGACGTCGTGCGCTTCGACGTAGTCGACGATCTCTTCGGCCGGATCGCCAGTGACGTCGTCGGTACGAATCGAGCTCTCCTGGTCACCGGCCCGCTCGCGGACGTCTTCGAACAGCCGTCGTTCTTTTTCGGCCGCTCGCTCGTACCACTCCGGAGAGCCGTGCTGTGGTTCCGTGCGAACGTCGACGTCTTCTGCCAGACTGTAACCGGGATCGGTCGGATTGAGGACGTGCAATGCAACGATCGTGCCCTCGTCGATCATCTCGAGGGCGTGCTCGAGCGCCTGCCAGGACATCGGTGAGCCATCGACCGGGACGAGTATCGTGCGGGACATCGTGGTCCCAGTTCGTACCTCGGGCAGCCTCAAAAATGGGTGGGGCTCGAGGGAGTTCGACGAGACGAGAGCCTGATTGAGAAGTTCGCCTTTCCAGATACGACATTTTCACATATATAATATTTATCTGGTACTATTCGTATTCGACAGGCGTGGCCACGTCACGACTGCTGTACGATACTGGATACTGGGCGCGGTAGGAGTCGATAGTATTCACATAGAGAGCATATTCGCCCAATAATGTTTCCATTTGTGCAACGGTAGGGCGTCAACTGTTTTCGCTCCGGAACTCGTCGATGAATCCGAACAGAGATCTTTCATCAGCGGATTTCTGGACGTTTTACGGCCATGGGTCGATGTGTGGCCGGAACAGTGGTCATCGAGCGAGTGGACCACGATTCAGGCCCCAATTCATAATAAAACAGACTGGAGTTGCGTAATAACCAAACTTTGATACTAATAATGAATGGTGGTCATGGCACAACTCATTCGAGGTGGAATTAGCAATCCACAGGGACGTTCGACACTTCCGGTGACGCAAAATACACCTTCGTTCGACACTCTGCGGCCGACTCAGAACATCTTTCCGGGGTTGAGGATGCCGTTCGGGTCGAACGCCGTCTTGACGCGTCTCATGAGGTCGACCGTCGCGTCGTTGTACTCCTCGGGGAGGTACTGCTGTTTCCCGAGACCGACCCCGTGTTCGCCGGTCGACGTCCCGCCGAGTTCGATCGCTCGCCGGACGATCTGTTCGTCGACTCGCTTGCCGAGCGCGCGGTGCTCGTCGTCTCCCTCCCGGACCATCACCGTGTAGTGGACGTTGCCGTCGCCTGCGTGTCCGAACGACGGAATCTCGAGGTCGTGTTCGGCCTCGAGGGTCGAGATGTATTCGATGAGGTCGCTGTACGTGCTGATCGGGACGGTGACGTCGCCCGAGGTGAGCATCGACAGGTCCGGATCGTAGTGTTTCAGCGCCGAGGCCATCTCCTCGCGAACCTCCCAGATCGACTCCATCTCCGGACCGGACTCCTCGAAGGTCATCTCCCTGACGTCGTACTCCTCGAGTATGGTTCGACAGAAGTCGACCTCGTCCTCGATGTTGTGGTTACGGTGGATCTCGATAAACGCCATCGGCGCGGTGGGGAAGTCGGCGTCGAGGTACCGGTTTGCCATCGCTGCACTGAGGTCGTCGATCAGTTCGATCTTTGCCACCTCCGCGCCCGACTGGACGATGTCGGCGATCGCCGCCGAGGCCTGCGTTCGATCCTCGAAGATCACTCGCCCGCCCCAGACCTGCTCTGGTAGTCCGGCCAATTCGAGCGTGGCCTCTGTGACGACCGCGAGTGTTCCTTCACTCCCGACGAGCAGGTCCATCAGATTGTAGCCACTCGAGGTTTTGGCCGCCCGACTTCCCGTCTCGACGATGGTACCATCGGGGAGAACGGCCTCGAGTCTGAGCACCCAGTCGTGGATCTCGCCGTACTTGACCGTCTGCATGCCGCTTGCGTCGTTGGCGATCATGCCGCCGATCGTCGAGATCTTCCCCGAGGAGGGCAACGGCGGGAAGAACAGGCCGTGAGGATTCGCGGCGTCGTCGATCTTCGATCCCAGCAACCCGGGCTGGACGTCGATCTGGAAATCCGCCGGTCGGATCTCGAGAACCTCGTCCATCCGGGTCATGTTCATGCTGATTCCACCCTCGACGGGAACGGCGTGGCCCTCGAGGCTCGTCCCGGCCGCGTAGGGCGTTACCGGGACGCCACGGTCGTTAGCCGCTGCGAGAACGCTCGAGACGTCCGCAGTCGATTCCGGCCAGACGACGACGTCGGGCATCGACGCCTCCGACTCGGGGGTTCCCCAGTCGGTGCTGTGTTCCTGACGGCGCGCTTCCTGTGTGGATATCTGCCCGTCCGACAGCGACGTTTCGGACAGAAACTCGAATGCCATGATACACGGTAGTTCGGATCACGATCACTTATACGTCGTGGATCCGGGAGAGAGTCGATTCGAGCGGATCGGTTCTCTGTCTGGACGTTAGAGGAACGCGGTCACCTGTTCGATGGGCTGTGGGACGGCCGTAGCGACGACGAGCGTCAAGACGAGTCCGACGATCGACATCACGAACCCGACGAACGAGAACGTTCGCAGCGTCTCCTGGTGCTCGAGCCCACCTACTTCGTTGATGATCCAGAAGGGGCTGCTGTTGTGCCAGGCGAAGAACATCGAGCCGGTACCGATGGTCAACAAGAGGTAGACCGAGTGGACGTCGAGCTGGCCGGCGAACGGTGCCATGATCGTCGCGCTGGTGATCATCGCGACCGTCAGCGACCCGGTCGAGACGATCAGGACTGCCGCGATGAGCCAGGCAGTGACGAGCGGCCCGACGCCGAGTCCTTCCATCACGTTGACGAAGAAGTCGCCGACCCCAGCGGCACCGAGCATGGCACCGAAGGCGCCACCGGCGGCGGTGATCGCGATGATGTTCCCACCGTCTTTGACGGCGAGTGTGAGTTCGTCACCGAAGTCGGTCTCGACGTCACGGAATCGAAAGAACGTCCAGATTGCGGCGATCGCCGCGATGCTCAGCGCGATGTTGACGTCGCCGACGAACTCCGTGACGGCGACGAGGTCTGCCTGCTCGGGGAAGAACGTGGTCACGATCGTGTTCGCGGCGATCAACACGACGGCGAGAACGATCGGCAGCAGCGACTCGACGATCCCCGGAAGTTCGTCGATCGGTTTCTGGGTCGTCTCCTTGAGGTCTTCGGCAGTCGTTCCCAGTGCTTCGCGCAACGGGACGGTCATCCTGCTGTCGATCCAGCGGCCGTAGACGATCCCGCCGACGATCGACGTCGGAACCCCGATCAGAAGCCCCATCCCGATCACGATGCCGAGATCCACTGCGAGTTCGTCCGCGACTGCGAGCGGACCTGGCGTGGGGGGAACGAGCGCGTGAGCGGCGAACGCGCCACCGATGATCGCAGCAGTGTACAGCGCCATCTTCTCGCCAGTCCGCGCACGCATCGAGCGGGCGATGGGTGCGAGCAGGTAGAAGACGGTGTCGAAGAAGACGGGAATCGAGAGGACGTAACTGCTCCCGAGCAGTGTTACGTCTTCACGCCCCTCGCCTACGGACGAGTGGAACCCGCGAACGATCCTGTCTGCGGCACCGCTCTCGATCAGACACTTGCCGATTATCGCAGCCATCAGGATCGGAATCCCGACGCCGGCCATGATATCGCCGAACGTTTCGGCCACTTCGGGACCGACCGCCGATATCGCGACTGTCGGCGAGACGATCCCGACACCGAACGCCGCGAGGATCAATGCGACGAACGCCGGCAACTCGAATCGCATCATCAACAGGACGATCAACAGGATCCCGAGTATCAGGATCACTACCGGGTTCAACACCGTTTCGACGAGTAACGGCGCTGGAACCACATTCGTGGCTGTCTGTAGCATACGTCTGTTTCGTGTGACGACTCCCTCTTAACCATACCGGATTATTGAATTTCCTAGTTTCACGTATCTTATCTCGAGTTAGATGGTTGACGGTCCAATCTCGCTGCATCGGGCAGTTGGTGGGCTGTCTTCCTTTCGGAACTGGTGACGAGCGACGATCGGGCGAGCGGGCTGTGGACCGAGCGCACGTCCGACGACCTCGCGTCGTCGAGGCGACAGCCGACCGTTCGTGGACCGCTGTGTCCAATTGGCAAAGATTTATGCCCTCCATCGCGACACATTCGTACGAGCAATGGTTAACAGACAGCGGTCTACCCCTGCAGAGCCGACGGACGTCTCCGTCGACCGGCTCTCGCAGGACGAACTGGACGTCGACACCTATCGGGTCGTCGAGCCGGACGGATCGTACGATCCCGAGGCGACGCCCGATCTCGACGACGAATCGTTCCGAGACCTCTATCGCTGGATGGTGCTCCAGCGAACCTTCGACGATCGAGCGACGAAGCTCCAGCGTCGGGGTCGGCTCGGTACCTACCCGTCCGGCCGTGGACAGGAAGCCAGCATCGTCGGTGCGGGGTTCGCCCTCGCTGACCAGGACTGGATCTTCCCGTACGGTCGCGAGACGGCCGCGCTGCTCATGCACGGGCTCTCGATGCGCGATCTCCTGCTCTACTGGCGCGGCGTCGAGGACGCCTCCCGGATGGAGGGGGCGAACATTTTCGGCCTCGCGATCTCGATCGGCTCACACATTCCCGTGGTTGCAGGCAAGGCCTGGGGGATGAAACTCGCCGACGAGGGCAGCGTCGCGTTCGCCAACCTCGGCGACGGGGCGACCTCGACCGGCGCGTTCCACGAGGGCATCAACTTCGCGGGCGTCCTCGGCGCGCCAGCGGTTCTGTTCTGTCAGAACAACCAGTACGCGATCACGCTCCCGTTCGACGGCCAGACCAACGCCGACACCGTCGCCCAGAAGGCGCTGGCCTACGGCATCGACGGCATCCGCGTCGACGGCAACGACGTGCTCGCCGTCTACAACGCCGTTGCAGAGGCCCGGAAACGCGCCCTCGAGGGCAACCCCGTCCTCGTCGAGGCGGTCACCTACCGGCGCGGTGCCCACACGACCAGCGACGATCCGACGCGATACCGCAGCGAGGACGAAGTCGAGGAGTGGAAAGAGCGCGATCCGCTCGAGCGGTACCAGACGTTCCTCGAGGAGACCGGCCGCTGGGACGCAATCGACGAGGAAGCGATTCGCGAGGAGGTCGACGAGGAGTTCTCCGCGGCCGTCGACGCCGCCGACGAGTTCGCAGAGCGCGGCGTCGAGGAGATGTTCGCCTACCTCTACGAGGAGATGCCGCCCGAGCTAGAACGCCAGCAGGCGGCCTTCGAGCAGGTGCTCGAGGAGCGACCGGAGATGTACGAGTACATCGAACAGCGGCCGAAGGGGTAAGCCATGAACGCGACAATCATCCAGGCGGTCAACGACGCGCTACACGAGGAGATGGGCAACGACGAGCGAACGCTCGTCTTCGGGCAGGACGTCGCCGAGTCCGGCGGCGTCTTCCGCGCGACCGAGGGACTGCAAGACGAATTCGGCGAGGAGCGCGTCCTCGACACCCCGCTGTCGGAGATCGCGATCGTCGGCAGCGCGATCGGCCTCGCGACCCACGGGTACCGACCGATCGCCGAGATCCAGTTTTCGGGCTTCCTGCCGCCGGCGTTCGACCAGCTCGTCACCAACGCCAGCCGCATCCGCTGGCGCACCCGCGGCGAACTCACCGCACCGATGGTCGTCCGCACCCCCTACGGGGCCGGCGTCCGGGCGCTCGAGCACCACTCGGAGAGCCTCGAGGCGGTCTACGGCCACGTGCCGGGACTGAAGGTGGCGATTCCGTCGACGCCCCACGACGCCAAGGGGATGCTCATTAGTGCCATCCGCGATCCGGACCCGGTGCTATTCATGGAGCCCAAACACGTCTACCGCTCGCTGCGCGAGGAGATTCCCGAAGGGACCTACACCGAGCCGCTCGGGAAAGCCGCAGTTCGCCAGGAGGGCGACGATCTGACAGTGATCTCCTGGGGCGCGATGATGCACAACACCCTCGAGGCCGTCGAGAACCTCGGGGTGGACGCCGACGTGATCGACCTGCGATCCATCTCGCCGCTGGACCGCGAGACGATCCTCGAGTCGGTGAAGAACACGGGCCGCTGTGTGATCGTCCACGAGGCGGCCAAAACCGGCGGATTCGGTGCCGAACTGATGGCCACGATCAACGACGAGGCGCTGATGTACCTCAAGGCACCGATCAACCGGGTCACCGGCTTCGACGTGCCGGTGCCACTGCTCTCGATGGAAGATTACTATATCCCGCATCCGCCGCGGATCGAAACCGCAATCGAAGAAACGCTCGAGTACTGAGCGATCCGGCTCTCCGTTCTCGCTGCTGAGCGGCCCGACGCTCTATTCACCGTGCTGAGTGGTCCGATATTCTATTCTGCAACGCGTTCCCGACGAGCGTCAGCGTCCACACTGCTCTCGAGATCCGAACGAAACCGACCGGAGCTGAAACCACAATGCCGGGGTGGATGCGTGCCTCCCGCGACCGGTGGGCGGTCGGTGCCTCGAGTCGACCGCCGTTCGATCGCAGTGTGGTTCGGCTGGTGTGCCGGAGGATGCTCCGAATTGGCGCGTTCTTCGAGTCACCGATTCAGCGTGTGGATCGCCTGTCCCTGGGCGTGTTCGGCGGCCTCCATGATCGCCTCCGACAGCGTCGGATGGGTGTGGACCGTCGTCGCCATGTCCTCGAGTTTCGCACCCATCTCGATTGCCAGTGCGACTTCGCCGATGAGTTCGGAGGCTTCGGGGGCGACGATCTGGCCGCCGAGGACGAACTCGGTGTCGGCGTCGGCGACGATCCGGACGAAGCCATCCTGTTCGGCCATCGTCTGGGCACGGCCGCTGGCCCGCAGCGGCATCGTGCCGACGACGGGGTCGAAGCCTTCCGCTTCGGCCTCGGCTTCGGTGAGGCCGACGGTGGCGACTTCGGGGTCGGTGAAGACGGCTGCCGGAACGACCTGGTGGTCGAGGGCGACCGGTTCACCCGCCGCAACGCCCGCGGCGACCAGTCCTTCGGCGCTGGCCCTGTGGGCGAGCATCGGTTCGCCAGCGACGTCGCCGACGGCCAGGACGTGCTCGAGGTCCGTTCGCGTGTAGTCGTCGGTCTCGAGGAAGCCACGATCGTCGGTCTCGAGGCCGATCTCTTCCAGCTCGAGGGCGTCGGTGACGGGTTCGCGCCCGACGGCGACCAGCACGCGGTCGGCCTCGCGAACGGTCTCCTCGCCGTCCTCGGTCTCGGTGGTGACGGCGACGCCGTTACCCTCTTCGTCCCACGACGAAACGCGCTCGCCGAAGGCGAAGTCGATGCCGAGGTCCTCGGCGCGCTCGCGGACGGCCCGTGCGACGTCGTCCTCGTAGGCCGGCAGGGCGTCGGCAAGCATCTCGACGACGGTCACGTCGGCGCCGGCTTTGGCGAACGTGGTCGAGAGTTCCATCCCGATGTAGCCAGCGCCGACGACGAGGAGTCGGTCCGGGACCTCCTCAGCCGCCAGCGCGTCTCGAGAGGACCAGATGGGGTCGTCGTCAAACGAAAAGCCGGGGACTTCGATGGGGCGGCTGCCGGTGGCGACGATGGCGTGTTCGAACTGGATCGACTCCGAGCCCTGCCCCTCGCCAGCGTGAGCGACGCGGACGGCGTCTTCGTCGATGAAGGTCGCCGTTCCTTCGATGAGGTTCACGCCGTTTGCCTTGCAGAGCTGTTCGACGCCGCCGGTAAGCTGATCGACGACCTCGTCTTTCCACTCGACCAGCGAACTCATGTTCACCGAGGCCTCCGCTTCGACGCCCATCGGCTCGCCGTTGTTTGCCTCGTGGGCCAGATCGGTAGCGGTAATGAAGGCCTTCGAGGGGATACAGCCGTAGTTGAGGCAGGTGCCCCCGACGGCGTCGCGCTCGACGAGCGTCGTGTCGAGTCCGTGTTGTGCGGCGCGGATGGCGGCCACGTAGCCGCCGGGTCCGCCGCCGATGACCAGTACATCTGTCGCGGTTCGCACGTCTCCCATGACCATTATTCCAGTAGCAGCAGTTCAGGATTGTTCAGGTATCGCGTGACCTCGTTCGTAAACCGGGCGGCGTCGGCACCGTCGACGATCCGGTGGTCGACCGACATCGAAATCGGCATCGTCGGCCGAACGACCAGTTCGCCGTCGTCGACCCACGGGCGTTCGTCGAGCGAGCCGAGCGCCAGGATGCCCGCCTCGGGATAGTTGATGATCGGCGAGGCGTACTCGCCGCCGATAGCCCCGACGTTGGTGATGGTGAAGGTTCCGCCCTGCATCTCCTCGAGCCCGATCGTCCGGTCGCGGGCTCGAGCGGCCTTGTCGTTGATCTCCCGGGCTAACTCGAGGAGGCTCTTCTGATCGGCGTCGTCGATAACGGGGACCATCAGGCCGGCGTCGCTGGCGACGGCGATGCCGATGTTGTACTCGTCTTTGAGGTGGATCTCTTCGGCCTCCTCGTCGAGTTCGGCGTTGATCTGCGGCACCGATTTCAGGGCGGCGACGACTGCCTTGACGACGAACGGCATGTAGGTGAGTTTGACACCCAGTTCTTCGGCAGTCTCTTTCAGCCGCCCGCGGGCGTCGACGAGGTCCGAGACCTCGACTTCGTCGTGGTGGCTGACGTGCGGGGCCGTGAACTTCGAGGTTGCCATCTGCTCGCCGATCGAGCGGCGAACACCGCGGTAGGGGACGGTTTCGCCGGGCTGGAGGCCGTCCTGGGCGGCGGCCGCTGCGGCCGACGCCGACCCCGTCGCCGGGCTCGACTCGGAGTCCGCCGCCGAGCCGGCACTCGCCACGGTCGTCTCGCCGGCGGCGAACGCGCGAACGTCCTCGGGTGTCACGAACGGCTCGCCGTCACGTTCCTCGCTGGCCGGGACGTCGTCGATGTTGACGCCCTCTTCGCGCGCGAGTTGGCGGGTCGCCGGCATCGCGAGGGTTCGCTCCCGATCGGCCGCGTCGGCACTCGAGGCGACCGGCTCGGGGGAACTCGCGCTCGGACTGGTCGCTGTGGCCTGGGCCGCGTCTGTATCCGCGTCGTCGGCGGCCGGCGGTGTCGCCTCGACCCAGCCGTCAGGCTCCGTGGACTCGATGTCGCCAGTGGCCTCGAGCACGGCCCGCTCGTCGATTCGGGTGCCGGGATTCGAGGACTGAAGTTCGGCCAGATCGACCCCGTTCTCGCGTGCCAGGCGTCGGACGCTCGGCGAGGCGAAGACGCGTCCGTCCGGGAGTTCGGGCTGGGCGGTTGGCTCGGGCGCACCGGCTGCCGACTCGCTCGAGTCGGTCGATGCAGTCGCTGCATCGCCGGTATCGGTCTCGCTCGAGATGTCGGACGTTGCATCCACGTCCGCGTCGTCGACTTCGAAGACGACGATGACGTCGTCGACGGGGACGATCTCGCCTTCCTCGGCGCGTAACTCGGCGACCGTGCCGTCGTAGGGCGACGGAATTTCGACGAGGGCCTTGTCCGTCTCGACTTCTGCGATCGGCTGGTCTTCCTCGACCTGGTCGCCGGGTTCGACGAACCAGGTGACGAGCTCCCCTTCGGCGACGCCCTCTCCGACGTCGGGGAGCTCAAACTCCTTTCTAACCATGTATCACCACCTCTCGCTTACAGACCTATGATTTCTTCGGTACCTAACTGATCGAGTCCGAGGCTGGGTGGCACGCCGAGAGTTCCCGTGTGACCGCACGGTTTGCCCGGACGTCGTACTCGCGTGCGAGCCACAGTGCGAAAATTCGAACAGGTCGATTCACGGTCGTTCAGAAGGACTTGCGGGCCCCACTGGTAGAACGACCGTTCGGCAGAGGGAAAAACGCCCTCCAAAACATCAGATGTCTGGAAGTTTTGGCGGAGGGATCGAACGATGACCGGCGAAGTCCACGACCACCGTGGGGTGGCTCGATTCGCCCGAGTTGTTTACACACGTACCTCTGTAATGGCCTTGTGAGATAGTGTGGCGCATTCGACCGGTACATTCGGCTGAGAAGTCCAGGTTGGTCTGCAAGGTAGAACGAGCGTTTTGCATGGTCGAATACCCGGTCGAAAGCGACGACCGGCAACCCCCGACCGGAGTATCGTCGTCCATAGTAAATCTCGTTCAGGAAAACACGATTCGAAGTTCGATCACGTTGGCGATCTCCTTTACAGCCTGCATGAGTTCGTCCCGTCGCTCTTCGTTCGTAAATCTGTTTACCGGTCCGGAAACGCTCACCGCGCCGACGGGTTCCTCGTCCGCGATGATGGGCGCTGCGATACAGCACAGGCCGTTGATCGTTTCCTCCTGATCGAACGAAAGTCCGCGCTCGCGGATCTCCTCGAGTTCGTCGAAGAGCACCTCTTCGTCGGTGATCGTGTTTTCGGTCATCTCCGGGAGACCGTGCTGATCGATGATCGCTTCGACGTCTTCGCGCGGGCGGTGTGCGAGGATCGCCTTCCCCGTCCCGGTCGCGTGCATATAGTTGGTCTCGCCACTCGACATGAACACGTCGGCGGAGTTACGCGGGTTGGTCGCGTAGAGACACGTTCCGAGGCCGTTTTCCTCGATGACCAGATTGGTCGGTTCACCCGTTTCGCTTGCGAGCTCGTCGACGTGCTGTTTGGCCTGCTGGTAGAGGTCGAACCGTTCCTGCACCGACGATCCAAGCCTGAGAACCTTGCAACTGAGTTCGTATTTCCCGTCGGTTTTGGTGACGTATCCTGCGCTGGTAAGCGTGCTGAGATGGGCGTATACGGTACTCTTGGAGATCGGCACCTCGCGAGCGATCTCGGAGACGCCCGCGGGTTCGCGGTCACCGATGAGTTCGAGAATTTCCAGTGACCGCTCGACCGAGTCGATCGTGTTCTTGTGCTCCGCCATACCATGGTGGTCGGTCTACTCCACCTTACGTCTTTTCGATCCTGCCGAACGAGGGACCCGAGAGGAAAACCGACGGCTTCCGTGAATCCGAACGACCTGTGGTCCGGGTGACCCCCACGTTCCCGAATTCCCCGCGACGTCGTCGGGGAGCCACCGGGGCGAAAGCCTTAATCGACCCCGCTGGAAACGAAGTGCCATGACGTCCGCTGCAGTCGAGACATTCGAGCGCTCCCTCGAGAACCTTCCCGTGACGTTCGAGCGGGTCGATTCCGGGGAGTTCCGGTCGGCAGTGGAATCGCGTATCGATCCGCCTGCCGTCGGCGTGTCGCTTCCCTTCGACGGCGTCTCCCTCGAGGACACGTCGGTCAATCTGAATCCGACGTCAGAAGACGTCCTCGAGGCGCGGACTGGCGTCACGCCCGGCGGACCTTCGATCGCGGAGTTCGGGACCGTCGTGGTCGCGTCCGCGTTCGACGGTGCAAGCTACGCCAGTCTCTTTCCGGAGACGCACGTGGTCGTCGTCGCGGCGAGCGAGATCGTCGAAACTATCGACGACGCACTCGAGACCCTCGCCGGTGAGATCGACGGCGGTCTGACGAGCGCGATCTTGACCACGGGGCCGAGCGCGACGGCGGACATGGGTGCGCCGGTGTACGGCGCCCACGGACCGGAATCGCTTCACGTCATCATCCTCGGTGATCGCTAACATGTCAACAGACCAGTCTGCAGCGGGGCGCGACGAGAAGGCTGCACGGATCAGGCGACTCCTCGAGACCAGCGGCTCGACCGTCGGTGAGACGGTTCGCCCGTTCAACGAGGGGCGGTACCGGCGGTACGAGGAGATGGAGGAAACCGAGGCCTACCGCGAGGCAGCCCGGGAGATCAAAGCCGACGCGATCGAACGCCTGCCCGACCTGCTCGAGCAGGTCGAAGACGTCGTTACCGAGAACGGTGGGACGGTCTACGTTGCCGACGACGCGGCGGACGCACGCCGATACGTGAGGGAAGTCGTCGAGGCGGCAGATGCGGAATCGGTCGTCAAAGGCAAGTCCATGACGACCGAGGAGATCGACCTCAACGACGACCTCGAGACGGCGGGAATCGACGTCTGGGAGACCGACCTTGCCGAGTTCGTCCTCCAGATCGCCGACGACGAGCCGAGTCACATCGCCTCGCCTGCGGTCCACAAGTCCCGCGAAGAGATCGCGGCGCTGTTCAACGAGCACTTCGACCTCGAGGAGCCACTGACGACGGCCGAGGAACTCACCGCGTTCGCCCGCGAACAACTCACCGATCACGTTCTGGAGGCCGACGTCGGGATCACCGGCGCGAACTTCGTCACGGCGGACACGGGCACGCTCGCGCTCGTGACGAACGAGGGCAACGCCCGAAAGTCTCTGACCGTTCCGGATACCCACGTCGCGGTCGCCGGCGTCGAGAAGATCGTACCGTCGATCGCTGACCTGTCGCCGTTTTTCAGCCTCATCGGCCCCGCGGGGGCTGGTCAGGACATCACGGCCTACCTCTCACTGCTGACGCCGCCACTCGACGAACCGGTCGTTCGCTTCGACGAGCCTGACGACGAAGCGTTCGACGACTCGAGCGACGACCGGTCGTTCCACCTCGTGCTCGTCGACAACGGCCGGTTCGCGATGCGCGACGACGACGAACTCCGCGAGACGCTGTATTGCATCCGGTGTGGTGCCTGTGCCAACTCGTGTGCGAACTTCCAGCAGGTCGGTGGGCACGCCTTCGGCGGCGAGACCTACTCCGGCGGTATCGCCACCGGCTGGGAGGCCGGCGTTCACGGCGCAGATAGCGTCGCGGAGTTCAACGACCTCTGTACCGGCTGCTCGCGCTGTGTCGAGGCCTGCCCGGTCAACATCGACATTCCGTGGATCAACACCGTCGTGCGGGACCGCCTGAACCAGGGCGCAGATCCGGACGCGTTCGATCACCTCGTTTCCGGGCTGACGCCCGACGACGAACCGACCGGTCTCGATCGGGGCAAACGACTGTTCGGGAACTTCGAGACACTCGCCACCTTCGGGAGCCTGACGGCACCGGTCTCGAACCACGTGGCGAACTTCGGCCCCGCTCGAGCGGCCCTCGAACGGGTCGCTGGCGTCGACCGGCGGCGCGAACTGCCTCGGTTCCGGCGGGAGACACTCGTCGACTGGTTCCAGTCGCGAGAACCCACCCGGATCGACGAGCCCGTTCGCGAGGCCGTCCTCTACCCGGACGTCTACACGAACCACGTGCAGGTCGAACGTGGGAAGGCCGCAGTCCGGGCCCTCGAGGCCCTCGGCGTCAGAGTGCGCGTTCCCGACGTTTCCTCGAGCGGCCGGGCACCGCTCTCCCAGGGGATGATCGACACCGCGACAGCACACGCGAGTGCCGTCTCCGCAGACCTCGAGGGGCACCTCGAGCAGGGCCGTGACGTGGTCGTGATCGAACCGAGCGACCTGGCGATGTTCCGCGGCGAGTACGAGCGGTTCCTCGACGCGGACGCCTACGAGCGCATCGCCGAACACAGCTACGAACTCTTCGAGTACGTGTTCGGCCTCCTCGAGGGCGACGGTCCGGGGATCGAAGCGCTCGCCGGACCGAGCGAAGCGTGTGCGATCGGCGCGCCGGCGAGCCCGGACCTCGCGTACCACAGCCACTGCCAGCAGCGAACGCTCGGTCTCGAGGCCTACACGACGGCCGTCCTCGAGCGGCTTGGGTACGACGTGGTCACCTCGGACGTCGAGTGCTGCGGTATGGCCGGCAGTTTCGGCTACAAGTCCGAGTACTACGAACTCAGCATGGCGGTTGGAGAGACCCTGAAAGACCAGTTCACGGCCGACGAGACCGCAACCCGGACCGTCGTCGCCAGCGGCACCTCCTGTCTCGAGCAACTCGACTCGCTGCTCGAGCGCTCGAGCGTCCATCCGATCCAGGTGATCGACCCCGGTTTGCGGTCGGAATTGGACTGAATCGGTTCTGATCGACGAGAGCGGTTTGGATCAGGAACCGACCGTCGTGATCGTGACCGGCCCATCGAACTCGAGCATGATCTGTTGGGCGACGTCGCCGAAGACGGCTTTCCCGACCGGCGATCGGCGGCGGCCAGTCAGGAAGACCTGCCCGCAGTCGCTCTCCGCAGCGGTCTCGAGAACGCTCTCTGGGAGCGTCCCGACGACGCCGAGGGCACTCGTTTCGACAGCGTCGTCGAACGCTTGGGACGCCACTGCGGCGGCCGTCTCGCGAGCACGTTCCTCGAGGTCGTCGACGTCCTCGAGATCGTTACCGGAACGAACGTCCTGCTGTAGGCTACTCTGATACCGTGCTTCGTCGACGAAGCGGCTGACGACGGCCGTCGTATCCGTCCCCAGACAGTGGCGGTTCGCTGCAGCGAGCAACTCTTCGTCGGGCGACTCGTCGAGCAGAACCACCAGTATTGCGTCCATGGCCGGTCGATACGGGTGAGGCGATGAAAAAGGTACCTCCCGAGGCTGGTTGGCGGGGATCACGGCTGCAACACTCTCGGTCGGTCAGGCTACGATTGGCCACCCGACCCGAAAGCGCCCGGTTCGCAGAGCGGGGCGAAAACGTCCACAACAATTATCATGGTAAGGTCCAAACCTCTACTCGACGCCATGGGTACGAACACGACTAGCCGTCGAACCGTCCTTCGCCGAGCAGCGCTCGGCACAGGTGGGGTTGCGATCGCTGCACTCGCAGGTTGTACAGACGACGACGGTGGACTCGACTTCACACTCGCTAGCTCTTACGAGAGCGGTCACATCAACGTCGAGGCCGCAGAAGCGTTTAGCGAACGGATCGAAGAAGAAACCGACGGTGAGATTACGATCGAGGTGTCCCCCGGTGGCGCCTACGGTGCCGAAGACGAGATCACCGAACAGGTCGCCGACGACCTCGTGGAGATGCACTCCGGGGCTGGGCTCCCGATCCACATGTACGCGCCGGAGTACTACATCATCGACCAGCCCTTCGTCATGGACGACGTGGATCACCTCTTCGACGTCCTCGAGAGCGACCTCTTCCAGCCGTCACACGACATGATCATCGAGAACGGGAACCAGCGCCAGCTCGGCCAGCGATTTTACCGTGGTCAGCGATACTTCACGGCGAACACGGCGGTCGAGGAGCCGGCCGACGTGGAGGGTATCGACATGCGGTCTCCGCCGCTGGACAGCTGGATCGAGATCTGGAGCGAGATCGGTGTCAACACGACGTCGGTTGCACTCGACGAACTATACAGCGCCCTCCAGCAGGGGGTCGTCGACGCCGCGGAAGGTGACGTAGAGCAGATTCACTCGTTCAACTACTACGAAGTGCAGGATTACCTCTGTGCGACCAGGCACGCACCGTTCTCCGGTGCCCTGTACATCAACGAAAGCGTGTATCAGGACCTCTCGGAGGCCGACCAGGATCTGTTCGAAGATGTCGCTGCGGAGGTGACCGAAGAAGCGAACGAAACCGCGTTCGATCGAGAAGAAGAGCGAATCGACGACCTCGTCGACGAAGGGATGACGTTCGTTGAGGACGTCGATAGACAGGCGTTTCGAGACGCTGCCGAACCAGTCATCGACTCCTGGTTCGAAGACGAGTGGGCCGAAACCTGGGAAGACTGGCGAAACGTCTGATCAGACACTCACAGGGCAATCTGGCACACACATCCTGTCTCGGCGTTCGACCGACGACCTGACATCGAACGCCGCCAGTACCGTCCGTGATCCATCGGTCGCGGTGGTTCCTTCCCAGGTCCGACCTATCCCGGTGACGCGTTTCCAGCAGTCTGGACCATTCGCTACCTGGAGACGGGAAAGGAACTCACGTATCCCGCTGAACATAATGCTTATTTTACCGCGACGTGAGGCCCCCGGTATGGAGATCGATCAGTCACTGGATCTTTCCCAGGAGACACTCTTCGACCGGCTGATCCTGTTCACCACTGCTGGTATGTTCGCCCTAATGATCTTCCTTGCCAGCTTTCAGGTATTCGCCCGTCAACTGAGCATCCCGATCAGTACGGCCTGGACGGAACCGGCGGCACGGTTCGTCCTCATCGTCGCGACGTTTTTCGGGGCCGCCGTCGCGACCAGAAATCGCGAGCACATCCGGATGACGTTCGTCCTCGATAAACTCAGCGAGCGACGACCATCGCTCAGACGGGCCTTCGACTGTCTGAGCTCCGTGCTTGTCGTCGTCTTTCTCGTCTTTGCACTCGCAGGGACGATGCCGGCGATCGCGAGCAACTGGGGGTCGAGTCTCGGCGGCGTCGGCTTCGTTACCAGCGGCATGCTCTACCTCGGAATCTCCCTCGGCCTCATCTGTATGCTGATTTACGAACTTCAGCTATTCTATCGAGAGTACCTGCAAACGACGTTTCGAGACGCTCTCGAGACGGTGGGAGGTCCATGGAACTAGCCCTCATTGCGCTGTTGTTCCTCGGGACCCTGCTTGTCCTGTACGCAGTCGGCGTTCCCGTCGCCGTCGCGATGGGGTTGACCGTGCTTACGGTCATGCTCTCCCCGTTCGGGCCGTCACTGAATCCGTCGCTCGTCAGCAATCAATTACTGTACGGATTGAACACGTTCACGCTGCTTGCAATTCCGTTTTATCTCCTGCTTGGACGGCTCATGAACAGGAGCGGGATGACCAGTGATATCTTCGCGTTTGCCAACGCGATCATCGGCCACATCAAAGGCGGTATCGGATACGTAAACGTGACCGCTTCGATGATCTTCTCTGGAATGTCCGGCCTCGCACTCGCTGACGCCGCCGGCCTGGGCCGAATCGAGTACACTGCAATGCGCGAGTACGACTACGACAAGGACGTCGCACTCGGTATCACTGGAAGCTCCTCGATCATCGGTCCGCTCATTCCACCCAGCGTCCCGCTCATCATGTACGGCATTCTCGCCGAGGAGTCTATCTCGACGCTGTTCCTCGCAGGCGTCGTCCCCGGTCTCGTCCTCGGGATCGTCCTCTTCGTGATGGTCTTCCTCGTCACGTGGCGGCGCGGTTACGGTGGCACCGGCGCGTTCGAGTTCGTGAATGTCGTCAGAACGTTCTCCGGGGCGTTCGCGGCGTTGATAATCCCGATCCTCATCATCGGTGGGATCCTCTCGGGCTTTTTCACCGCGACAGAAGCCGGTGCCGTCTCGGTCGTCTACGTGATCTGTGTGGGAATCACCGCTGGTGATCTCACGCTCTCGGGACTGCTCGAGGAGATCCGCGACGCGACCGTCGAGACGTTCGCGCTGACGTTCATTATCGCCGTCGCCGCAGCATATGGTCTGGTAGCTCTCGAGCTTCGCCTTCCGATGTTGCTGGCTGACGCGATTACGGCGATGACGAACAATCCGACGATAATCTTGCTATTACTCGTCCTGTTGTTCCTGATCGTCGGCACGTTCATGGAGACGATTGCGGCGATCACGATTCTCGTCCCGGTGTTGATGCCCGTGGTCGACACGGTCGGTATCGACCCGATCCACTTCGGCATCGTGATGGTATTTACGCTGATGATCGGCTTGCTAACGCCGCCGCTTGGCGTGATCCTGTTCGTTCTCGAGAAGGTCACTGACGCGTCCTTCGAGGAAGTGATGCGGGCAATCGTACCGTGGTACGTGCCGCTGGTTCTCGTACTCCTGCTGGTGGTGCTGGTCCCCGATCTGGCGACCTACGTCCCGTACGAACTGATGCGGTGAGACAGGGGTGGCCGGGACGGTATATACACGGTTTTCGAATCGGTCCGGGGTGCAATCCCTTTCCGCCACTGTGGACGGTCACTCGTTGATACAGCTCGCTGGTCGACTTGGTAGATACGCCCGTGCTACGGACTACTGGAACGACCCGCCGGTTACACGTGACCTCCAGACGAGCCACCACCGGTGGGGAGTGCGCCGTCTCGGTGGTTCACCCTGGGTCGCCAGTTTCCCAGATCGATCACCCGTACCCCGGTCGTGAATGCCTCCACGGACCACTCGCGGTAAATAAGGCCCCTTCATTTCACGGATTTTTCATAACTGATACCACATACGAACACAATGTTTAATAGGTGGTGATGACTGTGTCCTTCCATGCACTCTAGAAGGTCCTACCTCAGAGTAGCGGCGGCGGGAAGTGTGGCATCCTCCGCGATGTTCCTCACGGGATGTCTCGGTGACGACAACGGGGACGATGGTGCTGACGACGAGTTCCCATCCGAGAACTTCAACGTGACTATCCCGTGGGGGCAGGGTGGCGGTACCGACATCTTCACGCGACAGATCTGGCAGACGATCGCCGATCAGAACGACGTCGGTGCGCAGTTCGAGAACGTGACCGGTGCGGCGGGAATGCGCGGAATCACGGAGTTGTACAATTCCGAAGGGAACGGGTACAACCTCGCGCCGATGAACTCCCCGTCCGTCTCGCACTTCCTCATTCAGGAACCCGGCTTCACCATCGACGAGTTCAGACACATCGGCGGGTACGCCCGGACGGTCTGGGTGCTGGCGACCGACCCTGACGAAGGCTTCGAGGGATTGGACGATGTGAGCGACGCTTACGACGCCGGCGACATCAGCAACATCGCCGGCCAGCAACCCGGCGAACCGAACCACGTTCTCTCGGAACTCATTCGGGACGAACTCGACGTACAGTGGGACAGCTACGTCGCCTACGACGGCAGCGGGCCCATCATCGAAGCGATCGCCGGTGGCGAAGTCCCGGCCGGAATCGTAACGGATACCGCTGCAGCAGACGCCCAGGACCAGATCGACGTCGTCACCGCACTCCACAGCGAGGGGACGCCGCTGTTCCCCGACCTGTCGAACTACACCGACTACGGCCACGAGGTCGACATCGACTTCATGGGCGGTTTCCTCCGATCGTTCATGGCGCCACCGGACACGCCCGACGATCGCGTCGACGAACTCACGGTGCTCCTCCAGGAGGCACTCGAGAGCGAGGAGATGCAGGAGTGGGCCGAAGATACCGGTAACGAAGTCGAATTCCTCGGCGGCGAAGACTACGTCGAAGACGTACTGGTCGAAAACCAGGAACGAATCCCAGAGATTATCGACATCGACGACCTGTAGGAGACCAGCCTCGCCAAATGTCCTCTTCGATTTATCAGTCGATCCGGGAACGAGCGACTCCCGAGTCGGTGATGCTCGTCCTCATGCTCGTCGTCTCGAGTTACATGTTACTCGAGTCGACGACGTTCTCCCGTGAGGTAGCGTTGTTCCCGCGGTTTGCAGCGATCGTGACGATCTGTGGGATACTCCTGCTGTTGCTTCAGCGCTACTTGCCCGAGACGTTGCAAGCGGCAGTCTCCGAGTCTTCGACGATGTTCGACCAGACCGAATCGGTCCAGGAGGTCGAAGAGCAAGCCCGGACACGCACCGACGAACCCGGCCCGGGTGACGACCCGGAACACGACGAGCAGTATCAGCAGCTTCTACTGGTCGGCCTGCTCGCCGTCTACGGCGTCGTCGGATACGTGATCGGGCTCGTTCTGGCGACGCCGATCTTTCTCGCACTGTACGTCGTCATGTTCGACGTCAAACGGACGATCGGCGTCGCCCTGATCGTCGTTGGCATCGCCATCGCACTCGCGTTCGATGCGATACTGCCGGTGAACCTGATGGAGGGACAGCTATGGTAACGGGGTCGCTGCTGTCTGCCCTCGAGATCCTGTTCTCCTGGCCGACGCCGGGCTGGATGATCCTCGGATTGCTCGCGGGCATCCTCATCGGTGCGATCCCCGGCCTGGGGCCGAACCTCGGGTTAGCGATCGTGTTGCCGCTGACGATTCGTCTCGACGGACCCGACGCGATCATCCTGTTGATCAGCATCTACAGCGGCGCGATGTACGGCGGGAGTATCGCCGCGATCCTCATCAACACGCCGGGGACGGCCGCGGCTGCCGCGACCACGCTGGACGGCTATCCGATGGCCCGACAGGGACGGGCGCTCGACGCGCTCACGATTTCGGCGACGGCGTCCGCGGTCGGCGGACTCTTCGCGATCGTGACGTTGCTCCTGCTGACGCCGTACCTGACACAGATCGTGCTGCTGTTCGGTTCGCCCGAGTACTTCCTCATCGCGCTGTTCGGGATCGCGCTAATTACGGTGGTCGCCCGCGGCTCGATGGTCAAGGGACTCACTGCTGGTGCGTTCGGGCTGTTACTGTCGACGATCGGGTTCCCGGTCGCCGCCGGTCAGCCCCGATACACGTTCGATTCGTACCTCCTCTTCGACGGACTCGACTTCGTCGCCGTCCTGATCGGAATCTTCGCGATCGGTGAGATGATCAAGTTGATCGGCGAGCGAGGGACCATCGCCAAAGGCGGCGTCGACATGAGCGGGAGCGTTCTCTCCGGTGCCAGAGACGTCGTTCGAGCGCCGATCACGACGATCAAGTCGGGATACATCGGTATGTTGATCGGGGCGATTCCGGGTTCCGGGGCGTCGATTTCGAACTTCATCTCCTACGCCGAGGCCGTTCGGAGCGGGGGCGGGGAAGAAGAGTACGGCGAGGGGAACTATCGCGGCGTGATCGCCTCGGAGGCATCGAACAACGGGACGGTCGCCGGATCGCTCATCCCGACGTTCTCGTTCGGCATTCCCGGAAGCGGGGCGACCGCAATCTTACTCGGCGGCCTCGTTATGCACGGGTTGAACCCCGGCCCCGAACTGTTCACGACCAACGTCGACATTACATACAGCGTGTTCCTCGCACTGCTGGTCGGCAACGCGGTCATCCTCGCCGTCGGGCTGCTTCTCGTGACTCGCTCTGCGTACATCACGAGGGTCAACACGACGTACCTCGTCCCGCTTATCATCGTCTTCGCGACCCTCGGTGCGCTCGGGCTGCGCGGAAACTGGCTCGACGTGATCACCGTGCTCGTGTTCGGCATCTTCGGGTTCTTCCTGATGCGGTACAACTACTCGATCATCGCGTTCGTCCTCGGGATCATCCTCGGTCCGATCGCCGAGGAGAACCTCGTCCGATCGCTCCAGCTGTCCGACGGTTCGTTGCTCATCTTCGTCGACGAACCGATCTCGCTGGTGCTGACAGTGATGACGATCCTCATCGTGATCGCGCCGCTCGTCAGGGCGATCCGCTCGTCGTAACCTCGAGGCGACGACGAACGGCCCGTTCCGTTCGTCGGCCGGCACAACACACCGCTCTCCTCGAGTTCCGGTGCCGGACGCCGATCACTGGGAACGGCCTCGGCACGTCACGAACTCACGTCGACGAACGACTTTCGTAAGGCATCACCAGCGTGAGCAGCGTCACGACGCCCGCGAGGAGCGCCAGCACGAGGTATCCTTCGTCGAAGAACCCCCGGTCGACGATCACGCCGAAGACGACCGGTCCGGTTGCCCCGGCCATCGTCGCGCTCGAGCGGATCATTCCCAGTCCGGTCCCTTGCATGTCTGGCGGAATCGTTTCGGCGAGGTGCGATTGCGTGATCGCACCGGAGCCGAGCATCGTGCTGATAAAGAGTGTTGCAGTGAGGATGGCGACGGTGGTGTCTGCAAACGGCAAGATCAGGAGGCCGATCATGGCACTTCCAAGGATCACCGGGAGTGAACGTTTCGCGCCGATGCTGTCGTAGGCCATCCCCGCGATCGGTTTGATGACGACGCCGAGGGCGAAAAAGAGGCCGAACAGGACGCCTGCGACGGTCGGTGAGTATCCTTTTTCGACGGTCAGATACGTCGGATAGAACGCCGAGAACGTCTGCCAGATGAAGATAAACAGGAACAGGACGACGCTCATCGAGAGGTAGGATCGGCGCCGTAGCGCAACGAACGTCTCGCGGAAACCCGCGGTCTCACCGTCGTCCGCGTCGTCAGTCGTCGCTTTCGACGGGATGGAGACCCAGAGGACGACCGCCACGAGACAGAGAAGCGGGATAACCCACCCGAGACCGACCTGCCAGGCGAGTCCGACTGCCAGCACGCTTGCGATGGGGGGAAGGAGCGTCTGGCCGATGTCGCCGGAGGCCATCGTGATGCCGATGACGCGTCCGACCCGGTCAGGATACAGGTTCGCGAGCACCGTGATGCGAGCGATCGGATACTGCGACAGCCCCAGTCCAACGAGTCCCGTCCCGACGAACAGGACGAGCGCCGACGGGGCCGCGATCACGACCGCGAGACTCCCGACAGCGATCACCACGCTCGCCGTGAGTATCGTGCGTTCTCCGAATCGATCGGCGATGAGGCCGCCGGGGGCCTGACCGATCGCGTAGCACATCCAGATGAACGTAACCAGAAACCCGGCTGCCGTGTACGAGAGTGAAAACTCCTCCCGAAAGTACGGGAGCAACACCGGGTAAATCATTCGCGTTCCGTTGAGCAACCCCCAGCCGAGCGCGACGGCGAGGAGTGCTTTCCCGGTGCCGCCTGCCCACAGCGCCGTGACTTCGTTACGCAGTGAAACGAGAACTCCCATCAGTGGTCCTGTCTGGACTACTGAATCCCTCCATTGAAGCTATTTCTGTTCCGTCCCGTTCCGTCCCGAATCTTCCGGGCACCGAGTGTGTCGGGTGTGGCTATTACCCCAGCGGCCCCGCTCGACCGTTCGAGTCGGCACTGTGGCCAGTCGAACACTGCAGGACCGACACTGATATGATCCCCTGTTCAGTAGTCACATCCCTCCACGCAACTCATGCAAATCACAGATGTAGACGCTTCGTCGTACGAGGTTCCGGTCTCCGGATCCGATCCCGACGAAGACGACCAGATGACGATTTCGCTCGTCTCGATCGAAACTGACGATGGCCTCGTCGGTTACGGCGAGACCGGATATCTCCACCCGAACGCGACGACGTCGTTCGTCAACGACGAACTCGCACCCAGACTCGTCGGCGAGGATCCGCTCGCCACCGCCCGGATCTGGGAAACGCTGCACAGGGAAGTTAACCCGCGATCGCAGACGGGCGCCTGGAGTACGGCCGTAAGCGCCGTCGACATCGCCCTCTGGGATATCAAGGGCAAGGCCTACGACGAACCGGTCTGGCGATTGCTCGGTGGTGCCCGCGAGACCGTCCCGGTCTACTACACTCTCGGTGACCCCGTCGAGGATCCCGAGTGGCAGGCAGAAATCGCGCGCGAACTGGTCTACGACGGTGCGACGAAGGTGAAAGTCGTCGTCGGGAAAGGCGACTGGGCGACGCCGCGAGCCGACGCGGCGCGCATCCGGGCCGTCCAGGACGAGATCGGCGACGACGTCGACCTCGCGATCGACGCGAACTACCTCTACTCGCTCGAGGAGGCCCTGGAGCTATGCAACCGGATCGACGACCGCTCGATCATGTGGTTCGAAGAGCCGGTCTACGGGAACGACCCGTCGCTGCTTTCGGACCTGCGCGAGCGAACGCGAGTACCGATCGCAGCCGGCCAGAACGAAGGTATTCGGTTCAACCACCGCGACCTGATCGCCACCAGTGCAGTCGACGTTCCGCTCCCGAACGTTTGTTTCCTCGGTGGCTTCACCGAGGCCCAGCGCGTCGCCGGACTGGCCGACTCGTTCAACCTTCGCGTCGCCCACGGCGGCGGCTGGCCATTCCAGAACCTCCACCTCATGGGTGGCGTCGCCAACGCCTCCGTACTCGAGTTCCACGACAGCGTCTGGGAGATCGGAAACACCATCTACGACTCGCCGCCCCAGCCCGACGGCGATTCCATCGAGATGCCCACCGATCCCGGCCTCGGGCTCGAGCCCGACGAATCCGCACTCGAACGGTACGAAACGTCTCCGTAGTGGGACTGACCACCGTCGACCTCGGCTCGAGCACACCGTTCTCTATCCGGAGCCAGAATCATATTATTATTGAAAAGAATTGAAATAGTGCTGACTGCATAACGTTTCCTTTTTCCGAAGCGATTTCGACGTCATCTGGACGCATATGGGTTCGATGGTGACGATTGGGCCGGAATTCTGCTCCTCTCTCGATTAGAGAAGTACTATCGCCGAGAATCTGTCGGCGCGAGACTGGACGGAAGAACGACCACTTCGAGACCGTAGACGACCGATCTCGAGAGTAGGCCACGACTACACTACTCCAGTGTGGGTACGGACGGGAAAATTCATTCTAAGATTTTCATCATGTATTGGGAATAGATAGTTCATGGTCCGTCGATACCGACAGGTCCCGTCTCACGAGATACCTCGAGTCGGTACCGAGCGGTTCCTCGACAGGGTGCGCCCACGAACCTCGGGGCCCGGTACCGCTGGTACCAACGATTATCCCGCGGGTCGTGGTAGGCAGGCGGCATGGCTCCCAGCCGACCACACGTCGTCTTGCTCACCTGTCACGACCTCGGTCGCTACCTCGGCTGTTACGGCGCGGATATCGAGACGCCACAGATCGACGCTCTCGCCGAAGCGGGCGTTCGCTTCGAGAATCACTTCGTGACGGCACCGCAGTGTTCTCCCAGTCGTGGGAGCTTCTTCACGGGTCGATATCCCCACGTCAACGGGCTGATGGGACTCGCTCACGGCGAGTGGGAACTCCACGACGGCGAACGAATTCTCCCGCACTACCTCGGAGACGTCGGCTACGAGACCCACCTCTTCGGGCTCCAGCACATCACCCAGGACACCGACCGCCTCGAGTTCGATTACGTCCACTCGGAGGGGAACCTCTACCCGGGCGTCTCGCCGGAGGTCCACCAGGCAAACCGGGCGCGAAACGTCGCCGACGTCGTCTCCGGCTTCCTCGAGCGCGAGGCCTACGAAGCGCCGTTTTTCGCCCAGATTGGCTTCTTCGAGTGTCACCGCGTCGAGGAGGACAACGGCCGCTTTGGTTTCGACAGCGACCACTACGAGACCGACGACCTCGAGACGATCCGGCCGCCGTCGTACCTGCCTGATCGACGTGGGATCCGCCAGGACCTCGCGGAGATGCACGGCATGGTGTGGGCGCTCGACGAGGCCGTCGGGACGATCTGCGACGCGATCGATCGCGCAGGAATCACCGACGAGACCCTGTTGATCTTCACCACGGAACACGGGATCGCCTTCCCGCGGGCGAAGGGGAGTTGCACGGACGCCGGTCTCGAGGCCGCCCTCATCGTTCGCTATCCGGGCGTCGCCGACGGCGGCGAGTCCTACGACGAACTGGTGAGTAACGTCGACGTGCTACCGACGATCCTCGAGGTGGTCGACGCCGACCCCCGGTCGAGTGACGCAGACTCCGAACCCGATGCCGATAGTGAAGATACTGAAGCGAGTGACGCCGACTCGGTCGGATCTCCGAGCGAGGACACCGATCCGTTCGATTCCGAACTCGAGTTGCCGGACGGGCTGGACGGGCGAAGTTTCCTGGGGCTGTTGACCGGCGAGGAGTACGAGCCCCGCGAGCGGGTCTTCGCGGAGATGACCTGGCACGACATGTACAACCCCGTCCGTGCGCTCCGGACGGAGCGGTACAAGTACGTCAAGAACTTCTGGCACCTGCCGAAGGTCTACCTGACGAAAGACATCTTCGCGAGCGAGGCCGGACGAATGGTCCGCGAGGAAGACGGGGTGCCGCCGCGCCCGTACGAGGAACTGTACGACCTCCGGGAGAGCCCACAGGAAGACGAGAACGTCGCCTACGAGCCAGCTTACCAGGAAGAGCGCCTCGAACTGTCGGCACAGCTCGAAGCCTGGATGCGCGAGACGAACGACCCGCTTCTCGACGGACCGGTCACGCCCGGCGATTACGAGACGATCACGAGCTGGCCACACGAACGCTGATCACGAATTGGGTACACGACGGGTAAACCGTTGCTCGAGCGAGACAGATCACCAGACGTTGCCCGGCGTACGTTTATGCCGGTGGCCGGAGAAGGCCGCGTGTCAGGACCGACACGACGATTCATCGACGGACCAGTGACGTTGCCACGAGGTGAAACTCGGCGGGTGAGCGTCGACAGCGACGATCGTGCCGCCGAGGTGTCGCGACCGTCGGTCCTCGCGCTATCGGCACGAAAACGGCCACGACCAGTTCGATCAGACGAGACGACGATCAGTTCGATCACACGACCATGAACTACAAAGAATTCGTTGGACAGGTTCAGCACAGACTCGAGTACGCCCAGTTCGGACAGGCAGTCCGGGCCACCAGGGCGGTCCTGACGACCCTCGGCGAACGGCTTCAGGAAGGTGAGGCAACAGACCTCGCCAGTCCGCTGCCGATGGAGATCGATCGGTACCTCACCGAGGCCGAGCACGGCCAGCGGTTCGACTATCCGGAGTTTCTCGACCGGGTTGCCGAGCGGGAGGGTGTCGATCGATCCGACGCGAACTACCACGCCCAGCAGCTGATGGCCGTGGTCGCAGAGATCGTCCCGCCCGGGAATATCGAGAAGGTCGACGGGCAGTTACCGGACGACTTCGATCAGCTGTTCGCGCTGATCGAGGCCGAAGACGAGTGACCGTCGACACCGAGGAGCAGGAGGGTCGATCCGGTACCCACCAGCAACCCCGGCCCGCCGGGCCACCCGGACCGATCGAACGAGTTTCGCGCTCGACCGAGACGGCGATGGCGTGGTACGAGGCGGCCGCTCCCTGGTACGACCGGTTCGCCGACCCGTTCGAGGCATCGGTTCGTTCGAGTGGGATCGACCTCCTCGCCGTCGAACCCGGTGAGTCAGTCCTCGACGTTGGCTGTGGGACCGGTCGGGCGCTCGTCGAGTTCGCGAGCGACGTCGGAGCCGACGGCCGGGCCGTCGGGCTGGATCTCGCCCCGGCGATGTGCCGGGAGACGCAGGCGGCGCTCGAGGAACGCGGACTCGATGAGACGGCCGACATCGTCCGAGGGGACGCACGCTCGATCCCCATCGCTGACGACGCCGTCGACGCCGTGTTCGCCAGTTTCGTTCTCGAGTTGTTCGATACGCCCACTATCCCCACCGTTCTCGAGGAGTGGCGTCGCATTCTCGATCCCGGTGGCAGAATCTGTGTCGTCGCGCTTTCCCGGCGGACGGCTGGTCCGGTGACACGGCTGTACGAACTCGTCCACCGTCTCGCGCCGACCGCAGCCGATTGTCGGCCGATCTACCTCCGTGAGACGCTCGCCGAAGCCGGGTTCAGACCGCTTGAGACGCGTCACGAGCGAGTCTGGTACCTCCCGGCGGAGGTGGTGGTTGCTGATCTTCGTTGAGGACCCAACCGAACTCCCACTCTAGACTGCCGGATCGTCACTCGGACGCTGGCGCGCCACGCACCAGCGTGACCGTTCGCGGCGACCGACGGGCGACCCGTTCGGCGACGCTGCCGGTGAACAGTTGCGTCGAGAGGGTACTCCCGTGGCTCCCCATGACGATCTGGTCGACGTCGTCAGCACTGGCGCGCTCGAGAATCGCCGTCGCGGGTGAGTCCGAACCGGTCTCGGTCTCGAGCGACGCGTCGTAGCCGTCGGCGATCTCACTCGCGGACTCGAAGATCGTCTCGGCACGTGCTTCCCGGTCGTCGAGGACGTCCTCGAGATAGGTCCCCTCGACCTCGGGTCGCGGCCGGTCGAACGGCAACGAGAGGGCGTGGAACGCGGTGATCGCTCCATCCGAAAAGGTGTCGAGGGCGAACTCGAGGGCGGCCTCGGCCTGTTCGGAGCCGTCGAGGGGAACGAGGATCTCTCCCGGCAGGGTCCGCTCTCCGAGCGCCGCCGTCGACTCGGGGACGAGTGTGGTCGATACCGGCGCTCGCCGAACGACGGCTTCGCTTACGTGGCCGAGGAACGGGTGGGAGATAGGAGAGTCACCGTGGCTCCCGAGGACCACGTGATCGACGTCCGTGTTCGCGATGGCGAGGATTTCGTTGTGGGGACGGCCCGTTCGGAGATACGTGTCGACCGAGAGCCCGTGTTCCGACGCGTGCTCTTGTGCCTGCTCGAGGATTTCTTCGCCGCGTGCTTCCCCGCGGTCGATCGCGGACTCGCCCGAACCGGCCGAGGCGTCGTGATCGAGCGCTGGATCGACGACGTAGAGGACGCTGATGTCCGCGTCCGGAAACGCGGTGAGGCTGTACTCGAGGCCTGCGAAGGCGTGATCGGAACCGTCGAGTGGAACGAGGACGTGCTGTGGCATGACGAATCCCGCGGGCGCGACCCGCGCTACCCGGCCTACACCGGGGACGTACGTAAATGACCGCACCACACCTGCACCTCGTGTGACACCTCCCAGTGGGTCAGCGATCGACGAGCAGCGATTACCGGGAGGAGTCGTCCCCCTCGAGTGCCCGCCGAGCCCGATCGGCCGTATCGCGGAGCAACTCGAGGTCCTCGGTGAACACCTCGACGGCGACGGTGCCGTCGAAACCCTCGAAGTGCTCCGTGACCAGTTCGTAGTCGATTTCGCCGGCACCGATCGGGATGTGGGTGTCGCCGCGGCTGCGGGCGTCGTGGACGTGGAGGTGAGTGACGAGGTCGCCGTAGCGCTTGGCGAACCGTTCGACGCCGTCGTTTCCGTCTTCCATGTAGGCGTGGCCGACGTCGAAACAGACTGCCGTCCCCGTCTCGCGGGCGATGTCCCCGAGGACCGTCAGCGGGAGTCCGCGCTTCTGGTGGCCGACGTTCTCGACGACGAGTTCGATCCCTGCCGCTGCGGCCGCGTCGTCGATGGCCTCGAGTTGCTCGGCGAACAGCGGTCGGAGATCGGTGTCGTGGGGATTACGCGCGGTACCGTGGAGGACAGCTCGCTCTGCGTCGACGGTCCCGGCCCACTCGAGCAATCGTCGCTGGTGGGCGAGGATCGCCTCGTTGATCTCCGGAACGGGAGTCACGACGTCCTGCTTGAACGGCAGGTGGACACAGATGTCGGCGTCGTGCGCGTCGAGGATCGACAGCAGACGGTCCCGGTCGATCGCGTCGGTGTCGACGCCCTCTGCGAGTGAGTACTCGGCGAAGTCGAAGCCGCCGATCGTCCGATCCATCCGCTCGAGCGAGTCGCCGACGGTGAGCCCGACGTTCATGCCGGAGCCTTCACCCCCGGGTCACAAACTGCTGTCGGAACGGTCGCCCGCACGTGCCGGCAACGGACGGACGCTCGAGCGTCGACAAGCGCGTTCGATGGGGCCACGAACCACGACTCGAGTGACGCGCCGGAGCGTAATCGAACGACTCGCCGGTGTCGGCGGCGCCGTAGGCGTAGCGGCTCTCGCTGGCTGTACCGAGGGGATGGGCGAGGGTGAAGACGGCCCGGAAGACGACGACCAGGAGTCACTGACGGATGCCGACGACGTGGATCCCGACGACGAAGGCTGGGTCGAGGAGTGGGACGACGTCGACGTGATCGAACTCGAGGGAGAGACCGACGAGGGATGGATCGGGCGTCGGCCCGCGGTGATCGACGGGGAGACGAACCCCGATCTCGCGCTGCTCGAGGGCCACGAGTACGAGTTCGTCTGGACGAACGGTGACGGCGAAGCGCACAACCTCGCCGTCTGGGACGACGAGGGACCGATCGTCTCCACTGCGTTCGAGGACGAGGAGGGTGCGACGACCGAAATCGTCGTACAGGCGACCGACGAGATGGAACAGTACCTCTGTGAGACTCACGAAGCGGAGATGAGCGGCGGGATCGAAATCCGATCAGAGTAGGTGACCGTTTCTTCGTGGTTACTGATCGTTCACCGGTGGGTTCCGGCCTTCGATCGCAGACCCAGTGTTCGACTTTCCCGGGCGATCGCGACGCAGAGTAACTCTCGTAGCCACTGCGCGTCAGTGCACAGCCGACCGCCAGACGTGTCGTCGAACAGTAGTAAGTTGGTGCAGTTGTTACGACACGATCGTGAGAAAACCGTCGTTGATCGTCCGTTACCCGCTCGTAATCTGCAATTCGAGCGGTAACCACGCCGTGGGTTTATGACGTCGGTCGTATCCGGCTTCCGCATGACCGACGGGAATGTGACCCGGGAGATCGACCACGACGAGTACGATCCAGTCGGGACGCTTGCGTTGATCGTCCTGTACTTCGTGATCTTGCTGTTGATGTGGGGATTCACCTACTTCATCGAGTTCCTCGGAAACGACCCGACGCCGATGCTGCTCGCGTAAGCTGTCGCCTGAACACGGCCTGAAACCGATGAAGATACATACCTACGAACGGTTCTGGCTCGCCGGTTCGATGGTCCTCATCGTGGCGTTCATCGTCACGATCACCTACGGGACGGTCGGGCTCGGGATCACGATGATCGGTGACGAAGAGGAGGCGCTGCCACCCGGCGAGATCGACGAGGACGATCGGTTCGAAGATCCGCGGGTCGAACAGGTCGGCGAGAACGAGTACGAAGCCTACGTCGTCGCACAAACCTTCCTGTTCCGGCCGGAGCCGATCGAGATACCGGCTGGGAACGAGGTGACCTTCTACGTCACTGCTCGGGACGTCATCCACAGCTTCACCGTCGTCGGGACGAACACGAACACGATGGTCATCCCCGGCGAGGTGTCGACGATGACCGTCGAGTTCGAGGAACCGGGCGAGTACGGCGTCATCTGCAACGAGTACTGCGGGTCCGGCCACCACGACATGGAAGGCCAGCTGATCGTCCACCCCGAAGACGAGTTCGACCTCACCAGCATCGAGGTCGAGGCCCCCGAACAGGTCGATCCCGACGAGGAGTTCGAGATCGACGCCACAGTCGAGAACGGCCTGTTCGAGGACCTCGAGACGACCGTCGCCCTCGAGATCGGAGACGAAACGCTCGAGGAGGACGTGACCGTTCCGGGCGAGAGTGCAGAGACAGTCACGTTCACGGTCGACGCGGCTGACCTCGGCGAGGACGACCACGACTGGACCGTCACGGTCGACGACGAGACGGAGTCGGATACGGTGACCGTCGGTGTAGACGAGGACGACGAGGAAGACGAGGGAGACGAGGCCGAAGCCGGGGACGGTGACGACGACGGAGGGGCCGACGAATGAGTGGAACCGAGTATACCGCGAGCGACCTCTTCGTCGAGCGGTTTCCCGATCAGGCTCGCATCGTTCGAATCGCGTTCACGAACGCGTTCGTCGCGTTAGGTGTCGGAGCACTGTTCGGCGTGTTGCAGGCGCTTCATCGGACCGAGATCCTGCGGATCGTCGAGTCACCGACGTACTATACGATCCTGACGGGGCACGGCGTCTTCCTCGTGATTTCGTTTACAATCTTCTTCCTCGTCGGCCTCTACCAGTGGGCGGTGACCGACAGTCTGGGTCGACGACCCGTCGACATGCGCGTGACGTGGACGTGGCTGGGGTTGATGTCGGTCGGGACGCTTATCGCCGCGATCGCGATCCTCGCCGGGTTCCTCGACGACCCACCGGACGTGCTCGGTTCGGAGTTGAGCGCCGACGTCCTCTTTACGTTCTACGCGCCGTTGCAGGCTCACCCGCTGTTCTACGTGGGGCTGGTGCTGTTCGTCGTCGGGACGTGGCTTGCCGGTTTCGACTGGTTCCGGAGCTGGTGGGCCTGGAAGAGCGACAATCCCGGCGAGCGGATCCCGTTGCCGACGTTCATGGTCCTGACGACGATGATCATGTGGTACATCTCCTCGATCGGCGTGGCGACGGCGATCCTCGCGTTCATCCTCCCGTGGTCGCTCGGAATCACCGAGAGTCTGAACCCGACGCTGACCCGGACGCTGTTCTGGTACTTCGGGCACCCCGTCGTTTACTTCTGGCTGCTGCCAGCGTACCTGCTGTGGTACATCGTCCTTCCCCACCTCTCCGGGGGACGGCTGTTCAGCGACCCGCTCGCTCGAGTGGTGTTCATCCTCTTTATTCTGCTGTCGACGCCGGTCGGGATCCACCACCAGTACCTGGATCCGGGCATCTCCGAGGGATTCAAGTTCATTGTGATGACCAACACCATGTTCTTGCTCCTGCCCAGCTTGCTGACCGCCTTCACCGTGGTCGCGAGCATGGAACACGGGGCGCGCCAGCGCGGGGGTGAAGGAACGTTCGGCTGGCTCACCGCCCTGCCCTGGCGCGATCCAGCGTTCACGGGGATGGCGCTCGCGGGACTGGTGTTCGCCTTCGGCGGGTTCACCGGTATCGTCAACGCCGGGATGAACATCAACTACCTCGTGCACAACGCCCTCTGGGTTCCGGGACACATCCACACGCAGGTCGGGACGGCCGTCGCGCTGACGTTCATGGCCGGCACCTACTGGCTCTTGCCACAGTTGACCGGCAACCGGCTCGTCGGCCGGAGCGTGGCGCTGTTTCAGGTCGTCCTCTGGTTCGTCGGGATCATCTTCATGACAAACTCGATGTACCGCGGCGGGCTGATCGGGATGCCCCGTCGAACGGCAGAGCCCCAGTATGCCTTCGACTACGAGATCGGCGTCGGCTCGGTGACCGAACTGGACGTTCAGCTCGCACTCGGTGGCACGCTCCTGTTCATCTCGACGCTCCTGTTCCTCGCAATCGTGCTCCTCACGCTGTTCAACAACGACAGCGAACCGATCGTCGACGGAACTATCCCGCCAGCGCTTTCGGGTCCGGAAGACTCGCCGCGGATCCTCGACGACCTTCGCGTCTGGGTGGCGATCGCACTCGTGCTCGTGATCTTCGCCTACGCCTTCCCGCTCGCGAACATCGTCTCCCGCGGCGGACTCTTCGGCCCGGACATCAGTCCGTTCCCGGTCGTGACCGATCTGGCTTCTCACCCGGTGACAGTCGATGCCGTCTTGACGCTCCAGCACGGAGTAGCCACAGCCACGGCGTTGATCACCTGATGCGTACCTCACCCGCTCGCCTCCTCATCGTCCTCGCGTTTCTGTTCGTGATCGTCCTCGAGCTCCGAACCGTCCTCGCGTTCTTCGACGTGTACGTGACGGTACTCGAGTCGGTCGTCGCCGGGGCAGTCGCGACGCTCGCCATCCTCGTCTGGGCGTTCTGGCCGACGACGAACGAAGACGACCCTGCCTGACATCCTCCCACGGCCAAACAGTAGTTGCTGATTCGATCAGGAAAGCCGCAAGGATTGGAGTGTCGTTCTCAACTCCGGCTTCGTGAAACCGTTCTCAGTGCTGTCCAGAGAGCGTAACAGCTGTCGAAGCGTTTCCTCAGCCTTGTTCTTCCAGTCTTACCAGTACTGAGGGGCGTACTGACTCGGGCTGCTCAGCCCGAGTCAGTCGCCGAGATAACCGCTACCCGTACGGTATTTGCCCGAGAAACGCGCGAAACAGGGCGGTCGGGACGACTGGATCCGTCCCGACCGCCCGGCGGGACGTCACGAGCAGGTTCGTCAACACCCACAGATTGTACAGCGCGACGGCGAACAGGAAGTAAAAGAGCCGTACTGAGAACGTCGGTGACGACGTTCTCGGGAGAAACTCCGTAATCTTGCGATAGGACGTTTCGATTCCCCAACGACGGCGATATGCTTCAGCCAGTGGCCGGGCGATCTCGACGTCAGTGCCGACGTCGAGATCGCGGTTGGTAACCAGACAGAAGTGGTCGTCATTTCGTGTTCGATGCGGAACGACGACGAGCCGGACTGTCGTTCGGCCCGTCGGCGGATTCGACCGAGCCATCTCGTACTCTGCAATGAACGTGTCGCTGTCGTGGTCATCAATAAATTGCTGTACCTTTTGTGTTTGCGGCGCACGCATGAGGAACTCAACGTCGAGTTCTTCGAGCGCTAGGGCGAGGTGAACACGATAGAAGCCACGATCGAGATAAAGGCGGTTGATTTCGACATACTCGCGGACGTCTGAGACGAGTTGGCGGAGTGCATCCGCCAACTCGTCGGTATCGCTGCCCTCCAAGGCTACCGATCCAAGCGTGAAACGGACGCTCGGATCGACGATACAGACGGTAGCGAACTTGTACGCGCGATCGGTGCCCTGCGCTGGATTCGTTGTACAGACGTGAGGAGTCTCTTTGTCCCCGTAATAGAGCCAGTCGTGAACGTCGATTGCGACGTCTACTGGCCTGGTAAACACGCGGTTGCGAGCGGCTTCGTCGAGGATTGCGTCGCGGACGCGGTCGAACTGATCGTCGACCGCGTCCGCGTCGAGTCCACGTAGATGGTAGAGGAGCGCTCGTGCGAGCGGATTTCGAGCGGTTGCGTCAATGGCGATATCGTCGCCACGGGCGAGCTGATAGGCTTTCGCACCAGTATTGGCGAATTCATTGTCGAATGCGATCCGAGCGAGGACTTGCTGGAAGTCCTCGCTCGGATAGGTGCCGTTCGCAGCGATCCCGAACTCAAGTTCTGGAAACAGCATCGACGACGCTGCACGAGTCACCTGCGTTGCCTCAGTTGTCTCGACCATATCGAGACAACGACCGCGACGGCAATCGTCACTTGGTCACTTCAGCAACTACTGCAAAGCCGTGGGGTTCCCCCACTGGGGGTTTAATCCACGAGTAGCGGGAGGTTCGCAGGTTCGTCGTCACGTTGGACGATGACCTGCGTTTCGGGCTGTACCAGTACAGCCCCCGCCTCGGACAGCGGTTTCGAGAACTTGCCCAAGGTTCGTTTGTCAATATTCAGCGCACCGTTCTTGTCCGCGTTGTCGTCCAGCCCACACTCGGGACACTCAAAACGTCCCTGCGTCTCACGGACGCCCTCGCAGGCACAGCGATTGCAGGTCTTTGACGTGTCGTATTCTTCGACTAATTTTCGCAATCGTCGAACTTGCGGGCGTCATCGAGGGCGACACAGCTATTCTTCGGACTGCTCGCCCAGCTTCTCTCGAAACTCGACTGCTGCCTTCTCGAAGTGTTCCGCGAGGAACGGCGTTTCCGATGTCATCCGCTCCTCAAGGAATTCGACGGCGTCAGTGACCGCATCAGCGTCGCGTTCCGCGGTCGTGACACAGTCGACGTATCCGTCGAGTGCCCGACTGAACGCACGCGAAAAGTGGTCGTAGGCCCCGTCGACGCTCTCCATGTTGTCGTCGAGCGACTCGACGAGGGCCCGATAGACGGTCGCCGCCGACGCGTACCGACCCTGTTTGCGGTATTCGTTCGCGAGATCGAACCACTGCGTGAAGTCGATCGGCTCGAAGACGACGTGGTACTCAGGGTTCGTCTCTTCGAACCGTCGGTCGATCGCGGTGCGAAGCTCGTCGACCGACTGTCTCGTCGGCTCGCCAACGCGTGCGAGAAACCGATCACGGAGATCCGCATCGGTCGCGAGTTCGTCACGCAGGAACGCGCGGAGTTCGTCGGCGTCGGCACCGTCGAGTGCGGTGTCGAGTCGATCGCCTTCGTCTGCCGGTGGGTCGTCGACACACCGAAGCAACACGGCGACGACGTGCTTGCATGCTCCCGGCCCATCGTACGGACAGTCGCACCACGGGGCAAACCCGTCGGTGGCGAGGTCAACACCAACATCGTACTGACGGCTACCGCTCACGACGGCGGTGACGGTGCTGTTGACGCGGTGAATCCTGTGGATACGCCCATCAGCAAGGTATCGTTCGCCGCGTTCGAAGACTGCGTCCGCGCAGATGTCCCGAACTGCGTTCTCGGTTATATCCATCCTTACGGTGGGTTTGACGCACTATTCAGCCGATCCAGTGCATCATCCTCGTACGCTGCTCGCCACATTGCATGAACTGCACGCGTCACGAGTGACACCTCGGTTACGTCGATACAGGACGGTTCGGCGTCCGTTGTTGCGGCTTCAGGTGGCCGGTGAAAGTGGATCTCGGGAGAGTGTGTATTCGGGTGGCGATCGAAGCGCCAGTTGACGCCGTCGCTATCGACGTAATGAAACGAATACATTCCCAGTTCGCTCCACTGGATATCGAGTCTCGCAGCGTCGGCGTCTCCAAGGCCGTCGCTGAGACTGATCTGCAGTTCCGTGGGTGCGACGACGTCGTCGTACGCCGTTTCGTCGACGAGCGGTTCGAGTTCGAGCCACAGGTTACGAATCCGCTGAAGTGCCGGCAGATAGATCGGCCCGAACTCGCCGGCACGGTCGTCGCCCTTCATACGGTGAGCTGGTGGCTAGCTTCGTCGTAGGCGAGTGCGGCTTGCGCGACGGCGAGATTCTGCCTCGTCGTGCGCCACGCGGTAAGATCGTCCCAGCCGTCCGTCTCGTCAGCGTCGAGTTGCTGGGCGAGTTCCTCCGGTGACACCACGTCGTAGCGGTCCTCGTAGCGCCGGATCTCGGCCTTCATGTCCTGGATACTGTCGAGCAATTCCGGCCGATTGACTTCTTCACGAAGCTCGCGGATCCGGGACATCAACACCCGGTCGCTGTTGCGCTTGTACAGCGTTGTTTGTCCATCCTGTTCTGTCTCGGCGAACCCGGTGTTCACGAGGGTCTTGCAGTGGCGACGCGCCGTCGGCTCGCTCACGAGGGCCCGGTCGGCGATTTCGGCGGCCGACTGCCCGTCGTGGGTCTGTTCGACGATTTCGTACACCCGCTCGAACGGTGTAGTGTCGTCTTTCCAGCCCGCCTTGACCTGCTCGTTGACGTCGTCCCACGTCTCGGTCATACTGGGTGCTACGTACTCGAGGAACAAATAGTTTCTTGAGAAAATTATCTAACGGTAGTGGCTGTACAGAAGCGTTGTCAGGCTACCCGCTCGCCCAAGAAACTCTTGCGGCGCTGTATCCCCTCCCTGCTCGCGCCTCCAGCGCTCGCTGAGGAAGGGGGCTTAGCGCCTCAATTCAGCTAACTGCACCTCGATGCCTGCGTCGTAGGCTTTGTACTCGATGTAGTTGAGCAGGCGAGCGAACGGCATCTTGTGGGTCCTGTCGTTGACGTACCACCCTTTGTCGTTGTCCTTGCGAATCCCGCCGAGGTCGCCCACGACGATGACCGCATTCCGTTCTTCAGCGCCCTCCACGATTTGGTAACTGGGACCAGTTTCACCTACGTCGTCAAGCAATACACCGCGAGGAGCCACTTCAGCGCGTTTCCACCCCGATCTCGAGCGCTTCGAAGATAGATTGAAGGGGTCAGATATCGAACGTCGTGTCATGCTCGAAGAGCTGTCTCCACGGATCGCGGCCGCCATCGGACTGCTCGCAGTGGTACCCACGATCGCTTACGGCCTCGGTCGACCCGGCCTCTTCGGATTTCTCTCGGCGGTCAACGTCGTGATCATCTTCGTGGCACTCTACCTCGCGATGTCGCCGCTCGAGGAGCCGACACACGGGAGCGGCGGCGATACGGCGACGTAACGACTGCCAGCCACGACTGCGACTGGTGTAACGACGGTGGAACGATCCGGAGATCGCACGGGGGATTTTTCCTCGTCGACGTGGTGGAGGCCCCCTATGCGGGGACTTCGATGGGTAACACTCCCGGAAGACGAACGAAATGCGTTCCTCGGAGACGGTGGAACCGGCGTCCTCTCCTTTGGGGCGGGCGAGGGCGAACCGCCACGATCGTTGCCTGTCTCGTACGGGTACGCAGCAGAAATCGAACAGTTCTACTTCAAACTCTCGTTTCCGCCGGCCAGTTCGAAAGACGAGGTCATCGACAATCCCGTCTCGTTCGTCGTCTTCGGGCCCGTCTCGTCCGAAGCGGAAGACGAAAAGGAGAGCGTCGAGGGAAGCGATCGAGCCGAGCGAGAGAACGGCCACCAGTGGAAGAGCGTCGTCGCCACGGGCCGTCTCGAGGAACTCACTGACTTGCCCTCGGAGTCGGCAGCCGTTCAGGGGCTGTGGGCCGTCGACATCCCGGGGTTCGAAGTATTCGAGAAACCGCGTGAGGACGTCGAGTTCCAGGACTTCTGCCTCGATCCGGAATCGATCACCGGCCGAAAAGAGGCGATCTGATGAAGCCAGCTGGTCGTCGGTGAGAGTGCGGTCTCGCCGATCGACGACCCGTGGTGGCCGTGTCGGTGTGGAGTAGCGGAGCCGTCGGTCTGTCAGTTCGTGTAGCGCTCGAGCAACTGTTCGAGGCGGTCACCGGGGAGTGCGCCGGTGTGTTGTTCGACCTGTTCACCATCGGCGAAGAGGACGAGCGTCGGGACGCCGCGGACGCCGAACTGGCCGGCGAGTAGCTGGTGGGCGTCGACGTCGACCTTCGCGATTACGGCATCGGTCTTCCCGGCCAGGTCCTCGAGGACCGGCTCGAGCATCTTGCAGGGGCCACACCAGTCGGCGTAGAAGTCGACGAGGACGACGTCGTGGTCGTCGACCAGTTCCTCGAGGTGGGCCTCGCCGTCGACGTGGACGGGGGCGTTCGGTGCGGCTCCGTTCGAACCGCCGTGTGCATCGGTTGCCATCACTGCGGGATACGGGCGTGGCCCACATAAGGGTTTTGCATAGTTGTTGCAATACAACAGAACCGAGTGATACGGGGGATCGGTATCGGCGATTGTTCGCTCACGAACGACGTCGTGGCGCGGCAAACGTGTCAGCCCTGCTGATCGACCGACGGGGCGTCGGCGTACCGATCCTCGAACTCCTGAATGAGCATGCTCACCTGTGCGTACCGGTCAGTGACCGTCCGCTGCATCTGACGAGTAATCGTCGACGGCGGAACGGGCGTGTAGACGTGGTGGTAGCCCCCTCCCTCGTCGTTCTTCTGGGTCTTCTCTACGAACCCGCTCTGGAGCAGTCGCTGGATCGATCGGTAGACCGTCGAGCGCTCGCGGTCGACCCGCTCGGCGACGTCGTCGACCGTCATCGGTCCGTCACTCCTGACGATCACCTGGTAACAGGTCGTATCGAGGCCGCGCAGGCCGTGAATGCACTCGAGTAGCCCCTCACAAACCATGTCCCGTCGTAGCTGATCGGCCATCGAGTTCGCCATGTACGTACTGTTCGTAGGGGCTTGAGAACGATAAGGTTTTGCAAATGTTGCACAATACAAGAACGATTAATGGAGGAGAAAACGCTCGAGCACTGTGAGAAGGCCAGAGAACAGACGGAAACGAGAGAGGAAGATACCGCTGACCCGAGTTCTATACGAGAGCAGGCGGTGTGCGTGCCTACCCTTCCGCGACTGCCGTCCCCTCGTCGACGTGCTCGTACTTGTCTTCGAACTCCTGGATCAGTTGCCCCATCTTCGCGTACCAGTCGTTGAGCATCCGCTGCATGTCGTTTGCGATCTGGGTCGGATCGGTCGGGTAGTAGACGTGGTAGTACCCACCCTGGTCGTAGTTGATCTGCTCTTTCTGGATGAACCCGCTCTGGAGCAGTCGCTGGATGGCCCGGTAGGCCGTCGATCGTTCGCGGTCGACGCGTTCTGCAACCTCGTCGATCGTCAGCGGTTCGTCGCTCTCGACCATCACCTGGAAACACTCCTTGTCGAGTTGCTTGAGACCGTGGATACACTCCAGCAGCCCTTCACACTCCATATCCTGCTGGAGTTGTTCTACCATCGAGTTAGCCATGTGTTGATGGGCCGTACGAGACCCGGGGGTAAAAGGGTTTTGTGAATATCGTACAATCTCAATTCACTCGTTGTGACGATCCGGGATCTCGTCGCTCGTGTCCGGGGGTCATCTGTGAGCGCCCTCGAGTCCCAGCCATCCGTGGAGACGGCACAGTCTGGCATGGGCTCGCGCCAGCTCGGTCACGGCTGAGAGTCCACTGTCCCGGGAAGGTCTAGGCGTCCGCGTACAGGTAGAGCGCACAGATGGCGAGAACTGCCTCGGCAGCTTTCGTGATGACTGCCAGTGGGTTCAGCGAGCCCTGCATGTAGAACGCCTCGAGACCCCAGCCCTGGACTGGGAAGAGAGCGAGAATCGTGACGATCGAGTAGATTGCCGCGACGAGGTATAGCGGTCGCCGCCAGTAGCGAGTGAGATAGACGATCGTTCCACCGATGAATCCGAGCCCGTTGAGAACGAACAGAACGCCCAGCACCTGGCTGAATTGAATGGCGTTCGTCGCCGCTACGAGGTGGAGCACGCCAGTGATGAGCGCCATGAGGATGGCGACGTAGCTGACCGGATTCGTTGGTCGATCGAACATTGCTTTGTCTGCAGTTGTGGGATTTGCGCACATACCCCTGTTGTCTTGACGGGTGGCTGAAAATTCTTCTGGTACGACTGGCGAAGCCCGTGGGCACGTCGTCTTCACGAGGTGGTCTCGTGGCTTCGAGATTGCATTCGAGTCGAGTTCCGACTCGATGATGCCGGGGGAGGGCCCGACCGCTAGTGGCGGTCCAGGCCTGAACTGGTGAGTGAAACCGAGCGCGGGTGACCGGGTTCACTCCTCAGTCGACACCTGGAACGGTACTAGTCGTGCGGGTGAAACCGTTTGACAGCCTGCTCGACGGCGTCGGTCTCGCCGAGGAAGGTGACCCGGTCGCCGTCTCGAAGCCGGTGGTCGCCAGTCGGCACCTCGGTCGTTCCATCCCGGTGGGTCAGCAACCCGACGATACAGCCGTCTGGAATCTCGGCATTGACGTCCGCGATCGTCTTGCCGACCAGATCCGACGCCGTCACTTCGATCTCCTGGACGTCACCGGTGCGGCCGAGTTCGTTCATCCACGCCGACAGCGACGGCCGCTCTAAGACGTTCTCGAGCGACCACGCGGTGGCCATCGAGAGGTCGATCGCGTGGACGTCGAGGGCTTCGAAGGCGTCGACGTTCTCGGGCTGGTTGACCCGCGAGGCGACCGTCTCGACGTCGAAGGTGGTCTGGGCGAGCTGGCAGACCAGCAGGTTGACGTCGTCGTCGGGCGTGGTCGCGATGACCGTCTTCGCGTCGTCGACGCCCGCTTGCTCGAGGACTGCGGCGTCGGTGCCGTCACCCTCGAGCGCCCGGAGGCCGCGTTTACGGGCTTTTTCGACGGCATCCGGGTTCGCGTCGACCAGCAGTACGTTCTCTCCGTCCTGTTCGAGTCGTTCTGCGAGGGAGAGGCCGACCCGTCCCCCGCCGACGATGATGGTGCGCATTGGTGAAACCTCGAGTACGTTCGCGATCTGTCGAGCGAGGCCGGCCTGGAGGACGACCGTCGCGAAGATGATCAGAAAGACGGTGCCGGCGAGCAACTGGGCCTCCTGTGGGCGGCCGAGCGCTTGCAACTCGACGGCAAAGAGCGTCGCGACGCTGGCGGGAATGATCCCACGAGGGCCGACCGCCGAGAGGAAGAGTCGCTCGTTGCGGGTGAATCGCGCGCCGGTCGTCGAGAGGTAGATGACGGCCGGCCGGAGCACCATCGTGATCGCGACGACGATGGCGATTCCGGCCAGTCCGAGGGCCATGATGTCCTGAAAATCGATCAGCGCGGCCAGCGCGACGAAGACGAACGAGAGAACCACCACGGAGACGTCGTCGAGGAAGTCGATCACTTCCTCGTGGTACGGCAGATCGACGTTTCCGAGGGCGAACCCCGCCATCGCGGCCGCAGCGATCCCCGTCTCGCTGGCGAGAAACTCGGCACCGCCGTAGGCGACGACGATCCCCGCGAGGACGATCAACCGGGCGTGCAGCGGGGCTGCACAGGGTCTCGAGTAGCCTCGAGTGAGGAGCAACCAGACGGCGGCTGCGACTGCCGCGCCGACGCCGAGACCGATGCCCAGTCGCCACGCGAAATCCGCAACGAGGTGAGTGAGACCGCCGTCGCCGGCGATCAGCACCTCGAAGACGACGACCACCAGGATCGCCGCCGTCACGTCGTTGATCACGCCCTCGCCCTCGAGGACCGAGGCCACGTGATCTCTGACGGTGACGACCTGCAGGATCGGCCCGATCACCGTCGGGCCGGTCGCGATCAACAGCGCCCCGACTAACAGCCCCACCTCGAGGCTGGTCTCGAGGAATACGACGACCGCACCAGCCGTGCCAAGCCACGTCAGCAGCGCACCGACCGTGATGAGCCTCGTCAGCGCCGTCGGACTCTCCCGGAGCTTCTCGAGGTGGAGGTGATACCCACCCTCGAAGAGGATGATCGCGACGCTCACGCCGACCATCGCCGAGAGCCCGCCGCCGAACGTCTCACTCGAGACGATCCCGAGGACCTCGGGGCCGATGGCGATGCCGGCGAAGATCAGGAAGAGGACGCTCGGGATGCGGAGCCGGTCGGCGAGCACGCGGGAGGCGACCCCGAGGGCGAGGATGATCGCGATGACGGTGACGAGCATCACGGTCGAATACACCCGCGATCCACGGTGAAAATGATTTCAGTCGGTGTCTGCGTGCGATACTGGCGCGCGCCTGTCATGCTCAGTCGTCACCGTTGGGCGCGGGCTGGGTGGGCCGTGAGCCAGCCGACGTCTTCACCACCTCGTAGAGGATGATAGAGGCCACGGCGAACGACGAACCCACGAGCAACACGACGCTGAGCACGTCGAGCGTGCCGACGCCGAGCCAGTTAGCGAGTTCGCTGAGTGCGATCCCGGCGCTGGCCAGCACCATCATGATGCCGAAGTAGACGATGACGTCGTCTTCCTCGACGACGGTCGTCGCAGCCGAGCCGATCCGTGCGCCCAGTGCGCTGCCGACGAGTAGCAGCGAGACGACCGCGAGGTCGACGCTGCCGGAGGCCCCGTAGGTGAAGGTGCCGAACGCGCCGGAGAACAGCCCGGCGAACAGGCTCGTCCCGACGGCTACGGTCAGCGGCGTCCCGATCAGGTAGTAGATCGTGGGCATCCGCATGAACCCACCACCGACGCCGATCAGACCGGAGACGAGGCCGACGATACCGCCAGCCCCCGAAATCGTCCACAGCGACGCCCGGCCGCCGGAGACCAGCGAGATCATCGGGGGAATTGTGTACGACTGGATCTTCTGGCCGACGGCTGGAATCTCCTCGTCGTCGACGTCGTCGTCCGCATCCTCGTCCTCGAGGTTGTACGCCCGGCGGAGGAAGATCGCGCCGATCCCCGCCAGCAGGACGACGTAGGCGACCCCCGTGACGAGGTTGGCGATCCCCAGCGCCTCGAGAGCGAAGACGAGCCGGCTCCCGAGTTCGATGCCGATCGAGAGCACGACGAACAGCGCCGCGCCGAGTTTGTAGTCGACCTGCCCGATGTCGTAGTGTTTCATCACGGCGATGACCGACGTGCCGAAGTAAAACGCCAGTCCGCTCCCGATCGCGACGGATGCGGGATAATCGAGGATCAACAGGGTGGGCGTGATCAGGAACGAGCCACCCATCCCGAAGAAGCCGAACAGGACGCCGACCATGAAGCCGAAGCTCACGAACAGCGCCAGCAGCGGCAGGCTGAGTCCCAGTAGCTCCATCTATGTCTCGACGATCGTTTCGATCAGTGGTGCGGTGATACGTTCGAGGATGCCATATCCGGCGTAGAGGATCACTGCCTGTAGCAGGATGGCACCGACGACGAGCGTCGCCTGGACCGGTCCGGAGAGTGTGGCGAACTCGATCATGCGATCTCCCCTGCTGTCGTGTTCAGTTGTGTGCGGAACATGGATTTCTACTCAATCACTCCTACCAGCGGCGACGGTATAACGCTTTTGGGATTGGAGCACAATATTACTGCAATGTATCTCACGACTATCCAACGAGAATATCTGTATACGTTATGCAGATATCGCGGTCGACTCGAAAGGGGCCTCGAGACCCCGTTGATCCGCGGGCGCGCCACCACCGATCCGCAACTCGGCGAACGCAGGGTCGATGCGATTGATTGGTTGGGTATCCTGCTGTCTCGGTGACTGACTCCCTCTTACGGGCGCTGAACGAGGACCCGTGTCGACGAGAGCGGTGATTCTCGTCGTATCGGTATTGGACTACCCCAACAATATTATACCGTCGATCCCTAGAGAGCGTATGAAAGCGGTCGTAGCGACTGACCTGTCGGCGGCGAGTGAGGCGACCATCCAGAGCGAAACCTGTCTCGCGTGTATCGGCCGAATCGGTATCGAGGAGATTCACCTCGTGACGGTCGTTCCGTCGAACGTCCACGCGGGCATGCCCGGGATCGACTTCGAGAAACGACGACGCCGAGGACTCGAGCGATACAGTCGCGTCATCGAGGACGCCGGATTCGACGTCGAAAGCCACGTCGTCCGGGGGACGCCCCACCGGCGGATCCGCGGCATCGCCGAGACGATCGGTGCATCGTTGACGATCGTCGGCTCGCGCGGACAGAGTCCCCTCGAGAACCGCGTAATCGGTTCGACTGCTCGCAACCTCGCGCGGACGACGGTGACGCCGCTGCTGGTAAACCGGGTCGAACGCGAGGCCGAAGACCCTGAGGTCCTCCGGGAGCACCTGTTCCGGCGAATGCTCTTTGCGACGGACTTCTCGGAGAACGCAGACCGTGCGTTCGACTCCTTTTCGTACCTGCGCGGAGCGACGAAGGAGGCGACGCTCGTTCACGTCGAGACGCCGAAAGATCCCGGTCTCGCCGACGACGATCCGGAAGACCGCCTCGACGAACTCGCTGGCCAGCTCGAAGAGTGGGGGATCGAGACCCGGACCGACGTCCGGCAGGGTGACCCGGCAGACGAGATCCTCGCAGCCGAAGAGCAGTACCGGCCGACGACGATCCTGGTGGGGTCGCGAGGCCACAGCCGACTCCGCCGGCTCCTGCTCGGGAGTGTCTCCGAGGACCTGGTTGCCAGGGCGAACGGAAACGTGATGCTCGTTCCGCCGGCGAGCGTGTGAACGGCGTCGCCGTCGTATCGAACCGCATCGAACTGTCCCTCATCACGGCCCCAGGTTCAACCCGTCCTTACCGTCGGTAAGCCGGGGCAACCGTTGATTTGCCGGCCGGAACGGGGGTCTCGTTTTACTCCGTCTGCCGTCTCGAACCCGCTATGGACGAACCGACCAGATCGGGACGAATGCACACCGTTTCCACTCCGACGTGGATCACACGAACGCTCGAGATTGACCGCACACTGTTCATCAGACCAGTGGTGATCGGTCGATGAGCTGGACGTCGTCGATCGATCGGCGAACACTGTTGACCGCCGCGAGTGCCGCCGGGCTCACGTTCCTCGCGGGGTGCCCGGACGACGAGGAGGAACCGGACGACGACGAACCGGACGACGACGAGCCCGAAGAAGTCGACCTCGAGGAGTGGGAGGACGTCGACGAGTTCTACTTCGAAGGTCGAACCGAGGCGTGGGTCGGGATCGAACCCGAGATCATCGAAGACGAAGAGAACCCCACCATCACACTCATCGAGGGACAGGAGTACGATTTCCGCTGGGTGAACGGCGACGGCGTCACACACAACCTCGAGATCCGCGACGACGGTGACGAGATCATCGACGACTATCAGAGCGAAGACGTCACCGAAGAGGGCGAAGAGACGACTCTCGAGGGAGTCACTGCGACAGAGGAAATGGTGACATACATCTGCACGTACCACGAGGCGACTCAGGTCGGTGACATAACCGTCGAGTCCGAATGACTCTCGGTTGTATTGTGTCTTAAGTGCAAAACTATTTTGTCGTCGAGCCCGTATCACCACACGATGAGCGACACCTTCGACGAGGAACGCGAGCGGATTCGCGAACAGAAGAAGCGTGAACTCGAGGCCCGGCTCGAGAACGGCGAGGATCCACTCGCCGGAGACGACGATGCCGCATCGACGCCGGATACACCGATCCAGATCGACGGGCAGGGTCACCTCGAGCAGGTGATCGACGACCACGACGTCGTCCTCGTCGACTGTTACGCCGACTGGTGTGGCCCCTGCAAGATGCTCGAGCCGACTATTCAGGCGCTCGCGGCCGAAACCGACGCCGCGATCGCGAAGGTCGACGTCGACGCCCACCAGCCGATCGCACAGCAACTCGGTGCTCGCGGCGTGCCGACGCTCGTTCTCTACGCCGACGGCGAACCCGTCGAACGGATGATGGGGGCCCAGCCACGCCAGACGCTCGAGGGGCTGATCGAACAGCACACCGAGACTGCTGCGTAGTCGTGCCGGCGTAACCGCGTTGATAGGGACCGGGCAGGCCCTCGACCCCGTTTTTCGCGCTCGAGCCGGCCCTGGTCGTTCTCGACGGTGTGAGCCACACTGCGTCGTCGCAGTGGCGGTTCGCACTGGTCGAATCGATGAGGATTCTCCCGTCCCAGTAGCGAGTGGACACTCGAGTGCTGTTTCACGAGGGGAAATCACTCACTTACCGTGGTCGTGGTCGTCGTGGCTGGAATCGTCGCCCCGACTGTGGTCGTGGTCATCGTGGCTGGAATCGTCGCCCCGACTGTGGTCGTGGTCATCGTGGCTGGAATCGTCGCCGGTGCTGTGATCGTGATGATGGTGGTGGTTTTGTGATTCATCGCCGCGCCGGACGAACTGCCCGGCGAACGCCCGGTCGACGACCTCCGAGAGCGCAGGATGGACGTGAACCGATTCGCGGATATCCCAGACGGTCCCCGTCCCTGCAGTCATGGCGACGACGACCTCCTCGATCAGATTCGAGGCCTCGGGGCCGACGACGTGACAGCCGAGGATTCGTCCATCCGGCTCGATGAGGACCTTCACGAACCCCTCGGCCTTCATCGCGCTCCCGCGGGCGGTGTCCTCGTACCGGTAGGTTCGCACGGCGTAAGCCTGGTCGTCCTCCCGGAGATCCTGCTCTCGAGCGCCGACACCGGCCACCTCGGGCGAGCCGAAGACCGCGAACGGCATCGCCGAGTAGTCGACCGGTTCGAGGTCGTCGCCGAACAGGTTCCGCACGACGGTCGCCGCCTCGTGATTCGCGTTGTGCTTGAGCAGGTACTCGCCGACGACGTCGCCGAGCGCCCAGACTCCGTCGGCAGTGGTGCGCAGGTAGTCGTCGGTCACGACGAATCCGTCTGCGTCCGTCTCGACGCCAGTCGCCTCGAGGTTCAGCAGGTCGGTGTTGGGCCGCCGTCCCGCAGCGATCAGGAGCGCGTCGCCGCTGACGGAAACGTCATCGCGGTCTGCCGGGTCGTGCCAGGCCGGTGGGTACGGTCGAGCCTCGACGGTCACCTCCCCGTGGGTTTCCGACGCTGCGACGGCCTCGTATCCGGCGTAGACGTCGTACCGGTCTGCGTATCGGTCGGTGAACGCGGCAGCGACCTCCTCGTCGGCCTCCGGGAGCAGGTTCGGCCGACGACCGACGATCGACACCTCGCTCCCGAAGGTCCCGAAGAAGTGGGCGAGTTCGGCAGCGATGTACCCTCCGCCGACGACTACGAGCCGTTCGGGCGGTTCCTCGAGTTGCAACGCCTCCGTGCTCGTCAGATAGTCGACCTCGTCGATGCCGTCGATCGGTGGCATTGCCGGTCGGGTCCCGGCAGCGACGAGGACGGTGTCGGCTCGAGCGCGCTTTGCAGCGTCGGGACCGTCGACGATCTCGATTTCCCGGTCGTCGACGAATCGTCCTTCGCCCTCGAGCAGGGTGTGCTGGCTCGAGGCCTGCAATCCGTGGTGGATCGACGCGGCGCTCTCTGCGACGTCGTCGGTCACGTCGCGGACGATGTCGGCGAAGTCGACGTCGCCGACCTCGACGTCGATACCGAACTCGTCAGCGCGTTCGACGGTTTCCATCACCTCCGCGTGGTAGAGGAGCTTTTTGGAGGGAATACAGCCGCGGTTGAGGCAGGTTCCCCCGAGCGGACCCTTCTCGACGACCGCGACCGATTGGCCCCGGCGGGCAGCGGCGTTTGCAACGTCGAGTCCCGATCCAGAGCCGATCACGAGAACGTCGAATTCCGCCGGTTCCGATTCCATACGCGGTCGACACCGACCATCCCCATTATGGTTGTCGCTCGTGAGCACGACCATCTGCTCGACGACGCGGTCGCCGGGGTCACTCGATACAGGGCGTCAGAGAAGACGACAGATCCAGCATGGACGCCCGCCCTCGTGTACGCAGGACACCAGTTCGCGTCCTTTTATGTACTGGTGGGAGAAACAGCCACGTCGAAAGCCGTGTCCCTCCTCGAGAATCTGACGCTCGTGTTCGTCGCGGGCCTCCTCACCGCGCTGGCGACCGGGGTCGGTGCCCTCCCGTTTTTCTTCTTCGAGGAGATCAGCGACCGCGGAAACGTCGCTCTCTGGGGACTTTCGTCGGGGATCATGGTCTCGGCCTCCGTCTTCGGATTGCTCGAGGAGGGGCTGGCCGAAGGGTCGATCGTCGACATCGCCGCGGGGATGGCCGTCGGTGTCTTGCTCGTCGTCGTCGCCCACAGCGTCATCGTGGACGCCGACGTCGATCCCCGTCAGTACGAGGAAGCCGACTTCAAGAAACTCGTGTTGATCCTCGGCATCCTCACCGTCCACAGCTTTCCCGAGGGAATCGCCGTCGGGGTCTCGTTCGCAGACCTCGGTCTCGAGGGTGGCGTCTCGTTCCTCGGGTTTACAGTGCCGGTGCTCGCCATCTTCATGACGGTCGCCATTTCGATCCACAACGTTCCCGAGGGGACGGCCATCTCGATCCCACTCCGAACGATGGGCGTCTCGAAGTGGCGAATGGTCGGATGGGCGATCTTCTCGAGTCTGCCACAGCCGATCGGGGCCGTGATCGCGTTCTACTTCGTCACCATCGCCCGCGAGTTCCTCGCCTTTGGCTTCGGGTTCGCCGCGGGCGCGATGATCTACCTCGTACTGACCGAGTTCATCCCCGAGGCGCTGGATATCGGTGCGGAGTTGCCCCGCGGCGGGAAGCCAGAACTCGTCGGTGGCGTGCTGGTCGGCGTGGTGGTGATGGTGCCACTCGCGTTCATCTAGCGCTCGACAGTGAGACGACACAGCCAGATCTGCTGTCGGATAGACAGCCGAAATCAATAGAACTGTGCCCGGTTGGACCGGTGAAAAACGGACCGTCAGTCAGCGCCTGCGGGCGTCGTCTCCGAGGCGGCACGCTGACTGCGCCAGTAGCCCTGGACGTAGGCACCGACGAACATGCCGGCGAGCGCCCAGAGGATGGTGACGTTACCGACGCCGAGGCTGGCGTAGGCCGCGCCGGGACAGATTCCCGAGAGCCCCCAGCCGACGCCGAAGATCGCACCGCCGACGAGGACGTTGCGGTCGAAGGACTTCAGTCGGCGGCCGTATGGCCGGCCGGTTAGCGGGGCACGATCGCTGATTCGAGGCATCACGGCGAACGCGATGCCGGTGACGATCGCCGCACCGAACATGACGAACAGCAGCCCGAAGTCCTCGAATTGCAGGAAGTTCAGCACGACCTCGGGGCGGGCCATGTGGCTGAAGCCGAGGCCGAAGCCAAAGATCAGGCCGCCGACGAAGATCAGCGGCATGAACAGGGGGTGTCGTTGTTGACTCATCCTACGGACTCACCCCCAGTGCCATCACGATCTGGGCCGTTCCGATCGCGACGATCAGGAACGTGATCACGCCCACGATGGACGTCTTCGAGGCGGAGCCGACGCCACAGACGCCGTGACCGGATGTACAGCCCTTGCCGATTCGCGTGCCGATTCCGACGAGGATCCCGCCGAGGAACAGCCGCCACGGCTGGACGTCAGTCAACCAGAGTGTGACACCCCCGACGTCGTACAGCTGTCCAGTCGTTCCGGACGCGTAGAGGCCGCTCGAGAGCAGTCCAGACTGGAACGTCAGGGCGTAGACGAACGCGCCCGCGACGATCCCGAGCGTGAAGACGACCCGCCAGTCGCGCGAACTGACGTACTGCTGAAATCGCGACTGGTCGGAGACGTACGAGAGCGTCGACTCGAGGAACGTGCTCGCGCCGGCCGGAATGCCGGTGCCGAGGTAGATCACGGCGGCCCCGAGGCCGACGAGCAGTCCCCCGACGGCGTACCGGCTGATCCCAACGGGAAACAGCGACTCGTACAGCGCGGGAGCGAAGAGTTCAGATACCATTCGGCTGTGAGATGGGAGCGCTAGTCACCGGCCAGGGATTCCTGGCTTGCGGCGCAGTTGTTCGGCCCGAGTTCGAGTTCGAACGCCTCGTCGTCGTCGGCCTCGTTCTGGCCGAGGTTCGTCGGGATGATCGTCTCGTAGTTGGCCGGACGCGGCGGCATGTCCGAGAGGATCAGGTCGACGAACTCGTCTTTCGCCATCGAGAGGGCGTCCATCTCGTCGACCAGCTGGCCGATCGGGGCGGTGTAGGTACCGTCCTCGGCCGGTTCGGCGGCGTCACTGAAGTGTGCGCCACCGATCAACGTCTCGTCGGGCAGCGTCAGTACGCGCTCGTGGAGCGAGTCGTGGAGCATCTGGGCAGCTTCGGGAGCACCGTCGTCGCCCTCCTCGAGGTCTGGACGGGCGACGCTCTCGACGAACAGGCCGTCGCCGGTCGCGAGCAGCGAGTCGTCGATCAGATACGACGTCATGTCGGTGGTGTGTCCGGGCGTGGAGACGGCCTCGACGGTGATGTCGCCGACGTTGAACTCGTCGCCGTCCTCGGCGAGGGTCACGTCGGCGGCGTAGGTCGCACCCCGGTCGGCGGATTTGCTCGGGATGACGCCCTCGACACCCTCCTCGACGAGTGCTCGCACGCCCGAGATGTGGTCGGCGTGGATGTGGGTGTCGATCGCGTATTTCAGCTCGACGCCGAGTTCGTCGGCGTCCTCGAGGTAGCGGTCGGTGAACGCACGGAGCGGGTCGATTACGGCCGCCTCGTCGCCGTCGTAGACGAAGTAGCCGAGACAGCCACTCGAGGGGCGCTGGTACTGGAGCAGCGTGCCGGCCCCGTCGTAGCGCTCGACTTCGACGGCCTCGTAGATCTTCGCCCAGCCGTTCATTCCGTCCTCGAGGTGGTGGACGTCGTAGCCGCGGTCTTTGAGCGTGGCGGCGACGAACTCGCTGGCACCACCTTTCGCACAGAGGACGGTGACCTCACGGTCCTCGGGGACGGCTGCGAGGATCTCCTCGTCGATCTCGTCCTCGAGGAATTCGAAGTACGGGACGTTGATCGATTCGACGGTCTCTCCGTCGATCTTCCACTCCTCGTAGTCGCCCTGCATCCGTGCGTCGAGAATCGTCACGTCCTCGCCGTCGTCGATTCGTGCTTTCAGCTCGGCCGGGGTGACCGCGTCGACGGTCACGTCGGGCATCGGAAAGTCCATCTCGTCCATGGTGTACACTCCAGTGTACCGGTTGCACTCACTTAAGGGTTTGCATGGTCTTTCGAAGACTGTACAATACAACCGATCCGCTTCGTTCACGTATGTGCGGAAAAGACTAGTTATAGAGCCCACAGAACGCGACTGTGAATCCCGTCGTATCGTGGCTGTTCACGAGGAGGGCAATAACCGGTACGTTTTTATAGTCGTGGTTAGTATTGTGGAATAGGTCCAATACAGACTCGAAGATCGACCATGACTACAGAATACGACACCACCGAGACGCTCGACGTGAAAGGACTGTCCTGCCCAATGCCCGTCGTCAAAGCGAAGCAGGCGATCGACGACCTCGAGGCAGACGACGTACTGGAAGTCGTCGCGACCGACTCCGGCAGTATGAGTGACATTCAGGGGTGGGCCGACGGAACTGACGGCGTCGAGCTGCTCGAGCAGGTCGAGGGTGACGACACCTACACGCACTACGTGAAGAAGACCGATTGAGACGATGAGTACCGACAACCCACCGGCGTCGGCCGACGGACCCGACGGCGAGATCGACCCGGCCGAGGTGCAGGCGTTGCTCGAGCGCGTCGAGGAACTCGAACAATCTGTCGCAGATATCGACGAAGGCGACGGTAACAAGAAGATGACTATCGTCGCGACCAAGGGGACCCTCGATATGGCCTACCCGCCGTTGATCCTCGCGAGTACGGCCGCCGCGTTCGACTGGGACGTCGTCGTCTTCCACACCTTCTGGGGACTCGACATCCTCCACGAGGAGACCTCGAAGAACCTCAAGCTCAGCGCGGTCGGTAACCCGAACATGCCGGTTCCCAACGCGGTCGCCGCGCTCCCCGGAATGGACGCGATGGCGACGAAGATGATGCGCAAGAAGATCGACGACAACGACACCGCCACGATCGAGGAGCTGATCGACCTCTCGCTCGACCTGGGCGTCGACCTGCAGGCCTGCCAGATGACGATCGAGCTGATGGACTACGACGAAGACGAGTTTTACGACGGCGTCACCACCGGCGTCGGCGCGGCCACGGCACTCCAGCACATGGCCGAGTCGGACGTCCAGCTTCTCATCTGAACGCTCTCCAGACCCTGCAGGACACACGATCCATGTATCGACACTCCCCTAGCTTTCGCGTCGTATCGGCCGTTGCGGATGCCGACGACGAGGATCTCGTCGACCTCGAGCCGCCCCTGTCCGAGGTCGTCGATCCGACGGCACTCGACCGGCTCTTCGAAGCCACTGCCACCAGTGACAGATCTGGCGAGGGGCGTGTCACGTTCCGGTACCGTGGCCACGACGTGATCGTCCGATCGGACGGCGACGTCGAACTCGAGTAATTCTGTTAGCTCCGGCTTTCGAGTGCCGTCGATCGCCGTACTGCATCGCTATTCTTTGTATTGGGAAATCTGCGAAATACTTTACTTGCTGGTCGACGACCTCGACAGTATGGACGACCCGTTCGTCATCGTTGGTGGTGACGCCGCCGGAATGAGTGCCGCGAGCAAGGCCAAACGCGAAAACCCGGATCTCGAGGTGATCGTCTTCGAACGGGGTGAATGGGTGTCGTACGCCGCCTGCGGGATGCCCTACTACGTGAAGGGAACGGTCGACGACCTCGACGACCTCGTCGCCGTCACTCCCGAGGAGTTCCGCGAGGGGCGTGACGTCGATCTCAGAACGAACCACGAGGTCGTCGCCATCGATCCCGACACACAGACGGTCACCGTCGAGGCCGACGGCGAGCAGTTCGACCAGCCCTACGGTGCACTGTTGATCGGCACCGGTGCCCGCGCAATCCAGCCCCCCTTCGACGGACTCGACCTCGAGGGCGTGTTCACGCTCCGGAGCATGGACGAGGCCGACGCGATCGAAGACGACGTCTCCGCACACGACCTCGAGACGGCCGCCATCGTCGGCGGCGGCTACGTGGGCGTCGAGATGGCGGAAGCGCTCACGGAACGGGGTATCGAGGTCTCGATCTACGAGATGCTTCCGCAGATCCTCCAGCCCTTCGGCGAGGAGACGGCGAGTGTCGTCGAGGATCACCTCGAGGACCAGGGCGTCTCGGTGCACCTCGAGACGGCCGTCGACGGTTTCGAGGGTGACGACCGCGTCGACGAGGTCCTGCTCGACGGTGGTGACCGGGCAGAACCGGCCGACCTCGTCGTCGTCGGCGTCGGCGTCGCCCCGAACGTCTCCCTCGCCGAGGAGGCGGGGATCGAACTCGGCCCGACGGGTGCCATCGCGACCGACGAGTACGGCCGGACGAACTGCGACGACGTCTACGCCGCGGGTGACGCTGCGGAGGCGACGAACGTCGTCACTGGCGAGCCCGATCACGTTCCACTCGCGCTGACGGCCAACCGCGCGGGTCGGGCGATCGGTACCACGGTCGCCGGCGAGCCGACGCCGACTGGCGGGACGGCAGGGACGGCCATCGTGAAGGCCTTCGACCTCGGTGCCGCGCGAACGGGGATCATCGACGAAGAGCGCGCTCGCGATGCGGGGTTCGACCCCGTTTCGGTGACGATCGAAGCACCCACGCGCCCGCACTACTACCCCGGGGCGACGGAACTGACGATCACGCTCGTGGCCGACCGGGAAACCGAACGGGTCCTCGGCGCGAGCCTGGTCGGACGCGACGGCGCGAAACGCATCGACACGGTCGCCACCGCCGTCGACGCCGAACTGACCGTCGGCGAACTGCTGAACCTCGACCTCGCGTACGCGCCACCGTTCAGCCCCGTCTGGGATCCGGTCCTGACTGCGGCGAAGGTACTTTCGGGAACACTCGAGTAGTTACCACGACGATCAATCCGTCACGACCGACGATGGTCAACGCGATCCATTCGGCGGGCGAACCAATGCCCCTTTGCTGATCGAGTCGAAGTGAGACACATGGAGAGGCGATCGGTCCTACAGGCGGTGGGTGCAGGCGGCGCGATGGCGCTGGCAGGCTGTCTCGACGGCGTCCTCGAGAGCGGTGCCGAAGGAGCCGTGCTCGGCCCGCCCGAGACCGACCTCAGTCAGTCCTCACACCCAACCTATGGCGACGAAATCCCGTCGTTTAGCGTCCCTGATGCGTTCACGGGTGAAGTCGTGACCGACGAGCAGTTCCACGGGGAGCGGGCGATGCTCATGACGTTCTTCTTTACGTCCTGTCCGGACGGCCTCTGTCCGGTTTTGCTGCAGATGCTCAACATGGCGTCGGAGGACGCAACACGCGAGGGATACGACGACGACGTCGCGTTCGTCGGCATCACGTTCGACCCGGAGTACGACACCACCGAGCGACTGCAGGAGGAAGTCGACAGCATCGGGATCGATCCGAGCGCAGAGAACTGGCACATCCTCCGTCCCGAGGACAACGACGAAGCATACGACGTCGTCGCTGGAGACTTCGGGACGCCGGTCCACCTCGAGCACGACGATCACGAAGAACACGACGATGGTCACGGTGATGGTGCCGAAAGCCACGACGATCACGATGGACACGACGACAACGACCACGGGGAACACGAAACCGATCGTGACGACCACGAGAACCACGACGACGCGCAAGTCGAAACAGCAGAGCCAACCGACGGGACCCACGTCTACATCATCCTCCTCGTGAACGAAAACGGGATCGTCGAACGGTCCTACCCCGGTGCAACGAACTACTCTGCCGAAGAAATCATCGACGACCTTCGAACCGTGGTGGAGGGGTAACGATGCGTCGACGGGAACTCATCGCCGGAGCGGTCGGGGGTGGCCTCCTCCTCGGGGGTGGTGCCGTTGCACTCGGTGGACTCCCCTCGGTCGGCGACGACGAGTCGTCCGAGCCTACCGAACCGATCGAGGTCCGCACCCTCGAGGCTCGCGGCAGCGAGGCCGGGACGATGACGGTTCCTGACGACGACCGGCTCACTGCGGTGACGTTCTTCGCGACGACCTGCTCGAGCTGTGCCGAGAAGATGCCCCACCTCGCCGAGGCAGCCGCGGGCCTCGAGGGCGAACCGATCCAGTTCGTCTCGGTGACGACCGAACCGGTCGGAAACACCGTCCCCGAATCCGAGGTCGTCGAGTGGTTCGAGAGTCACGACGGTGACTGGCTGCTCGCTCACGACGACGGCTCCCGGCTGACGGTGGCCTACGACGGCGTCCCATATCCGAAAACCGCCGTCGTCGACACCGACGGCACGACGCTGTGGGAACACGTCGGGACGGCCTCCACCGAGGAACTCCTCGAGGGGTTCGAGAGCGCGCTGGCGGACGCGGACCTGTAACCATGTTCGGTCCCGAGGTCCTCACCGCCGTCTCGTTCGCGCTCGTCGCCGGCGTGGCGACGTTCTTCTCGCCGTGTGCCTATGCACTGTTGCCCGGCTACGTCGGCTTCTACGCCACCCAGACCGAGGAACCGACCCTTCGTGGGACGGTCGTCCGCGGCGGGATCGCTGCCACTGGGATCGTCCTCACCCTCGCTGTGCTCCTCGGAGTCGCGTTCTGGCTGGGTCAACAGGCCGTCGAAGGGCTGTTGATCGTCGAGCCACTCGTCGGCGTCGCACTCGTCGCCTTCGGCGTGATCGTCCTCGCCGGCAAGGCACCCTCACTGTCGGTCACGTTGCCACAGCGGCGCTCGAGCGTCCTCGGCTTCGGGATCTTCGGCGCAGGGTACGCCGTCGCGGCTGCCGGCTGCGTCGCACCGATCTTCCTGACGGTCGTCGTCCAGTCGCTCGCGTTCCCGCCCACCGAAGGGGCGATCATCCTCGGCACGTACGTCGCATCGATCGCCCTGTTGATGCTCGCACTCACCGTCGCGACCGGCATGGGACTGCTCGCGGGAGCCGGTCGACTGGCCGCCTACAGCCACCGACTCGAGCAACTCGCCGGCGCAGTCATGATCGTCGCCGGTCTGGGACAGCTCTACGTCGCTTACGTCAACCCCGATCCTGACCCTGCGTCACTCCTCGACGGCGGAACCGAGACGGCGACTCTGGTTCTCGACGTTGCTCTCACCGTGACCGCCACACTGGGCTAGTTCCGTCGTGTGGTCGTGTCAGGCTTTCGCCTCGAGGTCGCGGCGCAACTCCTCGGTTGCCCGCTCGAGGCCGTCGCTGATCTCGACTGCGTACGGTTCGGGATCGTCGATCCGGCGATGGGGTGCAGGGAGGTTTGATCGCCGTTCGTTCGCCCGGTCGCGACTCGTCTCGAGGCTCGGGAGGTCGGCGACTCGTTCGCCGTCTTCGATCACGGGCTCGAGCAGGTTCTCGCCGGGGAGCGACTCCACCCTGAGACCGATCACGTCGCCGACGTACTGGCCGTTCTCTTCGATTCGATGGACTCGTTTTGCGTGCGGGTAGGTCACCTTGCCCGTCGAGAGCTTCATGGTGGGGTGCATCTCGCCGTCGCGTTCGACTGCGACGAGTTTGTAGACGCCCTCGACCTTCGGGGCGTCCGTGCTCGTGACCAGCGCCGTCCCCGGACCGAAGCCGGTTGCGACGCCGTCGCGGTCGAAAAAATCCCGGATGGCATACTCGTCGATTCCGGAGGAAATGTACTGGTCGAGCTCACAGACCTCGTCGACGGCCTTCGAGAGGGCAGGCAGATCCCCCGAGTCGAGTCGAACGCCGCGAATCTCGAGACCCATCTCGTCGGCGACGTCGGCGGCGAGTTCGGCGCCGGCGACCGTGTCGTAGGTGTCGATCAGCAAAATGGTCTCCTCGCCGTGTTCGGCGAGATAGGTCTCGAATGCCGCCCGCTCTGTGGCGAAACTCTGGACCCACGAGTGAGCCATCGTGCCGAAGACGGGGACGTCGAACAGTTCGCCGGCAGCGACGTTCGACGTGCCGTCGAAACCGCCGACGTACGCCGCTCGAGCCGCCTTGATCCCCGCGTCTGTCCCGTGCGAGCGTCGCGAGCCGAAGTCGACGAGCGACTGCCCGTCGCCCTGGCGGTCGATCACGTCGCGCATCCGCCCGGCCTTCGTCGCCACGAGCGTCTGGTAGCCGAGCTGGTTGATCACGATCGTCTCGAGCAACTGCCCCTGCAGGATCGGCGCGGTCACCTCGAGCATCGGCTCGTTCCCGAAGACCGGCGTCCCCTCCGGGAGTGCCCAGACGTCGCCGGTGAACTCGAGGTCGCTAAGGTGTTCGAGGAATCTCTCCCCGAAGCCCAGTTCGGAGAGGTAGTCGATCGCCCGCGGACCGAACGAGAGCTGTTCGATGGCGTGAACGGCCTGCTCGAGGCCAGCGGTGAGCATGTAGCCCCGTTTCGTCGGCAACTCCCGGAAGAAGAGACTGAACGTCGCTCGCGGGTTGTGCTCCTGGTTGTAGTAGGCCTGCATCATCCGCAACTCGTACAGGTCGGTAAACAGCGGCGCGGTCTCTGGGGAGAGGTACCCCGCGGTCGGCTGGGTCATTGCGTGGCATGTGTTCGCACTCGAGACGCATAAACCGACCCGGGGTGGGGGCCGCCCGCGACCGATGCCACGGAAACGGGGCCTGCTGTGGTAGCCACTGAGCGTCAGTGCACACCCGATCGCCCGACAGCTGTGCGATCGGTGTGTAAACCGTTTCAACTGGTACGATATCCGACACTCACTCGACAGTCGGGACGGGGACCGACTCGAGGACGTCGTCGACGATACGGCCCGGCTGGACGCCGGTCACGGTCGCGTCTGGCGTCAGCACCAGCCGGTGGGCCAGGACGGGCTGACAGACGTGCGCGACGTCGTCCGGCGTCACGTACGACCGACCGACGATAGCGCTGTAGGCTCGTGCAGCCTCGAGCAGCCGCTGAGTGCCACGCGGCGAGACGCCGACCTCGACGTGGCCTGCAGGCCGGGTCGCCCGTGCGATGGCGACCACGTAATCGACGACGTCCTCGTCGACGTGGACGGCCTCTGGGACCTGCCTGAGGTCGGTCACCCGATCCGGCTCGAGAACGGTCTCGACCGACGGCGTCGCCGCCTCGCGGGCCACGCGACGCTCGAGCAGTTCGACCTCGCCATCCTCGTCCGGGTACCCCATCGACGTCTTGACGAGGAACCGGTCGAGTTGTGCCTCCGGGAGCGGGAACGTCCCTTCCTGCTCGACCGGGTTCTGCGTCGCGATCACGAAGAACGGCTCGGGAAGCGCGTGCGTCTCGCCATCGACGGTCACTTGCCCCTCCTCCATCGCTTCGAGCAGTGCTGCCTGCGTCTTGGGTGGCGCGCGGTTGATCTCGTCGGCGAGCACGACGTTGGCGAACAGCGGTCCCGGCGTGAACTCGAAGGTCCGGTCGCGCTCGTCGAACACGTACGTCCCCGTCACGTCGGCTGGCAACAGGTCGGGAGTGAACTGGATCCGGGAAAACGAGAGCCCGAGTACGTCCGCGACGCTCTGGGCAGTCAGGGTCTTTCCGGTCCCGGGAACGTCCTCGAGGAGGACGTGTCCGCGACCGACGATGCCGACGAGGACCGTCTCGAGGAACGACCGATCACAGACGACTGCCTCGCCGATCGTCGCACAGATCTCCTCGGCCACCTCGCTGGCTTCCTCGACGTCCATGCCCATGGCCACGCAGGTCGGGTAAATCAGTCTTGCCGACGGCATCCGTGCGAGGGAGTGCCGATATTCCGGGACGCACTGCCGAGCGGATTCACACGACCCCGTCCTCCTCGAGTCGATCCAGTTCCTCGTCCGAGAGCACACTCGAGAGGACCTCGCGAGTATGCTCACCGTGACCTGGCGCGGCCGATCGGAACTCGTCGAGTTCCTCGCCGAACTGGGCAGGGAATCCGACCTGTGGCACCCTCTCGCCGTCGTCGAGGTCCACCTCGCCGACCAGATCCCGGGCTTCGAGCTGGGGATGGTCGAAGACCTCGCCGTGCTCGGAGACCGGTGCGACGGTCGTCTCCGGCGAGAGATCCTCGAGCCACTCCGAGCGCGTCCGACTCGCGAACTCGGCTGCGAGTTCGGCGGTCGCG